>JAJDVZ010000124.1:0-28777 GCA_022825835.1 Candidatus Latescibacterota bacterium
CGAAACATTCACCTTCATCACCGACGCCGAACACCAGACGATGACGCTGTTATTTCGGGCTATCCCCGACTACGAACAGCCCGCCGATGTCCCGCCCACCGACAACGACTATCAAGTGACCGTAGTCGCCACCGCGCCCGGTCCACCCGCCTTGGCCACCCCCTACCCGGTGCGGGTGCAGGTGGTCGATGTAGCCGAGGCCGACCCCATGCCCGAGATCGCCGCGCCCGAACAGATGCGCTCCACCACCCAAGCCGAGTATGTGGGTCGGATGGTGTGGGCGATGATCGACTTCTACAAAGGCGTTGTGAGTTGGGCCGTGCGCGGCGTTTTTCATCACCTGCGCGACGTGTTCAGCGCGAGTACACGTCCCTCAGCGTCGGAGCCAGCAAGAGTGCCCGAGGTGCCGGAGGTATCGGTCTATGCTGGCGCGTGGTCGGCGCTGGCGACGTCGGGGCGGCTGCACGTGTCGGTGGACAAGCCAGCGCCCGATGTGACCGGCTATGAATACCAACTCTACGAAGGAGAAGATCGGCTGTTGGATTGGACGACTGCGGGGATAGCCGCGCCAGCGGAGTCGGCGTCTTCGTTTTCCGTGGGCGGGTTGCAGCATGGGCAGCCGTATGTCGTGGCGGTACGGGCGGTCAACGCGGAGGGAGCCAGCGGTGCGGCGTGGGATTTGGCCACGCCGGGTCGCCTGTTTGCGCCGGAAGGATTGCAGGCGGTGGCGGGTGATGGCTGGGTGGTGCTTACGTGGTCGGCGGCAGCGAGTGCGGGACCGGTGCTGACGCGCTATGAATGGCGCGGTCGTTCGGTGTGGGGTGCGTGGTCTGAGTGGGAGCCGGTGGCTGGCGGTGCGGCGGCGCGGAGTCATAGGGTCGAAGGACTGGCAAACGGTGTGCCGTATGCGTTTGCCGTGCGGGCGGCCAATCCCGCCGGGGCCGGAGTGGTCGCGCAGGTGACGGCCGAGCCAGTGCCAGCAGACACGCCCCTGTGAATGCACCATCAAGACGTGCGGGCGCAAAGCGCGGGGTGTGAAGGGATGCAGGTCTTACTGTGTGATGTTACGCTGGGATGGGATATCCCTAATAGGCGACGGAGATGGTGCGCAGCATCGTATCGTCACCGGTGTCGGCACCGAGATCGACGCGCAGGACGTAGATGCCAGGCTCTACGGCTGCGCCACTGGCCTGAGTACCGTCCCAATTGAAGAGGTGGTGCAAGCCCTCGGCGACCGGCGTGAGAACGGCTACTTTGCGCCCGGCGAGGTCGAAGACATTCACTCGCGGTTCGCGGTCTTCGACTTTGAGGACGACAAATCGCACTGCTAACTGATCGTTAATGCCGTCGCCGTTGGGTGTCAGTGTCGGCGAGGAGATGAAGAAGTCGTCGATGAGCTGGCTGCTACTGGTCAGTTCGGGCAGCATGACGATATTGGCACGGCGGGCAGCCGGTTCGACCGACTGCCAGAGGCCTGGATGTGCGCTGGAACCTAAGTCCAACGCAAAGAGCGTGGCATTGCGCACTAAGCGGGTGGTAAAGTGGACGCGGACCGAATCGTCTATGACTGGTTCGGGTAAGGCGATGAGCAGGGAGTCGCCGCGCAGGGAGGTCTCCGCCGAGACGATTTCTACGCCCTTTTCCACGCTCACGCTGGGCAGATTGATCGGACCCGGCAGGTCGAAGCGCATTAGGTCGAAGCCGATGTCATCGGGACCGGCGCTGGGCAACAGAGTATAGGTGAAGGCCGTTTCCTCGTTGGGTGGGGCACTGCGCGGCTCGACGCGCCCGCGGGCACTCTGGAGCAGCGCGTCGTCGAATTCAATCGATAGCGCATTGACTGTGGGTGCGACCTCGGGGTGGTCGGTGGCGAGAATCAGCTCCAGTTGCACGAAGCGACGCGGGCTTTGCGATTTAAAGGTTTCGCCGGAAAACTGGTACACATTGCTCCAAGCGTCCCAGTCCTCGCCGACGACTAGCGCGGTGTCGATGGCACCGCGCAGCACTTTGGGCGAGCTGTTCCATTTTTCTTCGGTGATTTCCTCGCCGATTTTGTTGTGGAACGTAAAGACTGGTGCCAGCGCGTTGCCCGAACGCGAGCGCAGTTGCATTCTGGCTGCTGGAGGCAGGTCGGCGTCCCAGTGCAGAGCCTTGATGACTTTGGGCCGCTCGTCGCCGGCGATCTGGCCGAGGTCAATAAAGCCGGAGCGCAGTGAGACTTGGGCGGGATAGCCCGGCGAGAACAGCATAAACTCGCCCCATTTGGATTCTTGCCAATCGCGGTCGGTCAGGCCGTGCCAGAACATGTAGCGCATCCTGCGCGGCCTGAATTTATAGCGTATGCGGTAGAGGCCATCCGCCTTGGGATTGACGTGCGTGAGCAGTTCGCCGTAGTCGAGCGGTGCAGGTACGGGCAGGGAAGTGCCCACGCTGAGCGAGCCGTCCGAGACTAGGATGTTGTGGCCTGGGCCAGCCGAGCCTCGGTGATAGCCCGCAGTACCCTCAAAAGGTTGGAGCACGTAGAGGAACAGTTCATCGACGAAGAACACGGCCCCTAGATCGACGTAGAACCAGGTGCCGGCCTTCTCCCAACCTTGGTCGCCGCGTCCAGAGGTGATGAGGTTGGTGGTGTTGATGTCGGCGTCAAAGAGGTTGTTTGGAGCGGCGGCTACCGTGCCGTTGAGGAAGGTGCCGCGCTCGGCAGTGCCAATGCTGATATTGTCGCCCACAGTGAGTACTTCGACTTCGGCGAGCGCCGCATCTAGGCTTTGTTCTTCGACGACGATACTGATGTACTGAATCACTTGGTAGCGATTTTCAAAGGTTCGATCGATGGCCATAGCTGGATCGACCGTCAGGACGGTGTCGGCGGCCGGGTACTCGAGGGGAATGGTCAGGGAAGTGGCGCGGTTGGGCAGGGTGGTGCGATAGACTGGATCGTATTTGAAGACGTCGGCCGTGGCTTGGATGCGCGCGCCGGTGGTGCCATAGACGGTGAACTGTCGCAGCGGGCGGGCACCCTCTTGGTCGGGGAAGGTCAGGCGAATGTGGCGGGCGAGCACGGCGCGGCCCAAGTCGATATCGAGGAACCAATTTTTGAGTTCGTCGGCCGGGTCGGGTTGCCAGAAGGTCGCGGGATCGCCGTCGATGGCGTTTGTGGCTGTCGCGCTTCCACTGCCGGCCTGCCAGATTCCGCCGGCCACTTCGCCGCGTTTTTGGGTGGAATGGGTGAAGAGATGGGCGTCGCGGATGGCGTCCACTTCTTTGCGGTATTTGGTCAGACGCAGCACACCTTCTACATCCACCTGTACCAGCCCGGCAGGCATGGTCCAGCTTTGCCATTTTTCTGCGCTGTCGAAACTCAGCATTTCGGCCCAGCCGGGAACGGTCAGCAAAGCGAGCCAAGCTGTGAAGGCAACGAGGAAGCGCATTTTAGTAGGCGATGCCCAGCGGGCGCAGCAGGCGTTCGCTGATCTCGTCGGATTGTAGCCCTACTTCGAGCAGGTAGAGGCCGGGTGGCAGGAGTTGTCCTTGGGCGTCGCGTCCGTCCCAGCGAAGGTGCTGCGGTCCGGCAGCCTGCGGCGCAAACGACAGGCGTGCGACTTGTCGGCCATCCAGAGAATACGCCCGCAGTTCGACGGGTACGCTGGCAGGTAGGCGGAAGAGGGAATAAGAAACTTGGACTAGGTCGTTTACCCGGTCGCCGTTGGGGGTCAAAACCGGCGTTGAAAAGCGCAGGTTCTGGATTGCGTTGACGGGGCCGGTCTTTGCACTCAGTACGCGCAGACTATTGGTTGATACGGCAGCCGTAGCATCGCCGCCCCGAATAGGTTGGGGCAGGCGTTCGGTAGTTGTGTCGATAGCCTCTCCTTCGAAGGTCGTGGCGAAGACGAAGACATCGGTCGTGAACTCGATGCGGATGGGCGCGTTGTTGGCGGCGTGGACCCGGTCGGGCAGTTCGATGAAGAACTCGTCGTCGTTGATCTCGACCCGGCGCGGCTCGACGGGGACCAAGGGATCGCCCATTGCCAGCGTCTGAAGGTGGACCCGGCTGCCGGTGCGGATGCGCAGCGCGTCGAAGCCCGACTCGGAGGCAGCAAAGTCGGCGCGAATATCGTAGCTAAAGCTCGTCGCCTGCCCTAGAGCGACTTCGGTGAAACCGCTCGGTTGCGGGTCGTCGAGGCGGGCCACTTCACCGACGATCTGGCGCGCAAGGAGCGGTGCCTGCTCGATCCACAGCGAATCTAAGCGCGTAAAGGCGTCGAAATCCGCGCTGTCGAGGGTAATTTTGACTTGGATATGGGAGCCGCTGTGGAGGTTGAGCGGCTGGCCAGACGCGGTGAAGGCGGGCGACCAGAAGGTCCAGTGGTCCTCGTCGTAGGCCACGGACGCGCGGACTCCAGGCCGATCGCTGGCGACGTAGCCGTAGCCTTGCGACTCCTTGAGTTCGAACTCGTAACGCTGGCGCGAGACTTCGACTTCTCGGCCCTTGTCGTCAAATTCGCGGTAGATATTGGGGTCTTGATCGCTGCCGGTGCGCACTTCGACGCGCAATCCGACCGCCGCTGCGGGATCTGGGACCAAGGCATCGCCTGCCATCCGCATGGAGGTTGCCGACCAGAATAGCCGGCCGAAGTTCACTTCCGCGCCTAGGTCGATGATTTTGGATAGATATAGCACGCGCTGCGGGACTCCGTGGGCGTAGAGTTCAAAATCGCCGATGGTGCCTGGTCGCGCTTGACCCGACAGCGAATTTTCTTGGATGACCAAGGTCGGATCGAGTACGGACTCGTTGCGCCGCCAGCGGATGAAGCGGACGTATTGGCGAGGTAGGTTGATTTGCACGGTGGGGGACAGATTTTCGGCGACGTCGGCGATGAGTGGGCCAATGCGCGCATAGCTGTTGTGCCCGTGCCATTCGGGATCGGGTTCAGTGGCGACGCTCACTTCAAAGGCGGGGACCGCATCTTCGGCCAGTGGAGTGCCATCCGAGCGGAACCCACGCGGGGGCGTGAAAAAGCCGAAGCGGGTGGCCGGGACGGGTACCGCCACGTCAAAG
This sequence comes from Candidatus Latescibacterota bacterium, assembly GCA_022825835.1. Classification (GTDB taxonomy): domain Bacteria; phylum Latescibacterota; class UBA2968; order UBA8231; family UBA8231. The sequence goes on from JAJDVZ010000124.1 coordinate 5,060, forward strand.
GTAAACCAGTCGAAATTCCGCAGGTCCGAGGACGGGGGGTTGTAGGTGGTGCTGTCGCCATCGACTAGGTACGTGGCATTGTGTACGGTTCGCGAGTCGCCCAAGCCCCGCTTCCAAGCGCGGGGTCGCTGGCCATCGATGTAGCCGATTTCGCGGGGAAATTTCCACGGGGACCAGTTGTCGAGGTGCGAAAAGACGGTTTGGGCCGAGGTCAGGTAAATGGGCTGGATGGCCCCAGGAGCGGAATCGAAGTCGATGAAGATGCGCACCGAATCGCTCGCCGACCATGCAAGGCCACCGCTGCCGCCGAGCTGCCAGGCACTTATTTGCGCCGACAGAACAGTGGGCAGAAGAAACGAAAAGAGGATGGCAAAGATGCGGCGCATGGGCAGGACTCTCGGGAGACAAATGATCTATAGGTAAATACGCAAAATTAGTCGTCTGAACAAGCGGCCTATGACCCGAATGGCACCAGCCAATCCTCCTCAATCCCCAAGTCGAAGCCCGATCCCCGTGGCACAAATTCCAGATAGCTGTCCTTGGGCACCAGCGCACCCGGATCGGCTACTTCCTCCAGCGAGATCCCCGGGTCCGAGCCGATGTAGTATTCGCCCCAGGGCGTGTTGGGCATTGCCCAAGTCAAGTGCTGGCCATAAGGGTCGCGCCCGCCGCCGTGGAGGCAGACTTCAAGGCCGGCGGCCTCGGCCATGTGGCAGATTTTGACACAGGCGGTCAGCCCGCCGACCCAGTGGATATCGGGTTGCAGCACGTCGAGGGCGCGGTACTCGATCATCTGTTGATAGGGGTAGTGCGTGTAGAAGTGTTCGCCGCTGGCCAGCGTTTGCCAGGGCAGGCATTCTTTGAGTTTGATGTGGCTTTTGACGTCTTCTGGGATCAAGCACTCCTCCAGCCAGCGCAACTTGTAGGGTCTGAGGCGCTCAGCTAGGCGGACGCTGTATTCGACGTCAAAGGCCATATAGCAGTCGAGCATGAGCTCGCAGTCGTCGCCGATCAAGGCGCGGACTTCGGCGACCCGCCGCTCGTTTTGGTCTAGGCCCCACAGGCCGTCGGCCGGGCCGTATTGGCAGGGGAGTTTGAAGGCGCGGAAGCCCAGCTCGCGGTACCAATCGACGTCGTCGCCGGTGGCGTAGGTGAAGATGCGCTCGCGGGCTGGGCCGCCGATGAGTTGGTACACGGGCTTTTGTTGCAGTTTGCCAGCTAAATCCCACAGCGCTAGGTCCACGGCGCTGATGGCAACAGTGGCGATGCCGACGGTGCCGAAGGGTTTGGAGACGCGGAACATCATATCCCACAGCTTGTCGATGGCCAAGCAGTCTTCGCCTATGAGGATGTGGGCGAAGGCGTCTTCGATTACAGCGGCAGTGGGCCGACCTGCCGCCGTGCCTAGGCCCCAAGTGCCGTCCTCGGCTGTGACTTTGACTGCGAAGCCGGGCCATTGTTGGGCGGCGTAGAGTTGGCGACGAGACTTGAAGCGCGGAAAGCGCGACATGGGGTTGGCTACTTCGATTTCGGTGGGCCAAGCCTTGCGGCGGGGTTGGCTCTGTTGGGCCGGGGCCGTCGAAGCCGAGAGCGTCGAGCCGGCTTGGGAACGGGCGCGGAGCGAAGTGCCGTCGGGGCGCTGGATGCGGACTAGGTCGATGGATTTGATTTTCATTGCTTTAGATGCCTTAGAGTTAAATTTCCGTGAATGTATCCATGATCTAATGTATCCATAAAAACCAGCGGCGCTATTCGCTGGGGCAATTAGCCACAGTCAATCTCGATCAGTAAGCGGCAGTGGTCGCTTGATCCCCAGTCATCAACCTTGTTGAGTGCTCGCACTTTCACGCTCTCGTGGAAGCCGCGGGACGCGAACGCGTAGTCCAATTGCCGCGTCGCTGTCTTCGGGGATTGCCTTGAATTGAAGTAGGTGGGTACGTTCTTACTCTCACATGGGAGCTCATCTGGCCACGGATTCGCCTGCCTGCCGTTGGGGTGTTGCGGTCCTAGGAACTCTAATCCCAATGTCTGCATCCGTTTGAACACGTTCCAGTAGCGCTTTTTCCAGTAGCGTCCTGTCGTGGACCTGTCGCCCTTCTCGCCATAGCCGTACAGAATATTCAGGTCGCCTGCCGCAAGAATGCGGTGTCTCGACGAGTTTTCATGCCCGATGAACGCCGACAGATCTGAAATGATTCGGTGCGCCGAGGCGTCGCTGTACCCAACGCTCCATCCGCTCTTAGTTGACGGATGAGGCTTCAGCCACCGGCCATACATTGAGACCGCAATGAAGGGCTCACCTTCACGATCTCCATCGACCGGTACCACCTTGGCCACGTCAATCGTGCCGATGCCGCTGACGCCAATCGAGTCCTCGCCGAGGTCGCTGATCGGTGGGACCTGCTTAAATCGCTTGACCTCGACTCGATCTGATAACTTTACGACTAGTGGCCAGCGGTCGTACAAGTCGAAATCTTGGGTCACCCCGCTGTCGCGGTCTATCAGCTTATCCGGCACCTCCTGCAGCAATGCAAGATCCACATCACCTTTGGAGGCCATCTGATCGAGTTCATACCATGGCTTAGAGTTTGTCCTCTTGCTTTTTTTGTTTTCATTGATGTTCCAACTTACCACTTTGATCATTTCGTATCCTCTTCTAAATTGCCTATGTCCATTTTGATCGAGCCCTTCAACATTAAGTCCTTCAACTCCTTGCGAAACTTCTCCATGCACTCCCCATGCGCTGAAAAATGCAAAGAGGCGGCCATCAGGTGCTCCTTCATACGCGCCATTGCCTGCTCCTCCTCCTCCGTCAAAGTCCGACTATGCACCTTAGCGCAAAACTGAGAATAACACCTAGAAAATCCTTCCATCTCCGCCGACAACTGGACCATCATTTTCTTCACAAGCGGCACCTGTGCTCCTACATCCGACGAGCGACAGTTCAACACCGCTCCCAATGTCAACAACATCGCCACATCCACATCCACCAACTCCTGACCACTTATTTTATTTACCATCAACTCCCCTCCTCTCGATATAATTAAGAATCCATAAGCTGCGCGGACACTTCGCCAGCCAGCCCATTGACTATTCTCGACGATAATAGTGGCAATAGCCCAATCGTCAATACCCTCAGTGTGGACAGGGTGGCGGTAGAGCATATCGCGTTTCTGTGATGCGTCCTGTTGTCGATATTCCCTTAATGGAATATATTGACTGTTAGAAACCCTGCGAAAGGAAGGATTGATCTGATGAGCGGGCATCATCCCTTTAGTGCATTGACCAAAGAGTTCACGCCGGAGCGCCGTCAGCGCATTGAGGCGAAAAAGGCCGAGTTGCGAGCTGCTATGCCGCTGCACGAGCTACGGCAGGCACAGGTTATGACCCAGAAGGCGCTGGGCGAGACCTTGGCGGTGAACCAACCCGCCATCGCTAAGATGGAACGGCGGACAGATATGTACGTCTCGACTCTTCGCTCTTACATCGAAGCATTGGGCGGACGGCTGAAGATCGTCGCCGAGTTTCCAGAAGGCGAAGTCGCAATAACCAACTTCTCAGACGCGGGCGATGGTATAGAGCTTCAGGATAGAGAATAAAGTAGATTGCGCTAGTGGCCCGACGAAGGCTTGCCGCTTTTGGCTCGCGTCAAGTCTCTCGCCGTCTCAATAAGATCGGAGGGCTTCAAGGTCGCGGTCCCGCAGTTCGGATTTGGCGATAAACGAGATAACCGGGAACGCTTCTGTACCCACCTCTGCTAGTTTGGGACGCAGGTGTCGTATCAGGCCGGAGGTTCGCTGAGCACCGAGGCGGTCCTCGTTGAAGATAGCTTTGATAACAAGAATCTCGTCGCCGTATTCATTGAAATCCGGCCGTACCGCAATCAGTTCAAACACGTCACCGCATCGTTCTCTCAAGGTCTCTTCGATAACGTCTTTGACTTTTGGCGAGGCATGTTCCGTCATGGCCTGTTCCTTTCGGTTATTTACTATCTCCAATGGCAGTTCAGGTTGGCTATCTCATTGGAGTTTATCGGCTTGGCCTAATTATATGTATCGCGTTTCACTTTGCCCACAACTTGGGCAATTTCCCACTTGTTTTTTCGCAGCAACTCGATTAATGAAGTCTCAGACTAAAACAAGGCTTGGCGGCCTAGCTCCGTTCAATTTTCCTCACCCGTTCCCGCCCCACGCCAGCGCCTCGGCTTCGGCTGCCGACAGGGTGAGATCGGCTTCTGCGGCGGCTGGTTCTTTCCATGCGGCTAGTAGGTCGGCCAACTCGGCGAGGGATGCGGTTGTCAGCAGGCGGCGGCGCAGCTCGGAGGCGCGGGGCAGGCTTTTGAAGTAGAGCGCGAGGTGCTTGCGCGTCTCGCGGACGCCAGTGCGCTCGCCTTTGTACGCGGCCATCAGGCGCAGTTGTTCCAGTGCTAAGTCGATGCGCTCTGAAAGGGTCGCGCCGCTGCGGCCGGAAAAGAGCCAGGGATTGGCCAAGGCCGCCCGCCCGATCATGACCGCGGCGCAGCCTGTTTCCCGCTGCATGAGGCGGGCGTCGTCGAGGGTGAGTACGTCGCCGTTGCCGATGATGGGTAGGGAGGAGGCTTCGACGGCGCGGCCGATCCAGTGCCAGTTGGCTTGACCCTTGTATTTTTGCACGACGGTGCGGGCGTGGATGGCCACTGCTTGGGCACCGGCGTCCTCGCAGCGGCGCACCACTTCGAGGAGATTGATCTCCTCTTCGTCCCAGCCTAGGCGCGTCTTGACGATGACCGGAACCGAGACGGCTTGGACCGTGCGCTCGACGGCTTGATAGAGCCGATCGAGATCGCGCAAGTAGGCCGCGCCGCAGCCTTTGGCGACGATCTTGGGTACGGAACAGCCGAAGTTGATATCTACCACCTGCGCGCCGCGCCGCTCGAATTCCCGCGCTCCATTGGCGATCAAGTCGATGTCGTTGCCGTAGATTTGCGCGGCCAGCAGCGAGATGCCGGTGTCGGCGTAGATGGGCGCGTCGGAAAAGTCGAGCATCTGTATGCTCTTGCGCGAGCGGATGCCGATGGCGCGGCAGTTAATGAATTCAACCCCGACCAACTGCGCCCCGAGGCGCGCGCATATAAGGCGGAAGACCCAGTTGCTCACCCCGGCCATTGGCGCTAGGGTGAGGATGGGCATATCCTCCTTGAAGGGGCTGAGTTGGTGGGGGCCGAGTTGCACGAGCTTACAGTGGGTTCTCCATTTGCAGCTTGGCGGCGATGGCCTTTTCTCTTTCGGCCTCGGCGATCATGCCTTTGCGCTGGTAGAACATGGAGAGGCTGGTGTGGACGAGGAAGTCGTCGGGGTCGTGCTCGGCGGCCTTTTGCGCCGCGCTGAGGGCTTGGTCGAGGTCGCCCAATTTTTCGTGGCAGTGCGCCATCGCTTGGTAGGCGTCGGCAAATTGCGGGTCGAGCCCGATGGCTTGGGCTAGATCGTCCAAGGCACCAGCAAAGTCTTGCTGGACGAATTTGTTCATGCCACTCTTGTAGAGGGCCATTTTGTCGGTCATGGCGTGAGCCTATTTGGGGTGAATTATCGATATTGTAACATTCAAAAAGTAGCACAAAGTGATATATTGATGCAATGGCGTCAGACTTGGGGAACGAACAAAGGAGTAGCTATGTTGCACTGGGCTATGTTGGGTGCGGCCTTGCTGGCCTGTGTCGTCGAGGGGCAACCGCGCTTTGACATTGAGTACGTAGAGAGCATTGAGCCGCGAAGTTATGTGGCGCATCGCACGGCTGGAGCTATCGACATTGACGGCAATCTCGACGAGCCGTCTTGGCAGCGGGCGGATTGGACCGAGCCTTTCGTCGATATTGAGGGCGAGCGTCGGCCCGTACCGCGTCTGCAGACGCGGGCCAAGATGCTGTGGGACGACGAGTATTTATACATCGCCGCTGATTTGGAAGAGCCGCACGTGTGGGCCACCATTGAGCTGCGCGACGCGACGATCTACCAAGAAAACGACTTCGAGGTCTTTATCGACCCAGACGGCGATACGCACCAATACTACGAGTTTGAGATCAATGCCCTCGGCACGGAGTGGGATTTGTTGATGATCAAGCCCTACCGCGACGGTGGTCCTTACGTAAGCGCTTGGGACATCGCCGGACTGCAAACGGCTGTGCGGGTGTGGGGCAGCATTAATGATCCCAGCGACGAGGATCAGGGCTGGTCGGTGGAGATGGCCTTTCCGTGGGACGTGCTGGCCGAGGCCACGCACAAGAAGGTGCCGCCTATGGATGGCGATCAATGGCGGATCAATTTTTCGCGGGTGCAATGGGCCTTGGCCACCGACGTGGGCAAGTACGTCAAAGTAGAGGACCATAGCCCAGACAACTGGGTCTGGTCGCCGCAAGGGTTGGTTAATATGCACTACCCGGAAAAGTGGGGGTTCGTGCAGTTTGCCACTGAGGTAGTAGGGCGGCAAGAGGTGTCCTTTCGCCCGGCCGCCGCCGAGGAGGCCAAGCGCGTTTTGCGCGGGATTTACTACCGCCAACAGAGGTTTCGCCGCGAGCGCGGCTACTATGCGTCTAGCTTGGACTCGCTCGGCATGGAAGCGCGGGTTTTGCAGCACTTTCGCTGGCCGCCGGTCATCCAAGTGACTGACCACCAGTTTGAGGCGCAGCTAGAGGAAGCCGTTGATTTGGACGAGGATGGCCAGATCAACCGCTGGCTCATCCGCGCGGACTCGCGCACCTGGCGCGATTAGAGCCGTTGCCCCGACCGCGAAATCGCCCTATACTGCCTTGCCCATATCCACAAACCATTTTAAGGAGGCCCTTGTGAAGAACGGAAAATTGATACTCCTGCTCGCCTGTTGTTTTTTGGCCCCAGCCGCGCCGCTGTGGGCGCACTGTGAAATCCCCTGCGGCATTTATGGGGACGAGGCGCGTTTTGCCGCGATTGCGGAAGATCTGACGACCATTGAGAAGTCCATGACCCAGATTGCGGAGCTAGCGGGTCAAAGCGATGCCCAAAGCGCGAATCAGCTCGCGCGGTGGGTGGCGAACAAGGAAGAGCACGCCAACAGAATCCAGCACGTCGTCACCCAGTATTTTATGACGCAGCGGCTCAAGGCGGTGGAAGAAGGAGACGAAGGAAGGGCCGCATATACCGAGAAGCTGGTGCTTTTGCACAAGATGCTCCGGGGGGCCATGAAGTGCAAGCAGACAGTGGATGTGGAGGAGGTGGAGAAGATGCGGACCTTATTACACGAGTTTAAGCACGCCTATCAAAGCTGACGCCTGCTCAAGCCGCGCTGATGGAAGCCCCGTCTCCCTTTGTGGAGACGGGGCTTTTTTGTTTCAGCGGAGGAGGAGGAGCTTGGCGTAGCGCGGGGGAGCGCGTCCGATGCGGAAGCGGACGAAATACGGACCGGTGGCCGCCGAATAGCCGCGTCCGTCGCGGCCATCCCATTGCATCTGATGTACACCGGCGTGGAGCGGTGCGTTCACTAGTGTGCGCACAAGCTGGCCTTGGATGTTGTAGATAGCTACGTGAACGGAGGCGGTTTGGTTGAGGTGGAAGTGGAGGTGGGTGGTGGTGTTGAAGGGGTTGGGCCACACTTGAAGCGAGGGAGTTGCAGGGGCTTTGGAAGCTGATTCGGAAGACGCTTCTATGGCGCGTCCGGGTGAGAAGAGCGCCTGAGTCGGCGAGGCGGTTGTATGCGGGACAAACGCGTTGCTATCGGGTGGCGTGCGGACGATAGACTGGTCGTCGGGCCAAGTAGATTGGGAGACGCTGTCGACTATACTGCCGATTCTGTCGATTAGGTAGATGACTTCGCTAGTATCGGTTAGTCCATTGCCGATGGTTCCGTCGTCGGTATAGACGGGGACGGTGAATCCCGTTGGGCTACCGCCGCCGAAGAGGACGACGTACGAGCTAGGCCCAATGACAGCATCGCGTGGGAAACGGAAGTAATCAATTAGGGGTCTAGAGTCACCCAACCGCCAGCCAGCTAAAGAGATGGTATCTGGGCCGGCGTTGTAGAGTTCGATGAATTCGTCTTCATATTTGTCGCGTTGACCGTCTTGGTTGGCGTCGCCGTCTATACCCGCAGGAGGGTCAGCGAGCACTTCGCTGATGAAAAGAGGATAGGTCAAGACGGGCCGCGGTTCTGGGGCCTCTCCAGGAGAGAAAGCAGCCTCGGTCGGCGAGGCGGTTTTGTGTGGGACCAGTGCGCTGCTATCGGGTGGCGTGCGGACGAGAGATTGGTCGTCGGGCCAAGTAGATTGGAAGAGGAACGCGGCCTCATTGCCATGATCTTCGATCAGGTGAATAGACTCACCCGTGTCGGTTAGTCCATTGCCGATGGTTCCATCGTCGGTATAGACGGGGACGGTGAATCCCGACGGACGACCGCCACCGAAGAGGACGACATAGGAGCCGGGTTCAATAATGGCATCGCGTGGGAAGCGGAAATAATCGCGTAGGGATCCTGAGCCACCCAACCGCCAGCCAGCTAAAGAGATGGGAATAGGACCGGCGTTGTAGAGTTCGATGAACTCGTCTTTGTGCCGATCGTACTGACCGTCGCGGTTGGCATCGCCGGCCAGTCCTTCAGGCGGGTCGGCGAGCACTTCACTGATGAAGAGAGGGTAATTTAAGACGGGCTGCGTTTCGGGGCCGTGTCCGGGTGAGAAGGGTTCCTCGATAGGCGAGGCGGTTTTGTGCGGGACATACTCGCCTGCATTGCGGACGATGGATTGGTCGTCGGGCCAAGTGGATTGATAGAGGTATGCGACCTCACTGCCGCGCTTGTTGAGCAGGTGGATAGCTTCGCCGGTGTCGGTTAGTCCATCGCCGATGGTTCCGTCGTCGGTGTAAACGGGGACGGTGAATACTAAAGGGTTGCCTCCGCCGAAGAGGACGACGTACGAGCCGGGTTCGATGACGGCGTCGTCCGGGAAGCGAAAGTAATTGCTGAGGGAGCCGGAGTCGCCCAAGCGCCAGCCGGCTAAAGAGATGCGCCGTCGGCCGGCGTTGTAGAGTTCGATGAATTCGTCTTCATGTGGGTCGTACTGCCCATCGCGGTTGGCATCGCCAGCCTGTCCCTCGGGCGGGTCGGCGAGTACTTCGCTGATGACGATGGTGGCTGCGGCAAGGGATGGGAGCGAGAGTAGCGTCAGTAGGGCGAGGCTGTATCGGAGGTAGAACATGGTTATTATTCCTCCCTTGAGTACGTCCTGCCAATATGCAACCGATGTGGCCGATGCACAACCTGCACGGAGATAAGGTCTCAGCGCAGGCTGTGCATTGGCGTAAAGTACCTCGATAGGCTTGGTCGCTCTTTTCTTTGTGGCGGCAATACACGTCCGCCGACATCCACACCGTTATGCGGCTATAAGTAGCCGCCGCTCTATGCTCACCTTAGCAGAGTAAATTTTTGGACAAAACGGCCTTCGGGGGTGCTCAACCGATACAGATAAACGCCGCTGGCCAAATCCGAAGCATCCATCGCTACCGTGTGATAGCCCGCCGCTTGAAACCCCTCGTGCAGAACCGCCACGCGTTGGCCGCTCAGGGTAAAAACCTCCAAGCGAATAGCCGAGGCGGTGGGCAACGTATAGGAAAGAACCGTCTCGCTGTTAAAGGGGTTGGGATAGCTTGGATTGAGCGCTGTGAGGGCTGAGGAGCCAGCTCCTTCGACGTTGACCTCATATTGCTGCACGACCTCGCCGGTGTCGTAGTCGATGAGCAGGATCTTTGTTTGTCCTGCTTGACAGGCTTTTACATGCAGGTTCCAGCCATCTCGGCGGCCACTTGAGGGCCTATCGTTGCCTTCGGCTGGACAGAAATCTCTGGTGGGTACCTGTTGGCCGCCGGAGACCTCTATGGCTGGATCGGAGCCGGACGGGTTGGCTCGCACCAGCACGCTGTCGAGACTGGTGTGGACGGTAAAAGTTTTCCACGCCGGATCGTCGGCCGAGAATTCGACCTCAGACGGATTGGGCATCAGCCGTGCTTGGGGCTCGTCGGCCGAATCATTGCCGATGATTTTGATATTGATCAGCGCGGCGTGTCCACTTGACGAGGTAGCCTGTACTGCGAAGGCCTTATCGCCATCGGCTGTCGCGTTGTCCTTGGGCGTCAGGATAAGCTGCGCTGTCCCCGTTCTTTGGCCTTTGGCAATGGTGAAGATTTCTGGAAATGTCGCGTCGAAGTCCTCGCCGCGCTGGGCCGGCTTGCCTACTAATGGCGAGACAATGGCGAGGGTGATCGTCTCGTCCGTCGCAGCGGCTCTATCCAACGTCACGGTCACTGTGATGGTCGTGGCCGTCCCGTCCTCGCGGATCGAATCATGGCTTGCGGCGATGCCTTTAAGCTCAACCGCGGTCGTTGGCTGCCCCGCAGTCTCTGGTTGATCCTCGCCAGAGGACTCAAAATCATCCAACTCGCCATCTTCCTCACCATCAGCCTCCTCCTCGTCGGTTATCGTCTGCTCGCCGACCCACTCCGACACATCCCACAGCCTTACTGTTTCATCATTTCCTATGGTGGCGAGCAGGGTGCCATCGGGCGAAAAAGACACAGGCACCTCAAAAATCTCATGCTCTTCTGTAGCGACGGAGAAACTCGCGATCTCTTGTCTAGTCGCCACGTCCCATAGTTTGACCGTATCCCCCGTAAAGTCCCCTCCTGCGGAAGCAAGGGTGGATCCATCGGGCGAAAAAGACACCGTAGGGCTCCACATCCGAGACACTAAGGCGGCTACCTGTTGTCTACTCCCTACGTCCCACAGTTGGAGCAAGCTCTCCGGGTCCGGGCTCCATTCCAATCCCCCGATGGCGAGGAGAGTGCCATCGGGCGAAAAAGACATAGAACGGACCGCCACATCAGTGCCCACCTGTAGGGTGGCCACCTGTTGTTTGCTCGCCACGTCCCACAGCCGGACCGCCGAACCCTCTCCCCCGATGGCGAGGAGAGTGCCATCGGGCGAAAAAGACATAGAAGAGACCCCCCCCAAAACACTAAAGTTGACTTCCTGTTGTCTCCTCGCTGTGTCCCATAACTGGACATCGCCGATCCATTCCTTCGTGTCCGGGTTCCATTCCAATCCCCCGATGGCGAGGAGAGTGCCATCGGGCGAAAAAGACAGCTTTTGGGGACCAAAGGGACTATGTGAGATATGAGTGGCTATCTCTTGTCTGCTCGCCACGTCCCATAGCTGGACCAACCATTGACCTCCTATGGAAGCGAGGGTGGATCCATCGGGCGAAAAAGACAACGAATGGATCCAGAATTCGGCCTGTAAGGTGGCCACCTGTTGTTTGCTCGCCACGTCCCACAATTGGAGCAAGCCGTCCTCTCCCCCGATGGCGAGGAGAGTGCCATCGGGCGAAAAAGACATAGAAGAGACCTCATCAAACTGTAGGGTGGCTACCGGATCGGGCGAGGGCGACGCATGGGCCACCGCCAGCGGCGAGATCGAGAGGCCGATTAATGCGAAAAGAATAGAATAACTTTGGAGTAAAAAGCGCAGGCATCGGCTGCGAAGAGTTCCGCAAGCAGACGACACCCAAGGATACGTCCGGTTCATTCCCACATCTCCTTGTGTGAGGTTGACATTGTCGGCCCCCTCGGGGGCCGGGCAGTTGTCGAAACCCACGCAGATTGGTGCGGGAAATCCCTGCTTATTTACCAAGAACGGGTAGCTATTCCGTCCTTTGTATTCTGGCTCTTGTATTCAGCAAGCTACCCGACAAACGGGTCTGCTTGGGTTTCGACGGAGGCGAAATAAAAACGATTTTGGAGATGGCGCAAGGTTTTTTTTTAGCGCAGGAGGATGAGCTTGGCGTAGCTCGGGGGACTATGTTCAATGAGGAAACGGGCGAAGTACAGACCGGAAGCGGCTAAATGGCCGCGTTCGTCGCGGCCATCCCATTGCATCTGGTGTGCGCCAGCGTGGAGCAGCGCGTCCACGAGTGTGCGCACGCGTTGGCCTTGGACGTTGTAGATGGCCACGTGGACGGAGGCGGCTTGGCTGAGGTAGAAGCGGAGGTGGGTAGTTGTGTTGAAGGGGTTGGGCCAGACTTGGAAGGAGTAAGCCGGGAGTTTGGCGGCTAGCGGATGGATGATCCACGTGCGTGCGATGCGTTCTGTACCGCGGGAGATAGCGACGTGGACGGTGTCGGTTTGCCGCCCGGTGGGGGTGTGGATGTACTGGGGGGCCATTACGGGCAAGCGGTGGCCGTTTAGCGACCAGTAGTACGCATGGCGGTGCGGTTGCGCGGTGCGGATGATAAAGGCTTGGGGTTTGGCCAAAGGTAGGGCGGCCTCGTTCCACGGCGGAGAGAAGCGCACGGCATCAGCAAGTGGGAGGCGAACCTCCACATTGAGCACGTTGGGGTGGACGGCAAAACTGTCGAGTTGGACGGAGATCTGGCAGGTGCCGATGTCGATGGCAGCCAAGGTGCCGTTGGGGCGCACCGCGGCGATTGTGGAATCGGATGAGGTCCAAGTGGCGGGGATGTCTATGGGATGTTCGCTGCCGTCCGAGTACTGGCCGAGGAGGCGGAGCGAGCGGTGCTCGCCGCGGACTAGATTGAACTCAAACTGGGCCGGACGCAGGGATTGGAGCACGGGAGGGCTGGGTATAGGTTCGGGTGGCATTTGGGGCATTTCTGCAAATAGCACTTTAGACACTTCGGGTGTTTCAGGCTGTGTTTCTGGGGCGCGTCCAGGTGAGAAGGGGGCCTCGGTCGGCGCGGCGGTTTTGTGCGCGACAAAGGGGCCGCCGTCGGGTGGGATGCGGACGAGGGATTGGTCTTTGGGCCAATCGTCGTATGAGACGATCTCGATTGTATTGCCGGCGTCATCGATCAGTTGGATGTCCTCGCCGCTGTTGGTCAGCCCGTTGCCGATGCGCCCGTCGTCAGTATAGACGGGGACAGTGAATCCCGACGGGTTGCCGCCACCGAAGAGGACGATGTACGAACCGGGTGCAATGACCGCGTCGGGCGGGAATTGGAAGTGAGTGTCCGGCGACGTGCTGTCGCCCAAGCGCCAGCCGCTTATATCAACGGACGTTGAATCGGCGTTGTAGAGTTCAATGAACTCGTCTTCATACCCGTCGCGTTGGCCGTCTTGGTTGGCGTCGCCGGCTGCATTGGAAGGTGGGTCGGCGAGCACTTCGCTGATGAAGAGAGCGTAGGTCGGTATAGGTTCGGATGGCGTTTCCGGTACTTCCGGCGTTTCTAGTTCGTCATCTGGGGCGCGTCCGGGAGAGAAGGGGGCCTCGGTCGGCGCGGCGGTTTTGTGCGCGACAAAGGCTCCGCCGTCGGGTGGGGTGCGGACGAGGGATTGGTCTTTGGGCCAGGTGCCGTGCGAGACGACCGCGACCGTATTACCTGCGTCATCGGTCAGTTGGATGTCCTCGCCTTTGTTGGTCAGTCCGTTGCCGATGCGTCCGTCATCAGTATAGACGGGGAAGGTGAATCCCGACGGGTTGCCGCCGCCAAAGAGGACGACGTATGAGCCGGGTTCAATGACGGCGTCGGCAGGGAATTGGAAGTGAGTGTCCGGCGATGTGTTGTCGCCCAAGCGCCAGCCAGCTAGGGAGATGGGCTTGGTATCGGCATTGTAGAGTTCGATGAATTCGTCTTCATACCCGTCGCGTTGGCCGTCTTGGTTGGCGTCGCCGACTGCACCCGAAGGGGGATCGGCGAGCACTTCGCTGATGAAGAGGGCGTAGGTGGGTGTAGGTTCGGAGGGCGTTTCGGGTGCGGGCGTTTACGGTTCGTCGGGCGTTTCCGGTTTGTCATCTGGGGCGGGGCCGGGTGAGAAGGATGCCGCGGTCGGCGAGGCGGTTTTGTGTGGGACAAAGGGGCCGCCGTCGGAAGGGGTGCGGACGAGGGATTGGTCGTCGGGCCAAATGGATTGGTAGAGGAAGGCGGCCTCATTGCCATAGTCGTTGATCAGGTGAATGGACTCGCCGGTGTCGGTTAGGCCGTCGCCGATGGTTCCATCGTCGGTATAGACGGGAACGGTAAACCCCGACGGACGGCCGCCGCCGAAGAGGACGACGTATGAGTTAGGTTCAATGACGGCGTCGCGTGGGAAGCGGAAGTAATCGCTGAGAGGGCCTGCGTCCCCTAACCGCCAACCGGCTAAGGAAATGGGACGTGAGCCAGCGTTGTAGAGTTCGATGAACTCGTCTTTATGTGGGTCGTACCGACCATCTAAGTTGGCATCGCCCTCTGGTCCCTCTGGCGGGTCGGCGAGCACTTCGCTGATGAAGAGAGGGTAATTTAAAAAGGGCCGCGTTTCCGGGGTGTGTCCGGGAGAGAAGAGGGCCTCGGTCGGCGAGGCGGTTTTGTGTGGGACAAAGGGGCCGCCGTCGGAAGGGGTGCGGACGAGGGATTGGTCATCGGGCCAAGTGGATTGGTAGAGGAAGGCGGCCTCATTGCCATAGTCGTTGATCAGGTGGATGGACTCGCCGGTGTCGGTTAGGCCATCGCCGATGGTTCCATCGTCGGTATAGACGGGGGTAGTGAATTCCGACGGGCGCCCGCCGCCGAAGAGGACGATGTACGAGTTAGGTTCAATGACCGCGTCGCGTGGGAAGCGGAAGTAATCGCTTAGGGAGCCTGCGTCGCCTAATCGCCAACCGGCTAGGGAAATGGGACGTGAGCCAGCGTTGTAGAGTTCGATGAACTCGTCTTCATGTGGGTCGTACTGACCATCTAAGTTGGCGTCGCCCGCCGCTCCCTCTGGCGGGTCGGCGAGCACTTCACTGATGAAGATGGGATAGGTCAAGAGGGGCCGCGTGGTTGAGGTGTGGCCGGGGGAAAAGGGCAATTCGACTGGCGAGGCGGTCTTGTGCGGGACGAAGGGGCCGCCGTCGGGTGGATTGCGGACAATAGACTGGTCTTTGGGCCAATCGTCGTGCGAAACGACGTCGATCTCGTGGCCGATGTCGTCGATCAGGCGAATGTCCTCACCGCTGCTGGTCAGACCGTTGCCGATTTTTCCGTCGTCGATATAGACCGGGGTGGTGAATCCCGACGGATTGCCGCCGCCGAAGAGGACGATGTACGAGTGCGGGGCGATGACCGCGTCGGCCGGGAATTGGAAGAAATTCTTCAGTGCCGTGCTGTCGCCCAGCCGCCAGCCGGCCAAGGAGATGGACTCCGAGCCGGCGTTGTAGAGTTCGATGAAATCATCCTCATACCCGTCGCGCCGCCCGTCTCGATTGGCGTCGCCGGCTGCGCCCGTAGGCGGGTCGGCGAGCACTTCGCTGATGAAGAGGGGATAGTCCGGTTTGGGGATGATGTGGGTTTGGCCGGGGGAGAACAGGGCCTTGATCGTCGAGACGGTTTTGTGCGGGACAAAGGGGCCGCCATCGGATGGATTGCGGACGAGGGACTGCTTGCCAGGCCAAGGGGTATGCGAGATGACGTCGATCTCGTGGCCGATGTTGTCGATCAGGCGAATGTCCTCGCCCTTGCCAGTCAGACCGTTGCCGATTTTTCCGTCGTCGGTATAGACGGGGACGGAAAATCCCGACGGATTGCCGCCGCCAAAGAGGACGACGTACGAGCCGGGTTCAATGACCGCGTCGGCTGGGAATTGGAAGTGATTCTTGAGCGATGTGCTGTCGCCCAGCCGCCAGCCGGCCAAAGAGATAGGTTCTGATCCGGCGTTGTAGAGTTCGATGAATTCGTCTTCGTACGTGTCGCGCCGTCCGTCGCGATTGGCGTCGCCAGCAAGGCCGGAAGGGGGGTCGGCGAGCACTTCGCTGATGAAGAGGGGGTAGTCGGGTTTGGGGATGATGTGGTTGCTGCCGGGGGAGAAGAGGGCCTTGACCGTCGAGACGGTTTTGTGCGGGACCCATTCGTCGCCATCGGGTGGATGGCGGACGAGGGACTGTTTGGTAGGCCAATCGTCGTGCGAGACGACGTCGATTTCGTGGCCGATGTTGTCGGTCAAGCGAATCTCCTCGCCTGTGCCGGTTAGTCCGTTGCCGATTTTTCCGTCGTCGGTATAGACGGGGGTGGTGAATCCCGACGGATTGCCGCCGCCGAAGAGGACGACATAGGAATTGGGTTCAATGACGGCGTCGGCTGGGAATTGGAAGTGGTCCTTTAGCGGCCTGCTGTCACCCAGCCGCCAGCCAGCCAAGGAGATGGGCTCTGAGCCGAAGTTGTAGAGTTCGATGAATTCGTCTTCGTACGTATCGCGCCGACCGTCTTGGTTGGCATCGCCGTCAAGGCCCGAGGGCGGATCGGCGAGCACTTCGCTGATGAAGAGGGGATAGTCCGGTTTGGGGATGATGTGGTTGCTGCCGGGGGAGAACAGGGCCTTGATCGTCGAGACGGTTTTGTGCGGGACCCATTCGTCGCCATCGGATGGATGGCGGACGAGGGATTGTTTGCTGGGCCAAGGGGTATGCTCGACGACGGCGATCGTATCTCCGATGTCGTCAATTAGGTGGATGTCCTCGCCCTTGCCAGTCAGGCCGTTGCCGATGCGTCCGTCGTCGGTATAGACGAGGACGGTGAAGCCGGTTGGGTTGCCGCCGCCAAAGAGGACTACGTACGAGCCGGGTTCAATGACCGCGTCGGCGGGAAATTGGAAGAAGCTGCTCAGCGATGAGTTGTCGCCTAACCGCCAGCCACTTATATCGACGGGTGCTGATCCGGCGTTGTAGAGTTCGATGAATTCGTCTTCGTACGTGTCGCGCTGGCCGTCTTGGTTGGCATCGCCTGCCAAGACGGAAGGCGGATCGGCGAGCACTTCGCTGATGACGACCGTGGCTTCGGCGAGGGACGCGAACCCAAGCAGGAGGACGAAGGATAGGAGATGGGCCATGCCCTTGCTTAAGCAAAGAGCGGGCCAATCTGTTGGCTAGGCCGTTATTTATTTAGAAACAGGTAGTTACGGCTATGTCAGTAATTTTATGTCCGGCGACAATGGCCCCTTTGGGACACAGCGGCGCAGTCGGAAGGTAACGCTTCCACCGCTGCGAGATTTTGATTCTCAGACCCAGCGATAGGTGCGAGCGCCGCGACTGGAGACGCGGGCGAATTTCCAAGCCGTCAGCCATTCTTGGCGGTCGTGGACGACTAGTTCGGGATGCTCTTGGCTGCGGACGAGGAGGCCGGGTAGGTGGGGTCGGCCATTGGGTTTGCGGGCGTCGTTCCAGCGCAGGTCCATGCTCCAGCGAATCGCGTCCGAGCGGTTGGGTTGGCTGCCGTGCGGGGTGCGGCAGTGGATGGCGATCAGGCCGCCGCGTTGGACGGGGATGACGACCGGGTCCCAAGGCGGCAACGCTTCGGGCGCGACGGTGAAACTGCCGCCTTGATCGGCGGGTGGGCGTACGTGCCGGCGCAGCGGCTCCTTGTGACAGCGAGGATAGATCATCAGGGTGCCGTTTTCTTCGTCGGCATCGACGAGGGGGATCCAAGTGGTGACGATGAGCGTGTCGTCGGCTTCGGGCAACAACACGCCGAGGTCTTGGTGCCAAGCGGTGGAGCGCGCCCATTCGTTTTGCGAGAAGTTGCCGGCGTACTCGTCGCTGGCCGGTACTTTGGCGCGGATGTGCTGGCAGGAGTTGGCGTAGATTTCCGGGCCGATCAGGGATTCGATCAGGTCGAGCAGTCGTGGATTGTGCAAAAAGGCGAAGATGTTAGGCCCCAGATTGGCGGGGAAGTTGATACCGGCGGTGGCACTGGCGTCGGCTTTGGCGAGGGGAATCAGGCGTTTGGCAAAAGGCAGCTCTGCATAGTCGCGTTCTATTTTGCCAGCGGCCAGCAGGCGTTGGGCCGCTTGATCGACGATTTCCTCCAGCTCCGCTTGGACTGGCTCCAAGTCTTCGGGGGCCAAGGCGTCGGGCACGTGAACGTAGCCCTCGGCGTGGAAGAATGCGAGTTGCTCCGAACTGAGGCCGGGCATGGCGCGTTTTAGAAGGTGCCGATGATCGATGCCCGATGGACTTGGCCTAAGTCGGGAGAGGACGAGTACGCGTAATCGATCGCGTAGCGGTCCATGATTAGGCCGGCCCCGGCGCTCAGGCCCAGCGGCTCTTCGTCTTGGCTGCCGGTCTGTTGGGTGGTGTAACCGGGTCGGATGTAGAGGCCGCCGACGAGTTCGACCTCAAGGCCGAAGGCTAGGTAGGAGTCGTTGTCGTTGGGCAAGTTGAAATCGGCGACCAAAAGCACGGGCACTGGCATGTGCGCGAGGTGATGGGCCATCCCTAGGCGGATGTGGACCGGCAGCGAGTCCTTGAAGCCCTCGGTATAACCCGAGCGGACAAAACCGAGGTTGGTGATTGCCGCGCCGAGAGTGGTGCCCTCGATAGGGGCGCGGATGAGGAGGCCAAGATCGGCGAGATAAGCGTCGGAAGAAAACTCGGCGATGTTTGAATAGACGGCTTTTAGATTGGCACCAAGGGCTAGCCAGTCTGGCCCGAGCTGTTGGGCGATGGACAGATAAGCGGCGAGGTCGGTTGCCGAGAAGGTTCCCAAATCGCGCCCTTCCGCATCGGTATGCCACAAGTCGCCGTAGGATACGTAGTGGACGCTTAGGGCGTGTACACGCGATCCCTTGGGAGCGGCGATGGAGGCGAAGCCGGCTTGGGAATCGACGAAATAGCTGTTGTAGGCGAGCGCGGCCGTGCGCTCGCTCAAACCGAAAAGTCCGGCGGGATTCCAGGCCGAGGCCTCGATGTTGCCAGACACGGCCGCATAGGCCCCGCCGAGTGCAGCAGCGCGGGTGCCGACGCCGATCTTAAGAAAGTTGAAACCCGTAGTACCGGCGTTGGGGTTGATCGCACTAGCGGGCGTCCAGGTCGAAAATAGGATGCAGGCGGCGAGGGCACAGTATCTCATGGTTGGTCTCCAGATTTCAGGCGGCTGCCCGTTCGAGGGCATGGGCTGCGCACAGCAGACGAGCTTCTTCAAGGGGTGGGGACAATAATTGGACGCCAATGGGCAAATCGCTGCGACTGTGGGCGAAGGGCACGGATATGGCCGGAATGCCGGCGAGATTGACCGAGGCTGTGTAGATGTCGTTGAGGTACATCTGCAAGGGGTCGTCGAGCTGTTCGCCAAGGCGGAAGGCGATGGTCGGAGCCACGGGCGAGATCAGCACGTCGCAGGATTCAAAAGCGCGGGCAAAGTCTTCGCGGATCAGGGTGCGAACCTGCTGGGCCTTGCGGTAGTACTCGTCGTAATAGCCGGCGCTCAGAGCATAGGCCCCGAGCATGATGCGGCGCTTTACTTCGGTGCCGAAGCCCTCGCTGCGCGTGTGCAAATACATCTCTTGCAGGTCAGTGCTGCCCTCGGCGCGATAGCCGTATTTGACGCCGTCGTAGCGCGCGAGATTGGCCGATGCCTCGGCCATGGCGATGATGTAATAGGTACTGATGCAGTATTCGGGGTGGCCAGCTACAGGAAGCTCGACATCCACGAGTTCGGCTCCTGCATCCGCAAGGGCGTTGGCTGCATCTTGCGCGGCTGCGGCTACTTCCGCGTCGAGTGCGGCGGGAAAGTGCTCGCGCGCCAAGCCCACTTTCAGGCCGCGGACGTCCCCTTTGAGCGCGGCCCGATAGTCGGGCACGGGGGCGGTGCTGGAAGTCGAGTCGCGGGGGTCGTGCCCGGCAATAGCTTGGAGCAGGAGGGCGGCGTCTTCGACATCTTTGGTTACGGGGCCGATTTGGTCGAGCGAGGAAGCGTAGGCGATGAGTCCATAGCGCGAGACGCGGCCGTAGGTGGGCTTGAGGCCCACGACGCCGCAGTAGCTGGCCGGTTGGCGCACCGAACCGCCGGTGTCTGAACCGAGGGCGAGGATGGTCTCGTCAGCAGCTACAGCCGCGGCCGAGCCGCCACTGGAGCCACCCGGCACTCGCTTGGGATCACAGGGGTTTAAGGTGGGGCCGAAATAGGAGTTTTCGCAGGACGAGCCCATGGCGAATTCGTCCATGTTGGTCTTGCCGATGAAGACGGCGTCGGCGGCGCGCAGCCGCTCGACGGCCGTGGCGTCGTACGGGGCGATGAAGTGTTCGAGGATTTTCGAGCCACAGGTGGTGCGCCCGCCGCGCACGCAGAGGACGTCCTTGAGGGCCAAGGGAATGCCCGCCAAAGGGCCCAAAGCCGCGCCCGCTGTGCGCCGCTGGTCGATGTCGTCGGCGTGGGCTAGGGAACCCTTTGGATCTACGCTGATGAAGGCGTTGATCTGGCCGTCGATTGCGCCGATGCGGTCGAGCGCGGCCTCGACTAGCTGACGGGCGGTGATTTCCCCTTGTTGCAGGCGAGCACTGAGTTCGTGGGCCGTGGCTTGGTTGAGCGCCATGAGTTAGGAAGTAGCTTGGTTCTTGTCCTTGGACTGAGGCTCGGTCTGGGCTTGGTCCTGGTCTTTGGACTGAGGCTCGGTCTGGGCCGGCGGGGCCGTAGGCTGAGCAGGTTGCTTGGGGGCCTCGATTTCGTCCTGCACGTCGCGCATGGCGGTGCGGAACTCGCGGATGCCCTTGCCCAAGCCCTGCGCCATCTCGGGGATGCGCTTGGCGCCGAAGATGAGCAGAATGACGACGAAGATGATGAGTATTTCCCAATGGCCCATACCGAACATGGCTCTAGCTCCCGAAAGATGTTTTTAATAGCTGTGGCGGAAGTAGTACCAGCCGACGAAGAGTCCCAACATCGTGATTAGGTTGAACTTCAGCGCCAGCTCAAACGAAAAGGACAGGATGATGAGATTGAACATGTGCGGCCCGATGGAATACTCCACGTAGCGCAAAAGGGCGAGTTCGACGATGGTATCGGGGCCGACTAGGGAGATGAGGATAAACCTCAGCATCTCACCGACGATATTGGCACCAATCATCGTGGTGAAGAGGATGAGGATGAGATGGCTGATAGGTTTATCGCGCAGCATAATAAATCAGGCGTGTTGCGTGACGGCTCCGTGTACAAGCCGGACGATCCAGCGGATAGGCCCGGAGAAGACATACACGAGAATCATGGGAAAGAAAAAGATGCCGTCGTAAATGGTCAGCCCGACCGTAGTCATAAAGTAAAGCTGTTTGAAGCGGTCGCTGAGGGAGGTGCCGCGGAAATTGGGGACACTGTCGTAATCGAGGCGACTGACCATCAGCAAGGACAGCACTAAAATCAGCAGTACGGCCAGCGGCGTGGCGTGGGGAATGGGCCACGCTTTGACAAAGACCACGTACTGGGTGAGGCAGACCGCGGCCGTGGGAATGGCCAAGCCCAGGTAAAATTCGCCGCGCTCGCCGTCGAGACTGAGCGTATTGAAGCGAGCGAGACGCATGGCACCGCAGAGCAGGAACGCAAAAGCCAGCGCCAGCCCCCAGCCGGTCGGCAGGTGGGCCTGATAGATGATGGCCGCGGGCACGATGCCAAAGGTGCAGGCATCGACGATGGAATCGAACTGGAGGCCAAACTGGGAGTCGCGCCCCATGATCCGGGCGAGTTGGCCATCCATTTTATCGAATACCGCGCCCAAGAAGATGAGCCAAGCGGCCGGCACATAGTTGCCGTTAAAGGCGTAGTGCAGGGCGAGGAATCCGCAGAACAGATTGCCGATGGTGAACGCGGTGGGTATGAACTGCCTCATTTTAGCATCCTTCCTGCCGCTAGCGCCGCGCCCGATAGGGACGCTCTGCAAGGGTCAGGTCTAGGTTGTATTGTTCGTTGTGGCGCACCACGTCGAGCGCGGCGACTTCGCCGACGCGCAAGACGCGCAGCGCGTTAATAGCTTCGTCGGCGCTGTGGATTTTCTCGTCGTTGACTGCGACGATCACGTCGCCGGTTTCGAGGCCGGCTAACTCGGCCGGACTGTCCCGGGCCACCCGCACGACTAGGGCCCCAGCGGTGGAATCAAGCTTTAGATACTCGGCTAGATTCGCGGTGATGTCTTGGACGGCTAAGATGCCGGTCCAAGCGCGACGCACTTGACCGTGCTGGCGAATTTCCGCTAAGAAGCTCGCGGCGGTGTCGATGGGAATGGCAAAGCCAATGCCAATAGAGCCGCTGTCGTATTCGCTGCCGGTGTAGATAAAGCTGTTGATGCCGATGACTTCGCCATCGGCATTGACCAAGGGGCCACCGCTGTTGCCTCTATTGATGGCCGCATCCGTTTGAATCATGTCTCGGTAATAGTAATCGCCTTGGGGTTGGGAAAAATTGCGATCTAGGGCGCTGACGACGCCGATACTGACGGTAGGACCCAAATCGAAAGGGTTGCCAATGGCAATGGCCCACTCGCCGACCAGAATATCGCCCGAAGTCCCCAAGGGCGCAACCGGCAGATCGCCTTCATCTACCTTGAGGACCGCGAGGTCGAAGTTGAAGTCAGAGGCCACGTAATGAGCCTCAAAGGTGCGACCATCGGGCGCGGGCAACGAGGCTGTAATTTTCTGTAGCTGGCGCGGATCGCCGATGACGTGGCTATTGGTGAGAATGTAGCCCTCGCTATCGACGACAAAGCCCGAGCCGGTGGACATGCGGGATTGATCTTGAGGCACGTAGTAGAACGGCGAGAAAAAATTCCAAAAAGGATCGCCGCGATGCCGGTATAGATTATAGACGCGCTGGTGGTAGCGCACGTGGAGACTGACGACCGAGGGCTGGACCCGCTCTACGGCCTGTACGACGGCCGTGCGGCGCGACTCTCCAATGGACGCGCTGGCTTGATTCAGAGCGGATACCAGCAGAACAAGTGAGCAGAAAAAGTGCAAAATGTACCTCAAAAAATGAAATTCGCTAATGATGAGTAATTAGGATCAATCGTCCACATAGACCGGCGGGGGCAGTCTTTTCACCGGGTGGAAGTGTATCGCGTCGGCGACGGGTTTGGCTGCCCCGGGGGGCGGTAGCTTGTAGGGATCGGCCGCGGAAAAGTCAACCGTGTAGCCCAGATCGCTCAGTGCGCCAAGCGTTATGGCTGAGAGAGCATCACCCGTGCGTAGTTCCAAAAGCCTTTCGGGTGAAGTGCTAGAGCCCCCTCTCCAAGGATCATCCTGTGCCATAAGCTCGTAGGCTAGAACGCCAGTGCGCCAATGTACCCCGTCGGGTTGGGTTGGTACTTTTGCGTCTCGGTAATCGTGGCCCCCGGCTTGCTCAAAAGCTGCAATCGCTTGTGGCCCGGCAAAATGAGTATCGGCATTTAAATCACGAAGCAGGCCGCTATCGTGCCAGATGGTGCCGATGCCCAAGACGTGACCCATTTCATGACGCCCTACATCCCATAGATCATCAAAGAGAGTAGAAAGGCTTTTCTCAATTCCGATACAACCAATAATCGGCATAGCGCTTGATCGTAATATCAAAGGAGCCGCATAGCCCAGCACCCCCAGCATGGAGGAATCTTCAACTCCGTCAAACTTCGTTATATAAACGCGCAGGTCATCTATATGTTCACTAGCAGGTATATCAATCGAATGATCGCCACATTCTACAACCCAATCCGTAGAAAAATCAACATCTGGTAGGTCCATCTATATTGCCAATTCCCAACGATTCGCAATACGGTGCCACATCTCCTGTTCCGCCACGGTGAAATCATCAAGAAAGACTAAAGGAACCTCTGATCAAGTTTTATTTTTACGAGTTCCAACATTTTGTTTTTTTGATACGTAGCGAACGAACAAACGGCTTTATTCTTCTATATGTGTTTTCTATTTTTTGTTCTGTTTTTGTTTCGTGTTAGGCTTTAGGCA
>JAJDVZ010000039.1:0-11145 GCA_022825835.1 Candidatus Latescibacterota bacterium
CGTTCCCCGGAGACGATCCAATTGGTCTTACGCAACGCCGCAACAATGCGCTGCTTCTCATCGTCGCCCTCGGCAAGCGGCAACTCATCTTGTTCCGCCACCGCCTCGGCAACCGGCTCATCCGACGACGGCAAAACCAACCCCACATCCTCTGCTGACCACACATCTGCCATCGCCATGCGCTTCCCCTCACACACGACCACCGCCCGTTTAACCCACTGTTGCAACTGGCGCACATTGCCCGGCCAAGCATACGCATGCAAGTAGGCTAGCACCTCGTCGCTCAACCGCCGCATCGGCCGCTGGTACTTGTGGGCATACTGATGCACAAAGTGCTCCGCTAACATCGGGATGTCCTCCCGCCGCTTTCGCAGTGGCGGCACCGTGAGGGGAAACCTATTCAAGCGGTAGTATAGATCCGTGCGGAACGTCCCCTCCTCAATCGCTCGTTGCAGGTCGCGATTCGTCGCCGCCATGATCCGCACATCGATGGGGATGGAGTCCGTGCCGCCGACGCGGGTGATTCGATCCTGCTCCAAGACATGCAGCAACCGCTGTTGCGCCTCCATCGACATGTCGCCGATTTCATCGAGGAACAAGGTGCTGCCGTGGGCCTGTTCAAAGTAACCGGGGTGCCGCGCTACGGCACTGGTGAAAGCCCCTTTCTCGTGGCCGAACAGGGTGCTTTCGACCAACCCCGGCGATAGGCCTGCACAGTTGACTAGGACCAAGTTTTTCTGGTGGCGCGGGCTCATAGTGTGGATCGTTTCTGCCAGCAAGCCCTTGCCCACGCCGGTTTCGCCCAACACGAGCACACTGGCCTTCGTTTTAGCGACCTTCGCCACGTCTTCCAACATCAGCTCCATGAGCGGGCTGCGGCTGAGTACTGCCGCTGTCGGTTGCTCGTTTGCATCCTCGGCGACCTCCCTATCGCCTCCACCGATCATCAATTATGACCTCCCTTATTTGGATAAGAAATGAGATACATGCGCTTGTCGGCTATCGGCACTGGGCACCTTTCAGGCCGACGATCGCGCATAAAAAATCCTTTAGGAAAATCCTAAAGGATTGAAAAACATGAGACTTAAAAGGAAGGTGGGAGGTTCCTACGCTGCGTGGCTTAGCCTTTGTTGCGCGTCAACGGAGACTGCACTAATAGGCCAAGGCAAGAGGCCGCAAAATCGCCGCGCTACCGCTCGCCGTCCCCGGGTCAATCCGGCAGAGATAAATCCCCGACAACGCCAATGCGCCGTCCGCAGTCTGCCCCGACCAGCGAAAGTGCCAACGTCCAACACCCTCGCTACCAGCTAGCTGCGCCACCAACCGACCGGCAACGTCGAAAATCTGCACTCGCGGCTGAATGCCCGTTGCCTTGAAGACCGTAAAGCTGATCTCCACCGCGTCGTTGACCCCATCGCCGTTGGGCGTAAACGCCGCAGGCGCAATTTTCACATCGCCGACGAGCGCAGATTGGACCGGCAAATCGGGCAACAACACGATATTGGCCCGGCGCTCGCTCGGCACGACCGACTGCCAGATCAGAGGACGCTCGCCCAAGCCCAAGTCGAGCGCGAACAGCGCCGCGTTGTCCCAAATCCGCGCTGTAAAATCCACCTCCACCGAATCGGCGACCACAATGCGCGGCAACGAGACCAACAGTGAATCGCCATGCAATCTCACCGCCTTGGGCGCGACCTCTTCTCCGCCAATCCGCAGGGCCACCTCGCCCGTAGTCGCGCCGGGAACGTGCAAACGCAGGCGATCGAAGCCGCTGTCCTGCTCGTCGGCGTCCGTCCACAGCGTATAGGTAAAGCGCGTATCCTCGTTGAGCCGGGCTGCCCGCGGCCAGATTTGGCCCCGCGCTTCTTGTACCAAAGCATCGACAAACTCAATCGCCAGCGCATCTACCGAGGGAGCTACGTGCAGGTCTTCGGTCGAGAGAATCATCTCCAATTGCACGAAGCGACGCGGACTCGCCGACTTAAAGGTCTCGCCCGAGAACTGGTAGATGTTGCTCCAAGCGTCCCAGTCTTCGCCTACTACCAAGGTCGTATCAATCGAGCCTTTTAACACCTTGGGCAAACTGTTCCACTTCTCCTCGGTGACAATATCGCCTTTGCGGTCGGAGAAAGTGTACACCTCCTGTAGTGCATTGCCCGAGCGCGAGCGCAGTTGGATCCGAGTCTGTGGCGGCAAGTCAGCGTCCCACGTCAGCCGCTCAATCACCTTGGGCCGCCCATCGCCGGCTGCGGCCGCTAAATTGACAAAGTCCGAGCGCAGCTCCACGCGAGCTGGGTAGCCCGCCGAAAAGAGCATCGTCTCCAAGCCCCAACCAAAGCCCGAGGCCGTCCCGTCTATCTCGTGCCAGAGTAGGTAGCGGACCTTGCGCGGGGCAAATAAGTAGCGCTGGTGAAAAATCCGTCCCAAACACCGGGGCCGACAGCGATCTTCGACAAGCACCTCGTAATCGACCTGCTCGGGCACTGGCAACCCCGATCCCGCAGCCGGGCGACCGTCAGAAACCAAGAAAAGCCCGCCCGCCGCCGAAGGGTTGCCGCCTTGGACCTGACTGCGCAGCCCCTCGCCTAGCTGGCTGAAATAGATAAAAACTTCATCGAGAAAAAACACCGCTCCCAAATCCACCCGCCACCACACGCCCGCATCGCGCCAACCGCCTTCGGCGCTAGTCAACAGGGCGAAGCTATCCATATTGCCGTCGAACATCAGAGCCGCGCCCGTAGTGCGGCCCCCTTCGAGAAAGCTGCCGCCGCGCTCGGCCGTGCCCAAGCTCACGTTATCCCCCACGGCCAGCACCTCGATTTCGGCCAGTGCCGCGCCTGGATGCTGCTCGTCGGCTTCGACGATGATGTACTGGATCACCTGATAGCGGCGCTCGCGCTCGCGATCAATGTCCAAAGACGCGTCCAACACATAGGTGCTGTCCGTGCCCAGATACTCCAAGGGGATCACTAATTCAGTCTCGGTGTTGGGTCTAGATGTGCGATAGACCGCTGCAAACTTGAACACATCGTTGAGCGCCTGGATCCGCGCACCCGAAGAGACGAAGACGCTGAATTGCCGCAAGGGCCGTGCCTCCTCGCGGTCGGGAAAAACCAAGCGAATCTGGCGCGCCAGCACCGGACGCCCCAAATCGATCTGCACCGACCACTGATCGAGTGCATCGTCGGGATCGGGTTGCCAGAAGGTTTCCAGATCGCCATCGACAATCAAATCGGCCATCTGCGGGCTGCTTTTGGCTTCCCAGATCCCGCCTGCCACCTCGCCGCGCTCCTGCGTCGCATGGCGGAAGTCTCCGGCGTTGGCCACGGCGTTGATCTCCTTGCGGAACTTCCGCAGCCGCAGCCTGCCGTCGGCTCCAATCTGCACCAAGTCGTTGGGCATCTGCCACGACCGCCACGCCGCGGCACTGTCGAAGCGCAGCTCATCGGCCCACACCGCGCCGATTCCCAATAGTAGCGCGTACAACAAGCGCATCTCCATGCTCTTAGTAGATTAGGGTTAATGGGCGCAATCGACGCACCCCCGTCCGCTCGGCTTCAGGCGCTACTTCAACCAAGTAGATCCCCGGCGACAATAAAACCCCGTCCCCATCGCGCCCATCCCAGCGCACCCGCTGCGCACCGAAACGCTGCGCACCCAACGACCGCTGGACTACCCGCCTTCCGTCGAGCGAATAGACCTTGAACACCACGGGAACATCCTCGGGCAATCCTACCAGTGCATAGCCGATCTCAACCTCGTCGTGGACCCCGTCGCCATTGGGCGTCAGCACCCTAGTGGAAAAATCCAATCCCACCACCGGTCCATCGCCTTGCCCGGCCATCCCCAAGACCCGCAGACTATTGGTCCCCAGTTCGGCGCTAGCGTCGCCCGGTTCGATGGGCTGGGGCAGCGCATCGACGCCGTCATTATAGACCTCGCCCGAAAACGTCCAAGCCAGCGAGAACACATCCGCGACAAAGACGACGCGCGCTCCTTGCGCGGCCCCCGGCCCGATCCGCTCCGGCAACACCACCGCTAGTTCCTCGTCGCCCTCAACAACTGCAACCGGCTCGACCACCCTCGGGGGATTCCCCATCTCCAGCCGGGTAAACCTAGCCCGCGTCCCGGTGCGAATCCTCAACGCGTCAAAGCCTGCCCCCTCACCGGCAAATTCGCCGCGAATATCGTAGGCAAACTCCGCCGCTTCTCCCAACGGCACCTCGACCAATCCTCCCGCTGGCTGGACATCGCCCAACAGCGCGACCTCTCCCAAGACCCGCTGGGCCAAAAGCGGCGCAGTCTCAATCCACAACGAGTCGAGCCGCACAAATGCGGCAAAGTCCTCGCTTTTGAGCGTAATCCGCAACTGGAAATGGCTCCCCCCCTTGAGGTCAATCGCCTGCCCTGGCTCAGCAAAGGGCAACGACCAAAAAGACCAATTGTCGCTATCGAACTGAATAGAGGCGCGCATTCCCGGCCGGGGGTCGCGCAGGCGACCGGCGCGCCAGCGCGGCTGTAGCACCAAATCGTAGCGCTCGCGCGGCACCACTTCCTCGCCGCCGCGATCCGTGTACTCGTGGTAGATGTTTGGATCCCCGTCGCGCCCCGTGCGCATCTCCACCTCCACTCCCACCTCGGCATCGGGAGCCTCCATCAGTTCGCCATTTACGGCACGCAGGGGCGTCGCTGCCCAAAACAAGCGGCCGAAGTTGACCGGCTCTTCCAATTCGAAAATCCGCGAGCGATAAACCGCCTTGCGCGGCACCCCCTCGCCAAAAAGCTCAAAGTCGCCGATGGACCCCTTGAAAGCAGTCCCCGAACCTACGCTGGTGTTGCCCCCTCTCCCCGAATCCAACAGCGAGGTCTTCCGCTTGTAGCGCACAAAGCGCACGTATTGTCTGGGAAATTCGATCTGCACTCGGGTGACAAAGTTTTCGGCTACATTGGCAATTAGTGGACCAATGCGTCTATAGGGTTGGGACCCTTCGAGCCAACTCGGATCGCCTTCCGCCGCGATCGACACCTCGTAGGCAGGCACGGCATCTTGGGCAAAGGGGATTCCGTCGGAGCGAAAGCCCCGAGGCGGAGTAAAAAAACCAAAGCGGTGCGCCGGCACCGGTACGGCCAAATCGATGGTGTACCAAACCGACTCGGGATTGGACGAAACCGGCGGATTGAACGACATACTGTCGCCATCGACCATATAGGTGCCATTGTGGGCCGTCGTCTCGTTGCCCTGTGAACCCTTCCAAGCCCGTGGCGTCTCGCCCTCGACATAGGACAGCTCGCGCGGCTCTTTGAGTGGTTCCCAGCCAGAAAAGAGCGCAAGCAAACTTTGGTTGGGGTCGATATAGACGGGTTGGATCGCGCCGGGCACCGAATCGAAATCAATGAGCACCACAGCAGAATCGTTCTCGCTCCAAGCCAAGCCCGCACCGCCGAGCTGCCAATTGTGTCGCTGGGCACCGCTAGCCGTCGCCCAGCAGACTAGCAGCAGCCATGTGAAGGTCTTAACCGCCATGACAAGCCTTTTGGGTCAATTGTAACACAATAGCCACATAAACTTAAGGTCCGACAAACTGTGCAAAATTCCTTATACTAAGTGTTTCTCTATAAAGCGCCTCTTTTATTTACATCCCCAAATTAAACGGCAAACACATGCCAAAGCGCACAATTGAACAAGGAATTTTGGTCTTTCCCGCTGGCGCGGCAACCGATGTGCAGGTTGCTGGCCGCACCCTCCTCCAGCGCGGGATCCGCACCATGGCCCGCGTGGGCATCAAGCGCGTCTTGGTCGTGCTGCCCCCCGGCCATACCCCCAGCGGCAAATCTCTAGTCCCCGACCTCGACATCCAAGTAGAGCAAACCACCCCAGAGGCCGCTCGCCTGCCCAACGCGCCCTCGCTGCTGCTCAAGGGCGATTTTGTCCACCACCACTCCTCGCTACAAGCCCTCATCGACGCGGGCCTACAGCGAGACGACCTCGTCGCCCAGACTAGCGACGGCGTCAGCAGCGGTGCCTTCCTCTGCGCGTCCGGCGCGTTGTCCCCGGATGCGCTAACCAGCGACCTCTGGAGTTCGCTCGTAGCGCGTCCGCACCGCTGCGAAGACATCGCGCCGCACCTGTGGCAACGCGTGACCGACAAGCGCAGCGCGCGTGCCGCCAAGAACATGCTCTTCGACCAAGTGAGCAAGGCCACCAGCGGCACCGTAGCGCGCCTACTCAACGTGCGCATCTCCGTACCCATCAGCAAGCTCATCGTCGATACCGGCATCTCGCCCAACATGGTGACCTTTTTCATGGTCCTGTGCCCGGGCCTGTTCGCCGCCTATCTGGCGACGCAGCCAGACGACTATCTGCGGCTCGTATGCGCCGGTGTCCTCTGGCAGCTCGCCTCCATCCTCGACGGCTGCGACGGTGAAATCGCCCGCGTCAAGCTAGCCGAGACCAAATTCGGCGCTTGGTTCGACACGGTCACCGACAACCTCGCCTATCTCTTCGGCTACGCCGCGCTGATGGCCGGGATGTGGCACCTCTATCCCGACAACTACCTGCCCATCTACGCTGGTATCTCCGCCATCGCTTCGATGGTCTTGACCCTAGTCCTGCTCTACAGCTACGCCCTGAAAACCGGCACCGGTAGCCTACAGTACTACCTCGGCGACTTGGGCAACAAGGTCCCCGATGGCGAAAAAGACTGGAGCTATCGGTTCCTAGAGCGCGCCGGCTTTATTACCAAGCGGGATTTCCTCTCGTTGTTCATTGCCATCGGCTTGGTGGCCAATCTGTTGCCGATCGTTTATTGGCTCCTCGTCATCCTGATTCACTCAGCGGCGCTGGGCGTTTTGACCACCCACTATCGGCTGATGGGCAACCAGCGCGCCGCCGAGCGGCAGATGGCCGCGCTGCCGGCACCGACCGTCAACCCAGAGGAGACCGCGTGAAA
Source organism: Candidatus Latescibacterota bacterium (assembly GCA_022825835.1). Taxonomy (GTDB): domain Bacteria; phylum Latescibacterota; class UBA2968; order UBA8231; family UBA8231. Next base: position 6,951 of record JAJDVZ010000039.1, read on the forward strand.
GCTCTACAAATTTCCATGGTCGCCTTGGGCTTCCTGCTGCTGGGCTATCTCGTCGGCCAGCTTGGGGTCGAGGAGGTCCTCCACCACCTAGACGCGATCAAGTGGGTGTTCCCCCTGCTGTTGCTGCCCTCGTGCGTCTGGCATCTTTCCAACACCATCGCCTGGAACTTCGCCTTTCCGCCCGACGCCTTCAAACCGAGGCTGCTCACCCTTTTTGCGGCCAAGCTGGCCGGCGAGGCAGTCAATCAGCTCACGCCGCTAGCCAATCTCGGCGGCGAGCCAGTCAAGGCCTATTTGCTCACCCACCGGACGCCCGGCCCGCGCGGCATGGCTTCGGTGGTCGTTGACAAAACCGCGCAAATTGCTGTTGGCCTGTCCTTTACCGTCCTCGGCCTAGGGCTGTTGTTCTACTACCACGATGTGTCCGAGCTTATTCCCTTGGAATACCGGATCTTTTTCGCCGGTTTGCTCCTTGTCAGCTTGGCGGCCTTCTGGGTATTCTACAAGCGTCAAGAGCGCATGTTCACGTCCCTACTCAAACTGCTCCGCTCGGTCGGCCTGCGCACCGACCTAATCGAGCGCAATATGGGGCGCGCCGCACGCATCGACACCAATATCGGCACCTTTTACCGCACCCACCGCACCCGCTTTCTACGCGCCTTGTTCTTTCAGAGCATCGGCTGGTTTATGGGCACCTGTGAGACCTACGCCATCCTCTGGGCACTGGACGCGGGCGTTGGTTTTTGGTTTTGTTTTCTACTCAACGCCTTGGGCGCGGTTATCAACGGCCTGTTCTTCTTCATGCCCTCCAATATCGGGGTCATGGAAGGCAGCCTCGTATTCCTATTCTCCAGTTTAGGGTTGGATCCATCTCTCGGCCTGTCCTTGGGTCTTACGCGCCGCATGCGCCGCGTGTTCTGGATTTTCATTGGCTGGACCTGCCTCAGCTACATGAGTCGCACCGCGCTCCAGCGCCGCCCTGCGACGGACTTAACCATGCTTCAGGAACAAGAAAACCCGCGCTGATCCACGAGAGGTAGAGCAATGCGTCGACACATACTCGCTTGCCTAGCGGGCTACTGCGTCCTCTCTATCTACACTGCCTCCGCCCAAGACGCGCCACCGGCTGGAGGCGAGCGTGAAGCCCCCCCCTACATCGTCATCGAAGACTTTGCCTCCACGCCCCTAGACAGCCTGCCTCGCGGCTGGCGCTGGCGCGGCAAGGACGACGACAAACCCAAGCTCTACGCCGTTCGCGAGGCCAACAGCCGCCGCTACCTAGCCGCCCAGGACACTGGCCACTCAGTCGTCCTTATGAAGCGATTCCACTGGGATCCTCGGCAATATCCAATTATGACTTGGTGCTGGCGCGCCGACGCCCTGCCGCCGGGGGGCGACGAACGCTACACCGAGACCAACGACAGCGCCGCCGGAGTACACGTCATTTTTTCGCGCAACCTCCTCGGCATCCCGCGACAGATCAAATACGTGTGGAGCACGACCTTGGCCCCGGGTACCGTCTCCCGTCGCAAAGGCATTGCCCGCCCTTGGTTTGTCGTGCTCCAAAGCGGGCCAGAGAAGTTGGGGCAATGGCTGCAAGAGTGGGTCGATCTAGAAAAGGATCACGAACGCGTCTTGTCGTCCAATCTTCCGAAAAAAACCATCGGCATCGCCTTGCTAACCGATGCCAATTCAACCCGGGGGTACGCCGCAGCCGCCTATGCCGACTTTCGGGTCTGGCCGCGGGCGGCACTAGCGCACATCCCCAACTACTGCGCCGGCCTCCCCCCATGAGGATCTGTATCGACGCCCGCTCGCTACGCGACGTGCCCACCAGCCTCGGCCGCTACGCCGCCGACCTCGTCAGCCACATCGCCAAGCTAGACCGCGCAAACGAGTACATCGTCGTCCGTCGGCCATCGCGCCACGGCCCCATCGCCGATCAGGCCAATTTCAGGGAGATTTTCGCACCGCACGACATTTCCTCGATGAACAACATCCTCGCCGGTGCTCGGGTCATCAACGGGCTCGACGCCGACGTGTATCACTCTCTGTACCACTTTCTCCCCATCGGCGTGCGCGCCCGGCGCATCGTCATCACCTTACACGACCTGATTTGGGTGGATCATTCTCACCTCGCCGACGGGCGACGCTGGCGGCGCTGGGTCAAGGGGTCGCTCGGGAGCTTGGGTATCCGCCGAGCCATCGCCACAGCCGACCACATCGTCGCCGTCTCCGCCAGTACGCGCCAAGCTGCGCTCGACCATGGCGTGCCAGCCGACAAAGTAACCGCCATCCTCCACGGCGTGGCTCCTGCTTGGCACTCGAATAATGCGGAACCAGCCGAGTTTGACTTGGGCCACGCGACCGACCAAGACCAAGCGCAACAGGATATTCTCAACGGTCTTGCCGAACGGCCTTTTGCGTTTGGCCTAGGCAACAGCTTGCCGTACAAAAACCTGCCTCGGCTGGTGCGCGCCTTTGCCCAAGTCGCCCCGGACCATCCCGACCTCGCCCTCGTGTTCGCCGGCCGCGGCGAGGGCAATCCCGCGCTCGTGCAACTGGCGCATCAACTCGGCCTGAGCGACCGGGTACTCCTCGCCGGCCAGCTCAGCGACGAGCAAATCCGCGCCTGTTTTGCCCACGCGCTCTTTTTCGCGTTTCCATCGCTGATAGAAGGATTCGGGCTGCCCGTGCTCGAAGCGATGGCCAGCGGCTGCCCGGTGCTCACGTCAAACTGTTCGTCGCTCGCCGAAATCGCCGGAGAAGATGCAGTACTCGTCAATCCGCTCGACACCGCAGCCATCGCTGCTGGGATGCAGCGCCTACTAACCGATTCCGCGCTCCGCCAACAGCTATCGCACCAAGGACGCCAACGGGCTGCTGCCTTCACGTGGGAAGACGCGGCCCAGCGAACTATTCAATTGTATAAGAAGCTATAGTCCGTAGCTGCTTTTCGGTCAGGTAGGCGGGGTGCCCATAGGATACGGGCCGTTAGTCAGCGGGCTTTGGCGGGCGTGGTCGTACACCGCGTCCTGTATTTCGAGGACGCGCACGGCTTGGTCGATATTGGGGGTAAAAGAGCGTCCATCCGCCAAAGCGGTCAGGGCTTGATCGACAATAGTCGTCATGCGCTCGCCGTGCGACAAATCCTCACTGAATTGCACGCCCTCGGTAGTGTGGACTTCGATGAGGGGCTCGCCCTCTTTGCCGTACTGCTGGAACACCATGGCGCGAGTGCCGATAAAGCGGAAGAAGTGATCGCCGCTGCGCACCCCTGATGGATAGGCGTAGCCGCTTTCGATAACGCCGGTCACACCCCCCTCCGTGCGCAGCATTCCCAAACCAATATCCTCCACTATACGGCCGTGGGTGGCATTGGACATGATGGCACCGACCACGTGGACCGTCTGCTCGCCAACGAATTGCAGGAAGGTGTCAATGCCGTGGGCCGCCTCTACGGCCCAACTACCACCGCCGGAAATGGCCGAGTCGTTGTGCCAAGCCGAGGGCGTCGGGTCGTAGCGCGAGGGCGGGCCGTTATTGAGGCGACAACTGTACTGGACTAAATCGCCCAGCGTGCCATCAGCTAACAAACGCTCCACTGTGGCGACGATGCGGCTGGCGCGGTTGGGCAAGGTGAGGGCGCTGAAGACCTCGTGTTTGGCCGAAGCTGCGGCTGCGGGGCGAAGCCGAGCAGCGCAATCGGCAAAGGGTTTGTCGAGCAGGTAGGGGATGCGCCGATCGACGCAGGCCTGCACGTGATCCGGCATTTCAATGTGCTTGCCAGCGACTAGAGCAGCGTCGGGCTGCGCGGCGTCGAGGCACTCGCCCGCCGTGGCAAAGCCCGGACATTGGAAAATCTCTGCGAGTTGTTGGCGCGGGCCTTCTTCCCCGTCCATGACCCCGATTATATCGTGTCCCAAGGCGCGGATGGTCTGGCCGATGCCGCGGCCGTGGTGGCTGTACGACAAGACGACTAGGCGCATAGGTCGTTTAGCAGGCTTGTTTTGCACGGACACTTGTCTCCATGTCCATAATTATTCTAAAAAGAATAGGACTTACGCAAGCACCATTGGAATAGCAGGATTTTTGAGTTGCTGTCTCACGTAGTCAGCCAGCCCCCCGTATTTGACCTGATAAATGGTTTGTCCTGTTTGGTAGGCCACCTGCTCAAGTCGGATCCAAACCAACA
>JAJDVZ010000025.1:0-11405 GCA_022825835.1 Candidatus Latescibacterota bacterium
TGTTGGTTTGGATCCGACTTGAGCAGGTGGCCTACCAAACAGGACAAACCATTTATCAGGTCAAATACGGGGGGCTGGCTGACTACGTGAGACAGCAACTCAAAAATCCTGCTATTCCAATGGTGCTTGCGTAAGTCCTAATTAGCTATTTTTCTTTTCGCTCCATTGGCGTATGCCGCGACACTCGAAGAAGCGCCTGAGGGCAATTACGATTTGGTGGCTGTCGAAGTTGTCCATATACCCGGGGAAGTGGTGGTCGGCGATGGAGTCGTATTCGTCAACCATCTGGCCAACCGAGGTACCGACGCCATTCCGCCCCGCACCTATCGAGTCGATTTTTACGTTGATGGCGAGTGCGTCAGCTTTGATCACGGTACGGCAGGTTTGCCGCCGGGCAGGAGTAGTTTCTACGCAACAGCCGAAGGTGCCTATAATTTCAAGCCGACGGAACCGGGGACGTACACATATCGCTGGATCTTGGACAAGGAAGACAATCTGCCCGAGACGGACGAGACCAATAATGTCATTGAAGGGACCATCGTCGTGGCCGAGCGCTCAGCCGAGCACGACAGTCTCCAAGCGGCCAAACAGGCCCTGCTCGACCAACTCGAACTCATTGGCAGAAATATGGTGGAAGGGCGCTATCCTCCCGAATTCGAACTTGGCCCGGATTCAACCCACCAAGAGCTACAGTGGTTCACAGATTTGTTCGACGAGATCGGGATTAAAGTGTACTCGGGGGACTATTATATTAACTACCTGACATCCCCGGACTCCAATCCTCCGAAGGAAAAGGCCACTCACCGTTTGGCCTTCAGAAATATGAGTGAGAGCGAATGGCCAGCGTTGTTCGTCCAGTATTTCGACGGGCAGGAATGGGCAAAACAGGCCGCCAGCGATTTCTACCGGGATAATCAGGTTACTATGATCCTCAGAGTGGCCCACGATGAGCAGACCGGTACTTTCCGCCTGCTGGATTTGTTTGGTAATGGGATGCGTTATCGCTCCCCGGATGAGATGAGTTGGCTCGGCGTATGGTTGATCGAGGGCGAGGGCGATAGTGGCGCGGTCATCCGCCAAGTAGAGGACGGCAGTCCCGCACAAGAGGCCGGCTTTGAACAAGGCGACCTCTTGCTCACCTTGGCGGGTAAACCCATAGCTTCCCCATCCCAACTAGACTTCCTAGTGGATCGTATGAAACCCGGCACTGAGGTTGTGTTCGGACTCGTGCGCAACGGCGTCCAAATGGAGAAGACGGTACAGTTGGGAACTCAACCCGAACGCCGCTGACTAGGCCGCAAATGAATCCAAGCGTCTATCTCGAAACATCGGTTATCAGCTATCTGACGTCTCGGCCACGCCAAGATGTGACGATCGCCGGCCATCAGAACACGACAAAATTTTGGTGGTCAACCGCAGCTCAGCGATTCGATCTGTTTGTCTCCCAACTGGCAGTCCGCGAATGTTCAGGGGGAGACCCGGCAGCCGCAAAGGACCGTCTCGACAGCATTGCCAGCATACCCGTTCTCCCGATCACACTGGACGCGGAGTCTTTGGCCGATGCACTTATGCAAGGACATGCGATTCCCAGCAATCAGCCGCGCGATGCACTGCACATCGCTTTGGCTGCTACCCACGGAGTACAATACCTTGTGTCGTGGAATTTTCGCCACATCGTAAATGCCTCACTTCGTCCCGCGATAGAAGGCATCTGCCGTGCTAGTCAATACGCTCCCCCTATCCTCTGTACCCCCGAAGAATTATTGGAGGTCGAAGATGATTGATGACCCAATTGTGAACGAAATACGTCAAATTGGCCGCGCTTATGCAGAGCAATTTAATTTTGATCTGCACGCGATATGCGAGGATCTCAGACGGCAGGAACGAGAATCAAACCGAGAATTCCGAACCCCCTCGCAAGCCAACGTCGATTGGACCGCGACGCAAACCGACCGCGAAAAACCGGCGGGAATATAGAGGAATCAATCAATCATGCGTTGTCTTGTGTTAGCCGTTTTTCTGTTTGCGCCGTTGGCGTGTGCCGGGCCAGCCCTCCACAGAGCACCTGAGGGCAATTACGATTTGGTGGCCGTCAAACTCTCCATTACCCCCGAGAAAGTGGTGGTCGGAGATGAAGTCGTATTCCACCAATACCTGACCAATCGAGGCACTGACGCCATTCCCCCAGCCACCTATCGAGTCGATTTGTACGTCGATAGCAAGCGCGTCACCTTCGATTACGGCGCAGCAGGTTTGGAGCCGGGCCAAGATAATGTTTATTCAATGGCCGAAGGCTACTATCACTTCAAGCCGACTAGACCAGGGACGTACACGTACCGCTGGGTCTTGGACAAGGAAGACAATCTGCCCGAGACGGACGAGACCAATAATGTCATCGAGGGGACCATCGTCGTGGTCGAGCGCTCGGCCGAGCATGTGATCAAGCCGATCGAGAACTAAGCAATGATCCTAGTCGTCGATGACGATATTTCCGTGACCACGTCGCTGTCCCTGCTGCTCAAGCAAGCCGGCTACCAGACCGCGACGGCCGCGTCTCCGGCGGAAGCTCTCGAATGGCTGGAGCGCAGTGAGTGCGAGTTGGTCTTGCAGGACATGAACTTCTCGCGCCAGACCAGCGGCGAAGAGGGCATGGAATTGTTGCGGGAGATCAAGCAGCGGTGGGCTAGTGTGCCGGTTATTTTGATGACGGCCTGGGGGTCCATTGAGCTGGCCGTGCAGGGCATCAAGGCCGGTGCTGCGGATTTTGTCACCAAACCTTGGACCAACAAGCAGATCCTCCAGGCTGTGAAAACGGCGCTGGGCTTGGCCGCGGCGACGCCCGCCACTGAGCGCACCATCACGCGCGAGGAACTGGACCGCCAAGGCGATTTCGCCAACATCATCGGCACAGACCCCCAACTGCTCAAGGTGCTCGAAGTAGTAAGCCGCGTCGCGCCCACCGAAGCCTCAGTGCTGATCACCGGCGAGAGCGGCACCGGCAAAGACGAGATCGCCCAAGCCCTCTTCCGCAACAGCAGCCGACGCGATCAGCCCTTTGTTAAAGTGAACCTCGGCGGCATTTCTTCGACCCTGTTCGACAGCGAGATGTTCGGGCACGTGAAAGGAGCCTTCACCGACGCGCGGCAAGATCGCACTGGCCGCTTTGCGTTGGCCGATGGCGGCACCATCTTCCTCGACGAGATCGGCGATTTGGCTCCGAGTTGCCAAGTCAAACTGCTGCGCGTTTTACAAGATCGCACCTATGAAGTGCTGGGGTCGAGCAAGACCCGTTCGGTGGATGTGCGGGTGATTTCGGCGACCAATCAAAACCTGCTGGAATTGGTCGAGTCAGGCACCTTCCGCGAGGACTTGCTCTATCGCCTCAACCTCATCGTTTTGCACCTGCCGCCCCTGCGCCAACGGCCAGATGACATCCCCCTGCTAGCGCGCCACTTTGCGCTGGGCGCGGCCCAAGCCTACCGCCGTGACTTGGAAATCGACGCTGCGGCCCTGAACTGGTTGCAAACCCTGCCGTGGCCGGGCAACATCCGCCAGTTGAAGCAACTGGTCGAACGCACCGCGTTGATGAGTCCCGGTAGCGTGTTGGGGACTGACGACTTCTCCTCGGCTCTGTCGATGCAGCCCGAGGAAGGCCAGAGCGGATCGGGCGACCTGCCCGCGCCGGGCACCATGACCCTCGACGAGTTGGAACGGTCGATGATCGTCCGCTGCATGGAGCGCTACCAAGGCAACATCAGCCGGGTGGCCCAGGCATTGGGCTTGAGCCGGGCGGCGCTGTACCGCCGCTTTGAGAAATACGGAATCGACCCTTGAGCCTGCGCACCAAACTCATCCTCTACCTGATTGGTATCCACCTCGTATTTGCCGGGCTTGCTGGGCACTTGTTGCGCGAGGAAAAGTTTTGGCTGTTGGGAGTCGAAGCATTCTTCGTCCTGTCTTTTGCCCTCGGCGTGCGCTTGATCCAGCACTTTTGGGTGCCGCTCGATCTGATCCGCACCGGGGCCGAACTCATCGGCGAGCGCGATTTTACCAGTAAGTTCGTCGAAGTGGGCCAGCCGGAAATGGATCAGCTCGTGCGCGTGTACAACCGCATGATCGACCAATTGCGCGAAGAGCGCACGCGGCTGCAGGAACAGCACTACTTCATGGACAAGATCCTGACGGCCTCGCCGTCGGGCATTATCACCCTCGACTTCGATGGCAAAGTCGCCCTAGTCAATCCCAGTGCTAGCCGCCTGTTGGGGCTGGCCGAAAGCGCGGTGGTCGGCCAATCTTTGGACGAGTTGGGAACGGCATTTGCCCGCGCCCTGCACGACTTGGCCGTCGGCGAGTCGCAGGTGTTGCCGGTGCAAGGGCAGCGGGTGCGCTGTCACAAGGCGCAGTTTTTGGACCAGGGATTTCCGCGCAGCTTTATCCTGATGGAGGAATTGACCGAGGAGTTGCGCCTGTCGGAGAAGGCGGCCTATGAGAAAGTCATCCGCCTGCTGGCACACGAGGTGAACAACTCAACAGGGGCGGTCAATTCCCTGCTGCACTCGTGCCTCAACTACAAGGGACAATTGCGGGAGGCCGATCGCGGCGATTTTGAAAACGCCCTGCAAGTGGCCATTGACCGCATCGATCATCTCAGCGCCTTCATGCGCAGCTTTGCCGAGGTGGTCAAATTGCCAGCACCGCACTTGCAGCCTGTGGACTTGGAAGCCCTGTTGCGCGACATCGCCTTGCTGATGCGCGCCGAGTGCGAGCGCCGCAACATCGAATGGGACTGGGATATTCAGGCGGACCTGAAACCCATTGCCATGGACGAAAACCAGATGGAACAGGCGTTTGTCAATATCCTGAAAAATGCGCTGGAGGCCATCGGCGAGGACGGCAGGATAACCATTCGCTTAGGCAAGCTCCAAGACCGGCCCTTTGCCGTGGTCGAAGATACGGGCGCGGGGATTGCCCCAGAAGTGGCCGAGAGCTTGTTCACGCCGTTTTTCAGCACCAAGGAAAACCGGCGCGGCCTCGGCCTGACGTTGGTGCAGGAAATTTTGAGTCGGCACGGTTTTGCCTTTTCCCTCGAAAGCCCTCCCGACGAGCCGACCCGTTTTACCATTCGCTTTTGAAACCCCTTCGCCTCTCATAATCCACCCCAGACACCCTAGAACTCGACGGTTTCGCGCTTCATCAGCCGCAGAGTCGTCACCGTGCCGAAGAACACCATGAGAAAGAGCAGCACGGCAATGGCCGTGGCCTCGCCCACTTTGAATTCCTGGAACATGGACTGCACCATGCGAGTGCCGATGACGTGGTTTTCAGTGACCGGGGCCTGATTGGTCAGCAGCCAGATGACCTCAAAGGCCTTCATGCCGCCAATGACCATGAAGACAATGGAGATGGAGAGGATTTCCCAGATGAGCGGCAGGGTGATGCTCCAGAACTGACGCCAGACCGAGGCCCCATCTATGTCCGCGGCTTCGTACATGCTTTGCGGGATGCTCTCCATGGCGGCGAGGAAGAGGATCATATTGAAGCCGCAGGCCCCCCAGATGGACATGGGTACGAGGGCCCAGTAGAGATTGTCCTGGGCCAGCCAGGCAAAGCCCTCAAAGCCGTGGAACCAGTGGGCCAGCAGCTCAATGCCCAGGACGGAAAAAATTTTGCCCAAGGTCGTCAGCACCGAGTTGACCGGGCCGCCTTGGGGGTTGCATAGGTGCATCCACAACAGGGTAGCGGCGACCCCGCCGAGAATGTTGGGAAAGAAGAAGACTATCTTGAAGAGTTGGGCACCGCGCACCTGGCGGGAAATGCACACGGCGAGAAAGAGCGACAGGGGCGGCACAAAGAGCGGAATCGCGAACATGATGAAGAGGTTGTTGCTCAGGCCAATCCAGAACTCGTCGCTCTCCAACAGCAGGCGCTTGAAGTGCAACAGCCCCACAAAGGTCATCTCGGTCAAGCCGTCCCAGCGATTGAGGCTCCAGACGAAAGATTTGAGAGAGGGCAAGATGACGAAGATGGTGTACAGGGCCGCGGCTGGTCCGACGAAGAACAGCACCCCGCCCCAGCGCAGGCGCACGCGGCTCGCGGTGGAGGCGATTCTGCTGGCGCGGAGTTTGGCCAAGATGGTATAAAGCCAGTACAGGGCACCCAGGCCCAGCAGACCGAGCAAAAGCGTGGGTTTCCATACGTGGCGCACAGTGGTGCGGTCGGGGTTTTCGGCCCGGGTGCGCACTGCTAGGGCCGCAGCTTCGAGGGTCCGAGCCCCTTCGGCAGGGGGCATTTCGCCGTTCATTACCTTGAAGCGGACGTCGTTGATCGGCTGGTTCATCTCCGGGAAACCCTCGCCGGGGGCGGTTCCGTACGTAGTGGTGGCCCGGCGCGTCAGGTCGATCAGGTCGTGCATATCTTCGCTCACCCGGCCCTCCATCACGCCTTCGACCGCCACTGACTGTAATATCGCGCATCTGGGCGAAGGTGCCGGCCATTTCGCGCGAGGTCATAAAGCGGAGAAAATCCGCGCCGATTTCGGGATGGCGGCTGTTTTTCATGACAAAGTAGTATCCGGTGCCGGTGAAGATGGCATTGGGATCGGCCTTGCCGGCATCGACTATGGGCAGGTTGAAGGCACCGAGGCGAAAATCGGGAGGTATCTTGCCCTGCATTTCGCTCTTGAGCCAGGAGCCGCAAAAAATCATGGCCGTCTGCCCGGTGAAAAACTCCAACTGGGCCTCGGTATGGCTCATCCCCAGAGCGCCGAGCTGGAAATAGTTCTGGGCCGTGCGCTGGATGAAGGCTAGGGCCTGTTCGAATTCGGGGTTGGCAAAGCTGCCGGGGATCAGGTCCTTTTGCTGGTAGTAGCGCTCCCGGCCGGCCAAGTGGTAGTAGGAATTGTCGATTACGGCTCCGGCATAGCCCGGATAGCGTCCCTGGAAGGCCAGTGGCGGGATGCCAGCGGCCTTGATCTGTTCGCAGAGGGCGAAGAATTCGTCCCAGGTGCGGGCCGGTTCCCAGCCGTGCTCGGCGAACATGTTCTTGTTGTACCACACGGCGAAGACCACGTAGAGGAAGGGGATGCCGTAGGTCCTGCCCTGGTACTGGAAGCGGTCGAGGCTGCCGGGTAGGAAGGATTGCCGCCAGGTCTTGTCGCCCTCCCAGTTGGGGCCGTCGAGGTACTCGTCGAGGGGCTGGACCTGGCCGTTGCGGATGAGGGCCCAGTAGTTGAGCCCGGCGTTGGTTACTTCGGGGTACGTGCCCTCCAGGACCCGCACCCTGATCTTGTCGGCAATGCGCGGATCTCCGTACAGATCGACCAGGACGTCGGGGCGGGCCTCTTCGTAGCCGCGGGCGGCCTCAAAGAAAAAGGTCAGGCCGCAGCCGCCCTCGAAGATGGGTACTTCGATGGTGGTACGCCCGAGCGCTTCCCGGGCCGCGGAGAAGAGGAGCAGACAGAAGACGAAGAGCGCAGTGCCCACGGTGATGCCCTTGGTCAGGAGGCTGTGCGGAGTCAATATAGACAGAGGCATCCAGAGGATCAATCTGCCCAGACACGAGCTAGGCGGGCCTGTTTCGTTGCTGCTCTCCAGATCGGGGATTATATTGGCGCAATGTTGTGTATGGTTAAAAAAGGGCCCGCGACAATTGAATTGACGCTCCAGTTATCTACATCGGCGCTTGGTTTTCGTCCACAGCTTCAGGGAAGTACTAAGTGCTGATCTACCCGTAGTGCCGGTCGGATGTGGAAGTAGAGAAGAGACAGCAGATAAGGAGGTGATAGTGTGGTCGCTGGCCGGGGCTTTTGGGTTCCTCCGTGGCAACATCCTCGTGCTTACCGCGTCGGGGAGCTTGGGCATGTTTTCGCGGGCCATGGTGTTTCCGTACGTTCCCCTCTACGTCTTGGCCCTCGGTGGCGAGCCAGAGCAGGTCGGGATCGTCTATGCCTTGGGGCCGCTCGGCGGGCTGCTCGCGTTTCCAATCGCCGGCTATCTCGCCGACCATACGAACCGGGCTTGGCTGATCGCCGCGGCTGGCTATTTCTCCGCGGCAGCCGTGCTGGTAAACGCCGTAGCCCCGAGTTGGGAGTGGGTGGCTGCGGCGATGTTGATTCGGGGATTTGCCGTGTTCCACTTCCCGGCCTCATCGGCACTTGTCGCCGACTCCCTGCCCGCTGGGAACCGGGGCCGCGGAATGGCGACGATGACCGCCCTGACTGGGGGATTGGCGTTGTTTGCGCCGTTTGTGGCTGGCGTGGCGATCGACGCTTGGGGCGTCGAGGAGGGGATGCGGATCCTCTATTGGGTGATGGGCGCGGCCTACGCCGCAGGTGCGACGATCAACTTGATCTTCATCCGCGAGACCCGCAAGCCGCCAGCAGAAGCGATCAGCGCCGCCAACCTCGGACAGACGCTGCGCCGTTCCTACTCCGGCATCCCGGCGCTGCTGCGCGGGTTCCCGCGCTCGCTGCGGGCCGTGTCGGTGGTGCTCATCCTGTGTTTTATCGCCAACGGCTTGGCCAGCCCCTTCTGGGTGGTGTACGCCAAGACCCACATCGGGCTGACGGCTTCGCAGTGGGGGCTGATTCTGCTGGTGGAGTTCGGCCTGCGGAACCTGACGACGGTTCCGGCGGGATTTCTCACGGACCGCTTTGGACGCACGCGGTTTATCGTCGCCGCGCTGCTGGTCACCGCAGCGACGCCGCTGTATCTGCTGGCTGGCTCCTTCGGATTCGTGCTGGCGATTCGATGCGCCATCGGCGTGGCCGCTGCCTTTTTCGGCCCGGCGATGGGTGCTCTACTGGCCGACATCGTGCCCAGCGCCATTCGCGGTCGCGTGATGGCCGCCATCGGTCGCGGGTCTGTGTCGGTCGGCAGTTCCTCCGGCGGGACGGGCGGCCCTGGAACTGGGTTTTTGACTACGCTGCCGCTGATGGTAGCCGCTCTTTTTGGCGGAGTGCTCTATGCTTGGAGCCCGGCGATCCCATTTCTTTGTGTGTTTGGCCTGACTGTTGTCGCCTTGGGCGTGTCGATTGCGTTCGTGCGGGATCCAAAGAAGGCGGAGGCGTAGGGGGCGGTTTGCAAACCGCCCCCTACCGCGAATTGCGGCGAATGGATTCTTATTGACTTTAATCTAAATAGCGTTACCCTGTTTTTCTGTGATTTGGATTCTTACGCATCGTGTGTGTACCTAGCAGGCGGCCCGCATGAGGGGCTACGTGTTAAGCAACTTTCCTGAATTTCAATAAAACTATGAGACTTTGGAATGTGTGCCTTGCGATATTGCGGCGGATTGTCGATGCGCTGCGCGATTTGGCTCCCATCATCATCGTCATCGCGTTCTTCCAACTCGTGGTGTTGCAGCAGCCCTTTCCGAACTTAGGGCGCGTCGCCGTTGGCTTAGTCTGCGTGGTCGCCGGCCTGACGCTCTTCATCCAAGGACTCGAAAGCGGTCTCTTTCCTCTCGGCGAGGCCATTGCACAGGCTTTTGCGCGCAAGGGGAGCGCGACCGCGTTGTTGGCCTTTGCCTTTTGCTTGGGGTTTGGCACCACGGTCGCGGAACCGGCCCTGATCGCCGTTGCTGCGGAGGCGGCCGAGGTCGCCGCGGAAGCTGGTGCCATTGCCGACGACGATGAGGTGCGCGCTGCGTACGCCTTTGAGTTGCGCATGGTGGTGGCGGTCTCGGTCGGCATAGCGATCGTGCTCGGCGTGCTGCGCATCCTCAAGGGCTGGCCGATCCACCGGCTGATCATCGGGGGCTACGTGCTGGTGACTATAATGACCGCGTTTGCGCCCGCAGAGATCATTGGCGTGGCCTACGATTCCGGCGGCGTCACCACTAGCACGATCACGGTGCCGCTGGTCACCGCGTTGGGCGTTGGGCTCGCCACGTCAATCCGGGGGCGCAACCCAATGGTCGATGGCTTCGGGCTCATCGCGTTTGCCAGCCTGACGCCCATGATCTTCGTACTGGCCTATGGCATGGTGAACTGAGATGGAGTTCCTGCGCACTTTTGCCGCCACCGCGTTTTCCACCGCGCTCGATGTGGCACCCATTGTCGGCATCCTCGTTCTGTTCCAAGTTGCCGTGCTGCGCCGCAACCTGCCGAACCTGCGCCGGATCGCGACCGGGTTTGTCCTCGTCCTGTTGGGACTCACGCTCTTCCTCATTGGCTTGGAGGAGGCGCTCTTCCCCATCGGCGAGACCATGGCGCGCCAGCTCACCGCGCCCGAGACCATTGGGGAGGCGAGTCTGGCCGACGGCGTCGATTGGTCCGACTACCTGCTGGTTTACGTTTTTGCCGCAGCGATCGGCTTTGCGACGACAGTGGCCGAGCCATCGCTCATCGCGGTCGCGATCAAGGCCGAGGAGATCTCGGGCGGCGCGATCGACGCTTGGGGCCTCAGAATAGCCGTGGCGTTCGGGGTGGCTGCGGGGGTGGCGCTGGGCTGCTTTCGCATTGTCACGGGTACGCCCCTGCCGTGGTACATCATTGCCGCATATGTCGTGGTGATCGCCCAGACCTTCCGGTCGAGCCGGACCATTGTGCCGCTCGCCTACGACAGCGGCGGCGTCACCACATCGACCGTCACAGTGCCAGTGGTTGCCGCGCTGGGCTTGGGGCTTGCCGCCACGGTTCCCGGGCGCAGCCCGCTGATCGACGGATTTGGCCTCATCGCGTTCGCCAGCGTCTTTCCCATCATGTCCGTTCTGGGCTATGCTATGGTGGTGTCTTGGATGAGTCGCCGGCGGAACGCCAACAATTCCGAGGAGACTTGAACCATGAAACTGAAACTGATCGTCGCCTTGGTCAGCAACGACAAGACCGATACTGTGGTCGATGCTGCGCGCGCTGGCGGGGCGACCGGCGCGACAATTATTACTGGCGTGCGCGGCGAAGGGCTGAAGCCACAGAAGACCTTTTTCGGTCTCGACTTGGCGGCCCAACGCGATGTCGTCCTGTTCCTGGTGGTCGAGACGCGGGCGCGCGACATTTTGGAGCGCATCCGCGATGCTGGGCGCTTCGAGCAAGAGCCCGGCGCTGGCATTGCCTTTCAGATCCCGATTGAGGACGCCGTCGGTCTCACCACCCAACTTCCCACCATCCTAGAAGAAGTGGACGACGAAATATGAGCGAGAAACGCACCATCCGAGTCGGAGACGTCATGGGCTCCAAACTCTATACTATCGACAGGCTTGCGACCGTGGCCGAGGCCATGGCACTCATGAAGCAGTACGAGGTTAGTTCGCTCGCCGTTGACCGACGCGACGACGACGACGAGTTCGGCTTGCTCGTGGTCGCGGACATCGCGCGCGAGGTGATCGCCCAAAACCGCGCACCCGAGCGCGTCAATGTGTACGAAATTATGTCAAAACCGGTGTTGACCCTGCCGTCGGCCATGCTC
>JAJDVZ010000178.1:0-44188 GCA_022825835.1 Candidatus Latescibacterota bacterium
TTGCATGAGGGCTTTCTTTAGCATATGAATAAGCATGGTGCGGCTCCTGTATTTAGGATTTAGATGCAATCTTGAGCGATTACAAATAAAACCTAAAGCAGGGCCGTACCACAACTTAGATTACTGTCGTGTACTTAGGTCAATATATTATTCTTAAGATTTGCTCGCTATACTACATATTGTGGAATCCTCTAATCAGACAGCTTCTAAGGGCGCAACCACGCTGCCCGTCGCTAAAACTGGCGACGCATGGGCGGCACAACCGAAAGACAACCGTTCATGCTGGGCAAATTTTTCGACAAAGTAAAGCAGGGATTGGCGCAGACGCGGCAGGCGATGACCGCTGTGATCACTGGCAACTCTCGCTTGGACGACGACGCCATCGACGATATTGAGGCCGCGCTGATCGGCGCTGATATGGGGCTGGAGACCGCCACCGAACTCGTCGATGAGCTGCGCACACGGCTCCGGCGCGGGCAAATGGCGGACGGGCCAAGTGGGGCAATGCAGGTGCTGGAGGAGCAAGTAGCCGCGATGATGACCCTCGGCAATGGCGCGGCCTTGCCCTTGGCGGGCGAGCTGCCGGGCAAGCCGTTTGTCGTGCTGATCGTCGGCGTCAACGGCACTGGCAAGACGACGACGGTCGGCAAGTTGGCCAAGCAATACGCCGATGCCGGCAAGAAGGTGGTACTCGCGGCCGGCGACACGTTCCGGGCCGCAGCCATCCCCCAACTCGCCATCTGGGCCGAGCGCGCCGGAGCCGACCTGATACGGACGCAGCAAGGAGCGGATCCGGCGGCCGTGGCCTTTGACGCGCTCGCCGCGGCCAAGTCGCGCGGGGCTGATGTGCTGCTGGTCGATACGGCCGGCCGCTTGCACAACAAGGTCAACCTGATGGAGGAACTCAAGAAGATCCGCCGCTCGCTGGCCAAGCAAGACCCAACAGCCCCACACGAAACCCTGCTGGTCCTCGACGGGACCAGCGGCCAGAATGCCCTGTCGCAGGCGACCGCATTCAACCAAGCCACCGAATTGACCGGGCTCGTGCTGACCAAGCTGGACGGGACCGCTAAGGGCGGGATCGTCGTCGCGCTGCGGCGTCAGATGGACCTACCGGTGAAGCTGATTGGGGTGGGCGAGGGGGTGGACGACTTACAGCCGTTTGACGCGGCGGCATTCGCCCGCGCATTGTTCGCCGAGTGAGGGGTTACAGCACAGCCAGCGCGTCTTCTAGCTCCCCTCGCACTTCCGCATCGTCTTCTATTCCCAAGCGCCGCTTGAGCGCCGCTTTTGCCTCATCGCCGCCGAGTTGCCCCAGTGCCCAAGCTACGTGGCCGCGCACGAGCGGCTCTTCGTCGTCGAGTGCGCGGATCAGGGCCGGCACCGCGGCCTGTATCCCCGAATTGCCCAAGGCTACGGCCACATTGCGCAAAAAGCCACGGCGCTTGGGGCGCTTGACCGGATTGCGGCGAAAGAGTGCGTTGAAGGCTGCGCGGTCGAGCTGGATCAGGTCGAGGAGCGCCGGGCTGTCGAGGCCGGCGCGGCTTTTGTACGCCGGCTCTAGAGCTGGCTCGGCCTTGCGGTTCCACGGGCACACCTCCTGACAGATGTCGCAGCCAAAAATCCACTGGCCCATGCCTTGGCGCAGGTCGCGGGGAATCGACCCCTTGAGTTCGATGTTGAGATAGGAAATGCAGCGCTGAGCGTCGAGTACGTACGGCTCGGGGAAGGCGTCGGTAGGGCAAGCGTCCAAGCAGCGCGTACAGGTGCCGCAATGGTCTGGAACGGGTTCGTCGTAGTCGAGTTCGAGGTCGGTGATAATTTCGGCCAAGAAGAAGTAGGAGCCGCGACGCTTGTCGATCAGACAGGTGTTCTTACCCCACCAGCCCAAGCCCGCCCGCTGGGCGAGTTCGCGTTCTAAAACTGGAGCCGTATCGACAAAATAGCGGCCTTTTATCTGCTCCCCGGCCTCGGCCAACACGAATTCCCACAGTGTTGCCAAGCGCTTTTTGACAATGTCGTGGTAGTCATCGCCGCGGGCGTAACAAGCGATCTGGCCGCGCAGGGGATCGGGTGCTGCTGGCGTGGATTGGTAGTAATCCATGCCGAGGCAAATGGCGGTCTGGGCACCGGGGACCAGCTGGCGCGGGTCCGCGCGCTTGTCGAGGTGGCGTTTGAGGTAGTCCATCTGGCCGGCGTAACCCAAGGCCACCCAGCGGGCGTAAAATTCGGCCCCTTTTAGCGGGTCGGCCGGGGCAAAACCAACCGAGGTAAATCCCAAAGCGCGGGCCTTGTGGCGAATTTGTTCGGTCAGCGACATGCCGGGCCACTAGAACATCTCCGCAATGCGGCGGAAGACCATCTGATTGAGGTCGTTGAACGTGACAAACACCATGATGAACAGCATGATGGCCAAGCCGATCTGCTGAAAGATCTCGCGCTGGCGCAGCGAGAGCGGTCGGCGCATGATGGCCTCTAGCGTGAGAAAGGTCAGGTGGCCGCCGTCGAGCACGGGGATGGGCAGGAGGTTGATAATCGCCAAGTTGACGCTGAGTATGGCGAGAAAGCGGACGAAGGAATCCAAGCCCTGCTCGGCGGTCTGTCCGGCTAGCTGGGCAATGCGCAACGGGCCGCCCAATTCATCGGTCGAGCGGTCGCCTTGGAAAAGCTCGCCCAAAAAGTCGAGGATCAGCCAAGAGGAGTTGTACACGCCCAGCCCCCCCAACACCACCGCTTGACCCAACCCAACCGTGTGGCGCGTCTCTTGCGGACCGATGCCAATGCGACCCACGAACGCGTCGCCCTCGGAGTGGGCCGCCGGGGTAATGAGCTGCTCCATGCGCTGGTCGTCGCGTTCCCAAACCAACGGAACCGTCTCGCCCGGATAGCGGCGGATTTCCTCGCTCATCTCGGCCCAACTCACGACCGGAGCTTGGCCGACGGCGCGGATGATGTCGCCCGCTTGCAGGCCGAGGCTGTCGGCTGGCATCCCAGGCTCAACGTACCCCACCGTGGTGGGGCGCATGAGTTGCACGCCGTAGCCCTCGTCGCCGGCCGGCGGCAGGCTGAAGTCCATGAGGATGCCGTCGCGTTCGACTTCGAGCCTAGCCCCGCTGGTTGCAATCTCGTCCAAGGCGTTGGCCAGTTCGTAGGCATTGCCGACGGGCGTGCCGCCGACGGTGCGCACGCGATCGCCGCGCACCAGACCGACCTCGGCGGCGAGGGAATTCTCTTGGGGATTGACGCGCGTGCTATCGAAGGAGTCGATCCCATAAACGCTGAAGAGGAAGATCAGGGCTACAAAGGCGAAGAGGAAGTTCATGGCTGGGCCAGCGGCGATGACCGCCATGCGGATCCCCACCGACCTAGAGGGAAATTCCCAGTGCGCGCCGGTGGTTTCCTCGGTGCCCACATCGGCCATGCCAGCTACCTTGACGTAGCCGCCAAAGGGGATCCAAGAGATGCAGTACTCGGTTTCGCCGTGGGTAAAGCCGATCATTTTGGGCGGGTAGCCCAAGGAGAAGCGCTCGACGCGGATGCCCGCCCATTTGGCGACCAGAAAGTGGCCCAGCTCGTGGACGAAGACCAAGACGCCTAAGGTGATGAGAAACGAGGCAATCGTAGTGAGGGTATCGAGCATATTTTAATCCATCTCAGGAAAAAACGGCCAGCACATCCACGTAGAGATACGCCAGCGGAAAGGCCAAAAAGTAGGAGTCAAAGCGGTCGAGTAGGCCGCCGTGGCCCGGAATTAACATCGGCGCGTCCTTGATGCCCATGTCGCGCTTAAAGGCCGATTCCACCAAGTCGCCCACCTGCGCACCAATCCCCGCGACGAGCAAAAGCCCCAGCAGCGACGCAGGGGAAAAGGAGGGCAGCAAAAAGCCCAAGGGCAGGGGCAAGGCGCTGCCAACTATGCCGCCGATGCACCCGACCCGCGTCTTATTCGGGCTGATCGCCGGTGCCAGCTTGGCCCGGCCCCAAAACCGACCGCTGAAGTACGCCCCAGAATCCGTGAGCCAGATGCAGAGAAAGAGCACGGCCACCAAGTGGTGAGCCTCCTCGCCCCTACCAGCCGCCTGAAAAAGCAGCAGCGGCGCACTGCCTAAGACGCCGAAGAAGAGCACGCCGCCCAACGTCAGAAAGGCGTTGGCTGCATAGCGCTCCGTGCCCTCGAACAAGGTCCACACCACGACCAGCAAGATGGCCGCCATCAGCAACGCAACGAGGTCGTCGTCTATGCCCTGGCGCCAGAAGTAGGTACACAGCCCCAAGACCAACAAGCTGCCCGGCAGGCGAATGGGTCGGTAGCCAGCTTCCGCTAGGATATGGTGATATTCCCACGAGCAGCGCACGGCCACCGCCAACACCAATAAGAAGATCCCCAAGCTAGCCCCTTCGACCAGCAGGAGGATCACCGGTACGAATACGACAGCCGCAAGGACGCGCTGGCGCAGGCCGGAGGATTCTGCCGTGGTGTCAGCCGCCAAAGCGCCTCTGTCGCTGTTGATAGGCGGCAATGGCTTCGTACAGATGCTGGCGGCGAAAATCCGGCCAATGCACATCGCCGACAAAGCAAATCTCCGTATAGACCATTTGCCAAGGAAGGAAGTTGCTCAGCCGCATTTCGCCGCTGGTGCGGATCAACAAATCCGGATCGGGCAAGTCGGCTGTATAGAGGGCGCTGCTGATTTGTTCCTCGTTGATGTCTTCTGGGGCGAGCCGACCTGCCGCTACTTCAGCGGCCAGCGTGCGGAAGGCATCGACCAGTTCGCTGCGGCCTCCGTAGTTGAGCGCCAAGTTGAGCTTGAGGCCGGTGTTGTCTTTGGTTTGCGCGAGGGCGTGCCCTAGGGCTAATTGGATGGTCGGCGACAATGCGTCGGTGCGGCCGATGGCGTTGAGCGATACGTTGTTTTCGTGCAGTTCCGACACTTCGTCGCGCAGCGACTCGTGCAGCCACTGCATGAGTTCTGCGACTTCTGCTTCAGGCCGAGACCAGTTCTCCGTTGAGAAGGTGTACAGAGTCAGTGCCTCGATTTGCAGTTGACCGCAGGCGCGGACGATGTCGCGCACCGACTCGCGGCCAAAGCGATGTCCTTCGGTCTTGGGTAGATTGCGCTCGACGGCCCAGCGCCTGTCGCCGTCCATGATAATGGCGATGTGTTGCGGCAGGTCCCCCTCGTCCTTGAGGCGCTGCTGGATGCGGAAGTCCTCTTCGGGATGGAGGGGTTTTACTGGGTGGTATTCGCGGGGAGAAATTTCCAGCGGCAGAGCCTGAGCACTCATAGTGTAGTAAGGATGATTTGGTGGGTTTCTGTGGCGGCCATCCACGGCCACTGTCGATAGATTTGGGCGCGTTTCGCCTTGAGAAAACAAGGCAGCGCGTATCTTGGTCAATCTAGGGGAAAGGCTCATATTCGTCAAGCAATCCTAGGTGCCACACGCGCTTGACGCCCTTTCTAGGTGCCAGTACTATGTAATGTATGAACAAGGAGGCGACGCGCACCCGCAAGGAACGGCTCAGAAAGCGCGTCCTAGCTACGCGCATGGGTTTGGACTGCGGCCAAGCAGAAGTCGGCGGGCAGGCCATATTAGAGCAGGTCTTGGGCTTGGAAGCGTACCGCCGAGCCAAACTCGTCCACACCTATGTCTCTAGCAAGGAAAACGAGGTCGATACTCGCGCGTTGATTTGCACTTGCCTAGCGCACGGCAAGCGCGTGGCCGTGCCGGTGGTAATGCCGGGCACGAAGACGCTGGCCCACGCGCTGATCGACGGCCTCGACCAGCTCGTCGTCGGCCCGTGGGGGCTGGCGCAACCCGATCCGGCCGCGGCCACTTGGCTGCCCGCAGCAGCGCGGATCGACTTGGTCGTAGTACCGGGCCTTGCCTTTGACCGGCGCGGACATCGCATCGGTTGGGGCGGCGGCTACTACGACCGCTTTCTAGCGGAAGTGCAAACAGTCAAAATAGGGCTGTGCTACGACGCGCTAGTCCTAGACTGCATTCCCGGCGAGCCGCACGATGTGCCCGTGGACCTGGTCGTCGCCGAAACCGCCATTTACCAAGGAGGACTTGCATGATCTACGAATTGCGCATCTACCGCTTCCACAAGGGAGCCGACAACAAGAAGAAATTCCGCGTCGGCTTTGCCAAAGCGCGCCGCTTTATGTCCAAGTACGGCGTGACGTTTGTCGCCGCGTGGGAAAATCCCGACCGCGACGACGAGTTCATCTGGATTCGCGCCTTCCCCAACGCCAGGGCCCGCGACAAGGCGATTGAAGCCTATTACGGCAGCCCGGAATGGGCCAAAATCGTCGATCAGATCCGACCGCTAATCCGCCGACGGGAAGTGCGCGTGATGAAGGCATTGCCTTATTCGACGCTGAAATAGCAATCCTGATACTATTCTGCGTCCATCTGCGACCATCTGCGTCCATCTGCGGATTACTTCACCAATGATTTCGGATCGCTAAACAATGTTCCGCATCGGCCCTATAACCGCTGATCCCGGCATCCTGCTCGCGCCTATGGAGGATGTCTCCGAGCTACCGTTCCGCCTGATTTGCCGGGAACTGGGAGCCGACATCGTCTATACCGAATTCGTCAATGCCGAGGGCCTGTTGCGCGAGGATCCCAACGGGCCGCGCCGCGCTTTTCGCAAGCTGCGCTTTGCAGAAGCCGAGCGGCCCTTGGCGATCCAGCTCTACGGCGCGGCCTCGCTGTCTATGGAGAAAGCCGCCGAGATCGCCAGCGCGCAGCATCCAGACTTCATCGATATCAACTGCGGCTGCTGGGTGAGCAATGTGGCGCTGCGCGGGGCCGGGGCCGGGCTGTTGCGCGACTTGCCGCAGATGAAGGAGGTCGTCTCGCGCGTCATCGGCGCGACGCACCTGCCGGTGACCGTGAAGACGCGCCTCGGCTGGGACCAGCAGAGCATCCGCATCGTCGAGGTAGCCCAAATGCTCGAGGACTTGGGCGTGCAGGCGTTGGCCATTCACTGCCGCACCCGCGCGCAAGGCCACAAGGGCGCGGTGGACTACGAGTGGATCCCCAAGGTCAAGGCGGCGGTCTCCATACCGATCATTCTCAACGGCGACGTGACCTCGCCGCAAACGGTCAAGGATGCCTTCGACAGCACGGGGTGCGACGGGGTGATGATCGGCCGCGGCGCCATCCGCCACCCGTGGATTTTCCGCGAGTCCCAGCACTATCTAAAGACGAGTGCGCTCTTGCCCGAACCAAGCTGGCAGGAGCGCATCGAACTGTGCCTCAAGCACCTGCAACTGGCCGTTGAGCACGACGGCCCGCGAGGGGCACTGGTCGGCATGAGACGCCACTACGCCGGGTACTTTCGCGGTTTGCGCGGCGCAGCGCAGCTCAGAGCCGAGCTGGCTAGCTACAAGCAGCTAGCCCCCTTGTTGGATCGCCTCGCCGAACTGCGCGACACCGACCCAGAACGCCTCGCCGCCTGATTCCCATTTCTCTACAACTTCCGCTCACGTCCCGTCTAACTGGGCACGATTCATAAATTTTTTCTATTAATTACATAGTAATAATTAATTTGTCCAATAAGTAGAACCCTCTATTTTATGCTGCGGCGAATGAAATAACTCTTATAGCAAAAGGAGACTCCTGTGAACCAACCCAAATCCATCGCCCCGGCCACGGGCAAACTCGGCGTCCTAATTCCCGGCATGGGCGCTGTGGCCACCACGGTTATCGCCGGCGTCGAAGCCATCAAAGCCGGCATTGGCCAGCCCATCGGCTCGCTGACCCAGATGGGCACCATCCGCTTGGGCAAGCGCACCGAGGGACGCTCGCCGCTCATCAAGGACTTTGTGCCTTTGGCCGACATCGACAGCCTCGTCTTCGGCGGCTGGGACGTCTTCCCAGAGGACGCCTATGACTCGGCCATCCACGCTGGCGTCTTGGACCAGAGGCTGCTCGACCAGATCGCGGACCCACTCAAGGCCGTCAAGCCGATGCCCGCGGTGTTCGACCGCAACTACGTGCGCCGCCTCGAAGGCTCCAACGTCAAAAGCGCCAAGAGCAAGTGGGATGCCGTGCTGGAAGTGCGCGAAGACATCCAGCGCTTCAAGGCCGACAACGGCGTCGAGCGACTGGTGATGATCTGGTGCGGTAGTACGGAAATTTTCATGGAACACCACGAAGTACACAACGAGATCGAGAGCCTCGAAAAAGCCATCCAGGAGAATCACCCGGCCATTCCCCCGAGCATGATCTACGCGTACGCCGCGCTGCAGGAAGGCGTGCCCTTTCTAAACGGCGCACCGAACTTGACCGTGGATGTCCCGGCCATGGTCGAACTGGCCCGGCAAAAGGGCGTGCCCATCGGCGGCAAGGACTTCAAGACCGGCCAGACCCTGATGAAGACCCTGCTAGCCCCGGGTCTCAAGGCACGGATGCTCGGCGTGCAGGGCTGGTTTTCGACCAACATCTTGGGCAATCGCGACGGCGAAGTGCTCGACGACCCCGACTCGTTCAAGACCAAGGAAGTCAGCAAGCTCGACGTGCTGGAGTTCATCTTGCAGCCCAACCTCTATCCCGAACTCTACGGCGATATTTACCACAAAGTGCGGATCAACTACTATCCTCCGCGCGGCGACGAGAAGGAAGGTTGGGACAACATCGACATCTTCGGCTGGATGGGCATGCCCATGCAGATCAAGGTCGATTTCCTCTGCCGCGATTCGATTCTCGCCGCGCCGCTGGTCTTGGACTTGGTGTTGTTCGCCGACTTGGCGCAGCGGGCGCAGATGGGGGGGATTCAAGAGTGGCTGTCGTTTTACTTCAAAAGCCCGATGACCGCGCCCGACCTCTACCCCGAGCACGACCTCTTCATCCAGCTCATGAAGCTCAAGAACACGCTGCGCTTCTTGCAGGGCGAGGATCTAATTACCCACTTGGGTCAAGAGTACTACGACTAGGTGCTTGGGCTACAATCAGTGGGTTGATCATGGATGCACTCGTATTTGAGGAAATGCTATCAGAGCTATGTCAGCGCCTAACATCCGAGGCGCAACAAGGTGCGACTTATGAGGGAGCAAGCGACTTCGAGGAGAGAGTAAGGCTTGAACTTGCATCGATGCCCCAACTAGAGGCCGTGTCAGTAGATTTCTCTCCCCATCCTCACCAATTCCCGGATATAATACTCGGCACGTACGGCATAGAAGTGAAGTTCACAAAAGGCGATAGCTGGCGAAGCGTCGCCAACAGTGTCTTTGAAAGTACTCGTGATTCCTCGGTGACAAACATTTATGTAGTGTACGGAAAGCTCGGTGGCCAACCAGAGGTGAAGTGGGAGAAGTACGAGGATTGCGTCATCCATGTCCGCACATCTCACGTACCGCGTTTCGAGATCGAAATAGGTAGTGACCGACCTCTGTTCGCTACAATGGGGATCTCGTATGCCGAGTTCCGTGCGCTTTCGACCGAAGACCGGATGATTCAAATTCGCAAGTATGCGCGAAGTCGGCTGCGTCCTGGCGAGCGACTATGGTGGCTAGAAGATCGACCTGATTCAGCACACTCCTTGCCCATCCAAGTCCGTCTATACATGGATCTGGCTCAAGACGAGAAGAGACAGCTAAGGGCTGAGGCAGCGCTGCTGTGTCCACAGATCGTTAAACCGGCACGTTCCAAGAAAAAGTATGATGATGCAGCACTCTATTTGCTGACCTACCACGGTGTGCTGTGCTCACAGGCAAGAGACCTGTTTTCGGCAGGTAGCGTCGCTCTTCGGAGTGACTCCGAGCGAGGCGGCAATTACTTGCTGCGTGCCCTAAAAGACATCGAAAGCGAGATGCGGATTGCGGCGGTTCGTCTCGAACCGGCTTTGTTCAAGGAATACTGGGGATTTGTCGTTGCGCCTGAGCAGAGAATTTGCAAATGGCTAGAGCTAGCCGATGGGTATGCCCGAGGTTGGATTCCATCGGAAGAATTATTCGGGGCCTGATCTGTTTAGGCAACATGCTTGCTAGAGCTCCGCTGGAAGCACCTAAGCACACTACATGCGACATGCCACGCGAATACAGGAGGCACCGCATTGCCCACCTGTCGCTCGGTTTCCCTGAGACCTGACTGGAAGACAAAGCTATCGGGGAACGATTGTATCCGCGCAGCCTCTCTCATGGAAATACGTCTCGGCAGAGAATAATGGAACTGAATATTCCCGTGACACTCAGCGCGAATCGTGTGACCCGGTCTATCGGCGGTAAGCCTACGGTTTCCCTGCTCTGGGCTAGGTTTTGCCCGGCTCCATATGTGGTTCAAGTCGCGATTCTCTTGGACGGTTTCCAGATCACCAATTGCTTCCTCGGCGGTTATCCACTCGGAGGAATTCCGTTCGGGTTCTGGCGGCGTGAAAGGGTTCACCTCGCTAGAGGTACCGACGATGATGACTCTTTCGCGCATCTGAGGTACGCCATAGTCAGCCACCCGGTACAATTTGTAACCGACTGCGTAGCCCAGACTGCCGAAGTCAGAGAGTACTTGGGCTAGCGCTTCTCGATTGTCCCCTATGAGGAGGCCCTTGACGTTCTCCGCGACGAAAACCTTTGGCCTAGTTCGCTTTACTCCCTCCACCATTGCCCGATAAAGACCCGTCCGAGGGCCATTAATGCCAGCCCTTTTACCGTTAATGGAAATATCTTGGCAGGGGAAGCCGCCAATCAGCACATCTGCTTCATCCGGCAGTTCATCAATAAAATCCCATACATCGCCACACGAGATGTCGTGACCCAAGTTGTGTGTGTAGGTCTTACAGGCGGCTTTGTTGTTGTCGTTGGACCAGATTATCGAAAATGGAAGTTGTGGGTAGCTTCGCCCCATGAACTCAAAGCCGCCGGTGAAACCAAGATCCATACCTCCACAACCTGAGAACATGGATACTACAGTGAGAGTTTTTTTTGGACTAAGCTGAGGCACTCGGTCGAGAAGATGGGAGCCATGTTTAGGACGGGCACTAGAAACTAACCCCAGATCGGGTGAGGTTTCATACTGTGCGCCTGCATCACGACTATTGTAATTGAAGAGAGAGAGTTGGCGTCTTTCTGCGCAGTATTCCGCCGCTGACCTGATGAACCAATCCTTGAGAGTACTACCAGATAGTGCGAGAGCTGAATATAGCTCTCGCTTCTGTTCTGGATCGATCTCGATCACTATTCTTCCAGAGGATGTTGGATTTGCCATAGGTCCATATTAGTAAGGTAACATTACCTGCGCAAGTTAAATTTACGCCTATATCGTGGTTTCTCAAATTAGGGATGCGAGAAAGGCTAGGACTAGCCTTACCAGAGCGTGTACCCGCCATCGACGACCAAGTCGTGGCCGATTGCGTAAGCTGAGGCGTCCGAAGCGAGGAAGACGACGGCACCCTGATAGTCGGCCGGGACGCCCAAGCGGCCCATCGGCGTGTTGGCGAGCCAAGCATTTTTCATGTCGGCTTCGGCGTGGGCGGTCATGGGGGTGAGCGTGTGGCCGGGGCTGATGGAATTGACGCGGACGCCGCGTGCGGCCCACTCTGCGGCGCACACTCTGGTTAGCTGGTAGGCACCCGCCTTGGCGGCGTTGTAGTGGCCGTGCAGTTGCGGGCGGTTGACGACGTGGGACGAGATCGAGACGACGTTGATGATCGAGCCGGAGCCTTGCTCTAGCATGGCGCGGCCCTCGGCCTGACAGCAGAGGAAAACGGCCTTGAGGTCGAGGTCGAGCACCCGGTCCCAGTCGGCCTCGCTGATGTCCTCGATGGGACCGCGCAAGGCAATGCCAGCGCTGTTGACGCCGATGTCTAGCTGACCCCAAGTGGCGAGGACGGTATCGACCATATTTTCGACTTGGTCCTTGGCAGTGACATCCGTGGCGATGGCTAGCGTCCGGCGACCGAGATTTTCAATCCGCGCACAGCTCTCGTTGGCACCAGCGGCGTCGATATCGGCAATGGCCACATCCGCACCGGCCTCGGCGAGGGCGATGGCGAGGGCCTGCCCAATGCCAGAGCCACCGCCAGTGACCAGCGCCTTGCGGTCGAGGAGGGAGAAGCGGTCGAGGATGCCCATTTGTTTTTAGCGATCCGTGTGCGCCGCTACAGAGTTGACGGGGTGAGCCTCATCACCGAGTGCTTTTCATCGCTGGACGAGTTCGATGAGGATCCCATCGGGATCCAGGGTACAGACGACGCCCGGCGTATCTGGAGCGGCCATAGGCTCGGACAGGAATTCCACGCCTTTGGCTTGCAATGCGGCGCACTCCGCTTGCACATCGGCGACGAAGAAGGTGAGCCAGCGCACCCCGGCGGCAAATTGGGAAGTTCGCTGTGGCGGCGGCGCGGCGATATCCATCAGCTTTATCAGCGTCTCGCCCGCCTGCAGGCGCACCTGTCTGAAGCCTTGCGGTGCCAGCCCGATGCCCGTGGCTAGGCCTTCGGGAATGTCGATGTCGAGCACCACCTCGAATCCCAGTTTGTCTCGGTAGAACGTCAGCGATTCTTCAAAGTTGCTGCACACTATGCACAGATCAACGACCGGATGTGAGAGATTCATTCACCTCCTCCTCAGGGTTAGTCGAACGATTTAGCAGGTCGCCGCAAACTACTCTACATCCACATCGAGGATATAGCGCGCTGCTGGCGAGATGCGCTTCCAAGTCTCATAGCGCAGATATTCGCGCTGGTTGAGTTGCTGGCCGTGCTCGCGGGCGGTGAAGTAACAGTGCATGGCGCGGCGCGGCAGGTCCTTGCTCTGGTTGAGGGTGCCGCCGTGCCACGTGTGGCTGTTGAAGACGGCGACCGTGCCGGCCGGGGCGATGAGCAGCTCTTCGTCGGGGTGGGGAGCCTGCGCGTCTGTTAGGACTTTGCTCGGGTGCTGGCCCTTGTGCGAGCCGGGCACCAGCCGAGTGCAGCCGTTTTCCTCACTGAAGTCGTCCAGCAGCCAGATCGAGTTGCAGACGTGAAACTGGCCGTCGTAGTCTGCTCCCCAGTCGGCGTGCAGCCCTTGTAATCCCTCGCCGGGCAGGGCGTCGCGGGCGTTGAGCGAGGAGAGCTTGAAAGGGCGACCGATGACGTGGTGGATAGCGGCCAGCACCTTGGGATGGGTATAGACGCGGTCGAACACCGGCCCCTTGTTGCAGAGGTCAGAGAGACGGCGCGTGCCCTGCTCCTGATGGACTTCAATACCGGCGTGAACCCCTTCTTTCTCACACAGTTCCTCAAAGCGGGTGCGCAGCGCCGCGAGCCACTCGTCGTCGATAATGTCCGGGAGCACCGTGTAGCCCTTCTCGTCGAGGTCGTTTCTGTTCTGCTCGGTCAGCAGGGCGTCGCGGGGACCCAAGGCGTCCAATGCGCTTGTAATATCCATTATTGGCTCGCTTCCGTTTCGACGAGCGCCTTGAGCGGCACGTCTTCGTCTTGGGGCAAGTAGTAGCTCAGGGGATCTTCGACGACGCCAACGAGCTGTTTTTGGATCGGATTGCAGCGGGCGACGAGTTCGTCGGGCATGGCGATGTAGTCCATGGGTTTGACCCAGCGATAACCATAGCCAAAGAACACGGT
The DNA here is from genome assembly GCA_022825835.1 of Candidatus Latescibacterota bacterium. GTDB lineage: Bacteria > Latescibacterota > UBA2968 > UBA8231 > UBA8231. The sequence goes on from JAJDVZ010000178.1 coordinate 13,568, forward strand.
CTTGCGCGGAAAGCCCGCCCAGTTGTGGCCGATGGAGTGATAGGTGCGCTGCTCAAACAGGAAGGCCGAGCCAGCGCGGATATTCATCGCCTGTGCGCCGTACGGCAACCCGGTCTTGGGGTCCGTGGCCGGGCGTCCGAGCAAACGGTTGGACCCGGGCACGATCCAGGTAGCCCCCGAGGCCGGGGCGGTCTGGTCGCTGAGGGCATAGGCGATCTTGAGCAGAATCCTCGGATGCGGCTCGCTCATATCACGGGGCGAGGTGCCGCCATCGCGATGCCAGCCGAGCTTGTTTTTCTCGTCTTCAGCCGGTTCGTCACCCGAAGGCAGGACGATCAAGTGCGAGGTCAACATCTGGATATTCCAGCCGAGAAGCTGCCACGCCAGCGGGACCGTGGCGGGCCAGTCGAGAAGCTGGAGAAAGGCGGGGTGCTCGACGATGCAGTTGCGCATGTTGAGCTTGTCGCCCTTTTCAAGCCGACCGGCGTCGCGTGCATAGAGCGCGTCGGTAGCCGCGTTGAGCTCAGCAAGCACGTCGGGCGATAGGGCATCTTCGACGAGGAGATAGCCCTGCTGTTCAAAAAATGCTTGATTTTCGGGAGTAAGGACGGCTTGGGCGAGGGGCTGGGTCATGGCGTGCATGTCTTCCAATGTAGATACTAGTTACCAAGGACGGCAAGCCTTTGACCTAGCCGTATTCTCACGTCGGTTAGACTTGAGCTTGCCTGCTTGGGCGGATATAATATCCACTGCACTGACAGCGACAACTTAAGTCTAAAAACTAAATTCAATACCCATGACCGCACTCGACGGCACCCGCGTCCTCGACTTTACCCAAGTAATCTTCGGCCCAGCCGCCACCCAAGTTTTGGCCGATCACGGTGCCGAAGTCATCAAGATAGAGCGCCCCGGCGGAGACCTAGCCCGCGCCTTCGGCCCCTGGGTAAAGGAGCAAAGCCTGCCCTTTGCCAGCTTCAATCGCTCCAAGAAAAGCCTAATCGTCGATCTCAAAAAGCCCGACGGGTTGAGCGTTGTCCACCGCCTGCTAGCAAACACAGACGTGCTAGTGCACAACTTCCGCTCCGGTTCCGTCATGGACAAGCTGGGGCTGGATTACGCTGCGCTGCAGGAGAAATACCCACGGCTCATCTACGCCGTTGGCTCGGGCTACGGCTCGCAAGGCCCGTACAGCGAGCGCAACAAAGGCGGCCACGAATCCATGGCCCAAGCGCTGAGCGGCGTGGCGGCTCGCTTCGTCGGCCCCCACGGCACGCCCCAGCGTCTGCCCTATACAGTCGCCGACTTCAACGGCGGCATGTTGTTGGCGCAGGGCATTCTCCTTGCGCTCTTAGCCCGCGAGCGCACCGGCACCGGGCAATACGTGGAAACCTCGCTCCTCGACGGCATGATGAGTATGCAGGCTTGGGCGACGACCAAAATCCTCAACTTAGGCGACGATGGCGAAGACGATGGCTCGGGAGGCGCGACGCATCCGCGCGGCAACCCGCTCGACGGAGCCGTGTTTGAGACGGCCGATGGCTTCTTGATGGTCACCGCGCTTTTCCGTCCCTTTGACCAACTATTGCGCGATTTGCAGGAGGCACTAGCGATTGAAGGGCTAGTCGGGGACCCGCGCTTTGCCACGCTCGCCGCGGCCGTAGATAACCGCGACGCCCTGCGGGAGCGGCTAGCGCCGATCTTCGCAGAAAAGACGAACGCCGAGTGGATTCCGCTGCTGGAGGCCAAGGACATCCTCGTCGCACCGGTGCGCTCGACCGCCGAGGCCCTAGCAGACCCGCAACTCGCGGTCAACGAGCTGCTCGTCGAAGTCCAACATCCGCAGGTGGGTGCTATGCGCCACGTCGGCACGCCCCTGCGGCTAGCCGGGACGCCAGCCCCGGCACCGACACCCGCCCCCCTAGCCGGGGAACACACCGAGACTGTGCTGCGCGAGGCCGGGTACGCGGACGACGAGATCGCCGCGTTGCGCGCACAGGACGTCATTCCCTGATTGCACAGGAGACCCTATGCCTGACATCGTGCGCTATGGCGTATTGGGCACCGCCCAAATCGCCCTCAACCGCCACCTGCCGGCCGCGCAGGCCATAGGCAACGCCGAGATCGCGGCCATATCGAGCAGGGACCAAGCCAAGGCCGAAGCAAGCGCGGCCCAATACGGCATTGCCAAGGCGTATGGCTCGTACCAAGCCGTGCTGGACGATCCCGAAATCGACGCGATCATCAACCCTTTGCCCAATAGCATGCACTGCGAGTGGACGGTCAAGGCGGCGGAGGCGGGCAAGCACATCCTCTGCGAAAAGCCGCTCGCGGTGACCGTGGCGCAAGCGCGGCAGATGATCGACGCAGCCCGAGCCAACGGAGTGCTCTTAGTCGAGGCTTTCACCCACCGCCTCAACCCGCAATTGCAGTGCGCGCGCAGGCTGGTGCAGCAAGGAGAGATCGGCGAAGTGAAACTAGCGCGGGCCGAGCTGACCTTTAGCATCCGCGATTGGGCCACCGACGTCCGGGCGCAAAAAAATTTGGGCGGCGGCGCACTCTTGGACGCCGGGTGCTACTGCGTCAGCGCCGTGCGCTTTGTGCTCAATGCCGAGCCGGTGGCCGCGCAGGCTTTTCAGCACCTGCGCAACGGCGTGGATGCGAGCTTAGCCGGGCTGTTGCGCTTTCCCGGCGATCACATCGCCTATATCGCGGCTGGCATGGAGGGGCCGTTCCGTTGCGTGTTGGAGATCGTCGGCAGTCACGGCGCGATCCGCTTGCCCAACATGTTCGACGAGCAAGCCACGGTGTACATCGCCATCGGCAACGACGAGCGCGTGGAGACCTTCTCCGGGCCGGATCGCTTTCAGGTGCAGTTAGCGCGCTTCTCTAACTGCATTCTCCAAGGCAAGGCCCCCGAATTCCCCCCCGCAGACGGCCTCAAGAACGTGGCCGCGCTTCAGGCATTAAAACAGGCCGCCGAATCGGGGAGCCTAGTCGAAGTGCCGTCTTGAGCAATAGCCGACTATGAGTTCATCCGTTGCGAACGCCAAGCTCGCCCTTAACAGCCCCGAACAGTTTCAAAAAAGGCCACTAAACTTCAACGAATGGAAATCACTGCTATGGAAAAATTCGCCCCTTTGAACATGTCCTCAGAAGAGCTAATCGAGTACACCCCGGAGTGGGAGGGCGAGCGCTTTGCCGACGGCCGCCCCAAAGTGCCCGACGACATTCTCGAGCGCATGCGCAACGTCAGCATTACCCAAGCCTGGGGCGTCATACGCGGCCCCGGCTACAACTGGCAGTACGAAGACAGCTGGATTTGCACGCACCCCGGCCAAGTGCTAGTGGGTCGCGCCCTGACGGCTATGTACATGCCACGGCGACCCATCATGCGTCAGGTTATGGAAGAAAAAGGGGAGCGGGCCGGCTGCATTGGCGACCAGATCTCGTGGCCCATTGATATGCTGGTGCCCGGGGACGTGTACGTGGCCGACGTATTCGGCAAAATCGACCAAGGCGCGGTCATTGGCGACAACCTCGCCACCGCCATCTACGCCAATTCGGGCAACGGCGTGGTCCACGACGCGGCCGTCCGCGATATCGACGGCATCCAAGATCTGCCCGATTTCACCAGTTTTGTGCGCGGCTTTCACCCCACCTTTGCCTCGCCCACCATCATGCTGACTGGCGTCAACTGCCCGGTGCGCATCGGCGGTGCCACAGTCATGCCCGGCGACGTAGTCCTCGGCCGCGACGACGGCGTCGTCTTCATACCGCCTCATCTAGCCGAGCAGGTGGTCAAGACCTCCGAGCTGATCTCACTCCGCGACCGCTTTGGCAAGCAGCGCCTAGCCGAGGGCAAGTACACGCCCGGCCAGATTGATACCCGCTGGTCCGATCCGATTGAGGAGGACTTCTCGCGCTGGTTAGAGAGCCATATCGACGAGCTGCCCGTGCCGCGTGCCGCCATCCAAGAGCTGCTCAAGGAGCGGACTTGGTAAGCTCGGGCGGCGGCTCGACCAATTCACCCGCCTTGAGAAAAGGCTCGGCATTCCCCCAGAGTTTGCTCCCGTCGGCCGAGGTCAGCGGCTCGCAGGAGTACTGGGCCAAGTACACGCGGCGCATCTGGTTGGTGGTGTTGGTGCCGCTGGAGTGAAAATTGACGCTGGTGAAGACGGCAATGCTGCCGACCGGGGCGACGACCGAAACGCCGGGGTCGCTGCCGAAATAGCCGATCAAATCGTTGCTGCCCTCCTCGCGGACGTGCTTGACCCACGTGCGAATGCCCGAGCGCGAAAAGGGCAGCAAGTGGACGGTGCCATTGGCCTCGGACATGTCGTCGAGAGCGCACCAACAGGTTAGATACGGCTTGTGATCCGGGTAGCCGACGTAGCCCGAGTCTTGGTGCCAAGAGAACTTCATGCCAGCCTCGGCACCTTTGACCACGTATTGCTCCCAGAACAAGTAGGCATCGTCGCCTAGGGTGGCTTGACAGATGTCGGCCATTAGAGGGCTGAAGAGGAATTCGCGCAGGCGCGGCTGATCGCGGAAGCAATTGGAGACAAAGTAGCGGCTGTTGCGGTGATTGAGGCCCAAGGAATCCGTGCCCTCGGCGTCCATCCGGGCGTTGGCTTTGTCGATGAAGGCTTGGCACTCGCCGCGCAGGAGATCGAGGTGATGGGCGGGAATGGCGTTTTCGAGGATAAAATAGCCCTCTTCTTTAAATTGCTGCTTTTGGGCGTCGGTGATCTGGTACATGAATCGCTCCCGTCGATTGCAATGTTGATGTGAGCTGAGGCGATATACTGATAGGCAGAATCCACTATACGCGCAACCGCGCCAAAGGAAACAATATGCTCGCCGAACGGCACAACGGCCCAAGCGAACGCTGGTGCATCTAAAATGGAAACCCCTGCAATTCTCCAAGCGCTGGAACTGACCTCTTGGTGGGAGGTACCGGCGGTCGTCTTGGCCATTCTCTACTTGATTTTGGCGGCGCGGGAAAACATCTGGTGTTGGGGTGCGGCTTTTGCCAGCACTGCGATTTACATCTACGTCTTCTTCGATGTCAACCTGTTCCTAGAATCGGCCCTACAGATTTACTACTTGGCCATGGCGGTTTATGGCTGGTACCAATGGCGACAGCCCACCGATCACTCCGCAACACTGCCCATTTCTACGTGGCCGCTCAAAAAGCACGTTGTGGTCATTGCTGCGACCGGGGCTGTTGTGGTAACGTCCGGGTATCTTCTGAGCGAAAACACATCGGCGGCATTGCCCTATGTCGATGCCTTCACCACCTGGTATGCGGTGGTGACGACCTATATGGTAACGAAGAAAATTTTGGAGAATTGGGGGTACTGGTTTGTCATCGACAGCGTCTCGGTTTATCTGTACTACAGCCGGGGGCTTTACCTGACCGCTTTGTTGTTTATCGCGTATCTGGTTATCATCGTCTTTGGCTATTTGAAATGGAAAAAGGAGTACGACCAAGCAAATGTCCAAACCAGCCTGTGAAGAAGAATTGAGTATATGAAGCGAACAGAGACGTGCGGCCCCGTGGCCATCCAAGGGCACGCCGGGTCATTCAGCGAGGCGGCGGCGCGAGCCTATTTTTCCCCAGAGACACAACTGGCACCACGGCCCAATTTCAAGACGCTTTTTGCCTCGGTGGAAGATGGGTCTTGTGCTTGCGGAGTCGTGCCCATCGAAAACTCGCTAATGGGCAGCATCCACGAGAACTACGACCTGCTGCTGCAGAGCGACGTCCACATCGTCGGCGAAATCAAGCTGCGCATCGTCCACAATCTCATCGTCAACCGAGGCGTGCAGTTAGCAGACATCCGCTACATCGCGTCGCAGCCGCCCGCCTTGGCCCAATGCACTCGCTTCATTCACTCGTTGGCCGATGCGCAGACGATAGCGGCAGATGATACGGCTGGAGCGGTCAAAGAGCTGGCCGCTAGCGGCGCACGCGATCGCGGGGCCATCGCCGGCGCACGCGCGGCTGAGGCGTACGGGATGGAGATCCTCGTCCCCGGCATCGAGGATGCCCCGCACAATTTTACCCGCTTCTTGGTGGTAAACCGGTGCGCTGTGTCAGCGCCAGCCGAGCCAGCCAAGACCACGCTCGTCTTTGCACTAAAGCACGTGCCGGGCGCGCTGTGCCGGAGCCTTGCAGTCTTTGCCGAGCGCGGCATCAACCTGCTCAAAATCGAGTCGCGGCCCATGCCCGAGCGACCTTGGGAATACGTCTTCTATCTCGATTTGGAGGGCCACTTGGGGCAGGCGGCTTGCGCCCAAGCCGTGGAGCAACTTCGGGAAACCGCCGAATTCGTCCGCATCTTGGGCTCGTACCAGCAGGGCGGTACGGTCGAGGACCTATAGTACGTCCCCGCAAAAAAAGAAGCCGTCTGAAAACCCCGGACGCCTCGTGCTCAAGGCGTATTCGGTGTCTCCAGACGGCTTCTTAGGCCACGAACCGTTCCGGCGCTACTTGAGGTAGAGCAGCCGCTGCGTCTGCTCTCCGCCGGGATAGCTCAGGCGGGTGATATAGACCCCCGACGACAGCGAGGCACCGCGCTGGTCGCGGGCATCCCACTGGACTTGGTAGGAACCCGCAGCTTGGAACTGATCCACTAGCGTGCGCACCGGCTGACCCAGCACATTGTAAATCACCAACTGCACCGGACCGGGGCTGGACAAGTGGTAGGCAATCTGGGTGGCGCTGTTAAAGGGGTTGGGCGCATTAGGGGCCAGACCGCTGGTTGCGGCCACGGCCTTGGCGGCGACCAGCGGTTCGACCTGCACGATGCGCGCGTCGCCGTCCAGCGGCAATTCTAACACTTGGCGTCGGTTCTGATTGAGGGGAATGCTGTGCCAGTGGCCGACGACCTCGCCCGCGGCGTTGCGGGCTTGGGCCTGATAGTACCCACTCACCCGGCGGGCGCTGGAGATGGTCAGAGCCGCATGGCCGGTGGCGTCGGTGACCGCGGTCCAGACGTAGTTGGGCGGATGGCCGGCGATGGCGCGGGAAAACTCGACGGTCAACCCTTCGACGGCGTCGCCGAGGACCGTGGCCTCCACTTCCATTTCCATAAGGGGAACGGCTTCACCGGGGATCCGATAAAAACCCGAATTAATGATGAAGCTGAATGGGAGGTAGCTTCCATCTGGCCTAAGGACTTCACCCGAGAACTCGCGGGCGTAGCCCACTTTGGGAATGTCGGCACTGTCGGTGTCGTCTGTGGGATTGTCGAAGTGGTAATTCCAGAAGCCGCCTTCCGGGCCGCTAGCCGCTGCGGCGTTGAGCTGATTTATAATGAGTTCCCCAGTCACGGCGTCTCGGGAAACCCCCGGAGGTCGCAGCTCGAATCGATCCGGAAATCCTCCGTGAAACACGATGATGTTGCTAATGCGATCCACGACACCGATGTACACGTTACCGTGTCGCCAAGGCCCGTTCGGGTCCCTGAGGGCAATTTTGGCTTTTAAGACGGCACCTTGAACGCCGGCCCCTTGGAGCCTGCTAAAGTACTTTCCTGCTTCCGCGACGAAGGCCTTCAGGGTTTCGCGATCCACCACCTCCTTGGCCGTAATGGCCGGGTCGCCGTAATCGATTGTTTCTTGAGCCAAGTGCGATGCATCCAACTCGAATCCGGCGAGCAGTATGATCGGAAACGTACGTACGCCGCTGATGTAAACGCTAGCGTAGCCGGCGGCACCTAATATCCCCGGGCCCACCGCTGAGGGGCCGGTCGCATCAAACGCAGCATCCGGTTCTTGCGATAATGTGGCAATGATGGCGGCTTGCGCCTGGGCGACTGTACTAGAATCGGGAGAAACCAGATTGGCCAGAACGGTTGCGGGGACTCCCAGCGAAGAAAGGATTTCGAAATAAATTCGGGGCTTGAGAAGTCGGCCCGACAACGCCATGTCATTCGCGTGAATGCGCACCCTACCTTCGGCCGTCAGTTGCACCAAGTAGGTGGAACCCGAACGCCAAGGACCCCCTTCCTCCCTGACGATGCATGCAGAATTGTACAATTGGCCCCCGCCCGTTGATCGCTCGGTCGCGACCCGGAACGAATCTCGCGCAACCAGCGCGAAGTCCCTCAGACTGGCGCTGCCGTTTTCCACCTGTTCCGCAGTCACAGACGGAGGAGTCCAGTCGGGAGGCAGTGGACAATCTAGATCCGTCTGCGCCAAGGCCGGGTGCGCCACAAAAAAGGCACCAGCCAGCACGAGCAGGCCGACGACAAGAATCATCGATGTCGAGGTGGGCAATGTTTGGGTTTTCATCATGAGGGTTCTCCTTCTCGGAAAGGCAAGCTCAATAGAGCTTCTTGTGTTCAACGATAACCCGACGGAGCGGGTACTTGCTTAGCAGTACAGCGTTACAAAATATAGTATGGCCATTTCCTCGGTGAAGCAACGAAACGCCGAGTAAGCCTGCTTACGATCCTGCGGCGCGGGTGCGAACTTGGTCGAGGCCGACGGCCAACAGGAGCACTGCGCCGCGCGTTACATCCTGCCAGAAGCTAGACACATCCATCAGCGTCAGCCCATTGTTGAGGGTGCCTAGGAGCAAGACCGCCAACAAGGTGCCCCACACCGTGCCGCGCCCCCCGAAGAGACTCGTGCCGCCCAAGATCACCGCGGCGATCACCGTCAACAAATGTTGCCCCGCCGCGTCGGGTGCCGCCGCGTAGAGCATGGCCGCGAGGATGAGACCGCTGACCGCGCCGCTGAGGCCGGAGAGGACATAGAGAATCATCAGGGTGCGGGCGACCGGGACGCCGACCAGCCGACTCGCTTCGGCGTTGCTGCCAGCGGCATAGACGAAGCGGCCAAAGCGAGTCCGCGCAAGCACCCAACCGAGCGCGATATAAACCAACAGCATCAGCACCAGCGGCACCGGCAGCCGCAAAAGCTGGCCGCTGCCGATCCAGTTAAAACCGGGTTCCATCAGCGGCTTAGTCAGCCCGCCGGTCAGGACTAGGGCCAGCCCGCCGATGACGCTCATCGTGCCCAGAGTGGCAATCAGCGAGTTGAGCCCGAGGCGTACAACTAACAGGCCATTGAGCAGCCCGATGCCTCCGCCCAGCGCCAGTGCGATGAGACAGGCCGCGACAATACCGACGCCCGCAGCGTGGAGCAGTGCGACGACGACCCCGGCCAGCCCGGCAACCGCGGCCACCGACAGATCGAGACCCCCGGCGATGATCAGCGGCGTTTGCAACGCGCACATCAAGCCGATAAAGGCCATATTGGCCCCAATGCTCACCATATTGTCGAAGGACAAAAACCAAGGCGAGAGGATGCTGAAGAGCACGGCGACCAAGAGGTAGAATATCAATAACAAGGCGACGCCCGCGCCGGGGCGATTCAATAAGGCGGCAATGCTCATGGAAGGTCTTTCGCAGTCGGAGTATGGAGCAGGTCGGCCGGGGCCGCGCCGCCGGAAAAGTGGCTGGATACTCGGCCCCGGTCGAGTACAATGGAGCGGTCGCAGACGCCAGCGACTTCTTCGGCGTCGGAGGAAATCAAGAGCACGGCAAGGCCCTGTTGGGTCCACTGCCGCAGCGCCAAGTAGAGTTCGTGGCGAGCACCCACGTCCACGCCTCGGGTCGGTTCTTCGAGGATGAGCACCTTGAGGCCATCAACCAGCCAGCGGGCCAAGCAGGCCTTTTGCTGATTGCCGCCCGAGAGCAAGCGCAGCGGTTGGTCGAGGTGAGCAGCGCGAATCCCCAAGCGATCGATCCAGCTTTGCGCGTGGCTTGCTTCGCGGGGCTTGGACACGGAGAACAAGCGCACAAAGCGGTCGATAAAAGGCAAGGTGATATTGGCACGGACGCCGAGGTCGGGAACGATGCCCTCGCGCTGGCGTTCGGCGGCGACGAAACCGATGCCAGCGTCGCGTCCTTGGCGCGGGTTAGCGGGGATATAAGGCGCACCCTCAAGCGCAATGCGTGCGCCGGGCAGCGGTCCCAGCGCGCCGTAGATGGCCCGGCCAAGTTGGTCGATCCCCGAGCCGAGCAGACCGAAGACGCCGAGAATCTCGCCTTGGTGGATCGAGAAGGACACGCCGTCGAGCGCGCCGGGTAGGCTGAGGTTTTCTACCTCCAACGCAGCCTCGCCGATGCCTGCACCTCGCGGTGGATAGAGTTCATCAACAGTGGTGCCGAGCATGGCGTCGAGAACCTCGCGCCGCGAAGCCGTGGCAGTGGCGAAATCGCCGGCGTTTAGCCCGTCGCGGAGCACGGTGATGCGGTCGGCGATCTCGAAGACCTCGTCGAGGTAGTGAGAGATGTAGATGATGCCGATCTGCTGCGCCTTGAGCCGCTCGACGACGGCGAAGAGCGCTTGGACTTCGCGGTCGGCGAGGGAGGCGGTCGGCTCGTCCATGACGATGACCCGCGCTTGACCAGCGAGCGCGCGGGCGATTTCTACTAGGCGCTTGTGCGGTGCGGAGAGCTGGTGTACCGGTGAGTCGGGATCGAGGTCGCAGCCGAGCCGATCGAGCAGTGCCCGCGCTTTGGTGCGCAGTTTCGGGCGATCTACCTGCTTGCCAAACCACGAGCGTTTGAGCGGCAGGTCGGCGATGAGGATGTTCTCGGCGACCGTGAGGTCGGGCAGGATCGATACCTCCTGCGGCAAAAAGCGGACGCCGTGGGCGATGGCCTCTTCGGGCCGGTCGTAGCGCACCGCTTGATCGTCGAGGCGGACGGTGCCAGCGTCGCGACTGTACACGCCGCAGAGGATTTTCACTAGCGTGGATTTACCCGCCCCATTGGCACCCAGCAGGGCTAAGACCTCCCCGGCGTCTAAGCGGAGATCGACCTCGCGCAAGACTTGGGCGCTGCCAAAGGATTTGCAGATGCCCGCCATCTGCAACAAGGGTGCGGTATGGCTCATGCTAGTGGTCGGGGATCAACTGCTCGTAGCCGGCGAGTTCGGGCTTGTCCCTCAGAGTCGCCAAGTGTGCGACAAAGGCTTCCTGTGGGAAGACGTAGTCGAATCCCGGCTCGCCTTGGCATTCGTATTCGGGGTAGAATTGGCAGATGTTGGCCGGGCTGATCATCACGTGGTTGACGGTGACAGCCGGCGGCACATCGTGGCCCGCTAATCGCATTAGGCTCAGCGGAATGAGATAGTTGCCGTAGCGCTCGGGGAAATAGGCGACCGAAGCGATGAAGTTCTCCTCGGCGACCATCGTCTCCAACTCATCGGCACCCTTGCCGACGATCAGCGCATCTGCGCCGCGCCCCTGCTGCTGCACGGCACGCAACATGCCAGAGACCGATTGGTCGTTGATCGCGGTAATCAGGATTGGTGCACCTTGGGGGATGCGACCGAGCGCGTTGCTCATCTGCTGGAAGGAGTACTGCAGCGTGTTCTTGGTGTCAATGCGGATGATACGCTCGGGGGGGAAGCCGGGCAGCGAAGCGAGAAAACCGGCGATTTGACCCTCCGTGCGCATGGCCGGGATCGCGCCCGACTGCGGCAGTTCGCCAACGACGAAGTATCCCTCCGCGAGCGCCCGGTCGCCAAAGCGCACCTTGGCCGCCTGCGCCAGATAGGAGCCGCCCATAAAGCCCGAGCGGGGGTTGTTGGCACCGAAGTAGGTGGCACCCGGCATGGGAATGTCGATGGCGACCACGCCGATCTGCTTGCGGTTGAAGTGCTGCATGATCGCCGGGCCAAAATTGACGTCGGTTTGGAACTCAATGCAGAAGTCAACTTGACGCCGGGCAAAGCTCTCGGCGTTGGCCAAAGCAGTCGGCCCGTCGAGCCGGTTGTCGGCGATCAGCAATTCGATGCCAGCGGCTTCGGCGTTGCGCTCGATGCTCTTTTCGACCTTGATGCCAAAGCTGATGTCGCGCTGCAGGTTGGCGAAGCCGAAGACTAAGTTTTTGCCGTTTTTGGGAGGCGAATTTTGCGCGGCTTCGGCGGCCATCGCCTGTAGCGTTGCCGGGGGGAGTATCAGCCCGTCGTAAGTCGCTGGGTCGAATCCGTGGAAACCTTCGCTTGATGCTGGAATCGGGACGAGGAACAGACAGGCGGCGAGAATGAGTCGGATCGAAATCATGGATTCACTTTCGTTGGAAATGGGCTGAGAATATACGGAGCGGCTAGCGGGTGGCTCAAGGCATGGAGTGGTAGCGATTACTTTTCAGGAGCGATGTGGTTGGCTACTATTGAGCACAAAGTACTTAACTGATGTTACGCAGTCGTTGGGGCCTGTGGGCTATCGGCTGGTCGCGGTTTTGATCTGTTGCGGCCTTTAGGTAGGGAATAACGATCGTTATTCCCTACCTATGTGTAATGTCCACTGGAGTACTGTCGTGTATTAAGCGATAATGCCAACAGGAGAAAATTATGCTAACCAAAGAAGGATGCCGCACGCGGCAGCAGCGCCTGTGTACGCGGCTGGCCGAACTCGACATCGACGCGGCCGTGATCAATCACCCGAAAGAAATCTACTACTTCACCGGGATCATCATCCCCGAGGAATTCCCCGGCCCGCCGGCGATCTTTTGGTTGGGGGCCGATGGGCGGTCCTTGCTGATCGCGCATACCGACGAAGGCAAGCCGTGCGCCGACGAGTGTTTCACCTTTTCCCTCAGCGTCGGCGGCACGGTCACGCCCGATTTGCGCGAGGTGATAAGCGGGCTAATCGTCGATACGCTGCGCGCCAAAAAACCAGCGGCTGGCCGCTTGGGCTGGCAGAGCGAATCTCTACCGCGTCGCTTGGGACTGGCGGTCGAGGAAGGGCTGGGCAAAACGCCTGCATGGGTCGCGGTCGATGACCTACTCGCCGACATACAGGAGGTCAAGGATCCCGACGAAATCGAACTGCTGCGCAAGGTAGTGCAGGTCAATCTAGCCGCATACGCCGCGGCGGAAGCGGCGATGGCTCCGGGTGTCAACGAGCTGGAGGTGCTAGCGGTAGCGCAGCGGGCAGCGCATCTTGCCGCTGGTGAGAAGGTTTTCCACGACGGCGATTATCAGTGCGGCGAATTGGGCGGTTTTGCGCGCAATCGCCCGATCGAGGCCGGAGAAATCTACGTCATTGACGCTTGGTCGGTGTACCGCGGCTACTGGGCCGATTTGTGCCGCAGCTTTGCCGTGGGCGAGCCGACTGAAGTACAGCACTCTGTGTTCGAGCACGTCAAGGGCTTTCACGACCGCGTCGGCGAGTACTTGCGGCCGGGCAAGGACGGCAGCGAGTGCGCAGTGGCCATGGACGCCTATATCCGCGAGCATCCCAAGCTAGCCGACGTCGGCTTGATCCACCACGCCGGGCACAACATCGGTTTGCGGGCACACGAGATGCCCGATCTCAACAAGGAGCGCGGCGGCACCCTGCGCGTGGGCAATGTGGTCTCGGTCGAGCCGGGGGCCTATATCCCGGAGGCGCGGGCGGGGGTGCGGCTGGAAAACATGTACCTGATTACTGAAGACGGCTTGGAAAATTTGTCGCCGTATCCAATGGAATTGGGGGCGCACTGTTGAGCGAGGTGTTTGAATTTGCTGAAGACCTCGCCCGGCGCGCTGGTGTGCTAATCGCCCAAGCGCGGGCGGACCGGGCGCTGGATCTGAGCTACAAGGAAGGGACCGAGCTGTTGACGTCGGCCGACCTACAGGCCGACCAACTCATTCGCGGCGAGATCGAACAGACCTTCCCCGATCACTGCATCCTCTCCGAAGAGTCCTCGCCCCACCTTACAGACCCGGCGCAACTGCGCGGCCCCTTGTGGGTCATCGACCCGATTGACGGCACCGTCAACTACGCCTATAACCAGCAGCAAGTAGCCGTGTCCATCGCCTTTGCCGAAGGCGGCCAAGTGCAGGTCGGCGTGGTGCACTGCCCGTTTTTAGAAGAGAGCTTTACCGCCCGGCGCGGAGCAGGTGCCTATCTCAACGGCCGCGCCATCCGAACCAGCGAATGCAGCGAGCTATCCCGCGCCCTGATTGGCACAGGCTTCCCCTACGCTGCCGAGGGCAGAGTGGCGCTAGTGGATCGCTTGCGCCGCGTGCTCGGCCAATGCGACATCCGCCGCGTTGGCTCGGCAGCAATCGATCTATGCTGGGTGGCGATGGGGCGACTCGACGGCTTTTACGAGTCGCTCAAGCCCTGGGATTTGGCGGCCGCGGCCCTGATTGCGCGGGAGGCGGGCGCTCGCGTCGGTCACTTACAGCCCGTGGCGGGCGAACTGCCGGAAGAATTGGACGGCCGTGACTTGGTCGCAGCCACGCCGGGAATCTACGAACAATTGGTCGCACTGTTGCGCGGGACCCCGTCGTAGGGGCGTCCCTTGTGGGCGCCCAAGCGTAGCCAGCGGAATCCTAAAAGGGCAACCACGAGGGTTGCCCCTACAAGGCGTAACGGCAGTAAAATAACAAGGAGATCCCATGAAAATCAGCGACATCAAAGCCTATCCAACTTGGGTCGGCCACCGCAATCAGCTCATCGTCAAGGTCGAGACCGACGAAGGCATCTACGGCTGGGGAGAGTCGGGGTTGTCGGGACGCGAGCTCGCCGTCGTGGGCGCGGTGCGGCACTACCGGGAGTTTTTGCTCGGCCGCGACCCGCGCGAAATCGGGCGGCTCTGGCAGGAGATGTACCGCGGCCAATACTTTGAAGGCGGACGGGTGTTGACCGCGGCGATTTCGGCCATCGACATCGCTTTGCACGACGTGGTGGGCAAGGCCCTCGGCGTGCCGGTCTATCAGCTTTTGGGCGGCAAGCAGCGCGAGTGGGTGCCCTGCTTTGCGACGACTGGGGCACCGGACCTAGAGACCTTGGTCAACAACTGCAAGCTGCTGTTGGACAAGGGTTGGGACGTGATCCGCACGGGCATGGCCCAGCGCAAACAGTACGACGAGGAACTGCTGTTCGAGCCGCGCGATAGCATCGGCATCACCGCGGCTTGGCTGACTGAGGTGCGCCGTGAAATTGGTCCCGACCCGGTCTTGGGCATTGACTATCACCATCGGCTGACGGTCGCCGAGAGCGCGTCGTTCTGCCAGAAGATGCCGCCGGGGACGCTCGACTTTCTCGAAGAACCCATCCGCGACGAGTGTCCCGAAGCCTACGAATCACTCCGCACCATGACCGACGTGCCCTTTGCCATCGGCGAGGAGTTTGCCAGCAAGTGGCAGTTTTTGCCCTATCTCGAACGGGGCATTACGCAGTTTGCGCGGATTGACGTGTGCAATGTCGGCGGGCTGACCGAGTCGATGAAGGTGGCGAGCTTGGCCGAATCGCACTACATCGACTTGATGCCCCACAACCCGCTGGGGCCGATCTGCACCGCTGCGACCGTGCATCTAGCGGCGGCCGTGCCCAACTTCGCGTGGCTCGAACACCGCGTGACGCCGACGGAAGCCGGCAAGTTCATGGACGAAGATTTGTTTCCGATGCAGTGCGAATTAGTAGGGTCGATGTTGAAGGTGCCCGAGGGGCCGGGGCTGGGCGTGGAGTTCAACGAAGAGCTGGCCAAAGAGCAGGAATTCAAGTTTTGGGAAGCGCCGCACTTGCGCCGGCGGGATGGGTCGCATACGAACTGGTAGTGGCTATTTCGAAATGTTCTGTCAAAATAGTCCGTAGATTTGATGTAGCAACTAAATGTAGTTGCTGCTCCTGAAGAGCGGCATATATTCTTTTTGGGGAACGCACTTAGATACCTAAAGCCCTTGAACAGAGGAACTGATATAGCAATCCTATATCATTCAAGACTGGATTCCCGCTTTCGCGGGAATGACGCATAGAAGAAAGACAGGGCCGATGAGCGTTTCATGCTTTCAAATCATTTAGGATTGCTATATGAAACACATTACTTCACGTTCCTATCGGGAACTAATGGCAAATATACGCGCTCGACAGCAGGCGCGTGGCCATAAACCCCCAACTCGTGAAGAGGTTGATGCTGCCCTACACCGTGAACGGGAAAGCTGGGAACAGTAACCTATGCGGCTTTACCTAGACGCAGCACCTGTTATCTATACCGTTGAACGAGTCGAGGGCTTTGCTACATTCCTATTAGACGTAGGCACCAAGCAGTCGAGGCAACGCTGAAATATCGTCGATAACTGCAACTTTGGGAACTTCGTCAAATTCACTTTTGCTTGTCGCGCCTGATAGTACCGCAATAAAGGGCACCTTGGCCCGTTCGGCCGTTAGCGCATCAATCGTACTGTCTCCAACGTAAAGCACGTCATTGGCATCCATTTGCATTCTAGCGATAGCCGTTGTTAAACCACGGGGGTGTGGTTTTTGGTTCGCAACATCTTCTCCGCCGATGATGACGCCAAAACGATCAGATAGCCCTTCTCTTGCTAGAATTTCCTCAATTCTATAACGAAACTTCGTTGACACGATCCCCAATGCAAAACCCATTTCGATCAACCGCTCCGTTGTCGCGGGAACGCTAGCAAACATAGACGTTAAATCTACCATAACCTGATCGGCTCGTTCGACAAAGTTGCTTATAAACAAACTGACGTTCTGATTGTCGGTTTGCCCAGTCAGACTTAGAAAGGTGTCCTCCAAGGACATACCGATAGTTCTCTTGATTCGCTCGTCATCGGCTCGGGGCAAATTCAACCTTTCCAGCGCAAAATTAACACACTCAATGATGCCTTTTGTTGAGTCTGCTAGTGTAAGGTCGAAGTCAAAAATGATCGCCCGAGCCATAGCTTGTCCGTGCGAATCCCTTTCTCAATGTGGTGTGATATAGCAACCCTGAATGACTTGAACGATCCGAGATGTGGATCGTCTTGTTCTACCTTCTGCGTCTATCTGCGTCCATCTGCGGATCACCTTGCAAATCATGTAGGACTGCTATATGCCTGCTACTTCTTGACCGACAGGGCGTACAACGCGGTCCAGTGGCAGCGTCGCACGCCCTGCTATCTATCCCTATCCCTAAAAAACCGGAATAAACTTGTGGCACACGGGCGAGACTACTTCGGCCTTGTGGCCGGTAGGAGTGAGCTTGCCAGTGTCTGGATCGACGCGGAAAGTGAAGATGTCGTCGGTGCTGTGGTTGCCGGCGATTAGATAGGTGCCCGTGGGGTCGAGGCCGAAGTTGCGCGGGTTGGCACCGCCGGTCGGCACGATCTCGACTAGTGCGAGCTTGCCGTTGTCTTGGTCGATGGCATAGACGGCAATGGAGTCGTGGCCGCGATTGGACCCGTAGAGAAAGCGGCCATTGGGGTGGACGTGGATGTCGGCGGTGTGGCTGACTTCCGCATAGCCGTCGGGCAGCGTCGAGATGGTCTGGATGGTGGAGAGTGTACCGACGTCGGCGTCGTAGTCAAAAGCTGTGATGGTGTTGCTCAACTCGTTGATGACGTAAGCCCATTGGCTGTTGGGATGGAAGGCGAGGTGGCGAGGGCCGCTGCCGGGGGCGATTTCCGCGGGCGTCTGCGCGACCAGCTTGCCATCCGCGTGATCAATCGCATAGATGAGCACCTTGTCGATACCCAAATCTGGGGCAAAGGCGTGTTTGTTGTTGGGCGCGACCATAATCGAGTGAGCGTGCGGTCCCTCTTGGCGTCTTGGGTTGACCGAAGAGCCTTCGTGTTGGACAAAATCCGTAGCTGGGCCAAGTGAGCCATCTTCCCGGATCGGCAGGATGGCGACACTGCCACCGCCGTAGTTGGCAGCTAGCGCGTACTTACCAGCGCGGTCGATGCTGATGTGGCAAGGGCCGGGGCCAACGGTCGATTCGGTGTTGATGTGGGTCAAAGCTCCGCTCTGCTGGTCAATGGCAAAGGCCGCTACCGCGCCGCCGGGCCGGTCGCCGACCGCGCTGGTCTCGCCGATGGCGTAGAGGAAGCGGCGATTGGGCGCGATGTCGAGGAAGGAAGGATTGTCTATGCCGCCAATGCTGCTTTGATAGGCGAGCGCACCGGTAGCCATGTCGAGGCGATAGACGTAAATGCCATCCTCGTCGCCGCTGGAATAGGTGCCGATATAGACGAGATAGTCGCTCATAGTAGTACTCCTTTGAGTTGTGAAGGCGATGGAAGGGAGGAAGAGAAGCATAGATAACAAGGCATTCGTTACACACCGCATCGTTCCACCAAAACAGTGTTGAAATTTCGCAAGCGACAGACCTAATCCCATAAATCTTGTTAGTCTCCTTAATTTTAGTCCCTAATAGACAACCGAGATCAAACCCGCGTGCGTCCCCGGCCCCGACTCGGCCCCCAAATCGAGGCGGTAGAGATAAATGCCCGGCGCAACTAAGGCTCCCGCCTCGTTGCGGCCCGTCCAAGTGAAGCGATGGCCCACTGCGGTCGGCGTGGATTCGACCGCAGCGACTTGGCGGCCCGCTAGATCGTAGAGCGCGAGCGTGGGGGTCGCCGCGTCTAGCTTAAAGACCACAAAGCGCATGTCGAGCGCGTCGTTGACCCCGTCGCCGTTGGGCGTGATCACGGGCGAGGCCAGTTCCAATGCGTCAATGAGTTGGCCGTGCTCGGCTAGCTCGGGTAGCATTACTACCTGAGAGCGGCGCTCGGCTGGCTCGACCGACTGCCAGAGGCCGGGCCGCTCGCTCAGCCCAAGATCGAGGGGAAAAACCGTGGCGTTGTGCAAAACTCGCGTCGTGAAACCCACCCGAATCGAGTCCTCGGTCACGATGCGCGGCAGGGCAACTAATAGCGAATCGTCCCGCTGCTCAACGCGGGCAGGTTCGACCGGCGCGGAGCCGATGTGTAGCTCGAGGTCCTCGGCGTCGATCCGGCCCGGCACGGTAAAGCGCAATAGGTCGAAACCCGAGTCCTCAGCCTCCATCTGCGGCCACAGCGTATAGGTGAAACGAGTGTCTTCGTTGGGGATGGCTTGGCGCGGCTCAATGCGGCCCACCGCGCCCTGCAACAGCGCACCCTCAAACTCGACCGAAAGCGAATGAACCACCGGCGCTACGCTGGGGTCGTCGGTGGAGAGGATCATCTCCAGCAGGATAAAG
Organism: Candidatus Latescibacterota bacterium; assembly: GCA_022825835.1. GTDB lineage: Bacteria > Latescibacterota > UBA2968 > UBA8231 > UBA8231. The sequence goes on from JAJDVZ010000178.1 coordinate 32,551, forward strand.
CGGCGCGGGCTTTCCGACTGAAATGCCTCGCCCGGGAACTGATAGACATTGCTCCACTCACCCCAATCCTCGCCCACCACGAGCGTCGTATCGACCGGGCCGCGCAGCACCTTGGGCGAACTATTCCACTTATCCTCGGTGACCTGTTCGCCGATCTTGTTGTAAAACGTAAAGACCGGCTCTAGCGAGTTGCCCGAGCGCGAGCGCAGTTGCAGGCGGGTGCCCGCGGCCAGCTCGGCATCCCAAGAGAGATTTTTGATGACTTTCGGACGCCCGTCGCCCGAGGTTTGTCCTAAGTCGATGAAGTCCGAGTGCAATACTACTTCGGCGGGATAGCCCGGCGAGAAGAGCATGAACTCGGCCCATTTGACGATGCCCCAGCCGGTGTCCTTGATGCCGTGCCAGAAGAAGTAGCGCATCTTGCGCGGCTTGAACATATAGCGAATGTAGAGCAGGCGGTCGGCATTGGGATTGATGTGGGTCAGGAGTTCTGTGTAGTCAAACGCATCGGGCACGGGCAGATTGGAACTGAGGCTGTGGGTGCCGTCTGAGTAGAGCACGGTATGCCCCGGGCCGGTGCCTCTGATCGAAAAGCCCACCAAGCCCTCGTCGGGCCTAAAGGAATAGAGAAAGAATTCATCGACGAAAAACACCGCCCCTAAATCCACTCCAAACCACACCCCACCCTCCTTCCAGCCGAGGCTGCCATACGAAGAGCCGATTAGGTTGTTGGTGTTCATGTCGGCGTCGAAGAGGTTTTGCGGATCGACTGAGTTGACTCCGTTGACAAAGCGGCCCCGCTGCATGGTGCCAATGCTGATGTTGTCGCCAATGCCGCGGACCTCGATCTCGGCCAAGGCTGCGTCCAGAGTCTTTTCTTCCGCCTCAATGCGGATGCGCTGGATCACCCGATAGTTGTTCTTGGCCATCGGGTCGATACCCAAGCCCTCGTCGAGCTGAAATACGCTATCGCGGGCAGTGAACCCGAGGGGGATGACGACCTCGCTGGCCGCGTTGGGCCGGGTCGTGCGGAAGAGCGGATCCAGCAGCACCAAGTCGTCTTGGACCGATATGCGGGTCCCCGGGCTACCGTACACGGTGAACTGACGGAAGGGACGCGCGTCGTCGTCGGGAAAGACGAGGCGTATCTCCCGAGCCAACACGGCCCGGCCCAAGTCTATCTCAATGGCCCAGTCTTCGACGGCATCCGCTGGATCTGGACGCCAAAAGGTCTGGAGATCCCCGTCGATGATGTAGTCTGCATCAGCAGGATTGGAGGTCGCCTCCCAGATGCCGCCCGCAACTTGTCCGCGGCTTTTGCTCTCGTAGGAGAAGCGATGGGCATCAGCGACTGCGTTGATGTCCTTGCGGAACTTGACGAGCTGTAGCTGGCCATTCTCGCCCACTTCGGTCAGGCCGAAGGGTGCCTGCCAAGTCGCCCAAGCATCTTGCCCTTGGAAGGTCAGGGTTTCGCTGCTGGCGGCCATAGCGGTAAAAGCGACGCAGACGAGCGGTAAGAAAAATCGCATCGTTCCCACTCCCTCAGTACGCCACGCCCACGGGGCGGAGCAAGGCGGCAGCGCGGCGTTCGGATTGCAGGACCACGGAGATTAGGTACACGCCCGGAGGCAGGGCACGGCCCGCTACGTCGCGTCCGTCCCAGCGGGCCGTTTGCGGACCGGCTGTTTGCAAGCCTTGGGGCACGGTCGTCACACGGCGTCCGTCGAGCGCATAGACCGCCAATTCGACGGGCACCTCTTCCGGCAGGCCATAGAGGGAATAGGCCATGCGCAGCTCGTCGTGAACGCCGTCGCCATTGGGCGTCAACACAGGCGTTGAAAAGCGCAAGTTTTGCACCAGGGCAGGTTGTTGATCCGAAACGCTAAGGACGCGCAGACTATTAGTGGAAAGCAATTCGCTGGCGTCGCCAGAGACAATGGGTTGGGGCAGGGTCTCAACCTCTGAGTCGGTGACGGTGCCCAAGAATGTGGTGGCCAGTTCAAACACTTCCGCGGCAAAGACGATGCGCAATGGCGCGTTGTTGGCGCGGGTAACGCGCTCGGGTAGAACTACTGTCAGCCCATCGTCCTCTTCGCGGACGGCGGACGGGTCGGTCGCTTGGCCGCCGACGAGCAACTCTTTGAACACAGGCTGGGCACCCGTTTGGATGCGCACTTGGTCGAAGCCGCGCTGATTCCCTCCTGAGAAGGAGGCCGACAGGTCGTACGCAAACTCGACCATTTCGCCCAAGGCCACCTCACCAAATCCGTGTACAGGCCGTGGATCGGCAAGCGGAGCCACTTCGCCGAGGACGCGCGCCGCCAACAGCGGTGCCCGCTCCACCCACAGCGAATCCAAGCGCACAAAATCCGCAAAGCGAGTACTGTGCAAGGTGATGAACACCTGTATGAAGGAGCCGCTGTCGAGATTGAGCGGCAGGCCCGACTGAGTGATGGGCGTTGACCAGAAGGTCCAGTTGTCGCGGTCGTAGGTAATTGCGGCTCGCATTCCAGGACGGGGGCTGCGCTGGACAAAGTCACAGGAGGCGCACGTGCGGCCAAACCCAGTGCGGAGATCGTTCTCGTAGCGGGCGCGGGAGACGACCTTTTCCTTGCCGGTGACTGTGTACTCGTGATAGATGTTCGGGTCGTCGTCGCGGCCCGTGCGAACCTCGATCTCGGCGAAGGCCCGTGCATCGGAGGCCTCAACGGCCTCGCCATTGACAAAGCGCATCGGCGTGGCAGTAAAGAACAGCCGGCCAAAGTTTTGCTCGGCCCCGAGGTCGATGATTTTGGAGCGGTACGTGGCCCGCTTGGGAAAGCCCTCGCCATAGACCTCGAACTCGCTGATGGTGCCCAAGAGCGAGCGAGCTTGATTGCCTTGGCCACCGGACGTACCGCTAACGCGGCTCAAGGCCGTCTCGTCGATGATGGAGAATTTGCGGGCCCAGCGGAAGAAGCGCACGTATTGCTGGTCAAAACCAATGAGCACGTCAGGCGCAAAATTTTGCGTCGGCTCGGCGACGATCCTCGCGAGGGGCAGCGGCCCTTTGATGGCGAAAATCTCGCTGTTTTCCTCTTGGATCGAGATTTGGAAGGCCGGGGTCGAGTCCGTGCGCAGCGGCGTGCCGTCGGAGCGGAAGCCACCTGAAGGGGCGTGGAAGCCAAAGGTGTGCGCTGGCACAGGTACGGCCAAGTCAATGGTGAAAAACTGCTTGTCAATGCCCTCGGCCTTGGAGGAATTGTACGTGGTGCTGTCGGCATCTATGAGTGCGACGCCGTTTTCGGTTGGGTCGCCGTTGCCTTCGTTCCACTTCCAGATGCGGGGGCGCTCGCCGTCGATATAGCCTAATTCTTTGGGCTGGCGAAAGGTCGTCCAGTTGCTGAGCAGGGAAATGATATTGACGCCCGGCTCGACGCGCACCGGCTGAATGGCATTAGGGACGCGCTCAAAGTCAATCATAATGCTGACCGTGTCTTGGCCAGCCCAAGGCTGGCTGCCGCCAAGTTGCCAAGTAGTAACCTCAGCTTTTAGGACGGTCGGAGCCAGAAGCGCGATAGCAACGGTGAGCGCGAAGCTGCGGGTGTTCAGCATATCCTGTCTCCTAGCGAAAATGCACGTCGGCCGCATGCAGAGCACCCGGGCCGTTTTGCATCCTCATCAGTTGGCGCTGACGCGGGCTCAAGCTGTCCCACCACTCGGGCGGGAACCCGTCGTGTGGATCGAGTTGGAAGACCAGCATGTGCTTTCTATAGTGGCCGAAGAGGGCGTGGCGATTGCGGTCGCCGGTGTTGGCACCGCCGCCGTGCCAGCACTGGCCGTTGAAGACGATCACCGAGCCGGCCGGGGCGGTAGGCTGTACTTCGTGCTGGACCACAAATCCCTCCGGGGGCGCGGCGAGGCGACTCTTGTGCGAGCCGGGCACTACGCGAGTGCCGCCGATCTCAGGGGTAAAGTCGTCGAGCATCCACACCGTATTCATCATCACTGGCGTGTCCATGTTGAGCATATAGGCGGGGATGTCGCTGTGCAGGTCTTGGTAGCCGTCGCCGGGGCGGACGATGCGCGAGTTGAGGCTGCCCAAAATCAGCGAGGGCTCGAGGAAGTGTTCGAGGATGGGCAAGACGCGGGGGTGGTCGATGCACTGGTGGAAGATGCGATCCATGACCGGGAGGTTGGCCACATGACGGGCTGCGCCGCGGTTGGTGTGTTCGGTGCCGTGCTCTTGTTCGCAGCGGATCAGGGCTTGGCGCATGGCCGCGGCCGTGTCGGAATCGAGGACGCTTTCGAGCAGGGTGAAGCCGTAGATTTCGATTTCTTGGATGGCTTGTTCGAGTTCGTTCATAAGGAAGTCTCCTACAAGAGCTATTAAAATAAACCCGCACCGTTCGCTTCGGCAAACGACCGCTGCTAGCGAGTATCCGTGAAAAAATTGCGCTTAATAGAGCGAACTTGCGATCATGCGCAGCGACAGCAGCGTGATTACTATCCTAAATACCTTGCGGAAGAGGCTTTCGGAAACCCGGTCGCGCAAGCGCGTCCCGCACCACGAGCCAAGCGCGGCCGCGCCAATCATCCCGGCGATGAGCGGCAAATAGGGCGCGAAGGCGAAACCGACCAAGCCGAAGACCAAAATTTTGCACAGGTGAGTAACGGTCATTACTGTGCCGTGGGTAATGACCAAACGGTCTTTGGGCAAACCCGCGCTGGCCAAAAAGGCACCAGTCAGGGGCCCGGCGACGCCGACGAAGAGGGCGAGGAAGGTCTGGAGAGCACCGAAAATGGCAAAATGGCCGGGGAGGCGGAAGGCGCGGCTGGGCACGGGAACCCAGATGACGAGAAGGATGAAGACGCCTAGATACAGGGGCAGATCGTCGAAGCTAAAGTCGCCTACTACCTGCGCCCCCACGAGTGCGCCGAGGAGTGAGCCGCCCGCGAAGGGCCAGAAGATGCGCCACTCGATGTGGCGCAGGCCAAAGAATACGCGACTGGCGTTGGAGGCTAGCTGCACGGCACCGTGGACGGGGATGATGGCCGCAGCGGGCAGCAAGCCCGGCATGACCGAGATCAGCGCAATGCCGCCGCCCACGCCGATGATGGCGGTAAAGGTCGAGGTCAGGAAGGAGACGCCGATCAGGAAAAAGGGATCCATTTAGTCGTAGTCGGCGAGCACTTCTTGAGCATAGGCGAACAGGGCCGGGTTGCCGCCGGTGTGCAGGAAGATCGTCTCGCCGTCGAGCCGGCCGTCGCGTGCGTGGGCAACAAGGCCAGCGAGGGCCTTGCTGGTGTACACGGGATCGAGGAGAATGCCCTCCTTGCGCGCCAAAGTGCGCAGGGCGTCCAAGCCAGCGGGAGTTGGGATGCCGTACCTCTCGCCAACGAAAGTATCGTCGTTGTCAAAGTCGGCAGCGCTCATGGCAACGTCGAGGCCGAGGCGGCGGGCAGCTTGATTGGCGATGGCGGCCATGTCCTCGTGACGGTCTTCGACGTTGGCGAGGGGGCAGAAGCCGCGCACTTGAATCGGCGACTCAATATAGGCTAGGCCCAATGCCACGCCGGCTTGGGTGGTGTCGAGGGCAGAGAGGTAGAGGTAGGATGGGTTGATGCCTTGCTCTTGGCATTGGCGGGTAATTTCTACGCCCACTTCGGCATAGGCAATGGCGTCGAGGTCAATAGTATCGTCGCGGCGCGGCCAGTACACTCTTTTCCCCTGTGCGGAAAGCTCCTCGACCTTGGCTCGCAGGGCGTCTTGTTGGCCGCGCTGATCACTTTCCGCTAGGACGGTGATCTGGGCACCGAGCAGGTGCTGTAGCAGGTTGTTGCCTTGCGATTCGGTTCGGTCGATTGCGCGTACTGGCCGGAGGATCAGGTGCAGTTCCAAGTCTAGCTTGGCGCAGGCCGCGGCGAGTTGGCGGCAGTAGTTGGACTGTACCGCCGCGCCGGAGACGATGGTGTCGGCCCCTTTGGCCAAGGCGTCGGCCAAGGCAAATTCGAACATCCGCGTCTTGTTGCCGCCAAAGGCCAAACCAGTCAGGTCGTCGCGCTTGATGTAGAGCGCCGGGCTGTCGAGGTGAGCGGTTAGGCGCGGCAGCGGCTCCAGCGGAGTGGGGCGGATTGAAGCTAGCTGGACGCGGGGTAGCTCGGCAATGGCTGCGGTGAGGGCATTCGCTTTTGCGGCGTTCATGTCGCGCATTCCTTTGGCCAACCTTCGGGCGGCAGTTGGGACAGGTGGTTCTGGCGGTGGCACTCTTCGATGACGGCGATCTGCACGCGCACCTGTTGCGGCGTGATCTCGGGTTCGGCTTCCTCCCGCAACACGGCGAATACGCCGTCGTAATAGGCATTGGACATATAGGTAAATGCGTCTTGCTCGTCCTCGTTCGGGGCCCAAGACCGCTCGATCATTTTCAGCTCTTCGCGGCAATAGCTCGGGCCGGGCAGTGGGCTGCGGATGAGCGCTTGCTCGGGTGCCTTTTGCGGATCGTAGTAGCGCCAAGTTAGTCCCGTTGGGCCGCCGGAGAGTCCGCCGCGCTCGCCGTGGACGGTGTACATGGGCTGCGGGAAGGGGGTGCAGGAGGAGATTTCGACGTCGATGACGGGTTTGTCTTTGGTGCGCAGCAGAATTTTGACGTAGTCCTCGGCGTCGCCGAAGGTATTGGCGCGATCCATGGCGCAGAGGATTTGGTCCGGCATTTTGAAGTCGAGCAGACGCATGGCTTGGTCCATGGGGTGCGGGCCGGTGTTGAGCAGATTGCCGCCCCGGTATTCCTGCACGGTCTGCCAGTCCCAGCGGCGGGCGAAACCGCTGAAGGAGATCGAGACTTGGACGATGCGGCCGAGGACGCCCGAGTCAATGACCTGGAGCATCTTTTGGAATTGGGGCGCGTTGCGCGACTGCTGGAAGGGCAGGAGCAGGCGCTCGGCCTCGCGGGCGGCGGCGATCATGTTGTCGAGTTCGGCCACGCTCCAGGCGAGCGGTTTTTCGCAGATGGTGTGGTGGCCGGCGTTGAGAGAAGCGATGGTGGCTTGAGGATGGAGGTGGCTGGGTAGGGCGTTGACGACCAAGTCGATGTCGCCGCGCGCGAGGAGGTCGCGGTAGTCGGCGTAGGTGTCGCAACCCATTTCGCTTTCGGCGCGCTGGCGGCGATCTTTAAGGAGGTCGGCGACGGCGACTATTTGGTATTTGTGCGGGGCGGTCTTGAAGTAGCGGCAGTGGATGTCGAGGCCAGAGCGGCCTTGGCCGAGAACGGCGACGCGGATGGGTTCTTTTTCTGTAGGCAATTTGGGTGGCTCCGAGTAGAGGTGGGCGTTTATGTTGGGGGTTGAGCGGAAGGGTGTCAAGGGTTTGTAAAGAGGGGGTGGGATGCGTAGTTTAGCGGGATGGCAGAGGATAATAGAGAAAAGCATGAAACACGTCCGTCTCGATGAGTTAGACCAAGAAGGCTGCCCGGTCTTTGCAGGGTTGCGGCCAGAGACGCCGTGGGAGGCATTCGACTATTGGGTATTGTCACCGGAGGAACCGTTCCCGGTGGAAGGTACAGGAAAAGCTTGTGAACAGGGCTATGTGTTTATGGACGGGCCGGTGGAATTGACCGTGGGACAGCAGCGAGTGGAAAGCGGAAAAGGGCCCTGTTTTGTCGTCGAACCTACCGGATGCGCTCACGAGTTGAAAAATTTGACCGATGTACCTGTGAACGTACTGAGCGTGCGCGTCGCGCTGGACATGGATTCAGAGACGCAGCAAGGTGTGCAGCCCAAGGTCGGTACTTTTGACGCACAAGCACTGACGTGGCGCGACGCAATTCACGGCGGCTGCGGGCAGATCGCCACTCGGCACGTGCTCTCGCCCGATGACTTCGGCAGTGACTGGACCTTTCTCGATCATGCAATCCTCGGCGCGGGGGGCTCGGTAGGGTTTCACTATCACGACTTTCTTGAAGAGAGCTTTGTGGTGCTGAAGGGACAGGGTCTGATGACGATTGCCGACGAGACTTTTGCAGTGGAAAGCGGATCGGTTACTTGGCAGGGGATTGGGCAGGGGCACGGCATCTACAACCCTGGGCCGGAAAAGCTGGAGTTTGTGCGCATCGCCGTGAAGCAAGCAGACGAGGAATACACTACCATCGACTTGCACGACGATTTGTCTGCACGGCGACCGAAGTAATCAATACTTCAAGCGCACTTGCAACGGACGGGAGAATGACCATGGTCGTCACACTCAAAGAAGTTCTCGACTCTCTACCGCCCGAGCGGCGTGCGGAGATCAACCGTCGATACGAAGAGCCAGAGGAGGCGTTTGCAATGGCAGCAAAAAGCATGGACCAAACCGATACAGCACAGCGCATGGCCGAGGCCGCCGACAATTTCCTCGCATCACTGGACGAAGCGGGGCGACAGAAAGCGGTGATCGACTTTGCCGACAGCACGGAGCGCAAAAACTGGCACTACATTCCGAGGGAGCGCGCCGGATTGCCGCTAAAGGAAATGGACGAGCGCCAGCGGGAGCTAGCGCACGCGCTGGTAGCGACCGGAGTCAGTGCGTCGGGATACGAAAAAGTCTCGACGATCATTTCGCTGGAGCCGATACTGGCCGAATTGGAGGGAGCCGGGCGGCGCTTCCAGCGCGATCCCGAGCTGTATCACGTAAGCATTTTCGGCGAGCCGGGTGGCGACGCGCCCTGGGGCTGGCGCTTTGAGGGTCATCACGTCTCGCTCAACCACACGATAGTGGAAGGTCGGCTGGGATCGACGCCGTTGTTTTTTGGCTCCAACCCCGCCGAAGTGCGCCACGGCGAGCAAACCGGGCTGCGTGCTCTGCGGGAGGAAGAGGATCTGGGGCGGCAGCTTTTGCACGAGTTGGACGGCGAGCAGAAAGCAGTGGCCATCGTCAGTGCCGAAGCACCAAGGGATATCCTCACGACCAATGTGCCCCACGTGCGCGGCGAAGTCGAGCCAGAGGGCTTGGGCAGTGCGGACATGAGCGCAACACAACGTCAGATATTGGACGCCTTAATCGAAGTGTACGTGCGACGCTTGCCCGAAGCAGTGGCCGAAGCCGAATGGGCGCGACTTGGAGCCGCATATTTGCGGGCGGCGCACTTTGCTTGGGCCGGTGCGAAGGAACGCGGGGGACCGCACTACTACCGGGTGCAGGGGCCGGGTTTCCTCGCCGAGTACGACAACACCCAAAACGACGCCAACCACATCCACGCGGTCTGGCGCGATCTGAACAACGATTTCGGCGAGGATCTGCTCAAGCGGCACTATCGGCAGAACCATAGATGAATTAGGAATTAGGAATTGAGAATTACGAATTACCCCGCCCCAATTCGTAATTCCTAATTCCTAATTGTTTTGGAGGGAATCCTTTGACCGTTACGGCCGTCTTCGGTTTACGCGCCGCGTTCTACGAACAATTGCACTGCCGCTACCAGCGCCGCGAGTTCGATAACTGGCAGGTCTGGGGCGGCAACCTGACCATTGAAATCGACGGTCGAGTTTGCGAGCCGCCCCTCGCTAGGGCTTATATCGAACCTGGCAAGACGGCTGCTATGGCCCAAGTGCGCTGCGAGCTTTTCGTCGCCGCCGTTGACCCAATCGAAGTCCAGCCGGGAGATGTGGATGCGCGGCTGTGGACCGATGCTAGCGGGACCAATGATTACGTGGAAATGCGGCTGCTTGTCGATGAACAGGGCACTCCCGTCCTCACTGGCAACAACCTCGTCTTTGAGTCGGAGACTTTCGCGCTTGGACGCACCGGCACCTTCAACTACGCAGTGGAGTTTTCCGCCGACAGCTACGCCGAGGCCGGGCGCAAGGAGTGGATCAGCCTCAACGATCTGGCCGAAAACCGCGACGGGGTCATCGTCGTCAGCCCGGAGTGGGTACGACAAGGACCGACGGTCTATGAGGTGTGCGCCCGCAAGGTCGGTGCCGAGGTCAAGGGAGGCCACTTCCGCTCGGGCCGACTCGCCGAACTGACGCGGCGCTTAGACGCCATTCTGGCCGATGTCATCTACCTATTGCCCTTCTTCCGCCCAGGTTTTGCAGACCTGCACACCGGCGCGGACGTGCGCAAGGGAACCCTCGGCAGCGTCTATGCGGTCCAAGACTTTTTCCAAGTTGACCCCGAACTCGTTTCACCAGCCAAGGAAGTGGATTGGGGATCGCTGGTGGCGGAAGGTTTCCTCCTCCCAAACGAGATGGAAGATCTCGCCGGACTGTCGGCGGCCCAAGCGGAAAAAGCACTCGGCCGCGAAGCCTTCGTCCAGCTCGTCGGTCGCGCTGAGTTGCGGGCACTGACTAGAAAGGCACACGCCCTCGGCAAGAAGGTCATCTTCGACTTGGTCCTGATGCAGAGCAGCCGCGACTGTCCGCTGATCGCCGGGCATCCCGAGTGGTATCTGCGCGACGAGCGCGGGGTGCCGCAAATCCACCAGATCGCTTGGCTGGTCTATTCGGACGTGGCGCTCTTTGACTTGGTTTACAATCAGCCGTTGCAAGAATACCTGTTGGAGATCGCCCCGTATTGGATCGAGCAATGCGGGTTCGACGGGGTGCGGATCGACGCCAGCCAGACTATTGACCGGCCCTTCCTCAAAAAGCTCAAGAACCGCATTCAAGCTGCCGCGCCCGAGGCGTTGGTGTTGGGCGAGACGCTGTGCCCGCTGACCGAAGCAGTGGACGTCCCAGCAGATATGATCTACGCGCTCTTAGTTGACTATCACCGCGACGTCGAGCACGCCCAACCCCTCATCGATTTCCTAGAAGAGATGAATCGCACCTTCGCGCCCGGCACCGTAGCTATGGCTTACTTTGAAAACCACGACAGCCCGCGCGCCACCCAAGTGTGGCACGAGCGATTCCGGGAACTTTTGTGCTGCGACGAGCAGGCGCGGTTCTACTGGCAGGGCCTCACCTGTCCCATCCAGCCGGATGCAGAAAACCGGGCGCTGCTGATGGCCCTACTCAAGAATTTGCAGGCCGCCTTGATCGACTGTTCGGCCGGCTCGGCTTCTGGGTGCAATCTGACGCGGGGTTTGGAGTTGGGCAGCGAGTGGGGTGAAGAAGCGCGCACCGACTTTGAAAACGAGACTCTCCTGCATTTCGACTGGGTCGAACGCGAGCCGCACGCCAGCCTAGCGAGGGCCTACGAGCGTCTCTTTGCGCTGCAAAAGGAATGGCCTGAATTTTGCGACGGAGAGATTTACTTCCACCGCAACGAGTTCGCCGGCGGCGATCCAGACGACCGCATTCTGGCGTATGTGCGCTATACTGAGCGGAGCGCACTTTTGGTGGCCCACAACTTCGATCCGCGCACCGTGCGGCGAGCTTCCTTCCGCTTCGATTATCTGCCGCAGCCGCCCACATCGCGCCAAAAGTGCTTCGACACGTACGAGGCCCTTGCGATCGAGGCCATACCCGCTAGCGACGAGGGAGCGACAATCTGCCTGATGCCATTGCAGACGCAGGTGTGGCGACTTTACATTTGAATTAAGAACTGATGTTACGCAGCTTTGCTTTATCCTAGGTATATTCTCGACATGGACAAAGCCCTGTTAGAATTATATAGCGATTATCTGCTCAGTTCGTTTGGCGCGACCACGGCCACGGGCTTGTCGGCGTTGGTGGACGGGGC
>JAJDVZ010000065.1:0-10083 GCA_022825835.1 Candidatus Latescibacterota bacterium
CCCCATAAAAAAACATGGACGAAAAGCCATAAGCCTCTTTCGACGAGGATTAGACCAACTCACACAGATCATACACCAAACACGAGACCAACCTAAACGCGCCCGACAATATCAACCCATGTTACTGTCGTGTACTTAGGAACTGGTCTACATCCTCCTCTGGGCTGTAATTGCGTGCAAGATCAGCAATTCCAGTGAGCATCTCATCTCGATTTATCTCCTTCTTATAGAAGCGGTGGGCCAGCGAATACAGCGATGTTCGTCCGGCATCGGATCGTCGTCGCAGTAGACGATATACCCGAAAGGCATATTTTTCACATAGGCTGGCAGTTTTGATGTACAGCTCCCCATCACCGGGACACTTCATACGAATAGATACAAGTAGTGGTAGAAATGGTGCCACAACTCGCAAACGGACGAGTCGTTGACTAGCCAGAAGGGCTCGCCCCCTCGTCGTTCCATCGGTCAGATCGGAAAAAGAGTTGGCAACCTGAGGTTTCGCTACGTCGCAATAGGCATTTGCTGCCTGCCGAAGAGTCTGAACATAATCCGAGAGAGCTTTGAGTAGCTCGGTGTGTCTGCTCACATAGGTCCTCAGGTGGAAGCGATCCTTTATTGACTTGCTTCCGGCCCATTTCCATGGATCTTGAGTCACGATCCAGTGGATGCGTAGAAGCTGATCTTCGTTCTCAGAGGCACCCAAATAGCTATCCATCAGACGCTCAAAGACATAGGTCCACGTTCTATTGACTTGTAGCGGGAGATCTGTCTTCACCTCAAGCTCCAGCTTTGAACTGAGATACAGTAGGTAGTTTTTGGCCTTCTCAAACTCGGTTATCGGCCTTCCTCGGTTGTTCATGACTTCGAAGATTACGCCAGCCTCTGCTGCCTCTTGAATTATCTCAAGCGAGACGTAGAGCTGATCACAAATCTTGTTCTTAAACTCCTCCAGCCAAAAAGCGTAACCTGATCCCAGTGACTCCCGCTTCTTTCTTAAGAAACTCAAGAAGTGCTGTTTTGCGTTGCTGAGATTCCGATGCGATCGGATCGGAGCTTCTCCAAGACCCGAATCATCGCGCAGAACAGATTGAAAGAAAAATTCATGGCAGTCTTTGTTCAGTCGTAGCTTTGGTAAGGGTTGGTCATTACGGTCGGTTACGGCCACGAACGTGACCATAACACCTTGCGCGAGAGCATTCTGACATAGGTCAGTTAATTCTCGTCTTATAGCGTCCAAGAGAACCACGATGGTTGTCAGCCTCTGCTGCCCATCAACGACATCGAAAACCTCATATTTTTTGCCATGCTTGTCCCTTACCTGATCATCAGCTCTGAGGTGCAGGACGACCGTGCCTGTGTAGTGAGGTTGACCTACCTCCAGAAATTCTAGGTCTTCAAGGAGGTCGTCTAGCTGTGGCTGCTCCCATGCGTAACCCCGCTGATAGTCGGGAATTCTATACAAACTACCTTCAAAGAGCTTCGAGATCGGCCTCCTTGAGGAAGCCATTGAAAACTCTGTCATTTGGTTATTACTCCAGTCTTTGTGTCCCCATTGGAACTGCGCACACGATAGGGCTCGCGTTTTGGTTTGTATCGGAGGAAGGGAATGGTCTTAGCTTCACGTTTTGCCCGTTCCCAGTCGTGCTTCAGGAGTAGCGCTATCCGCTCAGCAAATTCCTCAGCCTGCTCCAATTCGTCACCGTTTTGCGGAAGTTCTATACACTGAATAATGCCCTTGTCTTCGCAGTCTTGAGGATTGAGCAACGCCCGAAATTCACTTCTATATCTATCGAGATATTCCTCATTTCTCTTAATCATGGCATCGTGGACAAGCAAAGCTCTCTCCCGTACTTTGTCTCGCCACTTAGCTCGTTCTTGAGTAATGTTCTCGATGACGATACGCTTTCCTGCAATCAGCCAAGTGACGAAGGCGGTAATTAGTGCGGCCACCATACCACTGGCAAAAATCTTGATCCACTCCATCATACGCTTCCTATCCGTTATTGGGATGTCTACACAGTACAGAGCATTACTCATGTTGTGCGAGGACCAACATGCGTACGATACGCTGGAAGGATAAAGCATTATCTAGGGATTCTACCAAGGATAGTCCTGCGGTACGCGGCGCGGTGCCAGCACCCGGCACATAGCGTCGCCGGGATCTAGCTACCCTCGCAGTTCGCTACCCCCCGCAATAGGCGGCACTTCCTAGTGAGGTGGACTACAAAACGATGAATGACGCTTATATCGACAATCACGAGTTCGTTTCCACCAGAAATCCTAGTTCTGGATGATCTTTCACTATGGTCAGCAGCGTCTGCTTAGCCTGCTCTTGATCCTCTACATCTACAGCCATCGCGAGCTTGCTCCGGCGATCTTGGAGTTCGGCGTTGATCTCGTCGCGTTGCTTCCGATCTTCTCTCAACGACTTCATTGTCGAGTTCCTATGGAGCCTTCGACCTGGGATACCGAGAATCCAAGTCAGCAAGAACAAGGATCCGATGCCGCCGAAGAATGCGCTCGCCAACGCAGCAGCGGTATTCCAGTCCAGTTTTACGCAAATAAGAGAGACGAACAACGCGGTTACAATGCCGCCAAACCCGGCGTCCCGCTTATCCTTTCCCCTCTTCGCTCGCTGCGCGAGGTCCTCCTCTTGTTGGTTGATTTTCCGGGCTAGTTCTGCTAGCGGCGACTCCAGCTCTTTGATGCCTCCCTCGATCTCCAGCACATGCTCCGCCTTCTTGCCCACTAGTTCGAGAGCACTATCAAGGTCTGCGAGTTGCTTCCGCTCCGTGTCAGTAAGTGCCGATTCGGTCTCGGCCCCCATATCGTCAAGACGATCCAGAGCCTCGTTTGCGTATTCCCTATCAAGCAGGCTCTCGAATTCGTCTAGCAATATGTCCATGTTCTCAATTTCGCTCTGAAGGAGACTCAGGATGACCACGCGAGCTACCCGGTCTCCCTGTTTTTCTAGATCGTCCAACTCCTGCTTTAACTCGAAGACCACATCTTTGATTTCCTTCTGCCGCCGCGAGTGGAGTTCGGCCCTCTCCCGCTCCAGTTTCTCTCGGGCTTCCCTCTCGTGCTCCTTTTTCAGGAGTTCGTCAACCTTCGCAAGCGCCTCGGTGCTCGCCGCCTTGGCGGCGGCTGAGTCCTTTTTGGATACAGCTGAGTCCTTGCTGATGCGCGAGATATTGCTACTCTGCTGTAGATTCGCGGCCAGATTTGCGAAGTCAAGTAGGCTGTTTTTTGCCATGTCTCACTCATATCTCAAAGTTGAAGTTGGCGTTCCTGCAAGACTCGCTCTTTGCACCGAACGTAAAACCCTTCACACTGTTTACGCGAATAGGGCAAATAAAGAATCTTACCGGAAATCGATCAAGGGACGGGCACTGAGCGGCGAGAGCGCTCGGCACATGCCATCGCTGGGGTCCAGCACACCTCACGGCTTGCTAGGGGGCCCCTGCTAGACTGAAGCCTGAACCTACACAAATACTGCGGGTGAAACGCCGAACCGTTCGGACAAAGCACGTATCTGCCGGACGTTCAACACCCGCTTGCCACCCAGAATCTCCGAAACGACCCCTTGCGAACCCACCTCCGGCAAATCCGACTGGGTCAAGTCATGCTCCTCCATGAGAAATCGAAGTGCCTCCGCCCCCTCTAACTTAGGCATGGGATAGTGTTGTTCCTCCCAGGCATGAACAACGGAACCCAGCGTATCGAGTAGAGAATACAGCGGATGCCCCTCATCAGTGCCCACTTCATCAATTAGGCCGTTGAGGCGCTCTAACGCCAAATCATAGTCCTGCTCATTTTGAATGTTGAGCAAGGCACTCACTTGCGTCCAAGATTGCTGAAGCTGTGGGGTAATGATACTCAATCAGCACACCCGTGCGATGCGGTGATTCTGAACTTGGTGTTCTATGACGAGTGAGGAAACACCGAACTCGTCCGCCAACTCGTCTATTTGGTCACCATCTACAGTTTGACCAGATATTCTCTCCTGCAAGCCGGACGAGGGTGCTAGGAACTCGGCTGCGAAGGTGCGATTGCGCTGTTGTCGCTCGGAGTTCGCTCTCGTGAGCAGCGTATTCGTGTTAGGTGATGCCAACACTTCGGCCAAGGCACGGCAGAAGTGGAAGCGCCTGCTGTGCTGGCCAAGCTGACGAAACCCAAAGGCGGGGCTTTGGTCGTCTTTCCAAGCGACTTCCCAACGCCGAGAATATCCTCATTATATGCTCGACTGCTGCCAGTCTCGAAGATGTTGAACGATTTCTGCTTGGTCCTCTGGGCTAAAGGTGCGAAAGTCATTCAGTTCATCAATTATCTTCTTGGCCTCATTGACGCAATCCGAGGCGAACAGCGATCTTTCTGCCTTCCGATTCTCCAAGCGGTAGTCTGCCGCAATTCGTTGACTATACAGATCCGACAGCCGGAAACCGAGTTGCGCGAGATCCTTGTGTCTTGTAGCCCTCAGCGCATCGTGGATTCTGTGCTGGCTAACTTTGAAATTGAAGTGATGAGAGAGGTATTTCTTAGCGTAGTGCTCGGCTGCAAGCCACGCTCGGCTAATTGCACTACGGTTTCGAGCGGCTGTTCTAACCTGCAACAGCTCTTCAGCTAAGGTGTAAAATTCTTTCTGGTGCATCTACTCGCGGTAATAAATAAGACTTATACGACCGATCTCTGGCCAAGGGATTTGCTCTACGGCGAGCGCAACATACCGATGATATTGCCGCCGAACTACCTCGGCCTCACCGGAGGTATGTACCTCAATTAGCAATACCTCATCCTCTTCCCGCTCAAGTATCGACTTTTCAAACTTTATATCTGCTCCAAAACACTTCTTCGCTAATGAAATGGCTATATCAGCATGGCCCGTTAAGCCCCACTGACGAAGTTGAGCATCTACTGGATTCTCAAGTAAATCAGCAGAAACAGATACGTCGTAATCCTCCTCAGATAGCGTGATAGCCTTCTGATGTGGCAGTTCTACCATCACTTATATGCCTCTTCGCTTGGGATTAGAAAATCGCTTCTTCAAGCGAAATTACAGGAATACAGGAGAATGAGCAAGGATTGCAGTCTGACCGAAGAGTCGTCGGTAGCGGTCGATACTTGGGGTGCGCATTAAAGCATCATTTCGTTGAGCAGCTTGCCCAAGGCCGCGGTAGGAAGTACTTTCAGCGTGCATTTCTATGATCACTCCGTCCGGCAAATCCGCAACCAAGAGGTTTTCGATGAGAGCATTGCACACGCACACGCTCAGCGCCGCCGCTTCGTGAGCCGTGGCCGCCTCTTACCCCATTGTCAACGGTGCCGAGCACGCCTGGGTGCTCCACGACCCCCGCTTTAAGCCCGACCCGCGTCTGTCTAACTGCCCCGGTGCCAAGCCCGACTATGAGCAGTCGGCCGAAGACCTCATCGAACACATGCGGACCTATGGAGTCGATAAGGTCGTCATCAGCCAAGTGTGCTACTACGGCCGCGACAACCGCTATGCCAGCCACTGCGTACAGCGCTATCCCGACCGCTTTGCCGCCATCGGCCTTTTAGTGGGGTACCGGCTGCACCATCCGGCCGATCCGGAAAATCCGGCGCGCTTGGAACGGGCCGTGCGAGAGGAGGGCTTGGCAGGGCTACGCTTGAGTCCCATCTACGACCGCGACGTGGTCTGGCTCAATGATGAGGTCAGCTATCCACTGTGGCACCAAGCCGAGGAATTGGGCGCGGTGTTTAACATCTTTCTAGCGCCGAACCAAGTGGGACAGGTGGCGACCATGGCCGAGCGCTTCCCCGGGGTCAAAGTGGTCATCGACCATCTGGCGATGATCGACATCAGCGCCCCCGATAGCGAGGGCTTTGGGCCGCTACTCGATCTAGCCCGCTGGCCCAATGTGTACATCCGCACCTCGCTGCACAATCCTTCCAAGGAACGACCGCCCTTCCGCGATGTATGGCCCTTTTTGGAGCGGGTGTACGACCGCTTTGGCCCGCGGCGGATGGTATGGGCCAATTTTTACGAACTGCTCATTATGCAGGAGTTGATCCCCTTTTTCAGCGCTGAAGACAAGACTTGGATTTTGGGGAAGAACGCTCTAGAGATCTACTTTAAAGGTCGGGGCTGATAGCCCATTCTGCGGCGGGGCTCAGGGGCTTCCCCGGCGAATTGCCACAGGTCGCGTTGGAGAATTCCCGATTCAGATATGCACATATCCCCTACGGATCCACCTGCTGATAGAACTTCTTCGCGCCATCCTCAATGGTCATAATGACCGCGCTCTTGGTCGGATGGCGGTTTTCGTTGTACCCGGCAATGCGCGTCGCCCCAGCGTACTGTTCAGTAGCCAACAGTTGCTGCCGTATCGCATCTGCGTCGAGGCTACCCGCACGCTCTGCGGCTTCCAAGAGCAAGCGCACCGCATCGTAGCTCACCGCATCGCCGCCGGTAGGCTCAATTCCGTACAGGGCTTGGTATGCGTCGATGAACGCACGCGCACTCGGCTCGTCCGTGTCCGGCGAGAAGTGGCTGCTGAAGAAGCTGCCATCCACCGCGGCTTCCTCATTGTCCAACAGCGTCGGATTGTCCCAAGCATCGGCCCCGAGAAAAAGCGTCGGTTTCCCTGCCGCGTTGTGCAGCGGCAGGGCGCGCGCCTGTTTGGTCACAAGCGCAACCTCCGGCGGCAGTCCCGATAGGAAGATCGCCTCGGGAGCCGCCGCCGCGATGGCGGTCAATTGCGCGGCGAAATCCGTCGCACCGCTCTCGTAAAACTCTTCGGCGACGATCTCGCCCCCAAAGCCGCTAAAATGGGCGGTAAAAAACTCGGCAATCCCCTCGGAATAGACTTCCCCACGCTGCGTCAAAACAGCGGCTGTATTTACCCCGAGCGTCTCTTTGGCAAACTGCGCCATGACGCGCCCTTGAAACTGGTCGGTAAAAGCAGCCATGAAGACAAAGTCGCCAGCCGCGGTCACGGCTGGATTGGTGGCCGCTGTGGTAATCATTGGCACGCCGTGGCGCTGGGCTACGGCCCCCACTTCAATGGCGTGCGAGGAGCGATTGGGGCCAACGAGGGCTACTACTTCGTCGGTGAGGATCATGGTCTCAGCAGCCTGTACGGCCGCCGCCGCTTCCTGTATGTTTATCCGCGTGACCAATTCAACGGATCGGCCCAACAGCCCCCCGCGCTCGTTGACTTCATCTACCGCAATTTTAGCCCCATTCGGATAGGTGATGCGGTCGCCCGAGACGAGGAACCCAATTTTAACAGGGGCACCATCGCCGTCCGCAGTAGAAGATAGGGAACTCTTATCCTCACAAGCGACGAACGCGATGGCCGCAACGCAGGCGACGTAGAACAGTTTCATGGCAGTTTCTCTTCTAAAAATGTGGATGGATTCTGACTTTATCAGATTGACAATGGTTAAATTTACTGAAATCCAAGAAAGAGACCATGCTCTCGGGGCGCGGGCACTGTCGGTGAACCTTTGCCCGCTGCCGTCCGCCTTGTAAGGTAAAAGGCAGATGACGTATGACCAGTCCAAGCGATCAGCTTTTAGCCGAACAGGTGCGGCAAGGCAACGAGCAAGCTTTCGTCCGCCTGATTCGGCGCTACGAGCGCACCCTAGTGGCATTGATCCGCCACCGGGTCGGTTCCGGCGACCAAGTGCAGGATGTACTGCAGGAAACCCTAGTACACGCCTGGAGCGGACTGCGCCGAGACACCCCCCGCGATGTGCGGGCCTGGTTGCTGCAAGTGGCCCGCAACCGCTGCCGCGATTATTTCCGCTCGACCCAGCGCCGCGAACTGTTTGTCGAGACCGAGGCTTTGGCACCTATGGTCAATCGCTTCGGAGTGGCTCAAGCCCGGCAGCGAGAAGCCGCCGCGGCCATCGTCGAGGCCATGGAGGAAGTACCCGACCGCGAGCGAGCTGCCCTGCAAGCCTTTTACTTGGACGGTCTGAGCATTGCCGAAATAGCCGCCCGCCACCGCTGCCCCGACGGCACGGTCAAGCGCCGCCTGTCTCACGGGCGCGACCGAATCCGCACAGTGTTGGGCGTCACCCCCAAGACGAGGAGCAAGACCATGAGCGCTAGCCAACAACAGTCCTTCCCCCAGTACCGGCCCGAAATACGCATTGAGGCGAGCCA
This sequence comes from Candidatus Latescibacterota bacterium, assembly GCA_022825835.1. Lineage (GTDB taxonomy): Bacteria > Latescibacterota > UBA2968 > UBA8231 > UBA8231. The sequence goes on from JAJDVZ010000065.1 coordinate 8,156, forward strand.
AGAGGACCCCTTCCGCATTGATTTCAAAGAGATGGCCTGGTGGTTCATCGTGCCGGAAGTAGGCGACCGCGTCCGCTATGCCTCGTACGGGCCACCCAAAGAAGGCGACGCGCCTTGGAGGTTGTCCGAAACCGTCTCGCTAGCAGCCCAACGATCCGCGGTCATCCACGACCGTCCCTGCGTCGAAATCGAGGTGGAGAATCAGCATTTCGACCAAGACGGTAAGATCCACGAACGCGAAGAGGATCGCCATGTCAAAGTATGGGGCCATCTGGCCGAGAACGAGGTGGAATGGATCGCCGTGGAATCGCTGCGCCCCGACGGTACGCGCGAACTGACAACTTTCCTCGACGAAGGATTCTACGACGATTGGGCCCCTTCGCCGCGCCTAATCGAGGATTGTGGCTACCTGCGTCCCCAGACCGACGGCTCGTTCACAAGACAGGCCGACGACGCCCAAATCACCGGGGCCGGAGTGTTCGACGTGCAGATCGGCGAGCAGCATTTTACCTGCCTGCGTGTCTTTGAAGTCGAGAAGGAAGCCACCGAGCGCGATGTCATGATCGAAGCCTATATCACCCGAGCCGGACGCACGGTGCTGTCCCGCCGCTACAACGGCAACCGCTGGGCCAAAAGAGACACCCCGCCGCACAATTGGGGTGAGGAGATGACTTGGGAAGAGGACCTACCCCACACTGACCGCATAGTTATCGACGGCGTAACCTACGTACACTATTACGACAATCTGACGGACGTGGCCTGTGGCATCGCCGATTGATGGTTTATGACGAATGGCGAAATGATCCGTCAGCGGTTTTTGCGGCTGCGACGCTCCATTTATCTCATCGTGGTCCGTTAGGAGGCACCCTCTGTTCAAGGCGTTCCGCCGTGACCCTGCGCCAAGTAGTTTTTCAGCAGTTGCGCGATTTTTGCTGCCGCATCTTGGCACAGCAGGGCCATAGGCTCCTTGCCGCCCGGAGTAGATTTCCGAATCGACACAATCAGAGGGGGATTCTGTTCAAAAAGAATTCTTCTTTCCGATAGGAGAATCAACTGCACGCCGATTTCGGCGGTGCCGAAGGCGCGCCTTTCGGAATCATGCCAGAAATTGAGCCTCATAATATCAAAAGCCAACTTGTAGTCGCCCTTCCAAGGAAAATACTGCATGGGCGACTCGCCAATCTGCTCGACCAAGGCGGCCACCAGCGACTGATGGAGATCGGCCGTCTGCTCTTTTATATAGGATACATCAATCGTGCCGAAATAAGTGTAAAGGGGGCTGCCAGCCAGATTCTCTCCTTCGGCGATAAACTGCTCCAGTCCTTGCTCGAATGTATGAGTACTACGCCCCGCAATAAGCAGCCCCGACTCCGAGTCCGCCGGCACCTGCGCGATGACTTCGTTATTTCCCGCAGACGGCGGGGACATAATGCTGACTGCCCGATAGGCCGTCGCGGTCACATCGTCGGGAGCGACCGAGTGCAAGATCGCCCGGTGTTCATCCTCCAATAAGGTCTGCGCTAGAACGGGCACCTTCATCTTATCCTCGGGGAACGACGCGGCACTAAACGAATACCATTTCGCTACGATCTCGCCGCTCCTGCGGTCCTTTAGCTCGTAGCGTCCCATAAGACCGCGCTGGGTGACAATTTCCCGCCCACTCGTTTCCGCCACCCATGTGGGAACGGGCACATCGACAAATTCTTTGGCCATTATGCTTTCCTTCTCATGGCGCGCAAACCAAGCCCCGTACAAACTCAACTCGTACGCCGGCTTTAGGTTGTAGGCTAAGTACACGACAGTAACATGGGTTGATATTGTCGGGCGCGTTTAGGTTGGTCTCGTGTTTGGTGTATGATCTGTGTGAGTTGGTCTAATCCTTTTCGAAAGAGGCTTATGGCTTTTCGTCCATGTTTTTTTATAGGGAT
>JAJDVZ010000129.1:0-19835 GCA_022825835.1 Candidatus Latescibacterota bacterium
ATTGAGCTTGTAGGTCGTCTTGCGCTTGACCTCGCAGGCAAAGTACAGGCCGCTGTCGTCGTAAGCCATATAGACCGAGGCAAAGGGCTGGTGGCCATCGACGGCCATCAGGTCGGGCACGCGCGCTGCGTCGTCCCAATCTCGTAGATTGCCGTCGATTTTGGGCGGCTTTTGCCGCCGCGGGCAGCGAAAGGAAAACTCGAAAAAGGCGCGTTGGGGCAGGTGCAACTCGCTCATGTTCGCCGCGCCTTTTTGTCGCGCCGCAGCACATCGGCGAGAATGTGCCCGGTGTGCGATTGCCGGCTCTGAGCGACTTTTTCTGGCGCACCGGCAGCGACGAGCATCCCCCCTTGATCGCCGCCCTCTGGCCCCAAGTCGATGAGGTGATCGGCGGTCTTGATGACATCCATGTTGTGCTCAATGACGACCATGGTGTTGCCGGCATCGACGAGGCGGTGGAGTACGGCGAGCAAGCACTCAATGTCGGCCAAGTGCAAACCGGTGGTTGGCTCGTCGAGGATGTAGAGGGTCTGCCCAGTGTCGGGGCGGCACAATTCGGCCGCTAGCTTGAGACGCTGGGCCTCGCCGCCGGACAGGGTGGTGGAGGATTGCCCCAAGGACATGTAGCCCAAACCGACGTCTTCCATGATTTGCAGGCGCTTGCGGATGCGGGGAATGTTCTCGCAGAGGACGAGCGCGTCGCGCACCCGCATTTGCAGTACGTCGGCAATCGAATGCCCCTTGAATTGCACCCGCAGCACCTCGGGCATGTAGCGCTGGCCGCGGCAGTGGTCGCATTCGACCCACACATCGGGCAAGAAGTGCATCTCAATGCAGCGCTGCCCCAGCCCCTCGCAGGTCTCGCAGCGGCCTCCGGGCTTGTTAAAACTGAAGCGCCCGGCCGTAAAGCCAGCGACCTTGGCGTCCGGCAGGTCGGCGTAGAGTTGGCGCATTAGGTCGAAGACGCCCATGACGGTGGCCGGCGTGGAGCGCGGGGAGTGGCCGATGGGGGTTTGGTCGATGTGGATGACTTTGTCGATGTGCTCAACCCCGTCGATTTGGTCGTGCTCGCCGACCGGGCGGTTGGCCTTGTGCAGCTCGTTGGCGAGCGCGTTGAAGAGCACGCTTTCGACGAGCGAGGACTTGCCCGACCCCGAGACGCCGGTGACGCACACGAGACGGCCAAGCGGGATGGGCACGTCGATGTTTTTGAGATTGTGCTGGCGCGCGCCGCGCACTACGAGCTGGCCGTTGCGGCGCTTGCGGCGGCTGGCCGGAACCGGGATGTGCAATTCGCCGCGCAGGTACGCACTGGTAAGCGACTGCCGACCGTTGCCGAGTTGGCTAGGCACCCCGGCAGCGACTAGGTTGCCCCCCTCGCTGCCCGCGCCTGGGCCGAGATCGACGATGTGGTCGGCTCCTTCGAGCGTGTCGCGGTCGTGCTCGACTAATACGATGGTGTTGCCCAAGTCCTTCAGGGAGTTGAGGGCGTCCAACAGCCGGGCGTTGTCGCGCGGATGCAGGCCGATGGTCGGCTCGTCGAGCAAGTAGAGCACGCCGGTGAGGCCGGAGCCGATCTGGGAGGCGAGGCGGATGCGCTGGGCCTCGCCGCCGGACAGGGTCGCGGCGCGGCGCTCCAAGTCGATGTAACCGAGACCGACGCGCTCTAAAAAGCCGAGGCGCGTGCAGATTTCCTGCAACAGCTCCCCGGCGATGTCGCGCTCGCGCTCGTGGAGCTGCATATCGCGGAAGAAAGACAGGCTCTCGGAGATGGGCAGGCGGGCGACTTGGACGATGCTTTTGTCGCGCAGGTACACGGCGCGGCTGTCGGTCTTAAGACGACTGCCTTCGCAGGCCGAGCACGGGACTTGGCCCAAGAGGTGCCGGTGCCGCTTGCTGGTGCTCGCGTACTCGTCGAGGGGCGGCAAGACGCCGGCGTAGCGGAAGCTGAGGTTTTCTACAGTCAATTGCTGCTCGGGCGCGCCGTAGAGCAGGGCGCGCCGAGCCTCGGGCGCGAGCGCAGCATACGGCACGTCCAAGCTGAAGCCCAAAGCATCCCCCGCGACCGAGAGCAGGCGGTCAAACGCCGGGTCTTGCACCGGCCCCCAAGCGCGGATGGCCCCGTCGCGCACGCTGAGATGCGGCACTACGACCCGCTCGCGATCGACGCCTTCCCCCAACCCCAACCCCTCGCAGACTTGGCACATCCCCTGTTGGTGATTGAAGGAGAAGCACTGCGGCGACAGGGGCGAGAAGGCCCGGCCACACTCTGGGCAGGAATAGCGGCGGCTGAAGCGTTCCTCGGTTTCATCGTCGGGCGAGGCCACGATCAACTCGCCGCCTCCCAGTTCTAGGGCGCGCTCGACGGATTCGGTGAGGCGGCCGCGGTCGCTGGCGCGGACGGCGAGGCGATCGACGACGAGTTCGATGCGGTGGCGATGGCGGCGCTCTAGTTGGATTTCTTCGCGCAAGTCGTGGACGGTGCCGTCGATGCGAGCGCGGAGAAAGCCATCGCTGCGGGCGCGCGCCAACAGGGTCTCGTAGCCCTCGTTTTGGCGCGGCTCTATGGGCGCGAGGATGAGGATGCGGCGGCCGGCGGGCATCTGCGCGATGCGCTCGACCATTTCCTGCGCGGTCTGCGTACCGGCCGGCACGTGGCAGCGCGGGCAGTACTGGGTCCCCAAGGCCGCGTACAGGGCGCGGATGTAATCGTACACTTCGGTGACCGTGCCGACCGTGGAGCGGGGATTGCGGCTGGGTGCTTTCTGCTCGATGGCAATGGCTGGCGACAGCCCGGAGACGCGCTCGACCTTGGGCTTTTGCATCTGTTCGAGAAACTGCCGCGCATACGCCGACAGCGATTCCACGTAGCGGCGCTGGCCCTCGGCGTACAGGGTGTCGAAGGCCAGTGAGGATTTGCCCGAGCCAGAGACGCCGGAGATGACCGTTAGCTGGTCGCGGGGGATTTTGACGTCGATGTTGCGCAAGTTGTGCTGGCGCGCGCCGAGGATCTCGATTTCCCGGATCCAGCCGTTGCCCTCGCCATGGCCGTTGGTCGCCGCCGCTGGCAGCTCGGTTCGCTGCGGTTTGAGCGCCTTTTTGAGCGCGTGGCCAGTGTGCGACTGCTCGTTTTGGGCCACGGCTTCCGGCGGCCCGGCCGCGATGATCCAACCGCCGTCCTCGCCTCCTTCGGGGCCTAAGTCGAGGATGTAATCCGCGGTCTTGATGACCTCCATGTTGTGCTCGACGACGACGACGCTATTGCCTTGGTCGGCAAAGGTGTGGAGGATGTGCAGCAGCTTGTCCACGTCGGCAAAGTGCAGGCCAGTGGTCGGCTCGTCGAGGATGTAGAGGGTGCGGCCCGTGCTGCGGCGGCAGAGTTCTTTGGCCAGCTTGATGCGCTGGGCTTCGCCGCCGGACAGAGTGGGAGCGGGCTGGCCGAGCTTGATGTAGCCGAGGCCCACATCGTACAGGGTCTGGAGCACGCGACGCACGGGGGTGACGTTCTCGAAAAGATTGAGTGCTTCCTCGACCTCCATGTCCAGCACGTCGGCTATTGAATGTCCCTTGTATTTGATGGTCTGGGTCTGGCGGTTAAAGCGGCGGCCCGCGCAGACTTCGCAGGTGACCCAGATATCGGCGAGGAACTCCATCTCCACCAAGTTCGCGCCATTGCCCGCGCAGGCTTCGCAGCGCCCGCCTTTGACGTTAAAGGAAAAGCGGCCCGGCTTATAGCCGCGCAGGCGGGCCTCGGGCAGCTTGGCAAAGAGCTGGCGGATGGGCGTGAATGCGTCGGTGTACGTGGCCGGGTTGGAGCGGGGCGTGCGGCCGATGGGCTTCTGGTCGATGCGGATGACTTTGTCGAGGTGCTCCACGCCTTGGATGGCCGCGTGTGCGCCCGGCTCGTGTAGGGCGCGGTGGAGGACGCAGTCGAGCTGTTTGAAGACGATGTCGTTGATCAGCGAGGATTTGCCCGAGCCGGAGACGCCAGTGACGCAGGTGAACAGGCCGAGGGGGATGCGCGCCTCAATGTCTTTGAGGTTGTGTTGGCGCGCCCCTTCGACGACCAGCCACTTGCCGTTGCCGTTGCGGCGTTGGTTGGGGATCGGGATAGCTTCCTCGCCAGCGAGATAGCGCCCGGTGAGGGATTGGGGGTTGTGCTCGACGTGGCTCGGCGGGCCGCAGGCGACTAGTGTGCCGCCGCGCTCGCCCGCGCCGGGACCGAAGTCCACAACCACATCGGCCTCGCGCATGGTCTCTTCGTCGTGCTCGACGACGATGACCGTGTTGCCGATGTCGCGCAGGCGTTTGAGGGTATCCAAAAGTCGCTGGTTGTCGCGGTGGTGCAGGCCAATGGAAGGCTCGTCGAGGATGTACAGCACGCCGACCAAGCCGGAGCCGATTTGGGAGGCGAGGCGGATGCGCTGGGCCTCGCCGCCGGACAGGGTGTGCGCGCCGCGGTCGAGGGTTAGATAGCCCAAGCCCATGTCGCACAGGAGCTGCAAGCGGCCGCGGATTTCTTTGAGCGCCTCTTCGGCGATGAGGGCCTTGGCGTCCTCAAAGGCAACGGCGCGAAAAAAGTCGCGCGCTTCTTCGATGGGGATGGCGGTTAGCTGCGGGAGGTTGCGTCCGTCGATTTTGACGGCGAGGGACTCGGGCCGCAGACGGCCGCCGTCGCATCGCTCACAGTGCTGCACGCCCATGTATTGCTCTAATTCGCGGCGTTGTTTCTCCTTGGCCCCGCGAAATTTTTCTTCGAGAAATGGGATGACGCCTTCGTACTTGTCGTTGTGCGACCAACTTGAGCCACGGAGGTTGGTGTACGTAAAGGTGACTTTTTCGTCGCCGAGGCCGTGGAGGAAGCCGTGCTTCTGCTCGGCTACGAGTTCACCCCACGGCGTGTCGAGATCAAAGCCGAGGTGCTCGGCCGCGCCTTCGTATAAATGCAAGCGCCAGCGATTGCTGCCCAACTCGCCGAGCGGCGCGAGTGCTCCGGCGCGCAGGGTTTTGGCCGGGTCGGGCACCATCAGGCGCTCGCTCATCAGCACTTGCGTGCCGAGGCCGTGGCAGTCCGGGCACATGCCTTGGGGGTTGTTGAAAGAGAACATCTGCGGCGTTGGCTCTTGGTAGGAGATGCCGCAGGCCGTGCAGTCGAAGCGGTCGCTGAGCAGGAAGTCGGAGGCTCCTTCGCGGGCGACGATAAAGGTCCCTTGCCCGAGGCGCAGGGCGTTGTCAATGGCCTCTTCCAAGCGGCGGTTTTCCCCCTCACGGAGGATCAAGCGATCGACCACGACTTCGATGTTGTGGCGGCTGTAGCGGTCGAGCTGGGGGGCTTGGTCGAGGGTGAAAATTTGGCCATCGACGCGCACGCGGATGTAGCCGGCCTTTTGCAGATCGGCAAAAAGCTCGTGGTATTCGCCTTTGCGCTCTTGGACGACTGGGGCGAGGATGTGCAGGCGCGAGTTGACCGGCAGGGCGCGGATGCGGGCGGCGATCTGCGCGCGGGTCTGTGCGCCGATCGGTGCGCCGCACTCGGTGCAGTGCGGGGTGCCGACGCGGGCGAAGAGCACGCGCAAGTAGTCGTAGATTTCCGTGATGGTGCCGACGGTGGAGCGGGGGTTTTGGCCGGCGGTTTTCTGGGCGATGGAGATGGTGGGGGACAGGCCGGTGATTTGATCGACGTCGGGCTTTTCCATCTGGCCCAAAAACTGGCGCGCGTACGCCGACAGCGAGGTGACGTAACGGCGCTGCCCTTCGGCGTATAGGGTGTCGAAGGCCAACGAGGATTTGCCCGAGCCGGAGACGCCGGTGAAGCAAATTAGTTTGTTTTTGGGGAGAGTGAGATGGAGGTTCTTGAGATTGTGGACGCGGGCACCGCGGACGACGATATCTTGTGTTTCCATGACTCGTGTAGGCGCGAGGGGCGGGAAAAAGGAATCCAAAAATATACTATACGAATGTGCAGCGGGCAAGCGGAGGGGTACAGAATGGGAAGATCCCTTTACCTATGAGGATAGAGGGCTTATTCTCAGAAGACTGAAGGAGGTTTGAAAATGCCTTGGAAAAAGGTCAACATTGAGCAATGGGCAGAGGAACTCGGCGTCAATATTAACGAACTACGCCAGAAAGAACAGCTCATCGAAAAGATCGTGAAGAGTAGAAAGCGATTTGGCTTGACGCAAGGCCAATTGGCCGAGATGGTCGGCGTCTCCCAACCGCGCATTGCCCAGATTGAAAATAGAACCAAGATCGGAAAAATTAGCTTCGATGTACTTTTTAATATCCTCGGTGTCTTGGGGCATGATTTCAAAATCACTACACGTAAGGTGCGCGATCTCGAGAATGTAAATGCGTAGCGGCATACCTAGACCAGCAGCATCTGGCCGAGGTATGGACGGAACTACGCCAGCCCAGAAAAACTCTCCGATGGTTTTTATTGACCAGAGGAGTGGGAACGACGATCAGTCATTTTCCGTGAATATGTTTTGACGATGACAATCGAGAAAGTCCTCATCTGGCCGGAATTTGTCAGGTAACTCTATCGGTTTTCCATCATAGCTTTTCAAAGTAGTCACAACAAACTCATCACTCACTCTAAATTCCTTCTTTGACACTCGAACAGTCATATCCTCATTTATCGTGATCATTCCAAGATCAAACGCCTTATCGTGGAGGACGGACAAGGCCAACCCATTCCTTGGGTTGAGTCTATTCATCGAATCAATACGCCAGGGAACAATATGACTGGCTACTAAAAGTTTCGGAATGGAAAGACCGGTGATACAGCACCTATAGTTATAGGCACTTAGCACCGCTTTCCTGAAAAAACGCTGACCATTCCGCGTTTTGGTTTGAATGATCCTATCCGTACCACTGTAATCTTGATATTCAGGCGGACTTTCGTCTTCCGAATCGTCTCCCTCCCTCCCTTGCAAAATAGAATGCATAGCATCTGTTGATGCTAGTGCAAAATTTTCCCATCCATTTTTCATTTCTTCCCACATGGCCCTATCTGCAGCAGATGCTCCCGTCAACCCTCTACGACCAGTCGAGGTTATCTCTGGATCAAGGCTCGCAATGTTCGTTAATTTCATTGCCAATGCGGACGGCGTTCTGTCGATAAGTTCGGCAATTTTAATGATTTCAGGGTTTTGTTTATGTAACTTGCCGAATGGGATTTGACAGTACAGTCTAAACGCGACAAGCAGCTCTTGTCGTGTCCATCTTCTCCTGTTAGACATTGCTATCTTCCTATACTTTAGCTTTTGCTGCTTTAGCACCCGTCTGCACTGTGGCGGAGCCGACGGCAGGGTCCTACATGAAATGTACGAATCGCCGAACCCCGTCAAGAACTCTCTACGCAGCCGCTTGACGCCCCTTTTTCATCTGCGTATAATGACCGCTCGGTAATTCAGTAAAATCAATTGCTTATCACTCAAGAGGAGTTGCTAAAATGATTCATTTAGGGGCCAATTCGGTGCTCTTTGCGGGATTCGATCTGGAAACGGCGATGCGCCATATTCACCTCGCTGGCTACGACGGCGTCGAGTTGTCGGCGATCAAGGGCATGTGCGAGCACTTGGAGTTGGACAACTGGCAGGCACAGGCCAACCAGATCAAAGAGCTAGCGGAAAAATACGAGCTGAAATTGCTGTCTATGGAAGAGGCCGCGCTCGACGAAGAGCGGCTGATGCTGGCGTTTGCGGCTGGCGCTGAGATCGGCATTCCCGTCGTCAACGTCGGCCCGGGGGGCAAAAGCGATGTGGAGGAAGATTTTGACCGGCAGGTTGCGCTACTGGGCAAGATGGCCGATAGGGCGCACGAACACGGCGTGACGCTGTGCGCTAAGGCGCATGTGGGGCAGTGCATTTACGATACGCCGACCACGTTGCGGGCGATGGAGCGGATCGACTCGCCGGGGTTTGGGGTGGATATGGATCCGAGCCACATCCATCGGGCGGGGGAGAACACGGTAGAGGCGCTGGCGGCGGTTATCTCGCGGGTCAAGCACGTTCACATTCGGGATTGTGCCGTGGCAGAAGGCGGGCCGGGCGCGCCGGAGTTGCAGGCTTGTGGGCGGGGTAACATTGATTTGTTTGGGTACGTCAAGGTGCTACACGAATCGGGCCTAGACGTGGCGGCCAACTTGGAAGTGATTGGTGCCAAGGAGTACGACTTGGGGCAGGTGGCGACGATTGCCGCAGAGAGCCGAGGGTATTTGAACGCCTGCTTGCGGGCTTGCGGTGCCCGTTAGTCGCGCCTTTGTCGCCATCCGCGTGCCAGCGGAATTGGGAGAACTGAGCGATGCAATGCGACCGTTGTGGCCGGCGCAGGGTGTGAGTTGGGTGCGACCGGAGAACCTTCATTTGACGTTGCGCTTTCTCGGCGCGGCTGAGGACGCGCAAATCGCCGCGTTGCGGGAAGGGCTGACGGCAGTTGCCGCTCGGCACGAAGCGTTTACTGCGACTGTAGAGCGAAGCGGCTGCTTTCCCAATCGTCGCCGACCGAAGGTTATTTGGGCTGGCGTGGCGGATGCGGCCGGCCGGTTGGGTGCGTTGCAACGGAACGTTGAAGAAGTGGTGTGCGCTGCTGGTTGGGAGCCGGAGGAACGGGACTTTCGTCCGCACGTGACGCTGGGTCGGGTGCGGGCAGAGGTGCGACCGCCACGCAGCAAGTGGGGCGGTGATTTGCCTCGGTTGCAGGTTCCGGTGGAGGCGGTGGAGTTGATCGAAAGCATTCTCAAGCCGACCGGGGCCGAGTATCGGACCTTGCACCGCGCGGTACTTACATTCTGACGTTACGCATCCTGACCATGCGAGATGCTTCGACTCCGCTCTGCTTCGCTCAGCATGACAGGTGCTAGCACTCCGCTTCTCAGTGTCATGCTGAGCACAGCGAAGCATCCCATACCTAGGGGCCTGTGTGTAACATCAGCTCCATTGTAAAGGAACGTATATGCCCGGCCGACCTTACATTCTCGCCGAGACCAATTGGCAGACCGTAGAGCATACCCCGTACGAGGTGGCGATTCTTCCGTGGGGGGCGACGGAAGCGCACAATTACCACCTGCCTTATTCGACCGACGTGGTGCAGTGCGACGAGATCGTCGCGGCCGCGGCCGGCATCGCTTGGGAGCAAGACGCCAAGGTCATCGTCTTGCCGACTGTGCCCTTTGGCGTCAACACCGGCCAGCTCGACATCAAGTTAGACCTCAATCTCAATCCCTCGACTCAGTTCGCTGTCCTGCAAGACTTGGTCGAAGCGCTCGCCCATCAGGGCATTCCCAAACTGCTCATTGTGAACGGCCACGGCGGCAACGACTTCAAACAGATGGTGCGAGAGTTGTTGCCGCGCTATGCGATGTTTATTTGCTGCATGGATTGGTACCGCATTGCCGATCAGGAGCTTTTTGCGGAGGGCGGCGACCATGCAAACGAAATGGAAACCAGTCTCATGCAATACTTGCGGTCGGATTGGGTGTTGCCCCTGTCGGAGGCGGGCAGTGGTCGCGAGCACAAGTTTAAGATGGCCGCGCTGCGGGAGGGCTGGGTCTGGACCCAGCGGGATTGGACACAGGCGACCGACGATACGGGCATCGGCGACCCGCGCCAAGCCACCCCGGAAAAGGGCCACCGCTGCTTGGAGCAAGTGGCAGCGCAGCTCGCCGAGTTTTTGGTCGAACTGGCCGCCGCTGATCTAGACGACCTCTACGAATAACCGTGAAGTTCTACGCGTTCGTCGCCCCCGGGCTAGAGGAGATCGCCCAACGAGAAATCGCCGCGCGCTTGGGAGCCGAGCGGCAGGGCCAGCAGCGCGGTGTGGTGTTTTTTGCAACGGACGCCCCGCCGCAAGACTTGCTCGGATTGGGGACGACCGAGGACGTGTTTGCGCTGGTGGCGCGTGGTAGGGTGGAAACGTCGCGCAGGGGCTTGGAAGAGGCCGGCGCACTCGTCGCGGAGTCGCCGCTTTTTGAAGACGCCGTGGGCGCGCATCGCCGCGCGCGCCCCAAGCGGATCAAGCGCATTACCTACCGGATCGTGGCCCAGCGTCGCGGCGGGCAGCAGCGCTATGTGCGCCAAGAGATGCGCCGCTCCTTGCAACGGGCTGTGGCGTGGCGCTTCCCACGCTGGAAGCACATGGCCGAGCAAGCGCTGTTGGAGGTGTGGGGTTTGGAGACCAAAGGCGAGTTGCTTTGCGGGGTGCGCCTTTCCGACGAGACCATGCGCCACCGCACGTACAAGGTCGCGCAAGTGGAGGCTTCGCTGCGGCCGACGGTGGCGCGAGCCTTGGTGATGCTATCCGAGCCAACGGACGGCGACGTCTTTCTCGACCCCATGTGCGGGGCTGGAACCATCCTCATCGAGCGGGGGATGCACGGCCGCTACGCCCAGCTTTTGGGCGGCGACATTCGCTCGGAAGCTGTGGCTGCCACCCGCACGAACGTCGGGCCGCGCTACAAGCCGATTGAGATTCACCAATGGGATGCGCGGGATTTGCCCTTGGACGACGGCAGCGTCGATCGGGTGGTGTGCAACCTGCCCTTTGGCAAAAAGATCGGCGAGCCGCAAGTGCTGCGTCCGCTCTACGAGGGTTTTGCCAGCGAGGTGGCAAGGGTGCTAAAGGCAGGGGGAGTGGCCGTATGTTTGACTAGCGAACGCACCCTGCTGGCCGAAGCATTCGGCGCGTGGCCGGATCTGTACATGGAGCGCGTGTTCCCGGTCGAGGTGCTGGGGCAAAAGGCGTTTTGTTGTAAATTGAAGAAGCTCACTGGGTATTAGATTGACGGATGATAAGAGATCTTAAACTCTTGGTCGGGCCGCTTGGCAGATTTGAAAGATCAATTCCTAATTCCTAATTCCTAATTCTTAATTCAAGGAGATTGTCATGGCTGATTTTACGGGTCAAGTAGTTATCGTCACCGGCGGTGCCCAGGGCATTGGCGGGGGGATTTCGCGGGCGTTCGCTGGCGCAGGGGCGCAGGTCGCCGTGTTGGACATAGACGCGGAGGCTGGCGCGGCCTTGGCCGAGGAAGAGGGCCAGATTCGCTTTTTTGAGGCCGATGTGGCCAGCGACGAGGTCTGCGCCCAGACTGTGGGGCAGATTATCGAGGATTGGGGCCGCGTTGACGTGTTATGCAACAATGTCGGCATCCAGCCCGTACCCAGCTATAAGTTGGCTCACGAGCTGCCGGTAGAGATGTGGGACCGGATTATTGACGTCAATCTGAAGAGCTTCTTCCTGATGGCTAGGCATTGCCTGCCGCAGATGATGGAGCAGCGCAAGGGGGTCATCATCAACACGGCCAGCGTTCAGGGCTTGCAATCGGCGTCGATGGTTTCGGCGTATGCTGCGAGCAAGGGTGGGATTATTTCTATGACGCGGCAGCTTGCGCTCGACTACGCCCAGTATGGGATTCGGGTTTTGGCGGTCAATCCGGGAGGTATTCAGACGCCGTTAGTCGATGAAGTTATCGAGGCATTCGGCCACGAGCGCGAGCAATTCTTCAAGGATTACGCCAAGCTCCATCCGATTGGACGCTATGGCCAGCCGGAGGACATTGCCAATGCCATGTTGTTCTTGGCTAGCGACAAGGCGTCGTTTATGACTGGCGAGAATGTCTGCGTCGATGGGGGGTTGATGGCGAAGGGGGCGTGGGCTGAGGTGGAGGAGTGAGGGAGGTGGAGGGCGCTAGACTGCCAAAACGCGCTGGCCTGACTTCTTGTTAGTTACTAACCGCCTGATAAGCCGTTGTAGTCAGTGAGAAATCGCCAATTCAACACCAGTCAGTATCACTTGCTCGCGGCGATCTCTTTGTCCCTCCACTAGTCGCACCACAATCTCGTTAGTGCCCTGCCGCAAAAAAGACCCATCCACTGCAAACTCCACGCTGACCCCTTCCATTTTTCCCTCGACCGGACGAGTGGGATAGCTAGCCCAAAACAGCGGCGCTGCCTGCTGGCGAGACCAGCCATCGCCGGAGACTTGAGCTTGGTCCCAAGGGAGGGCGCGGCCGTTGAGTTCGACTTCGAGACGGTCCTCCGAGGGCAAGTGATCCAAACGCAAGGCCAAGCCGCCGGTGACATCGGCTACATCATCGGCGACGCGGATGCGAAGCGTCGGCCCCAAGCTCGGGCTGTCGGTGGGCAAGGGCACGGGAAGCGGCGTCGAAGGGTGGGCTAGGCGGAAGGCGGCACTGTGGCCCTCCGTGGGGCTGAAGGACATGGTGCCGCTGATTTCGTAGCACTTGTCGAGTGTTTTCAGGGTTGCGAGGTCGGAGAATTCAGCGGCGGTTTGGCGGTTCCACTCGGGCGACATGGTGTAGAAGTTGTATAGGTAAATGCCGTCGGCCCCGTCGGTGAGCCAGCGCAGAGCCAAGGCGCGGAGGAAGCGCCGGTCGCTGTGGCGGGTAGCCTCAATGCAGCCATAGACGAGGCAGGGGGTAGAGGCCGCCGTGCGGACGAATTCATCGACCGGAGTCTCGAAGGAGATAAAGCCGCCGCCAACGACGACGATATCGACGAGGCCGGTTTCGATCCACTCGTCAACGTCGAGGCCAATGCGCCGCGAGTCGGCCAAGGTCGGGGGGACGCGGACGGCTAGTTGCAATGGTTTCCCCCGTTGGGCACTGACCTCGTCGAGCCGCGCCTTGATCTTTTGCACCAAATCGGTCATCAGGTAGCTGTTGGCCGTGGCTTCGGCCATGCGGAAGAAGGCCGAATGGCGCATGAAATCGAGCTCGATGCCATCGACGTCAAAGCGCTCGAAGACCTCGCAGGCGATGCGCCTGACATGTTCGCGCACCTCGGCGTGGGCGTAGTCGAGGCCGGTGCGGATGCCCCACTCGACCGACTTTTCGGGGAATTCTTCGCCGGGGCGGCCGATGAGCAGGTGGGGCTGCTCGCGGCGGAAGCGACCGTAGCCGGGATGGGACGGGTCGATCACGTAGTGGCTGTTCATGCGCACGCGCGGGAAAAAGGGGATCTCTGCCTCTTGGCACAGTTGCGCCAGCGCGGTCAACGGCCCGCCGCACTCGGCAATCAGGTTCTGTAGGTTGGCGGCGATCCGATCCTCCACGCCGGGCGTGGCCGAGTGGACGAAGGAAGGGGCTGTTGCGTCGAGGTCGCTGCGGTCGTCGCCGAATTTTTCGCCAACCTCCGTCTCGAACTGATAGACCTCGTGATCGCCCGTGCTCCACCAGAGTGCGCCGCCGGTGCCAGCATAGCCATCGACGATTTTCTCTTTGAAGTCGGTGACCGAAACGTTTTCCTCAGCCGTGAAAATCCAGCCGTCGTCGGTGAAGATGATGGGCGGTGCTTTGGGCTTGGGGGCCATGATATCTCGTTTTTTAGGTAGGCGAGTGGGCAACCACGAGGGTTGCCCCTACACGGGAATTATAGCAAGAAGCGGTCTCTAAATCCGTCCTAATGGGCCAGATAGGCTTTGATGATGTCGATGATCAGGGCGATGTCGCAGCGGGCCTCTTCCAAGGGAGTACGCGGCTGCGCGTCCTCAGTGATGCAGGCGTGGAAGTGCTTCAGCTCGCGGACGAAGGGGCCTTCCCACGCGATGGCTGGACGGTGAGTGATGGCCTCACCGGCCTCGTCGAGGGTCTGAATCTCCAAGGTAGAGAGGATTCCCCGCGAAAAGCCGGTCGGATAAGAGAGCAATACGCGGCGGTCGTCGCCGCAGACTTCGAGGGTTTCTTTGAAGTCGCGCACGTCCTTTAACTCGACCCAGGTTGCCGCGCAGCGAGCGCCATTGGTATAAGCGAGCATGGTGCTGACGCCCCAGCCTTCGTACCAGATTTCGGTGCTGGCGACTTTTTTGGGCACGCCCATGATGGTGCGCAGGCCGTAGATGTCGTGGATCATGCTGCCAGCGAGGTGGCCAAAGGCAGACTGTACGTGGGCGGGGACATCGCCGATGGCCTCGCGCACGGCCGCAGCGCGGGCTGTACGCGTCTGCTCGACGGCATCAGCGGGTAGATCGTCGGTGCGGTGCAGGCGGAAGTGCGCCAGATGGTGCGAGTTGTTGGTGTGCAGGTGGTGGATCTGGACAAAACGGATCGCGGCCATGTCAGCGGCAGCGCGGGCAGCCGTCTCAAAGGCCGGGTCGTACACCTTCATGTAACCAGCCAAGCCAACGGTGCCAGCTGCTTGTCGGGCGGCGATGATTCGGTCGGCCTCTTGCAGCGAGAAGCAGATCGGCTTTTCGATGAAGACGTGTTTGCCGGCCTCAAAGGCGGCCACGGCGATCTCGGTCTTGGGATCGGTGTGGCACAGGAGTACGGCATCGATATCAGCCGCGAGCAGCGCACGCCAGTCGTCGGTGTAGTGAGGCACGTGAAATTCCTGCGCCACAGTCTGCGCCAAGCTCGGCGAGATGTCACAGACCATCTCGACAGAAAACAGGTCCTTGAGCGCAGAGAGGTTGGGCAGGTGCTGGACTTGGGTGATGGCACCGCAGCCGACGATTCCGATGCGGACAGGAGCCATGTCAACCCACCTTTCCGACGCGAGGCGTCAAGTCGTTCCACACGTCGGCCATAGCGTAGGACCGCTTGAAGCTCTGATACACGTCTTGCCACATGGCCTCGCGCAGCTCGGTGGCCTGTGCTTCGTCGCCAGCGGCGAGGGCCGCCTTGAGTTGGTCGCTCCGTGCTGCTTGGGCGGTCGCTTGGTCGCTGGCGGCGCGGGCCAAGTCGGCTGACGCGGCCGTGAATTTGTCAATGAGGTCGTCGATGGGCGTGTCGGTGTCCGTCTCCACGTCGTACGAACTGGAGGGCTGGAAGCGGGTTGGGTGGCGGGTGCCGTCGGGGTCGCGGCCGGTGTGGGTCGGCTGGATGTGGGGCGTGACCGACAGGTACATGACCATGGGCTCGTCGCCGATGGTCCGCACTTGATGGACCTCGTCGGCGAGGGCGACGCAGAGTTGGCCCGCGCATAGCTCCTGTTCACTGCCGGCGATGTGGAAGACGCAGCGGCCTTGCAGGATGAGGAAAATCTCATGGCCGAGGTCGTGGCTGTGCAGGCCGGCCACCTCGCCCGGCTGCATGCGCAGAAAGCGGGAGCGGATGTGCGGCGTGACGAGGAGGTTTTTGATGTGTTCCTCTTTGCGAAAGTCGAAAATTTCAAAGGCCATGAATAGGCTCCTTTACGGAAATTGACAGGTGGTAAGAATAAGCTATCGAGTCCACTGCAATGTTTTGTTAGCAAGTGTTATGTCGCGTAGTGTTTGGTGGATAGCGGTTTGGGCATCTGCACTGAAACGTGCCACGTCGATCATCCGGTCCGTGAAGTTTGCAAAGAACGACTTCGAGATCGCCACTTTGCTATGTGGATAGGCCCTACATCCCTTGCAGTTGAAACAGAGCCTGTCGTCGTCGATTTGAGTTCTATAGGAGCAGAGTAAAACGTCCCATTCGCTGCAAAGTCAAAGAATGCGTCCACCTCGGAACGGCCTTCTCCCTCTCGTAAGTCCAATAGCTGGCACATTTCCTTTTCTCGGCTATCGTCTTGAACAGCCATTAGGCCCTCAATGCACTCGCTACAGATTCTGCGATAGCGTAGCTCACCGGAGGACAAACGGAATTGCCGATTTGTCCAAGGATTTGGTACACTGCACCTTCAAAGAGCCAATCTTCTGGAAACCCTTGCAGAAGAGCACAGTCTTGGACGGAAAGCCTGAAATGTCCGTTTTCTGGGGGGAACATAACAGCTTCCTCTCTCGATTTTTGTACACCATTTGGCCAAATCTGTAGTCTCTCCCAAACTTTTTGACTAGCCTTGCTGTTTAGAATGCTAGTCGTCTTTCTCGGACCAGTAAAGCCAGAACGGAGAGTCGGGACAAAGCAGTCGAATCCAATGTCATCTATACCCAAAGCCGCCCTAGTGCCTAGCGTACATCTGCTCGATGAAAACAGGCTATCGTTGGGGAAGTGCGTTGCCTGCGGGATCTCGAATTCATTAGCGGCTTTGGGCGATCTAAATCCGACGAAAATGACTCGCTTTCGCACTTGGGGAACGCCAAAGTCGGAGGCAACTGCTTTGAACTTTGCGATGTGGTAGCTTGGTTCTAACGGCTCTAGAATCGCCGTATGCACATATTTATTGAACTTAGGATCGAGTAATCCCGGAACGTTTTCGGCTACGAACGCATCGGGTTTGACAGCCATCACGGCGTTAATAAACGCCGGCCACATATCCCTAGTATCCTCGCTCCCACTTCGTCTCCCTGCAACTGAGAACGGCTGGCATGGAGGTCCGCCGTGGATGAGATCGACGGCACCTCTATAGGCTGTCCAATTGACCTTTGTTACATCGCCATATTGACCAGAAAAAACTTTCCATTGGGGACGGTTACGCTGGAGCGTATCACCGCAAATCTCCAATGCATCAAAACTGGCAATATGCTCAAAACCAGCACGCTCAAAACCGAGGTCTAGACCACCACCCCCTGAAAACAGGGACATAGCCTTCAAACCCTGTTGCTGCTGTTGGGGCATTAGTTTATTCGGGTCCAAAACCGGCTTGCTAATTCTACTTGAATCGCGTTGAAACTCACCGCGGATCGCCGCTTTTTTTCTCTGCCTAGATCGCGCGGAGATTTCCCGGTACCAGTCTCTTTTTTCTTGTGATATATCGTAGGGCATGGTGGCTTCGTGGTGAATCTAAAGATCCATTTGCAACGCCGTGGCCTCGAATCGAATGGAAGCAAGCGGCCAACGAGCTATCTTTCAATATACCTAAGTACAGCGTCTCTACAACCGCCTGTGTCGAGCTACTCATCGGGTCTGAACAGTTCGTCCGCAACTTGTCAAATCTCGACGAATCCCTCCGGCAATCCCTCCCCCTTGACCAACGCCTCTTTCAACGCCCGCGCATGTTGGCAAATCCCCCGATAGGAAAATCCCTTACAATTGCAACTGATGTCGTTCCCCTCCACCTCCAATTCGTAGAACGCTCCCGGCTTTGACGAACTGTCCACCCGGTACAGTGCTCGCTTCGGCCCTGCTAGCACCCGCGCCAACACGCGCACCGCCTCGGCCGACGGCAATCGCGACTTGGCCTCGGACTCGACGGCAGGCTGCGCGGCGACAAAAGCCTTCCCGGCGTCGCGCAACAATTTGCCCACTTGCTGCTCGTCCATTGCGCCAGTGGGCAATTCGGGCAGCACCTCCATCACCCGCCGCAACTCGTCCATCACGTCGCGCTGGAAATGTTCGGGCAAGGCGCTGCCTTCGACGAGTTGGTCGATCAGCGCCGACTTGGTCTCGAGGACCGTCCTGACGAATTCGTCGATCGTGTTGCTGCCGACCATGTAGGTGACGTTTACAGCTTGCTGTTGCCCAATGCGGTAGGCCCGGTCTTCGGCCTGCCAATGATTGACTGGCACCCAATCGAGATCGTTGAAGACCACCTGCCGCGCCGCCGTGAGGTTGAGCCCGACGCCCCCGGCAGTAATCTGTGCGGCTAGTATCTGCACGGAGTCGTCCTCTTGGAAGCGGTCGGCCCGTTGTTGTCGCTCACTCGCTGGCACTTCGCCGGTGATGGCTACGGCCTTTGGGCCGAAGTGCTTGCGCAGCGTGTTGACGGGTGCTAGAAAACACGAGAAGACTAGGACCTTTTCGCCCTGTTCCAATGCGTTTTCGACGAAGGGGATTGTGCTGCGGACCTTGGCGATGGCCAAGCGGTTGCGCGCGGTGGTTAGCTGGCCCATGATCCAGCCCTGGCGCGAGCGGCGCTCGGCCTCGGTCTCGTCGGCCAGCTTGGCTTGGCCTCGGCGCGAGATGGTCTGCAACAGCTCCGTCACGGCCTCGCTCATCTCGCGCGCTACCCGGCTGGCGACCTCCACGTCGAGCCAACTGCGGATCTTGGGCGGCAGGTCGAGCACCTCGGCCTTGGTGCGGCGCAGCATGATGCCGTGCAACTGTACGGTTAACTCTTCGATATTGGAGGCCCCGTCGGCGACCCAGCCGTACTCGCCTTTGTACCCGTCGCAATAGCGCTTGGCGAACGAGACGAAGGAACGCCCGAGTGCGTGGCGCGCCAGTTGCAACAAAGGGAAGAGATCGCGCGGTCGGCTCGTCAACGGCGTGCCGGTCAAAAGGTGGATCACCGCCTCGTCGCCAACGACCTTGACCAAGTCCATGGACAAGCGATGCCGCTGGCTGCGGTAGTTTTTGAGATAGTGGGCCTCGTCGAAGACTAAGCCACTCCAAGCGTGCTCTACCAGCGGGTGTTTGGCGAGAATGTCGTAGTTGATGACGACCCAGCCGGTATAGCCAGGTTCAGGCGCGGGTGCGGGACCGACGATGGAAATTTCGGTCGTCGGTAGCACCAGCTCAATCTCGCGCGCCCAGTTGACCTTGACCGCTGCCGGGCAGACGACTAAGTACGGTCCCCCGGGTCGGGCTTGGCGCATGGCCAGCACGGACTGCCGCGTCTTGCCCAGCCCCATGTCGTCGGCGAGAATCGCCCGCTGACGACCCAACAAAAAAGCGATGCCCTCGACCTGATGGGCGTATAGCCCGGCCGCTAGGGCCTCGGCCTGTTGTTGTGCTGTGCTCATAGATGCTCGGTTGCGTGGGGATGTCTCTTTGAACGCTACTCAGTCCAGCGCCTTGTCTGCAAACAAGCATTGCTGGATGCCTGCTCCAACCAAGTGGGCGTAAGAGTCTGTCCTACGAAGGCAGAGGTTACGTAACGTCAGTTCGTAGGTGATGATGGATCCTTGAGGAGACGTCCCTCGTCGTCAATCACCACGACGCGGCTCGGCCGATGATCGCTCCAGTGCCAGAACACTAAGTTAAGATCATCGGCTTCGGCCCCTAGCGCGAAGCTCTGGACGCGCATTCCCAAATAGCCAGCCGCGATTAGGCGATCCGCTAGCGTGTGGGATGCCGGGGTTGCACCGTCCAGCATTTCTCGTTCCCAATTTGGGCAGCTAAGTTCAAAATCGGTCACAAAGTGGGCGGCCCGCTGGAACGAGTTCGTGGCATCGAATATCGGCTCGGCATCCACTTCGTAGGAACACAGCACGATCGGCTGCATTGGTCGCCCCAATGGACTCGCCTCTCTTATGGCGGTAACCGGCGACAGAGATGTATAGAGAGCGGGAACACCGATCCGGTTAAACCGACCACCATGAAGACGCGCTCCCTCTCCCGAGAGCGGAGACCAAGACCAGTGCGGGTTGTGTGCACGGTACACGAACCCTTGAAACCGCATCAGGCATAACCACCAGCGACGATCCGGTCGAGATGAGCATGCACTTGGTCTGCACGGCCTTGCCGCAGAAGTTGGTCGGGTGTTAGGCCGCCGAAGCTCGGCAAAGGCTCCGCACGGAACCAAGCATAAGCGGCCAGTTCGGAACCGGTTTGAGCTTCAACTCGGTGGAGGATTTCCAACATCTGCCGCAGTCGCATCTGCGTCTTCTGCGCTCGGATCTGCGAGGCACACGAAAAGGCATCGCGGCCAAGCCCTAGCGTACCGGCAATTTCGGCCTGAGTCGTATGCAACGCATCCGCGACGAGCGTCGGCGAGAACACCCGATCTTCGACGAATTCTTCAAACTGCATGACGATACCTCGTGTTTTGTTAGAAGCCGTCTGACAACCCCTGTCGGGCTGCTTTGCGAGGCGGTCATAGCCCCCCTTATGCAAAGAAACGGGTCGAATAGTGAGCATATGGATACCCCTAAGTACACGACAGTAATCTAAGTTGTGGTACGGCCCTGCTTTAGGTTTTATTTGTAATCGCTCAAGATTGCATCTAAATCCTAAATACAGGAGCCGCACCATGCTTATTCATATGCTAAAGAAAGCCCTCATGCAA
>JAJDVZ010000018.1:0-9763 GCA_022825835.1 Candidatus Latescibacterota bacterium
CCCATAAAAAAACATGGACGAAAAGCCATAAGCCTCTTTCGACGAGGATTAGACCAACTCACACAGATCATACACCAAACACGAGACCAACCTAAACGCGCCCGACAATATCAACCCATGTTACTGTCGTGTACTTAGGTCGGAAATAGAAGTCTGTCTCATTGGTTTTCATGCCCCAAATAAGAGACCAGTGTTGCACTATTGGCCTAGCGACAAAGGTTATTTTCAAGTGAAAAAGGACGTACAAGATCGCGTTGTCGGACAGGTAAACGACTGGATGAAATTGATCGATGGCGTCACGCCCACCCGCGTCGCCTTGCTGGAGGCGCTTGCACTGCATCCCGAAGAAATCATCCTGCTAAGCGATGGTGCGCCCTCAGAAGATTGGCGCATGGTCGTGCAGGCTGTAACTGCAGAAAATAAGCAAAAAATACCCATACATGCCGTAGCCGTTGGCAATTACACGGCGGACCGGAAGTTTATTGACTTTCTAGTGCAGTTGACAAAGCAAAACAATGGATATGTCGTAGGGGCCAAACCGGGTTGATGTCGAGTTAATATGAACAAATGTAATTGGCGAGGAGAAGTGACATGATAAAGGTAATGCGAGAGCAACGCCTAAAAGTAAGCGTCGTCAGCCTGTTAGGAGGCATCATATCCATAGCGAGTATGAGCTTTATTTTTGCTCATCCCGATTCTGCGGCAGGTGCTTTCCTGCTAGATCGCCACACGGAAAATTTTCTCTACCCACTTACGATCCAAAACGTCATGTGGCTTATGTTCTGGGTTAGCTGCGGTGAACTCTGGGTGCGCTTTAATCAATCCAAGCTAGAATTGGAGCAGCTATCAAAACGCTATCTGCCGGAGGACGACGAGGTCGTATTACAGGCGCAGGATTTAGGTCCCTTTTATCAAAAGGCGCAACCCATAGCCAAGGATCACACCTTCTTTCTACAGCGTCTGATCGTACGCTGTATTCTACAATTTCAGGGCAGCCGCTCCGTTGACCAAGCCAACTCGCTGTTGAATTCTTCCCTCGAATTATTTCAGCACGAACTCGAACTCAAATACGCGATGTTGCGCTATCTCGTATGGCTGATACCCACGTTGGGATTTATTGGCACCATGGTGGGCATTGCGTTTGCGTTGGATTATGCGGCCACCCTTGAAGACCCGCGAAGCCCGACCTTGCTGGCCGAGATCACAGGGCGACTAGGCGTCGCGTTTTACACAACCTTGCTCTCGTTGGTCCAATCAGTACTGTTGGTGTTTGCGCTGCACATTGTGCAAAACCGGGAAGAGATGGCCCTAAACCAATCCGGCCAATACTGTTTGGACAACCTAATCAACCGGCTGTACGAAAAACAAGTCGGGAGCGAGACGCCTGCACGGACGGAATAACCCAAAGATAGGAGGGCACCATGCCTGTTTATCGCGGACCCGATGGCAAAATCATTGAGGAAAAGACCATTAGGCAGAAAGAGGATACCAAACCAGCCGAGGGGGCCAACAAGCCATTGCCATCGAGCGAGGAGGCGAAGACGCGCCTAGTGGGTGGGCGGCGGCGAGAAGACAAAAAGAGTTCCGAAGCGGATCGCGGCATGGACGATCCGGTTGTGGGGTGGCTGGTGGTTGTCGAGGGGCCGGGCAAAGGGCGATCTATGCAATTGGGTTATGGTTCCAACTCGCTTGGACGTGGTGCAACCGACCGCGTCAAGCTCGATTTTGGCGACGATCAGATTTCGCGCAATGGCCATGCCGTTGTTACGTACGATCCGCGCGGCCGGAGGTTTTACGTGCAGCACGGCGGCGGCACCAATCTGACGTATCTCGGTGCTCAGCCCGTGCTCACGCCGACTGAGTTGCCAGCGCTGAGCCACATTGGCATCGGCAATACGGTTCTCCGTTTCGTGCCCCTGTGCGGTGCCGAGTTTGATTGGCAGGATACAGAAGGCAGCGCAGCGCAATGAACCAACTAGATGGGCGCTTTGCCGCGCGGCAAATTCCCGGCAAACGAGAGTACCAAGAGGACGATTACGGCCTGCTAGATGGGCGCGATCTCGGAATAGACGGTAACGAGCACTCCATGTTATTGGTTGCCGATGGCATGGGCGGCCATGTTGGCGGCGCGACGGCCAGCGGCCTTTTGATCAAGACCTTTGTCGAGCAGTATCCGCAGGCTTCCGGGCCAATCGTCGATCGGCTCCGGGCCTGTCTCGCAGCGGCCAATAAAGCTATGGCCGATGCCATCGCCGAAAATCCCGCACTCGACAGCATGGGTTCGACCTTGGTAGCGGCTGTTGTTTCAAGCGAAGGGCTGAACTGGATCAGCGTGGGCGACTCCCCGTTGTGGTTGTTCCGCGATGGCCAATTGGAGCGTTTGAATGCAGACCATTCTATGGCTCCGGTTCTTGCGAATCTCGTGGCAACAGAGCGTATGACCGCAGAAGAAGCCGCTCAGGATCCAAGTCGGCATTCGCTGCGCTCGGCGGTTATGGGCGATGACATACCTCTGATTGACGTATCATCACAGCCGGTTGCTGTGCAGCAAGGCGACCGGCTGCTCTTGGCGAGCGATGGTTTGCTGACCCTCAGCGAGCAAGAGATTGCGGCTATCCTCAGAGAAACTCAAGGCGTGCCATTGCAGGATAGCGCCGCAGCCCTTATCCAAGCCGTGGAAGTAGCCGAACATCCCCATCAGGACAATACGACCGTCTTGTTGTACGCACCGACCGAGGGCTCGGAATTGACTACGGTTGCTCTTGGCAAGAGAGAAGCCATTCAGAGAAGGCCGAGATTAAAACGCTGGATCGGACTATTGGGAATGTCGCTATGCGTTGGCGTCTTATTGGGGGCGCTTTATTGGCTTGGGTAGGGCAAAGACGCGGCTGTTGATACAATATCACCCGTGTGGGATAGAAAAAGCCGAGTATGAGTGAGGAACAGCAGCATCGTTTGGCATTGCCGCAGGGGACGCGCATACGAGAATTTGAGTTTCGCCGCGTCCTCGGCCACGGCGGATTCGGTATGACTTACCTCGGCTGGAACGTGGCACTGGATATTCCGGTGGCGATCAAGGAGTATCTACCCTCGGACTTAGCTACCCGCGAACAGAACCTGTCCGTCGTGCCGCAGGCACCGCGTACGGCATCGGATTTCCACTGGGGCTTGGAACGCTTCTTGGACGAAGCCCGCATTCTAGCGCGCCTTCAGCACCCCAACATCGTCCGCGTCCACCACTTCTTTGAAGCGCATAGCACGGCCTATATCGCAATGGACTATGTGGAGGGAGAAGACCTGTCGGCGTATCTGACGCGCAAGGGGACGCTAAGTGAAGACGAGCTTAAAGGCATTCTGTATCCGTTGTTGAGTGCTTTAGAAGTGGTACATCGTGCAGACTTTTTGCATCGAGACATCAAGCCAAGCAATATCATCCTGCGCACTGAGGATGGTTCGCCGGTGTTGTTGGACTTTGGCGCGGCGCGTCAGGCGATGGGCGCCAAGAGTCGTTCGGTTACGTCGATCGTAACTCCGGGATATGCGCCGATTGAGCAGTATTCGAGCCGGGGGCGTCAAGGAGCGTGGACCGACATTTATGCGTTGGGCGGGGTGTGCTATCGGGCATTGACAGGGCAGATACCCGACGATGCGACCGACCGGATGCGGGATGATCCGCTGATTCCGCTATCTCAGCGGTGTGCTAGTCGGGTAAGTGGTGCGTTTTTGGCGGCGATCGATGCAGCGTTGGCGGTGAATGAGGAGGATCGCCCGCAGAGTGTTGAGGCTTGGCGGGCTGCGATGACAAACGAGCCGGTCGTAAAAAGAGAGACGCACACCGCTGCACTAGCAAATGCAAAAGGCAAGCCTAAAGCGAGCTCAAAGCGGTTTGCTGTGATTTTGGGTGTAGTCGCTCTCCTGATTATGGGCGGTATAGTAATTCAGGATCAGATGGCGTTGGAAAAGCAACAGCAGGAGGAGCAGGCCGCGCTAGAAAAACAGAAACAAGAACAAGCCCTAGAAAAAGCAAGACTAGCTGCCAAGCAGGAGGCGTTGGAAAAACAGCAACAAGAGCAGGCCACGTCAGAAAAAAAACGGCAAGAGCAAGCCGCGTCAGAAAAACAGAAACAGAAGGAGCAGGCCACGTCAGAAAAAAAACGACAGGAACAAGCCGCATCAGAAAAAAAACGGCAAGAGCAGGCCACGTTAGAAAAAAAACGGCAAGAGCAAGCCGCGTCAGAAAAACAGAAACAGGAACAAGCATTTGTTGCAGAAGTGGGACGTATGCCAGCTCCGAAGGGGATGAACAAAGGTGAGACCGACCTACACATTGCGGCGAGACTGAACCTACCCGTGATAACTATATCCTTGCTCAACCAAGGAGCCGACGTCCATGCCAAAGACAAATTTGGCTGGACGCCGCTGCACTTAGCGGCGGCAAAGGAGAATGCTTCTGCAACAGCCGAACTCTTGCTCAACCAAGGAGCCGACATCCACGCCAAAGACAAATTTGGCTGGACGCCGCTGCACTCGGCGGCTTCTAACAATGCTTATGAGACAGCCGAGCTCTTATTGAACAAGGGAGCTAATGTCAACGCGAAGGACAATCATGGCTGGACACCGCTTTACTGGGCGGCTTCTAACAATGCTTATGAGACAGCCGAGCTCTTGCGCCGTTACGGTGGTCGAGAGTGAATAAGCTACTCAACAAGGGGTGTGGGATTTCCAATCCTCAGCGTTCGGTGCCCTCTCTCAGTTCGTGCGCGATCTCGCCTCAAAGGGCAATTCGGATAGTTAAGGCAACGCCACCTCGTCGCCGGTCTCCTCCTGCCAAACACGAATCCGCTCGCTCAGTTCGCCGATCCGCGCTTGGTGCTCGGGCCGGTGGTATAGATTCTCCAGCTCGTGCGGGTCCGCGTTCAGATCGTACAACTCGCCTTGACCCTTGCCGTACAGGTTGAGCTTCCAGCCATCGGCTGCGACAATGGTGCGGAGGGGATGCACCAAGCTGCGGTTCGGCTCGGCTTCGCCGATCGAGGCCGGTGGATGGCCGTCGGCACCGCTCCACTCGACAAACACGTCGTTGGCCGTCAAGTCATCGCGACCGCACAGCACCGGCACTCGGCTCTGCCCCTGCAAATGGTTCGGCGCTTCCAACCCCAACAAGTCCATCAGCGTGGGCACCACGTCAATGTGGCTAAATTGACCGCCGATTCTCCTTGGCTGCGCATCCAACATAGGCGCGCGCAGCAGCATCGGCACCTTAATCGACTCCTCGTACATCAGGGTCTTGCCCAAAATCCCGTGATCGCCCATGAGTTCGCCGTGATCCGACGTGAAAATCACAATGGTGTCGTCGGCCTTGCCGCTCTCGTCTAAAGCCTGGAGGATCTTGGCCATCGAGCGATCCACCAGCGTCACATTGCCCCAATAGCGAGCCATCAGCTTGCGCCAACCAGCCTCGGTCTGCAAGTCCAACCCGTAGTTTTCCGAGGCCGAGTAAAAGGCCGCCATCAGCCGCACGATCAAGGGCGCGTCATCCGGCGGAAGCTGCCGAAAGCTCGGCCCGGTCGGCAGGGTCTCCGGGTCGTAGTACTCGTTGAGCGGCCCGGTATGCGGCGGATGCGGCTCCAGATAGCTGACGCACAACGCGAACGGCGCGTCGCCGCTCTGGCGGATGTACTCTGCGGCCTGATCGCCCAAAAACGCCGCCTTAGTGTATTCCTCCGGCATGGACGCCTCGGCGTGGCGCGAGAATACGCGCTGGCCGAGGTTTTCCGCATCGGGCGCAAACCCCTGCTCGACCAAGAAATGGTGATACGGGCTGAGCACGTCCAAGCGCTCCGGCGCGGAATAGCCACGCCGATACGAGTCTTCGCTGCCGACCCACGTTTCAAACCCGTGCTGGGGAAAAATCTCATCCCCCAAGTGCCATTTGCCCATAAAGGCCGTCTGGTATTCCGGCGGCAGCAGCTCGGCAAACGTCGGCACCTCGGCGCGCAGCGGCACATTGCACGCGGGCACGCCAGCGGTATGCGGCCACAGCCCGGTCAACATGGTGGCCCGCGCCGGACTGCACACTGGCTGGCTCACATAGGCGTTTTCAAAGACAAAGCCGTCATCGGCCAGCCCGTCGAGGGCCGGAGTCTCAATCTGCTCGTTGCCATAGCAGCGCAGCGTATCCACCCGCTGCTGATCGGTAAAGATGTAGAGTACGTTGGGATGTCCCATAAAATCTCCTAGTCCGGCTGATCCCCGCGCCGATTCGCCTGCGCGCGCGGCGTCAGGTCAAAATAGGTCTGATGGCCGGCGAAAAATCGCTCCAATTCATCGACCATGAGGCGAAAAAAATGCGGGTATTCATCTCCCACGCGCCCGGAAAAGTGCGGGGTCAAAAACACGTTGGGCAGGTCGATAATCTCGCTGTCGGCCGGGATCGGCTCTGGGTCGAAGACATCGAAACCCGCAGCAATATCACCGCGCTTGAGGCGCTCGATCAGGGCCGCAGAGTCGAAGATCGGCCCGCGCGACACGTTGACCAAAACCGCTCCCGACGGAATGAGTTCCAACTCGCGCTGGCCAATCATGCCTTCGGTCTGCGGCGTCAGCGGCGCGACGCAGACTATCGCATCGCACTGCGACAGCACGTTGTCCAGCGACGTCAACAAAAAGCCCAACGCCTCGGACAGCTCCTGCGGCAAGTACGGATCGTGTACCCACAGCTCGACCTCAAAGGGCCGCAGCAGTTTCATCAGCCGTCGCCCCATGTGGCCGCCGCCGATCAACCCCACCCGCTTGCCGGTGAGCATTCCAGCCATCGGCTGCATGGTGGAACGGTCCTGAGTATTCCTGTCGAGGATGCGGCGGAAGAGCGCACCGGCATTGCGCATGGCAATCAGCGTCAGCGCCAAGGCCCACTCGGCCACCGGATAGGACGAGCCGTTAGTCGTATCCACCGTGCGGATGCCCTGCGCCCACGCCGCGTCCAAGTCAATGCGCGTGGCAAAGCGGTCGCCTTCTAGTTCGCCGATGAAGCGCAGCCGGGGGGCGGCTGCCAAGACCGCTGCATTAACCCACGGCGCGCCGTGGCAGACGACCAGCGCATCTACTCCAGCCAATTCTTTTACCAACTGCGCAATGGCCTCGGCGTCTTCGCTGGCCTGGTAAATATTGCCGCCCTCGCAGGCAAACCACGCCCAATCGGCAACCTGCTCTAGGCGCGTCAGTTCCTCTGGCGGCAGGTAGCCATGGCGCACCCGCTCGCTACAGGCGATGAGTACTTGCGGACGATTTCCCATTGATTTCTCCCTTGGTGTATGACAGCGGTTCGCACAACACAGAGCTAAATAGCATATTTACGCCCGCCCCACAACACTGGAGATACCATGCTCGCCCTCGAACCTGTTTCCCCAGACGCCATCGACCGCGCCGCCGCCCTCTTTCACCGCGATGGTTTTGCCGTAGTCACTGATGCCCTGACGGACGAACAATTCGCCCATCTCAATGAAGGCGCGCACCGCGTCGTTGCCGAGCAGACCGCCGCCATCCCGCTCGATAAAGCCAACCGGGGCTTTGCGCGCTATTCCTTTGGCTCGCAGATCCACCATCCCGAATGGGCCATGCTCGTGGACTTGCCGACCATTTTGCCCATCGTCGAAGCCATCTTTGCCAGCGATCAGTTTACGTGCAGCGGTGCCGGCGGCGATTACTCCCTGCCCGGCGCAAAAATCCAGCATCTGCACCGCGACATGGCCGACGTGATCAACGATCCCGAGCAGCGCGTCACCATCATGGACCTGCCCACGCCCTTTGTCGTCGTCAACTTTCCCATGATTGATTTTAGCGCGGAAAACGGGGCCACGCGCTTCATCCGCGGCACCCACCGCTCGCGCCATCCCATCCCCAGCCTCGCAGACGAACCCGCCTATATGAAAAATTCTATCGCCTGTGCGCCGGCCCGCTCGGCCCTCATCCGAGACGTGCGCTGCTGGCACGGCGGCACGGCCAACACCTCTGAGGACGTGCGCATTATGACGAGCGTCGGCTATTACGCGCCTTGGTTTCGTCGGCCCCACGGAGATGGAGAAATGCCCCGCGCCCTGTACGACGGTCTTTCAGAGCGCGGCAAGACGCTGTGCCGTTATCTTGTGGCGTTAGACTGAGTTTTGGAGAATCGTTTTCACGTCTAGCCGGTGAGTCTCCACAAACCGGACACTTGTCTCTAACTCTCCCAATTTTAGCTGCACCTCAAGATCGTCCGAGTCTTTCAAAGCGCGATGCAATTCTTTCATGGCATCTTCGTCACGTCTCACAAATTCCTTGTACATTGCCGCGCACAGGGGGCATAAAGCGATAGATTGAGCTTCGTATTCCTTGGGAAAGTAGTCTTTTGAAAGTACCTCTACCGCCTCAAAGTAATACCTACCATCTCGTTTTTTGAACGGCATTTCCTCTTGGCAGATCTGACACACCATCTCACCAGAATCATTCGTATATTGCTCTCTAAGGTCGATTTTAGGGACAACAGCTCCTCGTGAAGTTCGGACGCTTCTTTTTAGATCTTCGTATTCTTTATCAGAAGTGTCGGCGAGTTGTTCCTTAACTTTTTCTTGCCTACGATCTGGATTATTTGACGTTTTCTCTGGAAATGCCGGCCTCTGCTTCTCAGCCTCCTGTTTCCGAATAAGTCCGTCTATCATTCCGGGATTTTCATTGTCTATTCTTGCAAGCTCTTGACTGCGCTCGTAGGAAGCAAATCCGATTCTTTTAGCAGCCTCTTCCTTGCGTTGATATTCTTGAGTAGCTTGCTCCTTTTCTCTTCGCTGCTGTTCCTCACGATCCTGCCTACTTTTTCCGAATTCGACTGCTTCTAACCATTGTGCTCTGAGCCTATATAAGGACAAGAAACTTTCTGGGAGCAATTCTTCAACAGCTTCGGAAGGCTTCACAAATTTCTCTTCACCGTTTGTTTCTACTTGTGGCACCCAATTTTTTTCTATTAAACGATGAACAAGAGTAGAATTACCTGTTCTTGTATAAGAACTGGCATTGGGCCTATACTTAGCTTTGAGACAATCATCAGATAATTCATTCATCGTATTCCAGATAAGTTGAGACTTTCTCAAGTCGTGTTCATTCAATAATACATCAAACTCCGGTATGTCGTAGTCCCTACTTATTTCATAGTGGGTTATTCTATCTCTATAACCTTTTAGATTTGCCGGATGATTCCACGATACATCTTGTTTTTTAGCACATAGTTTAGTTCGTGCGCCAACTGCTTCTACAAACTTTCCGATCTTCTCGACACTAACCCCACAGTTTTTGTACTCTTCGGATAATGCCCAGCGTTGCACATCATTTCCGTGGTGTGAAGAAAAAGAGAATGTCCGACGTTGTGCATCGTCGCCTAGCGCTTCATAATAGGCTGATAGTCCAGTCTCATAGAATGGTGAATCGAGATAAAATTCGCTCGGCTTACCCCACTTCCCGTCAGTCAGTTTAAATATGGAGTAGTTTTTGAACATATTTTCCTGTCCGGGATTTTGTTACACAAAATCAATGAAGCGCTTGATATCTTTAATTTTTGATGCAAATTCTTCGTTACTTCCATATCTATATCTATCCCCTAAGTACACGACAGTAATCTAAGTTGTGGTACGGCCCTGCTTTAGGTTTTATTTGTAATCGCTCAAGATTGCATCTAAATCCTAAATACAGGAGCCGCACCATGCTTATTCATATGCTAAAGAAAGCCCTCATGCAA
>JAJDVZ010000157.1:0-124543 GCA_022825835.1 Candidatus Latescibacterota bacterium
TTGCATGAGGGCTTTCTTTAGCATATGAATAAGCATGGTGCGGCTCCTGTATTTAGGATTTAGATGCAATCTTGAGCGATTACAAATAAAACCTAAAGCAGGGCCGTACCACAACTTAGATTACTGTCGTGTACTTAGGGCTCCTATTAAAATAGTGAAAATGTATTCGCGGTATATGGCGTCAGCGTCAGATTTATTCAAAGGATCATGCAGTACCAAATCTCTCGCAGTTCGAAATCTCCTTGCTTTTCAGTCTTACTCAAACCGTCGGTTTTGAATCCGAATTTCTCGTAGAAGGATCTGGCTCTTTGATTGGTTTTCAAGACCCAGACTTTCACGGAACCAAAGCCGTCTCTCTCCAGAACTGTCAAAGAGTTTTCCATCATCATCGGAGCAGGCATGATGTGGAGGCTTATGCAAGCTCTGGCATAGCTTCGGCTTCAATCTCCGCTCGCTCTATTTCGTACCCTGCCGATTTCACATCTGCGATAGCTGAACGAATAGCTGCTTCAAGGGAGTCGCCGTCTCGGTGGAAGTCAATCGAGAAGACCCCGTTGCAGACCCCTGGTGTTCCATCGTCGCAACCGGCCTCAAACAATTCGTCTGCAATTTCTTCGGTCAGTTCGTATTGTCCTTTGAGAATCAAGGCAAACTCATATTTGGCCATTGGGCTTACCCTTCCGATTTATAGCCTACAACAGGTGATGAGGGCAACGATCAACAGCTCGACGGATGTCTTTGGCATGGTCTTCAGGATTCTTTGGCGTTGAGTATATAGCTCTCGCACAGCCCGTTCGATCCCTCAGCGCACAGTACAAGCGCCCCAAGTATGGGCCCGTGGTCCGGCTCTCCGAACTGTCCAGCCATGATCTAGTGCGTACGCAATGGCTGCACGAATATGCTTATTGGGATGCTCTGGCACTGGACTATTTTGTCCAAATCTGTTTTTGCGCTAGTTTTGCATAACGTTTTAGAGTACATGTCGTGAAAATCTTGTCAAGGTGATATACAAATGAAACGCGACCACCGCCTCCGGATAATTGCCTACCTGACGATCACCTTCTGGGCGGTCATTTTCCTGCAGGCACCCATTCCGCAAGACCCGGCCTATCACCAGTTCGCCGATCAGCGCACCCTGTTGGGCATCCCCCATTGCCTGGACGTGATCTCCAACTTGCCCTTTCTGTTGGTGGGGCTGTGGGGATTCAGCGTCGTGTTCCGTCTTGCCACAGATCCCGAGCAGCAGGCATTCGTGCGCCCGGCCGATTCGCTGGCGTATCAGATTCTTTTCCTCGCGGTGGCGCTGGTCGGCCTCGGCTCCACCTACTACCACTTGGCTCCTAGCAACGAAACGCTTCTGTGGGATCGCCTGCCGATGAGCATTGCCTTTATGGCGTTTCTCGCGACGGCGATTACCGAGCGCTTGGACCGGCGCGCTGGCATTATCACCTTGCTGCCGCTGATCGCCTTCGGCGTTTTCAGCGTGTTGTACTGGCATTATACCGAGCAGGCCGGGGCTGGTGATCTCCGTTATTACATCGTCGCCCAAGCCTACCCGATTCTGTTCGTGCCTCTCATGGTTCGCCTGCTGCCGTCGCCGTACACGCGCGGGTCTGACCTCTACATCGCTGTCCTGTTTTATCTGCTTGCGAAGGTCGCAGAGGTATTTGACCAAGCCCTGTACGCGGTTGGGGGAGTCATCAGCGGTCATACTTGCAAGCATTTGTTCGCTGCCTTGGGAGCCTATTGGGTGTTGCGGATGATTCGGCTACGGCGGCTACACTGATTGATTAATTTGTCAAGGATACTATGGAAACTATTCGCCCCATCCGCGAGTCGGAACTCGACGAACTCATCGACCTGCTCTGCGCCGTGCACAACCCCGAGGGCCAGGAGCGCTACCGAGGGTACATGGAAGGCGATCCGACTTGGTGCCCGTCGCAGACGCCGGTCATCGTCGTCGAAGGCCGCATTGTATCGACGCTGCGCATCTGGGACCGGTGGGTCCACCTCGGTGCCACGCCCGTCCGCATGGGTGGCATCGGCGGCGTCACCACGCATCCCGACTACCGAGGTCGCGGCATAGCGACGCGGCTCATGGAGCATGCGGCCGAGTACATGCGCGACGATGGCTACGACTTAGGTCTGCTGTTCACGATGATTCCGGCGGGCTTCTACCGGCGTCTCGGCTGGAATTGTGTGCCGCTTAGGGGATTTCACGCTAGGCTGAGTCGTCCTCCGCAGCCGGAGCGGTCCGCGCTTGAGGTGTTGCCGTTTGACGAGAGCCGCGACTTGGAGGAGACGGTAGCGCTTTACCAACGCTACAACGCTGGTCGCAGCGGCAGCCTGTTGCGTCCGCGTCCGTATTGGGACTACGCCCCCTCCCGCGTGCGGGGTGTGCTGCCCACCGCCGTCGTTCGCGGTCCGTCGGGACTCAGCGGGTATATCAACTGGGAGAGCGATGACGACGGTGCCGAGGTGTATGAAGTTGCTTACGAGAGCGGAGCGGCTCTTGATGCCCTCGTGCAATACCTGCTCAATGAGTGCGCGGCGGCTGGAGTGACGCAGATCCACGGTGAGATCCCCTACACCCACCCTTTTGTCTATGCCCTAGTTGCTACTGCTGACGCCGATCTGGAGCTCACGGGCGATAGCTCGATGATGGCCCTCCCTTTCGACCTCGGTGCGCTGATCGCCAAGGCTGTACCCGAAGCGGCGGAGTCGGTTCGCGGGCTGCCGAACGATCTGATGTGTCGGCTTCTGTTTGGCGAGTCCTCTGGCCGCGACTTGGAACCCATCCTCCGCGCTCGTGGGATCTCGCTGGAGGCTGGGGAGGTTCGGCGACTTGAGGAGTGGTTTCCGCGCCGCGAGGTCATCTTCTGGGAGCCCGACCACTTCTGATGCCCGCACGTCCGGCCAACTCGCCGAAACAGGCCCCGCTCCCGGTCATCCGCCAAGAGCGGCCCCGGCTGCTGCGGCCCTTCGACGGTCCCCACTTCCGCTTTGAGCCGCCGACTGATCCCGTGCGTCGGCGCATCCTCGCCAATCTCCTAGACGACTGTGAGTTGTATGCTGGACAGCGGCCGTGGCCGCGGATTCCGCGACGGCCGGACAGTCCTCACCCGTACCACCAGCTCTATTTGACCTTTTACACGGCCATGCAGGCCACGGCCTTGATCGAGAACTACGCCTTTGCTTGGCGGTTGACCGGCGATCGGCGCTGGCTCGACCGGACCCGCGCTTGGCTGCAGGCGGCTGCTGGTTGGGACCACGACGACCGGGTGGAGGAACATTTCTACACGGCAAATCGCTACATGCAGGCTTTTGCTTTGGCCCTCGACCTGCTGGACGGAGAGTTGACGGCCAATGAGAAGCGTCAGATCCGCGTCTGTCTCGTGCGGCAGTTGGAGCGCTGGTGGCCGGATGTGGAGGAGCAACGCCACTCGGAGGAAGGTGGGCACCACGCCGTTGTCGATAATGGGCACTTTGGCGTGGCCGCTCTGCACCTGCTGGGTGAGCACCCCAAGGCGGAGGTATGGGTACAGGCGGTCATTGATCGATTCCGCGCCGCCATCCTGCCCCACGGCTGCGGCCCCGCTGGCGAGCCGGTGGACGGGCCTTCCTTCTGGCCTTGGGAGAACCTCTGGCTCCTGCAGTTTGCCGACGCGCTGCGCAATGTCACTGGCATTGATCTCGGCCGCGAGGTTCCAACCCGGCTGCGGCGGCCGCTGACTTGGTTCCGCGCTCATTGGGCAGCGCCGCGCAAGATTCCCGACCAGCTTTACTATCCCGCCAACGCCAACGTGCTCGGTACCCAACTCAACGCTTGCTCTCCCGCGCTCCTGCGGCTGGCCCAAGAGGCTGGCGACGAGATGCTGCGCGATGCCGCTCTCGCCGACCCGCGCCTAGGCCGGATCTACCGCTTCGGTGGTGGCGTCAAAGGCTCGACCGCGGAGTGCATGATCTCCTACGGGCCCTACGCCTACTGCTTTTACGATCCCGACTTCCGGGCGGCCAAGCAACGCCGACCGACTCCGCTGGCCCGTCGTTTTGCGGCGCGCGGCGGTCGTTCTGCTGTGATGCGCACTAGCCACGGACCCGACGCGGCGATCCTTTGCGTTAGTGGGTACGACGGCGATGTGGCCCACGGCTTTATGAACTTGCACGTGCAGTGGGGGGGGCATCCTGTGCTGTGCGCGATCAGTGCGGCCGAGGCCCAGCCGGTGAGTTGCGGTAGCTTGCCTTGCGTGGGCGGCCAGAACGAGACCGTCGCTGTGCCGGGTGGTCTGGAGAGCACGCGACACTGGCAGCGGCTGCGCGTCTCTGCTCGGCGCACCGAGCAGGAATATTGGTTGTTGACCGGGGAGCACCCGGTTGTTCTCGTGGCGTTGCGACGCCGACCGCGCGGGCTCCGGCTCGTCGATGGCATCGTTCGGCTGAGTGGGGGCGACGCCTTGCAGTACGAGGCCCGGCCTTGGTTCTGTCCCAATGGAGGACGTCTGCGCTTGCGCTTCCGATTGTGGGGGGACGAGGATGGTCCTCGGGTGTTGTTCAATACGGGGAATGGCGTCGGTGGAATCGGCGGGACGAGAGTTAATACCTTTGCCCTCATTGTCGAAGCGGACGGTAGGATGCGCTTCAGCGTGCAGAGTCAGAACGGCCACGAGGTAGCGGTGCGGGCTCCGGGTAGAGTGAACGCTGGAGTTTGGTACGAGGTTGAGATCGGGTGGGGTGGATTCAACCGGCGGGCGGGTAGGCCGTGGATGGAGATTGCTGTCGATGGCGAGGCTCGGCGTATCGACGATCCGGCCACCTTCGGCGAGGTGGGCCGCGACTCGCAGGGACTCGCCTCGCGGCAGGAACCGCGCACCTTTTACGTGTGGCCGTACTCCACCCTCGCTTTCGGCGGTGCCGTGCAGACGCCCGGCGTCTCTGCGGACTGCGATATAGCTCTTATCGACCTTCGCTGTCCGGGGCGTCGGCGGCTGACCGTGGATTTGGCTAAGGGCTTGGGACCGGAGACGGGCGGTGGTGAGCTGGCCTATAAGCTGAATCCGGTGGACCTGCGCGGTCTGAGTAGGAGTCGCGCCCGTCTTGGCGCTGGGCCGCGCGTGGTGGAGGTGATGACGGCGTTCGGAAAGAATCTTCGCCTGCGGACGGAGGAGGTG
Source organism: Candidatus Latescibacterota bacterium (assembly GCA_022825835.1). GTDB lineage: Bacteria > Latescibacterota > UBA2968 > UBA8231 > UBA8231. The sequence continues at coordinate 5,169 of JAJDVZ010000157.1, forward strand.
CCCTTCGCGCCTTCTGGACTGGCTGCCGGTAGCCTCGTCAGTTTTCTTCCGGGTGCTGCTGAGGCGTCAATGCGTATAGTGGCGGGCACGGATGACGACGTTCTCGTCCTCGCCTTTTGCAGTCGTTCGGCGAAGGCTCGGGTCGCACGGGAGGGCGATCGGTTCTGGCTGCGTGCTGGCGACCGGGAGTTTTCCTTCGACGTGTCTCGGCGGGGCGGTACAATCCTGCGCCCCTTCCGCTAATGCGTCAAACGCAGCATTTGCGAATCGCCAGACCGAAATTCGAAAGACAGTGGAACAAGCTCAACGCGTGTTGACGCTCGCAGTGCCTGAATGGTGTCCTCCAAATGCGCGGAAGGGTTGCCATCCATGTCGAGCAATGGAAATACGCGAACCTCTCTGCCTACGCGAAGCAATTCCCGTAGGAAAGAGAGGTGGGTTTCTGCGTCGAATTCGGCAGAGTAGAGAAATAGTAGATGAGAACAAAGTACAAGATCGAAAGATTGCGACAGGAAAGGCAATTCCGGTAGGCAGGCAGATACGTAGCGGCCCCTCCGAGTCGCCGACTGAAAATCGGCAATGAAGGCAGTGAGGACGTCGCGTCGGCATTGGACGACATCTTCCGGGCTACCATAGTAATCCCACTTGAACCTGTCCCGCGCCTTCTGCATTCCCGCGAGCATCTGTGCCGCTGTGAGATCGAAGTCGGCTAGGAAATCCCTGGTAGAGAACCTATACATGGGGTCAGCGGCGACAACGTATCGTCCATTTCTACTCCATTCCGCAGCGAACGACGACGGTCCACCCCCGCAGTCCAATATGCGCGCAGATGGCGGAACGTCAGATAACGCGAAGAACGCTTCGTATTCGGCGGCGCTACGGCCCCACGGGGGGACGGCTCCGCCAAAATCAAAATCGTTTGACATGAGTTCTACTGGTCAGGAAGCCCTGATAGCGGCATCCGCCATGCGCAGAATCACTATTTCTACTTCGCATACCGCCGACTCGACTTTGATGCCGTACTCCTCTTCTAAAGCTCGCCGTGTCTGATCAAAGGCTCTAACCGGCAATACAAAGTCATATTTCCCTGCCAAGTGTGTTTCGTTGAAAAATATGCACTTCATCGAACTCTCAAGGTAATCGGCAAGCTGATCTATCGTGAGATTAGAGCCGGTAAATTGATTATTGAACCCGCCCGTGGACATGCCGCCGCCCAAGTCAGACATATCCGTCAATTGAGGGTTAGAACAGGTTAGCGTCCATCCTTCCTGTTGTTCCACAACACGACAAATCGCGATGCCAAACATATCGCACAGCACGTCTACCGCTCTTTCTCTTGCCGCCTTTACTTGCAGGGGATGGAAAGAACGCAACTCAACGTCCAACAGCTCTTCTGGATCTTTCCCTTCAATCCGTATCCGGGAGTGAGGAATATCCAATAGCGAGCAAATCACATCGACTACTCGAAACCCGTAAAATTCTGCCTCGAATTGCTCGTCGCCAATACCCAAACTGCCCTCTCTGCGATCGGACGCATTTCGATCAATTTTTAGAAAAAACAGGGTGTCTGGAGTGACCACTGGCACGGTTTCTGAAGAGGTGGTTGGTTCGGCTACTTTAGGCACGTTGTCCGTCTGGAGAAAATCCTCTAACAATTCCTCAGTAAAAAAAGCTGGATGACCGTGCCAACGAAGTAGACCTTGTGAGTCTATGAGAAAGGTATGAGGGATACTTTGTATGCCATAGGCATCGAACGTCGTGCCCTCTCGATCTGTGGCGACCCCGCCTTTTATCGGCCTTTTTTCCAAGAAGCGTTCTATGATGTGGGGCTCTTCACGGGTCAACGAGACAAAAAGGGTGTCCTTATTGCCATACGTGGCGACGAGTTCATTGAGATGGGGAATGGCGGCGATACACGGTCCACAATGAGTGCCCCAGAACTCAAGGATTACATTCTTGCCAGAAAATCCATTTTCCTTTTCTGGCGTACCGCTAATCCATTCACTGACCTCAATCGCGGGGGCCGGTTGGTCAATTGCGGGATAACCCATTCTGAATCCCTTTCTTTTTGCTGCTTTCAGTTAACTGCTTATATCCGAATAGTTAGTTCGGATAACGATGTTATGTTATTAGAAAGTGAAGGTACGTCTCTTGGTAGCACAGTCGCAATCGCAACGAGCGGTCAGATCTTTATATGCGGCGGACTGCGCGGTGGAAGGATGGCGCAGGTACGCACGGAGAGTAGAGAAATCGGTCAAGGGCGCGGCGTGGCCCGAACCTCGACTTGGGTCCCGTCGCGCACCGGCGTCGTCACTCGCAGCACGCCGGGTCGCACGAGCTCCGCCGCTAGCTCCCGCTCGTCCACTACTACGCGGGGGTCGCGACACCAAGCCGCTGGCACGCCAGCCTCCAGCGTCAGGCTGCGGTATGGCACCTGCTTGGGAAGTTCCGGCAGGTCGATGCGAAAACGCTGAGTTTCGTCATTGCCGTCCATGGTTTCGATCCGGGCGTGACGCCGCATTAGATGATAGCTGAGCGCCTCCTCGGGCACTGCGCACCAGACCGCATCGCCCCCCTCGGACAGCACTGTCTCAAAGCGCTGCCGTAGCTGGGCCTCGGAGCAATCCTTGTTGGGATGCACGGCCGTTTCTAGCGGACAATGGCAATAGTCGATGAGCCAGCCCTGTACGGCTTGGGCTTGGCGGATGTTGCGGTACGGGTCGTAGGCGCTGTAAAACGGCTCGTAGTAGTGGTCGTGCAGGGCCGTGCGGTTGATCCAGAACAGCTCGTCTTCGGGCAGGTTGAGGGCGTCCGTCAGGCTCATGGCACCTAGGTAGCCGTAGCGGCGGCAGGCTTCTAGGACGTGGTCGGCCATATTTGTGTTGTTGCCGGGCGAGCAGTAGAGGATTATCGGTTCGCCGAGGGCTTCTTCCAGCACTTGCTTGGCGTGGCCGATTTCCTGGTCCACCATTTCTGGCGTGATGATTTCGTGGGTCCACGAGTGGTTGCCCACGCCCCAGCCGCGGGCGAGCAGGTCGCGTAACTCGCCTGCGTTCATGTGGCGGTAGCCGTTGTAGCTGGAGTTGCCGGCTTTGCGGATCTCGCCCATCTGGCCGACGAGCAGTTCCACGTGGCCGGGGATGCTGTACTCCTCGTGCATGGGGATGGCGAAGCGGTGTAGGTCGGCTAGGGCCTCGTCGTAGGTGATGGAGTAAACCCAGCGCTTGCCGTACTTCCACGGACAGATGCTAAGACTCATGGCTGCTCACCTTTCATCTGATCGATGGCCTGTTGAAATTGTGCGAAGGTGCAGCCGAAGCCCAAGGTCCACTCGAAGATGTGGAGGGCGTAGTTAGTCGATAACCGCTGCGGGAACGACGCTGGCGTCTCCACCCCAACGGTCGCATCGCGGATAACCACGCAGCGATAGCCGTGCGCCAGCATGGGCCGCGCTCCCCCCTCGGCACCGAGCAGGCACATGTCGGCTGCGAATCCCATATAGATGAGCGTATCCACGCCGCGACTGCGCAGGTATTCGTCTAGCACGTCGGAGTAGAAAAAGAGGGGCTCGTCTCCGACCGGGGAGACGATTTCGGCGCGCCGCATCTGCGCTAGCGGCGAGTGCTCCATGTAGCCGACGCCGTGGGCCCGTTCGAGCATCTCCTGTTGGTGTGGGTGCACGGATCCCGACTCTCCCGAGCGCCGCGACTCAATGTGGGGATACTGGTGGTCCATCCAGTCCGTTTCGACGTGGCATACCGGCATCCCAATGGCGCGGGCCGCGTCCATGGCCGGGCGGATGACTTCGGCCATGATGCGCCCGGCCTCCTCTGTTGACTGGGGCCAGCCCATGCCGACGCAGTAGTTGACGTCCACGGGAGGACCGTCGGGGCAGCCGATGTTCCAGCAGTGCATGCCTACTAAGGCTGTCTTGTCCACTGGCAGCGACAGGGTGACCTGTTCGTAGCCAGGGCGATCAATTGGCAAGGCCCGATAGTAACGGGCGTCGAGTTGCAGCGCGTTCTCTGTCATAGCCGGTACTCGTCGGCGACGCGGCGCACGATCGCGGCCACCTGTTCACAGTGATGGGGCTCGTACTTATCGCAGAAGGTGCTCCAGCGGATGAAGCGCTCCAGCAGCTCGTGCGCGTTTGGACAGCACGTTGCGTCGTAGCGGTAGGTGCGCGACGCTGGCGGCTGCGAGTACGGGAAGCGCTGTCGCTCGGCTGCTTCGGTGAGGTAGGGCAGGGCCGCTGGCAGCAGATAGTAGCGCGCTTGGCTCGCTCCTAAGATGCCAGCGGCTGCTACCTGCGCACCGAACTCCTCGGCGTCGCATCGGAATTGATCGAGGTCAATAGTGAACCCTGCCATCCAGCAGGAGTACACCTCAGTCTCCGGTGGGATCGGCAATGCCGAGACGCCTGGGATTTCATCGAGAAGCGCGCTCAGCAGACGGATCATGCGATCGCGTTTTTCTACCTGCGGCTGGATGATCTCTAGCTGGGCTAGACAGATCGCTGCAGTGGACTGGGTCATGCGGTGGGCGAAGCCGTTGACCGTGTGTACGCGCCCGAAGTGCTCGACCATTTCTCCACCGCGACTCTGGCCGACGAAGCGCGCCCGCTCGGCCAACTCGTCGTCGTTGGTGAGGATGCAGCCGCCCACGTCGGAGCCCATGGTTTTCTCCGAGTCGAAGGAAAAAGCCCCTGCCGTTGATAGGGTGCCGGTGTAGCGGCCTTTGTAGCGCCCAAAGACTGCTTGGCAGGCGTCCTCATAGACCACTAGGCCGTGGCGCTCTGCGACTTCGTTGATGGCGTCCATGTCGCAGATCAGGCCGGTCAGATGCACGACGAGGATCGCCCGCGTGCGCTCGGAAATGCATGCCTCAATGGTCTCGGCATTGACGTTGATGGTGCCGGGTGCGGCATCGGCGAACACGGGGATGTAACCGGCGCTGATCAGGCCCTGCACGGTGCCGTAGTCGCTGACCGAGCTGACTATGATTTCGTCGCCGGGTTCGAAGCCGAAGGCTGCGGCCAGCACGGCTAGGGCTGGCGTGCATCCCGGCGTGGCGATGCAGTGTGCGACGCCGTGGGCCTCGGCGAAGGCTTGCTCGAACCGGCCCACCATGTCGCAGGTGAGACCGGAATCGACGACCTCGGCTAGGTACTCCATGGCTCGCGGGCCGATCTCGCGGGGAAAAGGCTGAGGCAGCGGTCCGTCGAACTCCTGCTGGGTTGCGGCCCCGTAGCGCGCGTGCTCGCGGACGGTAGCGGGGTTAGATGTCATGGGCGGCTCCGGTTTGCGGAAAATAGGTTTGATGCAATATAGCAGGTATTAAGCTATAGAACTACAGGGACGGAGCAATGCGATTCAGCCAATCCCAACCCGCGATTTTCCGTAGCAACTCCATTCTCTCCGGGATGTGATAGTTCAATAGCAGGCGTCGCAGCACAGTTACTGTTAGAAACCACCGGAGGACGCCGTCTTCCCCAATGGGTTCGGGCTTGTCTGTTGCTGCTATATACGCCTCGACAAATTGCTTGGCAAGGTCCAGCGATACTTCGGGGAAGAGGCATTCCCGACCGTCGAATTGGAGCGACGCGAATGCCACATCGTAGAGCGAATAGTCAATGACAGCCATGTCGAAGTCCCACACTGTGGCGATCTTCGACTCCCATATCCGCAAGTTAGCAGGGCGGTAGTCTTGGTGCGTGACCGACAGCATTCCCCACTCGTCGCATAGTGATTTCACTACGGCGGCGTTGGATTGTACGAAATGGAGTTGAGATCGAAGGAATGCTGCGTCATCCTCACGTAGCTTGTTCCAATGGAAAGCGCCAGCAATTTTTGGCGACAATTCAGCCCATCTGGTCGAAGGTACGTAGTACCAACCCAAGTTCTCTCTTTCCGATTCGGCTCGGAGTTCATCCCCGTATTTGCGACCTGCTGAGTGCAATGCCGCTAGCGTCTGCGCTGACTCAACAATCAGATCACGGGAGTCCCACGGAGGATGCTCGTCGGATGGCATGTAGGGGTTCAACACCCACCAGTCTTCCCCTCTCCAGTAGCAGTACCTTCCATTTAGCGTCTGAATCGGCAATGAAACTTGTCTAAAGCCGTTGCACTTGAGGACTTCCACTAGCTGGAACTGATAGCTCTTTACCATTCTGTCTGCTTGGAACGGAGAGCAGGATAGGACGAATTGTCCCTGAGACGATTCTATGAAGAAGTGAGTGCTGAAATGCGCTCGCGATTCAGTCAAACGCAGATCAGTGAGACCGTAAACGGCAGTGGCAATGTCGTTCCAGCGATTGTCCATGTGGACTCGGAGATCGCTTGACGTTTTGATTTCAGATACGCCTGTGTATCCTGCGATCAGGTCGGCGGCTGGTCTTCGATGCCGTCGAGGATGATGTCGAGCTGGTCTTCGGGTGCGTAGTACGCACCGGGTGCGCTATTAGGGCCGATGTCGCCCATCAGGCGTCGCTGGCGCGGCGTCATACGCGCTAGCATTTCGGGCGGTGCTTTCTCGTAGTCCCACGGCCGCGACCATAGCTGTCCGTAGCGAAAGGTAACGCTGCGCCGGATGTCCTCGCCCTCATTCGGGGCCACGCCGTGCCACAGGCCGTAGGTGAAGATGACGGCGTCGCCGGCTTCGGCGACTAGCTGGACGCCGCCCTCTGGCCATGCTCCCTTGGCAAAACCCTCCTCGGGAAAATCTTGGCGATGGCTGCCGGGCACGAAGCAGAAGTTGGCCCGGTTATCTGCGGGGATGTCGGTCAGGAAATACTGGATCTTGAAGTTGAGCGGGCGGCTGTCCGGCGCGACGCGGAACTCGCGCAATGAGGCTCCCCCGTCGGTATGCCAGCCGAAGGGCATGTCCCCACTCGGATAGCGGACGTAAATCACCGTGCCCATGATCTGGAGATAGGGGCCCATCAAATCGACGATGACGCCGAAGGTGTTGGGATGGTCGATCAGTGAATCGAAATTTGGAGACCGCTCGACTGTTTGGATGATGTTGAGGGCGTCCTGCTCGCGGGCCTCGGGGTGGGTCTCGCGGTATTTGGCGATTACCTCGTCGGTCGCGGATAGATAGCCTGCGACTTGATCGCGGGTAAGGGCACCCTTGAGCAGGAGATAGCCCTTTTCCACCCAGTCGCGTCTCATGTCGTCGGTGAGGCGTTGCATGGCAGTCTCGGTTTGTTTAGGAGTGGGTAGTGTGCTCACAAATAGGACGCTCCAGCAGATCCCGCCCGATTCCCGTAAACATTGGGGGACCCTTCACTGTCACTTGGTCACCATCCAGTAGGTATCACCCATGTGCTCGGAACCCACGTACGGCTTGCCGTCGTAGCTCCCGTATAGCTCCCACTGGTCAAATCCACCCAAGCGTAGCAGCAACTGGAATTCCTCCTTGTGGATCCATCGAGCCTGCATGGGCACCTGGACCGTCTCCCCATCATACCTGAAGATCCACGTGTAGGTCTCCGTCTGCATTGTCAGATCACATATTTTCGTATGAGAAACCTCAATCGGTCTCCCCGTCTCGGGATGATCGAACTTGCCGAATTCTTCCTCTGCTGGCGGAGCGTCTTGGTGAAGGAGCAAGTCTTCTGTGTAGGAGGGAATGTAGAAATTTAGGAGCAGACGTCCACCCGGCTGCAGACAGTCATGGACTCGCCGCAGACAGGTGATCTGGTCCTGCTGCGTCGATAGCATCATGATGGAACTGGCAGGTATGAGCACTGCTTCGAACGGGTGATCGTAGCTGAAGTCAACGAGATCCTGTTGTGTGATTCGCGAATCTATGTCTGAAAGGCCCAATCCTGCCGCCTTGCGTCTGAGTCCCTCCAGCATGGGTAGCGAGGCATCAAACCCGAAGATATCAAACCCATTCAGCAGCAAAGGCAACATAATGGAACCAGTTCCACAGGCGGCCTCCAGGATAGCACCGCGCGTGTCTTGCAGATGTTCGCGATAAAAGTGTAGCTCGCGTTCGTGCTGTTCAGAGCGCCCGCCGGTCTCGTTCCATCGGTCGTAAATCAGCGCCCACCAGCGGCTATCGTAGTTGCTTCCAGTCTCCGGCAAGAGTTGTCTAAACATCATTCTAGGTCAGATAACGTTTTCCGGTTTGCGAACCTAGTGCAGCGGGCTGCCGAAGGCCAAGGCGCGAAAAGACTATTGCCGACGATTTAGCAGGAATATCATTTCGGGTGCTTCGGGCCCGATTGGTTGCCGATCAAATGATCCGAATTCTCCGACGCTCTCAAGACCGGCAGCGCAGAAAAGCAATTTGAGGTGAGGGTACGTATAGAAGCTCATCTTCAACGGCTGTACTTCCTCAGACAGAACTTTATCACCCTCACACAATCGGAAGATGAACCTGCCCGAGAAGTTCAGATTGATTAGGTCAATCTCGTCCTTTACAAAGTACCGTCGGACTGTCCGATCCGTCCCATCTTGTGCAGGCCACTCTAGGTCCAAGTATTCTTCGCCGACGCCCGTTAGAATTTTGTCGAAATTGGGATTGAATACGTCAAACGCGAGGATACCACCATCTGCCAAGTGTCTGCCGGCGTTTTGCAGGGCCGCCAGTTGATCTTCCGTGGTGTACATGTGCTGCATGGGTCTGAACGGAATTACTACCAAGGAAAATTGACCTCCTAAATAATGGGTGCGAAAATCTCCCTCTATAACTCGCGTTCTCCGGCTTACGCTTTCACTTTCTTTGGCGAGCTTGGCGCGCAAGACCTTCAGCATGGAATGAGAAGCATCCATCCCCGTGACGTCGATGCCTTGTCGCGCCAGCGGCAAGGTAATTCTCCCCGTGCCGCAGCCAAAATCGAGGACAGGTCCACCATACTCATTGGCTAGATCGAGGTAGAAATCCCTGTCCACCAGATCGTCTTTGACGCTGTATGCCGCGTCGTAATGCTTTGCTCCCGAACTGTAGGAATCATCAATCATGGTTTGTTGCCCATTGTACTGTTATCGTGCAGTGAAAAACTGGACATCTCTTATCTGATCAAAATGCAACTTCCAGAACGTAGCTTGAATTGACTTTTTACTGAAAGGGTCTGAAATCTCTTCTTCAGCCCAATCAAGGTCAAATATACGATCCCAACTATCCTCTATACGTTGATGGTATGCGCGAACTGGTAGAGGCTTCATTTCGAAAAAAGACAGATTGTGCTCAGATAACTCGGCCTCAAATGCTTCTCCATCGGCCACGGTTCGAGGCAGATACCAGTAATTGAGGACATAATGCCATAGATCAAAATCGGACAATAAAACTTCTTTGTCTGATTGCTCGAATTCGATTCGTACACCGCGTTGGCCTTTGGGTAAATGAGCACTGCTGCGTAAATCGGGTTTACGTCTTTTGGCATTATCCCATTGATACCAGGCCCATAAAGGCAAAGACGTATTCTCGGGCCTAGGTTCTATTCGGCACTCCATTTGCTCTGACATCCACCTGTAAGCATCGAGAAACAGATCCTCTGAATATCTCTGATCGGAGAAAAGCACTTGTTCCCGCTGCAAGGTCTTCCAGGCAGCAATAGATTGAATCGTCCAAAGCGTCATAATTTGCTAATTCCACACAACACCTCTGCGGTTGCTTAAGCGCTCAACGACTGCGCCACCGTTTCGGGATTCTCCGCAGCGATCTTCAGCAAGGCCCGAGCAGGCCCCTCGGGGCGACGGCGTCCCTGCTCCCAATTCTGCAAAGTAGAGACGCTGACACCAATCATCAGGGCGAATTCAGATTGCGATTTATCCAGTTTCTTGCGGATCATCTTGATATCGGCGGGGTCCATCTGGATTCTGCGTCCTGGCTTCATCTTGCCGCGCTTGATCGCTCCGGCTTGCTTGACGCTGACTACAAGTTGGTCAAAGTCGCGCTCATTCATGCTAGATACTCCTTTACGAGTTTACTAAGCAGCTTGCTTTGTCGAGGAATGAGATCTTCTTGTTGACTCTTGCGATACACCCAGTATGCGCCATTGACGTATAGTACGCAAGGTCTTTGCATTGGCCAGATGCCTCTGACTGCTTAACTCAGCCTCCACATAACGCATCTGTTGGCGTTAGCACTTCTGTTGTATACTCATGGTACTTGCAATACAAAGGGAACCTTAAAAGATATGAACGAAACCCGTCCCGTAATCGTGTACGACGGCGAATGCCGCTTCTGTCTGTGGAGCGTCGGCCGCATTCGCCGCTTTGACCGCAATGGCCGCTTCGAGTATCTGCCGCGCCAAACGGCCGGCATCGAAGAGCGGTTTCCCATCCTTTCCAGTTCTGACTTTAACACCGGCCTGCGCCTCATTCACGCCGGCGGGCAGGTCGATGTTGGGGCGGACGCCGTGTACCAGATTTATCGCCGGCTTCCTCCTTGGAATCTGTTCACCGGGGTGTACCGCATTCCGGGACTGAAGCAGCTATTTCGCGCTGGCTACGATCTCGTCGCGCGCAATCGGCATCGGTTTGGCAGGGTCGAATGCGTTGATGAGGCGTGCGAAATTCCGTACGGCGAGCGGCACAAGGGCACCTCGGCCTGATTGCCTATGACTGCCCAGCGCAACGTCCTATTTCTCATCGCCGACGACTGGAGCCGCATCGCCGACTGCTACGGCAATAGCGTCGTCCGCACGCCCCGCATTGACGCGTTTGCCCGCGCGGGCACGGTCTTCGAGCAAGCCTTCTGCACCAGCCCTTCGTGCGCGGTCAGCCGCGCCTGCATCCTCACCGGATACCACAGCCACACCCACGGCCAGTACGGCCACTGCCACGGCATCCACGGCTTCTCTACGCACCCCCACATTACCTCCACACTTTCCAGTTTGAAGGCACACGGCTACGCCACGGCCTGCATCGGCAAAAAACACGTAGAACCGCCCAATGTGTACCCGTTCGACTTTGAGCCTAAAGTCAATGCCAGAAATGGCGTCGAATTAGCTCGCGCCGCGCGTGACTTTTGGGCCGCTAATCCCGACCAGCCGTTCTACATGCACGTGGGGTTTACCGATCCCCACCGCGCGGGTCGGGGTTTTGGCAATGAGCGTCCCTACTCCGACGTGCCGGAAACTCAGTACAGCCCCGACGACGTGGTGGTGCCACCTTATTTGCCCGATGTGCCCGATGTGCGCGCCGACCTCGCCGAGTACTATCAGGCGGTCTCCCGCTTCGACTTTGGCGTGGGCTGTCTGCTCGACGCCCTGGAGGAATCGGGCCGGGCCGACGAGACTTTGGTCATCGTCACCACCGACCACGCCATGCCCTTCCCCGGGGCCAAGGCATCTTTCTTCGACAGCGGCCACCACTGCCCCTTTATCCTGCGGGCACCGGGTATCACTACCCCTGGTACCCGTAGTCAGTCGCTCATCAATTGGACCGATATCCGCCCCACGTTGCACGACTGGTGCGGAGTACCTGCTCCAGAGGATTTGCCCGGTCGTTCCCTCCTGCCGGGCCTAGCCGATCCGTCCGTCCCCGACTGGGAGTACACGTTCTTTTCGCACTGCTTTCACGAGGTGGTTGATTACAATCCCTACCGGGTGCTGCGCGGACGGCGCTACAAATTCGTGCGCAATTTGGCCGCTGGTCTCACTACCATGCTGCCCACGGATCTATTCCGCTCGACTACGTGGACGGCGGTGCGGCACGATGCGATCCCCTCCATGGGCGAGCGTCCCACCCGCCACGTGATCACGCGGGAGCCCGAGGAGTTATACGATCTGGAGGCCGACCCCACCGAGAGCGTCAATCGGATCGACGATCCTCACTTGCAGGAGTTGGCCGCTCAGATGCGCGCCCAACTCTACCAGTTCCGCCGCGACACGGCTGATCCTTGGCTGGAAGTGGATTTCCAGGAAGAGCGCATCGAGCACCTTGACCCTAAATGACCACTTATTTAGCCTCGCCCACTTGAGTACTACTCATTCCAGAGAGGTGTCCCAATGAAAGTGTGCTGTAGCTTCACGGCATTGGTCTTCTTGCTGGGAGCCGTAGCTGTTTCGGCCCAACAAGATGCGTCCACAGCCGACAGGACCCTAGCTCCTTTCTTCTTCGTCGATACCGATGATCCGTCCGTGGACCAACTGCCGCTCAAGTCGGTGGCCGCCCAGGTCCACATTGCCGGGGTCATCGCCGACGTGACCATTGAGCAGGTGTACCGCAACGAAGGCACCCGACCGCTCGAAGCTATTTACATATTTCCAGCCTCGACCCGAGCCGCAGTGTACGGCATGGTGATGCACACCGGCGATCGCGAAATCATCGCCGAAATCCGCGAGCGCGAGCAGGCCCGGCGGGAATACGAAGAGGCACGCGAACTGGGGCAGACCGCTTCCCTTCTTGAGCAGGAACGTCCCAACGTTTTCAAGATGAACGTGGCCAATATCCTGCCGGGCGACTCCATCGCCGTGCGCCTGTCTTATACGGAATTATTGGTGCCCACGGAAAAACAGTACGAATTCGTCCTGCCTACCGTGGTTGGCCCGCGCTATTCTCCCGAGGCGGTCAATGAAATTCTGGGGTCAGGCGGTGCCGAGCGCATTCCCCACCTACACGAGGGCGAAGATCCCAACTACACCTATGCTATCGAGATGACTCTGGCCGCCGGTCTGCCCATCCAGGACTACAACTGCCCTACCCACGAAGTGATCGTCGAGAAGGACACCTCGGATGAATTGCGCCTGACTCTGGATCCAGCGGGCGGTTTTGGCGGCAACCGCGATTTCATTTTGCGCTATCAGCTAGCCGGCCAACAAGTCGAGTCGGGTCTGCTGTTATACGAGGGGGAAAAAGAGAATTTCTTTTTGCTCATGGCGCAGCCGCCCGCCCGTCCAGAGCTGAGCCAGATCCCGCCGCGCGAGTACATCTTTTTGGTCGATGTATCCGGCTCCATGGACGGCTTCCCTCTCTCAGTATCAAAGAGCCTGATGAAAAATCTGCTCGGCCAGTTGCGTCCTGAGGATCGCTTTAACATCGTGCTTTTCGCCGGCAGAGCTGCGGTCTTGAGCGACCGCTCGCTGCCGGCCACTCAGGAGAATCTCGACCAGGCTTGGGCCCTCGTTGACGGACAACAGGGCGCCGGTAGTACCGAGTTGCTCGTCGGGCTCAACCGGGCTTTTGGTCTGCCTTTGGTCGGCGAGGGCTATGCCCGCATCGTCGCGGTGCTCACCGATGGTTTCATAGATTTTGAAGCAGACGCCTTTAAGCTGGTGCGCCAGCGCTTGGGCCAAGCCAGTTTATTTGCCTTTGGCATTGGTTCGTCGGTCAACCGCTTCGCCATTGAGGGCCTCGCCCGGGCCGGCCAAGGCGAGCCTTTTGTGGTACTGGAAGAGGGGCAGGCCCCCGACGAAGCCGCCCGCTTCCAGACCTATATCAGTAGCCCCATTCTCACCCAAGTAGAGGCGGGCTTCGAAGGCTTTGACGCGTATGAAGTGGAGCCGGCCTTCATCCCCGATATGCTGGCTGATCGGCCGATCGTCGTCTTTGGCAAGTGGCACGGCGCGGCCGCCGGCACGGTGTTGTTGGGGGGCCGCACCGGGGACCAAGCGTACGATGCCCAATTCGACGTATCTACCGTCCAAGCCAAGCCCACCAACAGAGCCCTGCGCTATTTGTGGGCACGCCACCGCATTGACCAATTGAGCTACGATGAACAGCTCAGTTACAGCGATGCCCTGCGTCCCCAGATCACACAGCTAGGCTTGGAATACAACCTGCTCACTGAGTACACCTCCTTTGTCGCCATTGACCGCCGCATCCGCAACGAGGACGGTCTGGAGACCGTGTCGGTGCCCTTGCCTCTGCCCGAAGGCGTCGAGGACTCGGCTGTGGGAGGTGGGTTCGGTACTACTGCGGTGGAGGACGAATTTGAAATGGCGACTTGGCTCGACCGATCTTTTTACCGTCAAGACGCCTTGTGGATTGATACAGCGTTCCAGTTGGGCATGCCCATTGTCGAGGTCGGTTTCGGTGCTTTAGGCCCGGATGCGTTGGCACCTTTTGTTGGGTTGGGTCTGGATATGTTGGTGGTGATTGAGGGGCAAGCGTACCGGTTACACGCCGAGGCTGCCCGCCCGGCTATGCAGCAGAACATGCCCAACCCCTTCAATGCCTCCACGATAATCTCCTTCCAAATCCCCGCCAACATGGCCGGTCCTACGCGCTTGGTCATCTACAACCTAACCGGCCAGATCGTGCGCGTGTTGACCGATGGCCATCTTGCGGCTGGGGCGCATGTACTAGCTTGGGACGGCAGGGACGAGAGTGGCCAAGAGGCGGCCAGCGGCGTTTATATCTACCGCCTAGAAGGCACGTCCTTCGCCATCACTCGCCGCATGATGTTGCTGCGGTAAAATTAGCACTGGAAGGAGCCGCCTGCGACTGAAGGTACATCCAGTCGCAGGCGGCCTATCGTTGATACCTCTGCATACCCGTAGAACCGCGAGACTCCTCCATCGGTTACGACATCTTCGAAGGCCCAAACGAAAAAGCTCGTCTTGTGCAATTATCGCCGAGATTGACCGCCTCTGGGCAGGTATCTATTATTGCAACTTCTCAAGTATTGAAACGACAGAAGATGTACTCTGCAAACGAAGAAAGCTGGCCACAATGCTGCTTAATTTCATCCCCCTCCGATCCCTCTATCGAATAGGTTGCCTCATGGTCATTTCCGCCGGACTTACCGCGGCCGACACCTTGCCCGACGGGCCGAGCCTGCTCCTCGAAGACCGCGACGGACGAGCCTATGTCGCCGTCCTCGGCTCCGAGGGGATCGTCGCTCGCAACGCCCCTGATGACGCCGACGCTTGGGAGGTCGTCGCCGAAGGGCGCGTCCAAGGTCTGCAAATTGCTCCCGACGGGGATGTGTGGATAGCCCGCGACGACGAGGTTCTGCGCTACCCGCGTCAGGGGGGCGAGCCGGTTTCTCGGACGCCTTCCTTCCTGGTCCAAGGGTCGCCGGGACCGTTGCTGGCGACGCGGTGGGGCGATGTTTGGTGTGCCGGGTGCGGTGCTGTGCGTCGGGGTGATGCCATGTTTGAGGCCGCGCCGATCGCCCCAACCGGGTGGAAGATCACGCCAGTGTGCGACGATCCTTTCGGCAATGTGTGGGCTATTGCTGACGATGGCCAGCGGCGGGATGTCGCCGTTCTGACGGACCAACGTCCCCACGGCTGGCAGCTTCTCGACCTGCCTGCGGATCAACTCGCCGGCTCTTGGCGGGGGGCTGTTACCGACGACGCTGGCTTTGTCTGGGTGGCCTTGGAGGCTTCCGTCCTGCGCGTCGATCCTCGCTCGGCTGGGCCTCATCGCTCCTTTGCCAACCCCGTCGATGCCCGCATCACCGCGATTGCGCGTGGCGGCGATCAGGTCGTAGTTGGCTTTGCCGATGGCAGCTTGCGCGAGTTGACTGTGGATGCCGACGGTCCGCCGACTTGGCGGGAGATTCAGAAGAGCGGGGATGGTCCGGTGCAGGCGCTGCTGCACGCTCGCTCTGGCAGTCTTTGGGTGTTGAGGGCGGGGAAAGTCCAGCGTCTCGCCGACCTTGAACAGGCTTGGCACGAGCACTGGGACGAGCAGCCGAGGATGCCAGCGGGCAACCACGACCACATTTTTGCTCGCATCGGCGACCGTCTGTACACCGCCGGGGGCAAGACCTTCTTCGGCTGGCCCGCGTCTGAGTGGGTAAACCTCGACCACGTGTGGTCCTACCACATCCCCTCGGGCACCTGGCGGGTGGAGCCGCCCATGCTGGAGCCGGGCAAGGCTTACTCCGGCATCGCCGCTCTCGACGACGAGCTTTGGCTTTTGGGGGGTCTCTTCCGCGCTGGCGGTGGGACGCGGGCGACGGAGACCGTCGAAATTTTTGATCCCCGCACGCGGAGCTATCGCCTCGGCCCGCCGCTACCGCGCAAAGCAGGGCAAGTGGTGGCCCTCACCGTCAACGACCGGTTGTACGCCGTGGGCGGTGCCGACGACGAAAGCCCGACGACAGAGGTACTGAGCATTGGAGTTGGGGAGACAAGTTGGCGGGTTGATGCCCCCGCGCCCGGCCCGGTGTTTCAGGCGAGCGGCTGTGTGCTAAATGGCAAAATCTACATTGCCGCCGGCCCCGCGTCCCAATGTACGGGCCTGTTCGTCTATGACCCCGAACAGGATAGTTGGGGCCAAATCGAGCATCCGTCGCGGCCTCCCGGCGCTCCGCTATGCACGGCCTTCAACGGCAGCGTCTGGGTCATGGGCGGACGAGGGGCCAAAAGCGGCCAGACAGCGAGTTTTGCCTACACACCGGCTACCGGCCAGTGGCATCGCGGTCCCGACTTGCCCTCGCCGGTTAGCTGGGCTGCGGCTGCTGTTGTCAACGGCCGCCTGTTGATCGCCGGTGGTGCGTACCGCGACGAGCGGGTCGGCGATTTCTTCAACACCGACCGCGTGTTCCTGCTGCGCGATAGGTAATCCTCAAAGCTACGGCAACCGCTTTTCGACGCCGACGCCAAGCGTCAAACCAAGTTGGACTCCATCCGGTGCAACGCCGCCCGTCCTTTTGATTTTTTTTCTCATAATGACGATTTTTGCGTTTAAGGCGGTCCCCTTAGGCTATCCCCAGAATATGAGCGGCCTGAAGGTCGTTACCTCCCGGTAAATCCGATAAGGAGAAATGGATAATGCGCAGTATGGTCTATTTGTCGATGCTAGCGACTTTGCTAGTCGTCCATCCTATAACAGCCCAGCCAGCAGCCCAGCTAAGTGGCAAGATAACCGATGCGGCCACCGGCGAACCGCTGCCCGGGGCCAACATTCGCCTCGTCGATACCCTGCTGGGGGCGGTCACGGATTTGGAAGGTCAGTTCGTATTGCCGGCCGTGCCTGCGGGCACTCACCAAGTGGAAATCAGTATGATCGGTTATGCCGCTCGCACCGAGACCTTGCAGGTGGTCTCTGGCGAGCAAGCTCGCTTGACCGCGGCCCTGACTCCCAGCCCCGTACACATGGGCGAAATGCTGATCCAAGCCGACCGGGCCTTTTCCGCGGCCTCCTCGCGGGCGGTGCGCCAATTTGACTTGCAAACCCGGCCCAATCGCACGGCCCATCAGATGCTGCAATTGACCCCCGGCCTCATCATCGCCCAACACGCTGGCGGCGGCAAAGCCGAACAGATTTTTCTGCGCGGTTTTGACGCCGACCACGGCACGGACGTGGCCATTTCGGTGGATGGGGTGCCCGTGAATATGGTCTCCCACGGCCACGGGCAAGGCTACGCCGACCTGCACTTCCTCATTCCCGAAGTCGTCGAGCGACTGGACGTCAAGAAAGGGCCGTACTTTGCCGAATTCGGCAATTTGGCTACGGCCGGGGCTATCGCCTACCGCACCCGCGATCACCTCGACGGCAACGCCATTCACCTCGAAGGGGGTGGGTTCAATACGGCCGAGTACACCATGCTCTATCAGATTCCGCTGGCCGATACCGAGCAAAGTGCCTATTTCGCGGGCAAGTACTACCACACCGATGGCCCGGTCAATCGACCCCAGGGCCTGCAGCGCCTCAATCTCTTCGGCAAGTACCACAACCACCTCTCCGACCGCTCCACCCTTACCTTGACCACCAGCGGGTTTAGCTCGGCTTGGGACGCCTCCGGCCAGATCCCACAACGGGCCGTAGAACAGGGCCTCATTGACCGCTGGGGTGCCATTGATGATCTGGAAGGAGGCACCACCGGCCGCCAAGATTTCCACGTCAATTTCCACGTTCAAGAGGCCGGCACAAGCACCTTTGATCTGCAGGCCTACTTGGTTAGCTATCAGTTTAAGCTGTTTTCCAACTTCACCTTCTTCCTCGACGACCCCGAGCGCGGCGACACCATCGAACAGACCGATGATCGCCAAGTTACCGGGATCAACAGCCGGTATTCCTTCTTCCACAACTGGGGGCCGTACTTGGCGCATACCTCGATAGGGGGCGGCCTGCGCGCAGATAATGCGGCCGTGGGTTTGTGGAAAAGCCCCGACCGCCAACGCCTAGCGTCGCTGGTCAATGCCGATGTGGTGGAGCGCAACCTGTTCCTGTGGGTCCAAGAGGAACTTGCCCTCACCCCGCGCTTGAAAATGATCCTAGGGCTGCGCGGCGATTATTTCACCTTCAATGTTGACGACCACCGCGAAGGGTTTCCCAGCGAGTTGCCCCACGCTTCGGGCTTTGCCCAAGCCTCCATACTCAGCCCGAAAGCAACCTTGGTGTATAGCCCCAGCCGCGTCGTGGATCTTTTTGCCAATGTCGGCACTGGCTTCCATTCCAACGACGCCCGCAACAACGTCATTGACGCCCGGGCCTCGCAAATTCGTCGGGTCATGCGGCGCGATGGGCACAGCGAAGCCGACGTTGCCGTTGAGTTAGCGGGACGCTACATCGATCCGGGCCACCTCGAAGAAGGGACCTTGCCGAGAGCGGTGGGGGCCGAAACCGGCCTGCGGACTCGGTTGTTTGAGCGGCTGAACGTGGGAGCGGCTCTATGGTGGCTGGACCTGGAGAGCGAATTCGTTTTTGTCGGTGATGCCGGCACTACCGAAGCCAGCGGAAGAACCCGGCGGGCGGGGCTGGATCTGGAAGCCCGTCTGCAACTGCATACTTGGCTGTGGGCCGATGTGGATCTCAATCTCGCCCGTGGTGAGGCCGTGGACGAACCCGACGACGCCAATGAGATCCCGTTGGCCCCCCAACGGACCTCTACTGGAGGCTTGACTTGGTACCATCCCAATGGCGTAGAAGGCGGCTTGCGCTACCGCCACATCGGCGACCGGCCCGCCAACGAGGACGGCAGTATCACGGCCGAAGGCTACACTGTCGTCGATTTCAACGGAGCCTATCGCCTCGGGGCTTGGCGGTTTAATCTGGGCGTAGAGAACGTGCTGAATACAACGTGGAACGAGGCACAGTTCGACACTGAATCGCGGCTGCGGGACGAAGAGGAACCTGTTTCGGAGATCCACTTCACCCCAGGGAATCCCGTCAATTTGTGGCTGGGGGCGAGTTTTTCGTTCTAAGTAAAGTCTTGAGTTTTGACAGTCTCCAGTTTCATGCTGCAGGGCACCGGCTCAGATGTCGGCAAGTCTTTGCTGGTGGCTGGGTTGTGTCGTGCGTACACCCACCGCGGCCTGCGCGTGCGTCCCTTCAAACCGCAGAACATGTCGAACAACGCGGCGGTGACCGAGGACGGCGGAGAGATCGGACGCGCACAAGCGTTGCAGGCCCGCGCCTGCGGTGTGCCGGCTTCGCGGGACATGAATCCGGTCCTGCTCAAGCCGCAGATCGACGCTGGCTCGCAGGTCGTGGTACAGGGTGCAGTCTGGGACAATATCCGCGCCGTGGAGTACTACCGCCTCAAAGCTGAGTTGCTTCCTCGGGTCCTAGAATCGTACGAGCGGCTGGGGCGGGATGCCGATTTGATCTTGGTGGAAGGCGCGGGGAGTGCGGCGGAAGTGAACTTGCGCACCGGGGACATCGCCAACATGGGCTTCGCTGAGGCCGCCGATGTGGCGGTCGCGCTGGTGGGCGACATCGACAGAGGCGGTGTCATCGCCAGCCTCGTCGGCACCATGGCCTTGCTGTCCAACCCTGAACAGGCTCGGGTCGCCGGCTATATAATCAATCGATTCCGCGGCGATGTCCGGTTGTTCGATTCGGGGATTGAGGTTATCGGCGGCAAGACCGGGTTGCCGTGTCTCGGCGTCGTCCCTTGGTTCGAGCCGGCGAAACAACTGCCGGCAGAAGACTCGGTGTCGGTGGGCCGCAACACCGAAGCTCGGCCTAGCGCCGGGATCAAGATCGCGGTTCCGGTGCTGGCGAGGATCGCCAACTTCGACGATCTGGATCCATTGGTGGCTGAACACGGCGTCGAGGTGCAATTCGTGGAGCCGGGGTGCGCGCTGCCTGGGGACGCGGATCTCGTGGTTTTACCGGGCTCGAAGGCGACGATCGGCGATATGCGCTTCCTGCGGTCGCAAGGGTGGGATGTGGACCTCCGTGCGCACCTGCGCCGTGGCGGCTGGCTGCTTGGTCTGTGTGGTGGCTATCAGATGCTCGGTCGAATGATTCGGGACCCAGACGGAATCGAAGGCAAGCCGGGTGAGGAGCCGGGTCTTGGCATACTCGATTTGGATACCGAGTTGATCGGTGCCAAGCAACTCGCAGAGGTGAGCGGCATCGAGCGTCTGACGGGGCAACCGGTACGGGGATACGAGATGCACATCGGCGATACGACCGGCCCGGCGCTCGCCTCGCCCATGCTGGACTTGAACGGACGGTCCGACGGTGCCGTCTCTGCCGATGGCAAGGTCATGGGTTGCTATCTGCATGGGTTGTTCTCAAGCGATTCGTTCAGGGCCGCCTTTCTAAAGCGTTTGGGCGGCAGGGCCGCGTCTGGGCTCGTCTATGAGCGGCAGATCGATTCCACCCTCGACGCGCTCGCCGAGCATCTGGAATCGCACTTGGACCTCGACGCCATCATTCAGATGAGCAAACCACAGCAGCGCTAGAGTCAACTCGATTGGATTATTTTATCAGAGAGTATGACGATCACGACCGTGCGCGCTACGCGGATCGCCTGCGCGAGCTTCTCGGGTAGGACGCTGGCGGAGGCGGCAAGGGTATGACTCGTCAGGGCGCGACGACCTGCTTGAGTCGATCTTCGAAGTTATCGCTTATCCTGTATATCCATTTACGCCTACTCGTGTACTTGACGATTAATCCCATTTTGTCAAGAGCACGGAGGTCGGTGCGTGCCGTCTCGTATGTGACGTTGTGGGATCGCCGGTGCCCATCTATGGTGTACGAGGCGTCCGGGTGCTTCAGCATGTGCCCCAGCAGGGCCACTTGGCGATGGTTTAGCACCAAGGCCGCATCAGAACCGCGCAGCATGGTTTCCAATTTACTCGTCTCTTTGGTCTTGCGCACTAAGTACTCATGCAAGAGGCGGATCGAGTCTAGGATCACCCGCAGTTTATAGTCTAGGAAATACGTGACGTCGTTGTCGTCGATCTCGGAGAACACGTACGCGCGAACGTACTGAGCGGGTGCCTTCTGAATGACCGCTGAAATGGAGAGGAACTCGGTCAGCCAGTACCCCGATCTCGCCATGGACCAGTAGAACAGTGCTCTTGCGGTCCGTCCGTTTCCATCTACAAACGGATGGTCGTAGCCGACCATGAAGTGAAGGAGGATGGCTTTGATGACCGGATGCAGGAATTGATCGTCCTCGGTGCGTCCATTGGCGAAATCCAAGAGCAATTCGATGCGGTCGCGGAGCTGACTGGCATCTGGGGGCGTGTGGATGACCTCGCCGTCGCGCTGGTCCACCACAGCTACCATGTCGGTCGAGCGCCGGAGCCGTCCGACCGCATCCGGGTCGAGCGTCCCTTCCGTCAGTGTCCTTTGCAGGTCCATGAGCATGGGGACTGTCAGGTCTTCGCCGATGTTCTCGCGTAGGAACTCCATTCCCGAGTAGTTGTTGGCGATCATCCGTTCGCTGTTGTCGCGTGGCGGGCGGCCTGATCTCAGCATCTCCTTGGCGACCCGGCGGGTCGTGACGGCACCCTCTAGCTGGCTTGACGTGATCGCCTCTTCGATTAGAGAGGTCATTAGATACTGTTCGCGGGAGCCGTTATTGACTGGATCGACGTGGGGGACCTCGATTCTTCCGCTCGCGTCCCGGTCCACCTGATGGAGCCGACTGTACAGGTTCCCCGTGTCGCTGAATGAGAACGGCCTACCGCGAGTGTCCTTGAATGGCAACTCGTGCCGCGAAACCATGCGCTTAAACTTGACGGCAGTCCACCAGTCAAGGCTCGTAAACCCTTCCGGCGGGGACAGGTGACGAAGCTGGTCCCAATGCAGGTACCTATCCTTGGGCAGGCTGCCAATGTCCGACCTTAGCAGCCTGACCAAATCATTTGGTTCGTATGACGAGACCAACTTGTCGAAAGGCTTAGGGTTTCTGGGCATTCTCATGGCTGAAAGCGTGCTTCCATCTGACGGGGGTCGGTGGCGAAATGGAGTGAGTTGCTACTTCAGGTGATGACGAAATACTAATTAATTACTAATTTAGTCAGAATTAGTAATTAGCACAAGCGCCGGTGCTGTGCGAATGTTGGATCGGTATGTCCAACTCACCCCACCCCCACCAAAGCCTCCCCCAACACCCGCACCTGCTCCTCGTCCTCGGCACTAACCGTAAACAAACATCCGTCACACCCATGTCCCGCCACCGCCTCGCCCAAAGCCCGCACCAGCTCGGGGGACGCTCCCGCCGAAAGGGGCGGATAAATCGGCACCGCCCCACTGTTCTGCGCTTTTAAGCGAGCCACTTCCCGCTCGTACAGAGCGGCAATCGGCAAAGGACCTTCCGCCACCCCTGCCGCAGTATCCGGCAAATCCAGATCCTCCACCCCGAACATGCGCCACACCAGAGCCAACACCTCGCGTTCGTCCAGCCCTTGAGCGTGCCGACACAAAGCCGCAGTCCACTCCCGCGCCAAGTTGGTCACCCCAGTCGCCCAACCCACCACGCCGCCGTGCGAACTCCCGCCCGTAAGAAAATCCGTCGCCTCTTCCCACTTGCCGTACCAATGCCCACCCAACAGCCCTGTGGAGGCGGGAAATACATCGCTGCCAAAGACCTTATCGCAGCCCCCGGCCTCCTGCACGGCAGCGCGGAATTCCCCCATGCGCGCGGCCAGTATATGGGCGCGGAACTGCACCCAATCGAGCACGGCCCCATCCTGGGCCAACAAGCCCAGAAAATCCATCAGACCCGGACATCCCGCCGCCAAGGCGCGTACGTCGTCCAAAGTCAAACGCTCTAAGCGCTGGCGCAGGGCCAGTACGCCGCGCCGCATAGCCGCAAAATTGTAGCCCAAGCGGACGGCTTCGTCTTGGCAGTTGGCACAGCCGCAAGCCATCAGGCTGTGCACATTAGCTGGGGCCGGATAGCGGGCGTGATCCACGTCAAAACCGTCGATCGCATAGCGCTGCACTGCTTCCACCAAGCAGTCGCGCGTCCACTCGTTGATTGCCCTATGGCTCGGACACAGGCCAATGCCCCACTCTTCATAGCGCCGGTCCAATGGCCGTCCCTCCAGATCGCGCAGGGCATATTCGGGATAGACCTCGCCGCCGTAGCTCCACAAGCCAATGTGTCCCCACACCTCAATCCCCGTGCTTTTGCACGCCTCGATGACGCGCTGCAAAGGCGTATCGTCAAAGCCGCTGATAATCCCGGCCACTGGCGGGTAGATGCCCTCCGCGCCGCGCGGCCAAACATCGAGACGCTCGCGCCAGTCCTCAAAAGGCCCCCGCTGGGCCAACTCCGCCGAGGCGCTGAATCCCGAGGTATGGCACACCGGACTTTCGGGCATAATCGTCGTCAGGCCGACGGCGTCCTTGAGCTTTTGCAGGGACTCGGGATGCTGGGCCACGTACTCTGTCTGGCAGAACCAGATGCGGCGGGATTTATGCGTGGGCGTCATACGTTGTCTGGCTCCATCCAGGCGACCAACTGGCGCACGATGCGAAAGGTCAGCCCCCACAACACTGGGCGGTCCGGCCCCAACAGGTCGAGCGCTGGAAATGCCTGTTCTTTGCCGCGACGTTGCAGTAGGTATTGGGTTCGCTTAGCGGGATCGCGCAATTGGTCGGCCCTCGCCCAAAAGGCCGATTCAATCTCGTGGTTGAGGGTCAAGGCCGCTGGCGTCTTCAAGCGATAGACGAAGCCAGATACCACCACTGGCAGCATGTGTCCGGTCAGATCATCGACTCGGCCCCAATACTCGGCACCGGACAGATCGAGCCCGACCTCCTCCAAGGTCTCGCGCTCGGCTGCGGCTCGCGGCGATGGGTCGTCGGCCTCAATTCGCCCGCCGGGAAAGGCGATGTGCCCCGACCAAGGATCGTCTGGGTGCTGGGCGCGTTCGATAAAGAGCAACTGCAAGCCCTCCGGCGTCGGCCCCAAGACCACGGCCACGGCGGCTCGCGTCTTGTCCGTAGCGCCGACCAAGCAGGGCTGGTGCTGGGCGAGCCCGACCTGTACCGCAGCCCAAGCGCCTAGCTCCACGACCGCTTCCAATCGCTAAATGTCGTCAAAAGGATAGAGTTTGCGGCCCAGCCGCTTAAAGGCCAGTTTGGCATCGGACGGAGCGTGTACTGACGGTTCGGAGATCACTTGGATCTGGCCGGCCCACGGCTCAAAACCAGCGCGGAAATGGGCTGCGGACTTGACGCCGACATAGCGCATCTGTTTCGGGTCCAAACCCAAGGTGCGGGAAAACGCCGTGCAAAACGGCTGCTCGCGCTTGTTCACCAACAGCACGTGTACCCCGCCTTGGCGGATGTGGGCCGAGGGGCCCATGGTGCCGTCTAGGCCAGCGTACATCGGCCCGTCGTAGCGAAAGCGGCCGTCGCTCAAAGCCACCACCTCGGCTCGCATAGAGCAAGGCTCGCCTTGCAACGAGGACGCCTTGCCGCCCACCTCTAAATCGATCACCGCACCGACGCCCGCTTGGTGGCAAGCGGCCACGGCTTCGGGATCGACGATGTACAGCACGCAGGCGTCTTGCAGATCGGCTGCTAAAAAAGTTCGCAACAGCCCGGTGCTGTCGCCGGGTGAACCGCCGCCGGTATTGTCGTTGCGGTCGGCCAAGACCACGGGATAATGCCCCGTCTTGTCGGCCTCTTGCAGTGCCTCTGCGGTAGAGGGCATGGGTGCCTGCCAATCGGCCCGGCGCTCCCAGATCCAAGCAGCTAATTCGTCGGCGCAGGATTGGGCTAGGGCGAGGTCGTTGTCCGTGGCTACGTACACCGATGCACCCATATCGGGGATATCAGCCAGAGGGAAGCAAGTGGCAATGGAGCCGCAGATTACGCTGGGCCGCGCCTCGATTCGGTGCAGGTATTCGATGGCTTGGCGCATGGGTGGATGGGCCGTCACTTGGTTCATGCCCCAGACTAAGGGCAGTTGGTGCAAGGCCATGGTCGGCCGCACGCCTTCCCGCACCATGCTCACCAGCACATCGGCGCACTCGCGGCCCCTCGGTGCCATATCGATCTCTGGATAGGTCTCCCGCCCGATCAGGACATCGGCGGCCTCGATCATGGCGTGGGAGACATTGGAGTGGATGTCCAGTTGCCCGACGACGGGCATGTCCGGGCCGACCAAACGGCGCACTGCGGCGAGGATATGCCCTTCGGCGTCGTCAATGCCCTCGGCCACCATGGCCCCGTGCAACTCCAATAAAACTCCGTCGATAGTCCCCGCTGCCTCGATGCCGTCGAGCAGTTCGCCTACGAGCCTGTCGAAAATGGGGCGGGGCGTCGGGGCGCTGGGATGGGCCTCGGCTAACATCGTCGGCACTGCTTCAAAGCCGTGCGCTTCGGCTCCTTCGATGAAACCGCCGATGGGCGTATTGACCCCGGTAAAGCGCTCGACGATTGCCGCTCCGTGGAGATAGCTGCGCTCCCGGAAACTGTCCAATGTGGTGGCTACGTTCGTAAAGGTACTGCTCTCGTGGGAAATGCCTCCGATCGCTACGCGCATCTGTTGCTCCTTTCGGTTTTTTGCCTTTGTCACTTCGATTCCACTAGGCGGGCGAAGACTTCGCTGGTCGTCATGTCTTCAATGTGCAGCCGCTTGTTCCGCGCTTTGTGCCCTCGCAGAATGTGTACCCTGCTCTTGGCGACTTTGAGCCGCTTCGCCAGTAGCGCCACCACCGCGTCGTTGGCCTTGCCGCCCTCTGGAGCCGCTGTTACCTGCGCTGTTACTTTGTCGCCGTCAATTTCGACGCTGTTGCGCCCGGCCTTGGGCTGCACTCTGATGTTGAATTCCATGCGAAGCGGTTGCTAAATCGACGCGAACCAGTCCTTGTCCACTTCCACTAGGGCTGACGGAACCAAGTATTTACCATTTCATATAACTCACTTGGACTGTCATTCGACGCGAATAGCGAGAAATCACGTATAGCGTTGTGTTCGGATTTTGGAGTACTCTGTGCGTGAGAAGTATCTTCGCCAAGTGAATCGAATAGCGTCTGTTGGCTATAATTACCTTGGCGACGTGCATCTTTGTTTACGAAATCGCCCATAGCCTGAAGTCCGCTATCAAAGCGCTTTAGTGTCGTCTTTATCGATTCAATGCTGTTATCTGCACCTATCCAATTACGTTGCATTTCGTCCGCAACAGCCAGGGTTGTCCCAGAACCGGCAAAACAATCAAGCACCATATCACCGGGATTAGAAGAAGCAGCAATAATTCTTCTAATTAATCCTGGATTCTTTTCAGTTGGGTAGCCAGTAATTTTTATATTCTGATTATGTGCATCACGGAACTCCAACCATATGTCCTGAACACCAACTCCTGGATGTTCATCAAGATAAACCTTTCTTCTTGGATTTCCGTTCTTTGACCAGAATATTTCCCCCCGCGAGTCCATTTCATCTAGCCTCTTAGGCGTGTACTGCCAGTGTTTGCCCGGAGGAGGCATTTTTCCCCTCCATGGTTTACCAGTTTCCCCCTTGCGTGTTCCCGGAGCATGAATAGGAACTTTCATATACTTCCGTCCAGTACCCTCTTCGACGTACTGATATTCTTTTTTTCTTTCTTCAGATAAAGGAACAGTTTGTTTATTCCAGATATACTTATCTGTTTTGGTATAAAAAAGTACAAAATCTGCGACATTGCCGTATGTTTTTCGCGTATAGTTTTTAGGATTACATTTCTTCCGAACAATCATATTTCTATAGTTTTCTGGTCCAAATACTTCATCCAAGATGAGTTTCATTTCGAAAATCATTTTTTCATCTAAATGTAGGTAAATAGATCCTTTATTCGACAATAATTTATGAAGCAAAACAATTCTTTTACGTAAAAATTCAACGAATGGAGCACCACTCAGAGTGTCTTCATATGCTCGTGATTGTTTTCGGGAAACAAATTGACTTTGAGTGGCAAATGGAGGGTCTATGTATATGAGATTTACCTTTCCGCATATATCAGGATCTGTCACAAGGATGCGAAGGACATCGAGATTGTCGCCAAAATACAATCGCTTATGAGATGAATTGGAATGGAGCTTATCAAAAGGGATTATGGAATCATTGAATATTTCTTCCTCAGTTGATTTACCTCTATAATCGAGATGCACTTCACTATCTAAGAGAGTATTATTTTTTTTAGGAATACCGATTGCCATATCTAATACCCTTTCCTTTAGGAGTGTAACCAGTCCATAGTGATACGTTCAGAGAACATTCTGAGTGTTACGACTTTAATTTTTCCATGCCATGAATTTTCAATATGAGCGTAATCACTCCACATTGAGCCAAGAAGTAACCCTGGGCCATCGTTTAAGAATATCACTTTCACGTCTATACCTTTTGATTTAGCATACCCAAGAATTTCGCTTGCACAATCTCTATACTGACCCGTTCTATCGTCTTCTTGTGCGCCACCTCTATCAGAATCATAACGGGCCAAACCTATGGCGATTGGGGTACCATCACTGAGTAACACAAAATCGACTGGTCGCTTCGGGTTGGGATAATCTTCAAAAATTTCGCCAAGGTTCACATCTTTTCCGGCACGTTCAGGCCCAATAATCTCAAGTTCAGAATATCTCTCTCGGATGATTGTGAATAAACGCTCTGTCAGATCATATCCCTTTCTACCACGATCCTTATATTCCCAAAGAACAGCGCATAATGCCTCATCGGGTATGGGGCGAGATTGGAATGCCGACTGGACTTCATTAATTGCGTGAAATCTTTTGCCAAACTGATCGCATATATCTTGAGCAGCAGATTTCTTCTTCAGCATTTCTACTGGAGTTTCTGGACTTACATATTTCCTGAATACTCGGCATAACTGTATTCGCATCCATTGCGGCGTGGTTTCAGCTATTGCAAGAAAGAGATCGATTGAGGAGTGTGAAGACTGCAACAAATACTCAAATGTAATCAATACAGGCTCATATAGCTTACACGCGAGCGGCAGTATATCAGGGTAATACTCGCCGGTTGATAACGTGATCCATAGATGACCATCCTCTTGATAGTCGGCGAATGATAACTCTCTTCGTTTCGTCAATTTTCCCTCTCTTCTTAAAAAATATCCAATTGAGCAGTAGGGGAGTCAAATATGCCTCTATACATAGGCAAAGCCTACGTATGGGCGAGGCCCCTACGCCCCAACTGCGCCGCAGCGACCCGTGCTGTTACTCTGTCGCCATCGACTTCGACGCTGTTGCGCCCAGCCTTCGGCTGTACTCTGATGTTGAATTCCATGCGAAGCGGTTGCTAAATCGACGCGAACCAGTCCTTGTCCACTTCCACGACCTCGACCATCTTCGCGGACACGCCGAGTTTGAGTTCTTTCATTTTATCCATTAGCAGTTCGCCGTCAATCAGGTCTATCGGCGTCGCGCCATCCCGGGTGGCTTCTCGTTGGGCCTCTATTGTGAAGCGGCCTGTCGTCAGGATAAGGCCCTTTTCCGCTCGTCCCACCATTGCGCCGCGAAAGTCCCTGACCACGCTCGCACCAACGCTGCCGCTGTAGCGCTTGCATTGGAACAGCACGGGGAAGCTAATCAGCCCCGCGAGGCGGATTATTCCATGTCCGTCGATTCCGCCGTCGCCCGATTTCCCCGTGACCACAACTTCAGTAAAGCCCGATTCTCGCAACAGCCTTTGGCACAATCGTTCAAATGCGTCGGGAGGGATGTTCTGGAGGGTGTCGAGCAAATTCTCACGCCAAGAAGCGGTTTCATCTGCGGGGTCTTCGGCTGAATTTTCAGCTTTCTCGGTCAGAGGGGCTTCTTTCTTAGTTTGGGCTTGTTTACGAGCTTCTCTCTGTTGACGGAGCAATCTCTCAATTTCTTTGGGATCAACATGTTGTGTCTCCCACCCTTTAGCAGTAAGAGACCATACGCCTCTCTCCGAATTATCAATAAAACCTAACCGTTTGAGTCTGCTTATCGAAAAACCTACGTTGTATTTTGTCTGATCAGGGGGCAGTCTCATGTTTTCAATCACCTTATTTTTCAGTTCACCCCTGGAAGCACTACCTCCAAGCTCGTGGAGCGCAGCAAGGATCGGATCTAGAAAATCATCACGTCTTAGAACGTCATCTACATTGACGTTATCAGTCATCGCAAAAACTCCTTTTCAGAATTACCCGCGTCGTCTTACCGGCGAATGTGCGGTGCCTCCATCACGGCCCGCTCCTCCTCGGTCATGTCTTCGATGTACTCGGAATACGCCGTCTGGTGCGCTCCCGAGCCATAGGACAGAGTGCCTGGGCTAAATTTGTACAGCAGCGCCCGCCGCTCGTGTGCGGCCGTCCACGGCAGCGTTCCGTGCGTCAAGGTCTCGGTGAAGATGATCGCGTCGCCGGCCTTGCCGTTTACTTCGAGTACGTGCTCTTGGTGCTTTTCCCACTTAATCATGCTCTTCGGACAGGCGAGGTTGGCCTTGTGGCTGCCCGGTATCACGGCCACGCCCCCGTCGCCCGGTCCCTCGTCGGCCAGCAGATACTCGACCACGGTCAGCCCGGTGAAGATGCGGTCGTTCTTAAAGAAGTACACTTCCGATATATCCCCGCGCTCTACCCCGCCGCCGTGCAAAAGCCCGCCCTCACAGCCTGTATCCATGGCGATCAGCCCTGGCCCGTGGTCAAGGCGATACCCCCGCCCCAAAATTTCTTCGAGATAGGGCTTGATACGGGGGTGTATCAGGAGCTTGCGGAACGGCTCGCAATAGGGCCGATCCCAGGCGAGCATGCCGCCTAAGTCCTTGCGCCGCGAGGTGCCTTGCATCGTCTTCGAATCGCCGGACAGCGGGCGGTCGATCTCGCTCATAAGGTCGCGGTGGTGGTCGATGCCGGCGTTGAGCTGGGCTACCTCCTCGGCGGTCAGCACGTCTTTGAGGACCAAATAGCCCGTCAGGTCAAAGAGATATCTGTCGTCTGCGTTCATGGGGTGGCTCCTTTGGAGAAAGGTAGGCTGAGAAGATGGCAAATTAGTGCGCGGCAGAGTAGCCCATAATCGCTAATTTTCCGTAATTATTGCTTATGATTACGCTATCCAATGTCGGCAAGTTCTACGGCGAGCAGACGCTCTTCGCCAAGGTCTCGCTCCAACTCAACGCCGGCGAGCGCTACGGCTTGGTGGGAGCCAACGGGTCCGGCAAGACCACGCTTCTCAACATGCTGTCCGGCGATATTGAAGTCAGCGAAGGTGCAATCACGGTCCCGCAGCGCCTGCGCTTAGGGGTCTTGCAACAGGATCAGTTCCTCTACGAGGACGAGTCAATTCTCAATGTCGCGCTGATGGGCAATGAGGCGCTGTGGGAGGCGACGGTCGCCAAAGAGCGGCTTCTCGCCGCGTCCGAGGAGGAGTTCGACGCCGACAAATTCGCCCAACTCGAAGAGACTTTTCTCCACTGCGATGGGTACACCGCGCAAGCCCGCGCCGGCACGATTTTGGAGGGTCTCGGGCTACCGGCCCACATTCACGACGACCCGCTCTCAACGCTGTCCGGCGGCTTCAAGCTGCGGGTCTTGCTCGCGCAGGTGTTGGCCAGTGCCCCGGATGCGTTGCTGCTCGACGAGCCGACTAATCACCTCGACATCCTCTCGATCCGCTGGCTAGAAACCTTCCTGTGCGACTTTGCCGGGCCGGTGGTGATCATCTCGCACGACCACCGCTTCCTCGACAACATTAGCACCTCTATCCTCGACATTGACTACGAGACGGTCCAGCTCTATCGAGGCGACTACACGGCCTTCAT
This sequence comes from Candidatus Latescibacterota bacterium, assembly GCA_022825835.1. Lineage (GTDB taxonomy): Bacteria > Latescibacterota > UBA2968 > UBA8231 > UBA8231. The sequence continues at coordinate 36,014 of JAJDVZ010000157.1, forward strand.
AGAAGCCAAGCAGGCCGAGCGCACGCGGCGAGAAAAGGAAATTGCCAATCGCGAACGCGAAATCGCCCATCACCAGCAGTTCGTAGATCGCTTCCGCGCCAAGGCGACCAAGGCCCGCCAAGCCCAGAGCAAGCTGCGGCTGATCGAGAAGCGGGAAGAGGAGATGGTCGAGTTGCCGCGCAGCTCGCGCCGCTATCCGGTTTTTCGCTTTGAGCAGCGGCGTGCTAGCGGGCGCGATGTGCTAACACTCAAAGGCGTCAAAAAGGCGTTCGGCGACAACGAAGTGCTGCACGGGGTCGATCTGCTCGTGCAGAAGGGGGACCGGTTGGCGATTATGGGGCCGAATGGCATCGGCAAATCAACGCTGCTCAAAATTGCGATGGGTGAGTTGGCCGCTGATGACGGAGAGGTCGAGTGGGGGTACGAGGCTCATCCCGGATACTTTGCCCAAGACCACCGCGAACAGCTCAGCCCTGCCAACCAAACGGCTGAGGATTGGGTGTGGGAGTGCTGTCAGGACCAGGGCCTCGGCTTCGTGCGCAGTCAGATGGGGCGGATGCTCTTTTCCGGCGACGACGGCAAGAAGCGCTTGGGGGCGCTTTCGGGTGGCGAGGCCGCGCGGCTCGTCTTCTGCCGGCTGGCCATTGCCCAACCCAATGTGCTGGTTTTAGACGAGCCGACCAACCACCTCGACCTCGAATCGATCGAGGCATTAGTCGAGGCGCTTAAGAATTATCCGGGCACGCTGCTCATCGTCTCGCACGACCGCTGGTTCATCAGCCAGCTAGCCACGCGCATCGTTGAGATTAAACCGGAAGAGATCCTCGACTTTCGCGGCACGTACGAGGAGTACGTCCACTTCTGCGGCGACGACCACCTCGACGCGGATCAAGTCATTCTCAAGGCTAGGCAGGCGAAGAAGAAAAAAGAGGTGTCGCCCCAAGGGTCGCGGTCCAACCGCAAGGGCAAGAACAAGCAGCGCCGCACCGCGGCCCAGCAAGAAAAGCGCATGGTGCGCATAGAGAAAGCAGAAGCTCGGCTGGCGGAAATCGACGCCTTGCGCTGCGAGCCAACGTATTACGCAAAGACCCCGCCCGACCAGATCAAGGCCCTCGAATGCGAACACGCGGATGTCGAGCGCGAGTTGGCGGCCCTCTTGGAGGAGTGGGCGGCGGTCGAAGAAACCATAGATAAAGGGGACTCATGAAACGCAAAAACATACCGACTAGTAGCCCGTTTGGCGCAGAGTTTGGTTATTCGCGCGCTGTGCGCGTGGACCGTCACGTTCACGTCGCCGGCACCTGCGCCCAGCCGCCGCATGACCAAGGCGATGCGTACGAGCAGGCCAAGGGTGCGTTGGGGATCATCGCCAAGGCGCTCGACGAGACTGGTGCTAGCCTCGAAGACGTGGTGCGGACGGTCGTGTACATCACGGATGTGGACCACGCCGATGGCGTCACTCGCGCTCACCACGAGGTGTTTGGCGAGATTTTGCCGGCCTCGACCTTGGTCGTTATAGCCGCGCTGCTAAAGCCGCATTTGGTCGTCGAGATCGAAGCGTACGCCATTTTGCCCAGCGCGTGAACAAGGATAGTCAGGTTCTGTCCATCGGCGTGTTGGGCTGCGGCCCCATCGCTCAATTCGCCCACTTTGAGTCGTGCATCAAGGCCCGCAATACGCGCCTGTACGCGCTCTGCGACCAAGCGCCGGACTTGGTCGAGCGCATGGCGGCCGTTCACCAGCCGGAGAAGACCTACGCCGATTTTGCCGCCATGCTCGCGGACCCGCAGGTGGAAGCGGTCGTCATCGCCACGGCCGATCAGTTCCACGTCCCGCTCAGCTTGCAGGCGTTGGCGGCGGGCAAACACGTCTTTGTGGAAAAGCCGCTGGGTACGAGCGTGGAGGAGTGTGAGGAGCTGCGTCGGGCTGTTGCTGACTCGGGCTGTACGCTCCAAGTCGGGCACATGAAGCGCTTTGATCCCGGCATTGCTTTTGCCCGGCAGTTCATCCGGGAGGAGATGGGATCGCTGTTGGCCCTGAAGGCTTGGTATTGCGATTCGACCTACCGCTACACCATGACCGACAACCTCCAGCCTCTGCCGCTGCACAGCAATCAGGCGCGCAAACCAGCGGGCGATCCCAAGGGCGACAAGCGGCGCTACTTCATGCTGACCCACGGCTCGCATCTCATTGACCTAGCCCGCTTTTTGGGCGGCCCGCTCGTGGCTGTGCGCGGCCGGTGCAAAGAGATGTTCGGGGCGTATTCTTGGTTCGTCGAAGTGGAGTTCGCCAACGGCGGGCAGGGGCATCTCGACCTGACGGTCGCCGTGCGCATGGACTACCACGAGGGCTTTCACATCTACGGAGAGCACGGCAGCGTCGTTGGCAAAACCTACCTGCCGTGGTTTTTGAAATCCAGCGATGTCGAGTGCTTCTCCACGCGCGATGGCCAGTATCGCCGACCGCTAGGGGCGGATGCGCATTTCTATCGACTCCAGCTCGAAGGTTTTGCCGACGTCGTCCTGCACGGCGCGCCCCAGATGGGGGCCGATGTGGAGGATGGAACCCAAACGATGCGGGCCATGGCCGCCATTGCTCGCTCGGTCGCAAGCGGTGATTGGGTCCGCTTGGAGACCGTTACCGACGGCGTCTAGCACTTGTAGCAATCCGCAGCTGGACGCAGAATAGTAGAAACGAGACGATCCGCAACTCGGATTGTTCAAGTCATTCAGGATTGATATATGTCCTCAGCTAACCCTCGTTTATGGCCCCTCTATCTGCTCGGCGGCGTTGTCGTCTTGGCGCTCCTGTGGATCTGGTTGCCCGAAGCCCCTCATCGACAGCGACAGATGATGAGTACCATGGCCACCTTCATGCTCGCCATTTTCTTCGCGTTGCTCTGGTTGCTCTTTGCGTCGCGGCTAGCTTGGGGATGGCGCCTGCGCTATTTCGGCGGTGCCGTCCTCGTCATTGCGCTTGGCATCGGGTGTTTTCGCATTAAGGGTATGAGCGGCGACTTCGTACCGGTCCTCGAATGGCGTTGGAGTACTGAGGGCGAAGCCACCGCGGTTGAAGGAGGGGAGGCAACCGCGCTCGACGCCCGCGATTGGCCGCAATTTCTCGGTCCCGAGCGCAACAACCGCCTGCGCGGCGTCCACCTCGAGCGCGACTGGACCAAGCACCCGCCGCGCGAAGTCTGGCGTCGCCCCGTCGGGGCCGCTTGGTCCTCCTTTGCCATTGTCGATGGCCGGGCCGTAACGCAGGAGCAACACGGCCCCGAGGAGCAGGTCGTCTGCTACGACTTGGCCACGGGCCGCAAGCTTTGGCAACACGCCGATTCGACCCGCTACGAGACCGCCATAGCCGGCATCGGCCCGCGCGCTACGCCCACTATCGCTGGAGACCGGGTTTTCACGCTGGGCGCTACTGGCATCCTCAACTGCTTGGAGTTGGACAGTGGGAAGTTGGTTTGGTCGCGGGACATTATCACCGGCAACCAAGCTGAGGCTCATATGTGGGGCATTAGCTGTTCGCCGCTGGTCCTCGACAGCTTGGTCGTGGTCAGTGCCGGAGGACCGGATGAGCGCTCGCTCGTGGCCTATCACCGCCAAACCGGCGCGTTTGTCTGGGGCGGGGGCACGGACAAGGCCGGCTTCAGCTCGCCGCGTCTGGTCACTTTGGCTGGACGCGAGCAGATCCTGATCTTCAACAGCTACAGCGTCGTCGCGCACGATCCGCACAGCGGAGCTCCCCTCTGGCGCGAGCCCTGGGATCGGACCGAATGCGTTGCCAATCCTCTGCCCTTGCCCGGAGACCGGGTTCTGGTCTCCACTGGCTACGGCATTGGCGCCAAGCTGTATCAAGTGAACGCCGCGCCCGACGGCGGCTTGACGAGCGATATGGTCTGGAAAAGCCCTCGGCTCAAGGCCAAATTTGCCAACATGGTCTATCGCGATGGTTTTGTCTATGGCCTCGACGATGGGGTGCTGGTCTGCCTCGACCCGCAAGACGGCAAGCGCCGCTGGAAGCGCGGGCGCTACGGCCATGGCCAGCTCATCCTGATAGACGATATCCTGCTAATAATGAGCGAATCGGGCGACTTGGTACTGGTCGAGGCCCGTCCCGACCGCCACGTCGAACTAGCGCGCATGACGGCCTTCAGTGGCAAAACTTGGAATCCCCCGGCCTTTGCCACACCCTATCTGTTAGTGCGCACGGATAGCGAGGCTGCCTGTTATGAACTGGCGTTGGCAGACGGTGCCATGTAGGGGACGGTTTACAAACCGTCCCTTACCAATTTTTAATATACCGGTAAAGGAAGAAAGTCATGGAAGACTATTCGCACATTCAGAAGCCGGATTTGGGCTACTGCTATGAGTTCGCCACTGACGAGCTCGACGCGATGGACGAGTGCTTGGCGGCGCACGGTTTCGCGATAATCAAAGATGCGCTGCCGCCGGAGGTCGTCGCCAAGCTCAAGCAGGCGGTGTGGGACGGCACGGACCCAGAGCGCACGTTGCAGCCGGGCGAGAGCCGCACGCGGCACGCTTGGATCGAGTCCGGTTCGGGTGCTTGGGAGGTGCTCGACTACGAGCCTTTCATGGAGATTCACCGGCACCTGATCGGCACAGATGAACTGACGCTCCACCGCTCGGCCGCTATCATCCGCCGGATTGGTTCTGCTCCGGTAGCGTGGCATACCGATTGGTGTGGCTATTCGACCGAGATCAAAAATTCGGGCGATGTGCTCAATCGCGGGCTGTGGCCGTCGGGCAAGTGGTTCTACTTGACCGGGTCGCGGCCCGAGCACGGCGGCTTGTGCGTGATTGAGGATTCTCACGTCGAAGATTGGGAAGGGCCGGAGGGATTCTGCATGACGGCTGATCGGCGCTCCTTCTACCCAGAGGGCACGGAGGAACGCGCGTACAATGGCTTCGACATCCCCGGCCTCGTCCCCCTCTTCACCAACGGCGGCGACATGATCGTCTTCGCCCATCGCACGTATCACGGCGCGTTTCCCAACCGCATTGAAGAGACGCGCCTCTCTTGCGGCATCGGCTTCCGCGACCGCAGCCACCGCATCGACATCCCCTGGGAAATCCCCGAGGAAGGCCAGTGGTTTTTGGCCAACCTACCCGATCACTTGCGCCGCTATACGGACGGGTACACGAGCATCAATTTGGCGTGGCAGGGGTGAGCGGAGTTTCCCGTCCCATGACAACTGACGGGGGCTAATCCTCGCGGCGTGGGCGGACCACAGTCTCACCGTCCGGTTCGATGAGGGGGTGGTGGTAGATGTAGGGCGGTTCGAGTACCGCCTGCTGTGCCTCGGTCAATTCCGACACCCATGCTGGCTGCGCGACCTCGTACGTGCCGCCGTCGTAGTGCAGGTACTTCGGCGTGTACCGGTAGAGCAGGGCGCGGCGGTCGTGGTCCGCCTGCCACGGCAGGGCACCGTGCAAGGTGTTCTCGCTGAAGATGACCATGTCGCCGGCCTTTAGAGGCACTTGGTAAACGACCTCTTGGTGCTCCTCCCAAGTCGTGATTTTCGGAGGGCAAGAAAAGTTCGCCTTGTGGCTGCCTGGGATGACGCAGAGGCCGCCGTCGCCGGGGTTTTGGTCGTGCAAAGTGTACTGGACGACGAGCAGGCCGCAGCGCATCTGGCCGTTGGTGTACGCGTAGAAGCGGGAGCCGTTGAAGAGGACGTTGATGGTGCCGTGGATGCGCAGACCTTCAATTCCCTTGGAACCGGTGATCATAAACGGCTCGTGGTCGAGCTTCCAGCCGCGTCCGTGCAGGGTGTTGAGGTAGGGTAGGAGCTTGCGGTGCGCGAGCAGGTCGCGGAATGGCTGGCAGTGAGGCTGCTCCCAAGTGAGCATGCCGGTGAGGGTGCTGCGCTTATGCAGCCCAGCCATGTTGCCGCTGGGGTCGCCAATTGGGTCTTCGCGGCGCTGGTCCCAGTTGGCGTCGAAAGCGTCGTTGAGGGCTTTGACTTCGCGCTGCGAGAGGAACTCGCGGACGACGATGAAGCCCTGCAGGTCGAAGAGGAATTTTTCAGTGTCGTTCATGGTGATTGTGACCTCCCATAGCAATCCCGAATGTCGTCTTGTCAGTAGTATTCTGCGCCCATCTGCGCCCATCTGCGTCCATCTGCGGATCACCCACTCCGCCCCAGACGCACGTCCTCTGCCGCCAGCCACTCGGCGTAGGGACGCGGCATGGGATCGGGTGGAGGTAGGCCGTTTTCGCTTCGCCAGCGCAGGAGGGGATGGGCGCGGTCCTGTTGGGGTAAATCCACTCGTTTGCCGTACGCGGCAGACTCGAAGATGCCCATCATGATTTCCACGATGTGATGGCCGGCCTGGCCGCTGCATTCGTGTTCGCGGCCCTCGTCGAGTGCTGCGACGTACTCCTCTACATAGGCGTAGTCGTCTGGGTGGGCCGAACTCTGCGGATCGTAGCTCTCGCAGTAGATGGGCGGGAGCACTTCCCAAGGTTCCCTTTGGTCGTTGAGGGCGTAGTGCGGCTGCGGCAGCAGGAACGCGCCGAGGTCCCTTTTCCAGACGAGCTGCGAGAGCACTAAGCGGCCTTCGGTGCCGCAGAATTCTATCACCGGATTGACCGAGGTGGGAAAGCGGTGTTGCAGGAGGGTTGCGGTGACGCCGTCGGCAAAGCTGAGCGTCGCCGTGATGTGTTCGCCAGCGATGGTGCCCATGCCCTGCGGGGAAGGCACCACATCCGTCGGGGTGATGGGGTGGCCGTCGGTGGTGGCGGTGGCTACGACGCTGTGGCACGAGCCGGCGACCTTGAGCATGTTGTTGATCATGTGGGTGCCGATGTTCATTAGGTTGTAGCCGCCGTAGTAGGTCTTGCCGTGGCCGTGGATGTGGCGCAACTGGCCGATGCGTCCCTCGGCCAAGGCTCTGGCCACGGCTTTCATATAGACGCCGACGCGCCCTTGGTGATGCACGGCGATGCGCGCGTTTTTTTCGCGAGCCTTGGCCAGCACCTCGTCGGCCTGTTGGCAATCGACGCACAGGGGTTTTTCAATGTCGATGTGGGTGCCGTATTCGAGCACGCGCAGCGCCAGCGAGTGGTGGAATTCCGTGCCGGTGGGAATGGCGACGATGTCGGGTTGGTGCTGGCCGATCATCGCATCTAGATCGGTGTAGCGTGCTGCGACCCCGAGTTCGTCGCCTAGGGTGTCGAGTAGGTCTTGCACGAGGTCGCAGAGAGCGACGATTTCCGTGCGGGGGTGGGCGTGGTACGCGCGTGCTGCGGCCGTGCCGCGGCCACGGCAACCTAGTATGGCCACGCGATAGGTCTTCATATCATCCTCCTAGTCTGAGTGTTGGAAGCCGAGAAATCGACGCCTATATTGAGCGTGGTCTGCCTCGGCACATAAGGGTGCAGAGGTATTATAACAATAGAGGTACTAAGGAGGAAAACATGGGACAGTTCCAAGGGGTAGTACCGGCGATCATCAGTCCGAAAAACGAGGATGGCACGCTAAACGAAGAGGCCTTCCGCGCCACCATGGAGTTCAATATACGAGCCGGCGTCCACGGCTTTTGGGTCGCTGGCGGCACCGGCGAGAGCGTCTTGCTCGACGACGAGGAGAACCAGCGCATCGCCGAGATCTCTGCCGACCAGAATGCGGGACGCACCCAAGTCATCATGCACGTGGGGGCCAATACTACGGCGCGGGCTGAGAAACTGGCGGCTCATGCAGCGCAAGCCGGAGTGGAAGCTGTCTGCGCGGTGCCGCCCTTTTTCTACCAAGGCGACGACGATGGCGTGGTAGAATACTATCGGGCCGTGGGGGCTGCGGCCGACCGGCCGTTGTTCATCTACAATTTGCCCGGCTGCACCGGCCTCGATGTCAGTCCGGCCCTGATGCAGCGCCTAGTCGAGGAGGTGCCTCAGACTACCGGTTTGAAACACTCGTCGCCGGTATTCGCTAACCTGATCGAATTCGTCGGTATGGGGCTAGACGCCTTTATCGGCAGCGGCAAGCTGATGTTACCAGCTATGACCGTTGGGGCCGTCGGGTCGGTTGATGGTCCTTTGTGTGCGGCCCCGGAACTGTGGATGGACGTTTGGAATGCGTACCAAGTGGGCGATTTAGCCGCCGCAAAACAGGCTCAGGAACGGGCTATCGCCTTTCACCGCACAGTGGCGCAATTCGGCTATTTTGGCAGCATCTTGGCCGTGGTCAGTCAGCGCATAGGGATGGAGTGCGGCAACCCGCGGCGTCCGTTGCGACCCGTGCGTCCCGAGGAACGCGAGACGCTGTTGGCGCAGGTGGAGGCCTTTGGGCTTAACGTATGAAATCCGTAACTCTCGGATTCTATAGGTGCCTGACTAGTCTTGATCAAGAGCGCGACGACAGAGAAGAGCATGATTATGACTACTAACAACCGCATTCTCGATATAGTTGATAAGCTGGGAGACGTTCCAGACGACATGCAGCGTGATTTGGCTCGCGGGGTAGCGATCCTCAAAGAAGCGGGCTGTCAGCAGGTGTATGTTTTCGGCTCAATCGCTGAGGGCCATGTCCGACCCGATTCCGACATTGACTTTGCCGTCCGCGGCTGCCCGGCGAAACTGTTCTTCAAGCTGCAGGGGAGGCTGCTCTTAGAACTGCGTCGTTCCGCCGACTTGATTGACTTGGATGCCGATCCAGATCTGGCGACCTTTCTCGAACGCGAAGCGGCGATGATCCATGTTGACTGAGCGTACTCTAGCCCATATTGAGCGAGAGCTACAGCAGATTGAGAACCTTTTGGGGGCATATCATGAGTTGCTAGGAAGGGCTAGCACCAGTGAGCTCGATCTCGTTGAATTGACCGCGTTAGCGGGCGTTCTCCATTCGTTCTACAACGGGGTGGAAAACGTGTTCCAGACCATCGCTAAACGAGTGGATGAACAGATGCCAAGTGGAGCGGACTGGCATCGGGAGTTGCTCCATCAGATGGCCTGTAAGGCGGATGACAGGCCCCCAATCGTCTCTCCAGAAACACTGGCTCGCCTTGAATCATACCTCGGGTTCCGCCACTTCGTGCGACACGCCTATTCCTTTTGGCTAGACTGGGAAAAGATGGAAGATCTGGTGCTTGAGTTGGGCGAGGTATGGATAGCATTTCGACAAGATGTCAAAATATGGCTGGATTCAGAACCGGAGAGATCCGTTGATCCCGATCCAGACTCTTCAAAGCGAATAGGGTGAAAATAGCCCGCCTCGGTGTGCTGCTACCGAGCATACATTTTGCATAGAGAGGAACGCCGATGTTTAAGACGAGGATTGTTGCGCTTGCCAGCGCGCTGCTGACACTAAATGCGCCCTTGGCCGAGGCCAAGACCTTTTACTGGATTTCGCATGGCTCGCCCGCCGATCCGGTGTGGACGTATTTCTTGGCCGGGGCGCAGCAGTGGAGCCAAGATACCGGCCACGAGGTCAACACGTCCTTCCACAACGGCGACGTGGCTTCCCATCAGGAGGCCGTGCGCGCTGCCATTGCTGCTGGGGCCGACGGCATTGTCACCAGCAGTCCCGACCCAGGCAGTTTAGTGCAAGTGGCCAAGGAAGCCAACGAAGCCAACATTCCCATCATCAACATGAATACGCCCGACCCCACCGCCAGTTTCGACGCGTATGTCGGAGGCGATTTGGTGACGACCGGTCGGCAATGGGCGCAGTATCTAGTCGATAAAGGTCACGTCAAATCTGGCGACTTCGTGTGGATGCCGGTGGAAGTGCCTGGCGCGACCTATGGCGTCCAGGAAGAACAGGGCGTCGCCAGCGTTTTTGAGCCGTTGGGTATTACTTGGGAAGTCACCGACGCGACCCTCGACCAGGCCGAAGTCATCTCCCGCATGGTTGACTATATGACGGCCAACGGCGACAAGATCGACGCGATAATCGGCCTCGGAGATCTGGTCACCGGCAGCATCAAGCGCGTCTTTGACCAAGCCGGTTTCGCCCCCGGCGACATTCCCGTCGTCGGCTGGGGCAACTCGCTCGACACCACTCGGGAAGTCCTCAGCGGCTACGTCAACGCGGCCATGTGGCAAGATCCGCTGGCGATCAGTTACATGGCGCTGTCGTTGGCGTCCATGGCCGCCAGCGGCATTCCGCCTGGTTTCGACGTCATCACCGGCGCGCTCTACGAGGCCGACAAGGCCCAGATATACGACGATATTCTGTCGGGCGAGTAGATGAACTCAGTCGTACAGCGTATCCTTTCGAGGCCAGAATTCGGCCCGTTCGTTCTGCTGGTCGTCATGGTTTTTGTCTTCTGGCAGATCAATCCGGCGTTTCTGTCGTCGCGCAACATCGGCAACATGCTGGCCTTCACGGTGGAATTGGGGCTGATCGCGCTGGCCATGACCTTGCTGATGACGTCCGGCGAATTCGACCTGTCGGTTGGTTCGTTGTTCGGGTTCTGTCCGGTGCTCATGTGGACTTTGTACAACACAGGGGCCACGTCCATTGAGGTCGGCTTTGTCCTCGCCTTGGGCACGGCTGCGGTTATTGGCCTGTGCAGCGGCTTGTTCGTCACGCGCTTGCGGATTCCCTCGTTCTTAGTGACGCTCGGCATGTTGTTGGTCGTGCGGGGCAGTGCGCTGGTGGTGACGAGCGGATTTCCGCAGCGGACTTGGGACGCCGCAGATCTCTTGCTCGCCGAGGTGCTGGTCGGGGATTTCAACGTGGGTGGCCTGCGCGTGTACATGTCGCTGTTTTGGTTTGTGGCGGCGGCGCTGTTGCTCGGCTATTTGCTGACGCAGACCAAGATGGGGAACTGGCTGCAAGCTGCGGGTGGTAATGCCGAAGCCGCACGCGCTCGCGGCGTGGCCGTAGAGCGCACCAAGGTCAAGCTGTTTGTGCTCTCGGCCGTCATGGCGGGTTTCGCTGGCATCATCAGCTCCATTCGCACGGCCGCGGCCAATCCCAACAGCGGCACAGGTTACGAGTTGGAGGTGATCGCCATGGTCGTGATTGGGGGGACGGCTCTGACGGGCGGGCGCGGCACCATCATCGGCACGGTGCTCGGCGTGTTCATCTTGCGCTTGATGCGCAACGGCATTGTGCTCATTGGCGTGCCCGGACTGGCGTACAACATTTTCATCGGCGCGATCATCTTGGGCATAATGGCTCTGCATTCGTGGGTTGATCGCCGACGACAGGAAAGGTACTAGGCGATGGTTGTGGCGCTGGTATGGTTCGATTTATTCATTAGAATACAGAATACGCGAGGAGAAACGCATGAAGGCAATAGATACCTTCAAAATGGATAAGGGCGTCCTGTCAATTATATCCCTTTCTGAAGAATCAGACGAAAGGGAATACTGGCACTCAAAGACGCCTTATGAACGCTTGGAATCCGTTGAGTTGATGCGGCAGATTAACTATGGCTATGATCCAGCTACCACCCGACTTCAAAGAGTTCTTGAAGTTACTCAACTCACATCGAGTTGAATATCTGCTCATCGGTGGCTACGCCGTTGGTTATCATGGCTATCCGCGTGCAACCGGCGACATGGATTTGTGGGTGGCAATTCGTCAAAATAACGCCGATAAGTTGGTTGTGGTCTTGAAAGAATTTGGGCTTACTTCGCCTCAGTTATCAGCTAATATCTTTTTGCAAGAGGATCAAATTATCCGCATGGGAGTTCCGCCCATGAGAATAGAGCTTTTGACAACAATATCAGGTGTTGATTTTGACTCTTGTTATTCAGAACGAATTGTTGATGTGATAGATAATGTCGAAGTTCACATTATTAACCTGAAGCACTTGAAGCAGAACAAGCAAGCGAGTGGAAGGCATAAAGATTTGGATGATTTACAGTACCTTTGAGAACCTACGAAGAAATAGAGCTAGTCGATGACAGCGGCACTAGTCCAGATGAAAAACATCAGCAAGTCCTACGGACGAGTACTTGCCCTCGAAGGCGTCCACCTGACGGTCGGCGAGCGCGAGATCGTCGGCTTGCTCGGCGACAATGGGGCCGGTAAATCCACGCTGATCAAAATTCTCTCTGGGGCTGTTCCCGCCAGCGGCGGCGACATTTTCATACGCGGCGAGAAAGCCGACATCAAGAGCACAGCCGACGCCATTGACTACGGCATTGAAACCATCTATCAGGACTCGGCCCTCGTAGCGGAATTGTCGATTGCGCGGAATTTTTTCTTGGGTCGCGAGCCCCTGAAAGGCCCGGCGTTTTTAGGACGCATGGACCAAGAGGCCATGGCGAATGTGGCCCGTGCCTTACTCAAGCAGGTGGGCATCGAAAAGGACATTCCCGCGACGACGCCCATCGGTGCGTTGTCGGGCGGCGAGCGCCAGTCCGTGGCCATTGCGCGGGCTATGCACTTCGACAGCGAGCTAATCATTCTCGACGAGCCGACCAACAATTTGGGCGTCGCGGAGACGCAGGGCGTCTTGCGCTTCGTCCGCAACGCCCGCGACTCGGGCCACTCCTGCATTTTCATCGCGCACAACATCCACCACGTCTTTCAAGTTGTGGATCGGATCGTGGTACTGCGCCAAGGCCGCGTCGTCGCCGACGACATCGATCCCAAGGAGACGACCGTTGCCGAGGTGGAGCAGGTTATTACGGGGATGGGGTCGTAGGGGCGACCGATCGGTCGCCCCTACATTTGGGGATTGGCGGTGGTTAATCCGCGTTGTCGGCGATGGAGACTTCGCCCGCTGCGGCGCGATCAGCCAGGGCTTGGGCCTCGCTCGTAGGTAAGTTGCCGTTTTCAACGATGAGCAAGTTGCCCCCAATGCCGACGAGGTTGGCCAATCCCGCGAGGCTAGTCAGTTTTTCGTTTTCGTAGATATTGAGGTCTTGGGCGACCTGCGCGAGGCTTTCCAATCCCGCCAACGTAGTCAGTTTTTCGTTGTTGTAGATGTTGAGGCTGCCGCCGACGCGACTGAGACTGGCCAGCCCGGCGATGCTCGTCAGTCGCGAGTTGCTGTAAATGCTCAGGTCTTGGCCGATGTCCGTTAGGCTGGATACGTCCTCGACCATGTCTAACGCGGCATTGCGCCCAATGCGCAAGCTGCCGCCAATCTCCTTTAGAGACGATACATCTTCTAGCGCGGTGAGGGCCAAGTTGTCCTCGATGACGAAGTCGCCACCCACGCTGCTGAGATGCGAGAGGTCCTCTATGAGTTCAAGCGAGGGGTTGAAGGCGATGGTGAAGCTGCCGCCGACCGAGGTGAGACCGAATAGGCCGTCGATATTGGCCAATTGGTTGTTGTTGTCAATGCGCGCGTTGCCGGCGACTGCGTTGAGTTTGATTAGGCCGTCCACGGCGGTCAGCTTGTCGTTGTGGGAGATGCTGAAGTGCCCACCGACTGTGTGGAGGAAGGACAGCCCCTCGATATCGACGAGCTCGTCGTTGTCGCGGATGGTGACGTCTCCGCCCACAGAGGCGAGGTTGTTGATCCCCTCAAAACTTTTGAGTTCTTCGTTGTCGTGGATGGTGAGGTTGCCATCTATGGCGCTGAGTTGGTTCAATCCTTCAAAAAGGGTGAGGTCCAGGCGCGTAATTTCGAGATCGCCAGCAATGGTGTAATTGCATCCTCCCTCCTTCTCCAGCGCATCCGCGTCTTCGCGCGAGCGCACGATGCGGTCCCCCGGCAGAACGTTACCGGCACAATCGCCGTCCGAGGTGCTATCCACGCCCGCGTCCTCGCCGCACCCAGCCAAGACGAGCAACAAGACGAACAGGTTGGCCGCGGCGATCAATCTAGATACCCGAGGGCGCGTAGGCGTTCTTGGAGGATCGCGGCCTCGCTGGCTGACGCACTTTGAGCCTGCATCTGTTGGTACGCGGAGCGATCCCGCAAGGCGCGATATTGCGCGCGGTAGGGCGATGGGTCCGCGCAAACCAAGTCGTCGTCGCCGTGGCGCAGGTCGCGCAGGACGTATGCGCTCGTCTGTTCGTCCTCGCGGTAGAAATGCTGCCCATCGCACAAGCACCACTCGCGGATGCCCTCGGTATAGCGCGCTATTTCCTCGCCGTCGATAGCCGTAGGCGACGTGACGCGCTCTGCGGGCAGGCGCAGATTGTCGGCGCTGAGAAAACCAATGCCGTATAGACTGTCTAGCTCAGATAATACCCAACGATCGGTCAACGCTGTGCTCGGCTCCAACCAGTTTTGTCCAAATCCTCGATAGTCAACGGATAGGTCGGCTAATGCCGCGATGGTTGGGAATAGGTCTATGGCGGAAACTGGCCCGTCGTGTGGGAAGGAAAACCCGCCCGGCACGTGGGCTAACATGGGCACATGCACCACGTTGGGATGCAGCCGGTCGCCGTGCGCCATAACCTCCCCGCAAAACCCCTCGCCGTGGTCGCCGCAGATAAAGACCGCCCATTCGTCGAGGTCGATGCGCTTGAGCAGTTCGACGAGGGAAAATTCCAGCACGTGGGTCACAGCCGCTTGGTAGTAGCGCAGAGCTTCTTCTACCTGACCAGATGCCACCAACTGACCCAAATCGGGCCGATGGGGTATGTCGCCCAAGCCGTAACCGCCGTGCGTGTACCAAAAGTGGAGGAACTTGAACTGCGGCCCGCTCGGCTCGATCAGTTCGGCGCACAGGCGTTCGAGTGACCCCAAATGCTGCTGGGTAGCCGCTGGATCAACTGGCCCGATAAAAGGCGCGAAGTCGAGGAAGCGGAATACGTCTGGCCGCTCGGAAAACCCCCGAACGCTGTATCCGGCTGCGGCAAAAAGGTCGAATAGGTTGACCACGCCCGCGAACATCTTCAGGTAGGTCTGCCCAAGAAGCCCGTGCTCAAAGGGATACTGCCCAGTAAACAGCGAGGTGTGCGAAGGGCGGGTCGCCGGCGCGGTGACAAAGTAGCGCTCGGCAAAGGCGTAATCCCGCGTCAGTAGATCGAATTTGGGCGTGTTAATCCTCGGGTTGGTCCGGCTCAACGCGTCGTAGCGCCAGCAGTCGATGGAGACGATTAGGAATTTTGACATGGATTTATGGGATGAATGGGATGGGGGTAGGGGAACAGGATTTATGGGATTTATGGGATGGACAGGATTCATGTTAAATCAACTCGTCAGTCGAGCAGCCGTGCGTTGTACTGGCGCGGGCCGTGATGGTAGCGGTCAAACCGGCTCTCGTCGAGTGGCGCGGGTGTGTAGATGTACACGGCATCGCCATAAGGATCGTAGAGCACCACTTCCTCGCGCTCGTCGCCGCAGACATCGGCCGGGAAGCAGTGATACCATCCCATCTTGCCGCCGGTTGGCGGTGGCAACTCCGGGAAGGTTGCGACCTTGTTGCCGTGCCCGTCAAAGAGGGCCGCCGGGCTATACAGCAGATCTCCGTGCTCCGGCCCGTTCCAGCGCACGATTTCCATGCCTGTGTTATTGGGCGACTTATCTACTTGGAAGCGGTTGAGCACAACACCGTCTTGCGCGACGATCATCACGTCCGCGTGGTGTCCGTTGTAGCGGATGGCCAATTCGCGGCCGGGTAGTTCGGGTCGCAAGTTGCCGCAGCGCACCTCCTGCCCGTGCGGCACCACGTCCGCCCCCAAGTGCAGCACGCGGCGACCGCTGCCGTCGAGTACTTGGCCGCCGCCCGAGACAATGGCCGCTGGCTCCGTGCCCCATTGATCGACCAATACGCTGTCTGCATGGTCGCCCAAAAAGGTTTCCCACAAAACGCGTCCGTCGTGGTCGAGGCCAAAGTGCCCGCCGTTGACCTCGTCGCGCCCATCGCCGTCCAAGTCACCGACGGCCGGAATGTACGCCGCGTGTTCCGGGTAGCGATGCCACTTGCTGCGATAGTGCCACAGCACTTCGAGCCGGTCGTTGAATGCGAGGACATCGCAGCCTAGCTTGACGACAAAATCGCACGGCTGGTCGTGCCCGGAGAAATTCGCAATCAGCAGCCGCTGATGCACGTAGTTGGGGACGTGCATTTCCCCGTCTGCGTAGGCGTTGCAACGCGCCAGTTCCTCGGGCGCGGCGCAGTGTTTAACCGCACCCGTGCGCCCGTCGAGGATGGCGATGTGCACATCTGCGAGGTTCCATTTGCTGGTGCGCTTCACGTGGGGATCGACGAGGAAACAGAGGACCTCTTGCCGCCCGTCTTGGTCAATGTCGCAGATGGCTACCGGCCCCGGGCGGTCGGGAGAAATGGTCGTGAGGCGTTCGGGACCGTCCGCGTCGAGCGCGGTAAAATCCCGATCCCCCACTGCCCAAAGCGGCTCGCCAGCGAGCGAAAAGGCTCCTAGAAAGCAGGGCTTGATGCCTCCGAGAGCATTGTACACGAGGAAATCGACCTGTCCGTCGCCAGTCAGGTCGCCGATGCGAATGTCCCCGCCGGTGCGCTCGCGGACGAACTCGTCGGGCAAGGGAATTTTTTTGTAGAGTAAGGCCGCTGCGGCGCATGTTGGGTTTTTCACGGGATGCAAAACCTTTTCGCCCCACCGCGGCCAGAGGGGCGCGTTAGTCGGCGTCGGCCAATCCTGCGAGAAAGTCGATAAAGACCGCCAGTTCGCCCTTGACTTGGGCGAAGTCGCCAGCTAGCGCTTTGACCAGCGGCCTCATCCGCTGCGGATCAAACTCAAAGGCATAGACGTTGCGTACCACGTGGCGGAAGCGCAGATATTCGTCCAAACGCTTGATGGTCTCGTTAGAAAATACGGCCGGCCGTATTTGCGGTAGCGGGGTGGCCATTTGCCGCAGCAACTCTTGATGCCATTCGGCACCTGCGGGTACATGTCCATCTACTTCAGTGGCGATATAGCGCAAAACGCGCTCCAGGCCGGTGTAGAAATCGTGTAGGTTGAGCGCGATCGCGTCCCAATAGAGGTCGCTATTCACCGAGTCTCCTTCGCTGGCCTCCGCTGCTCTGCGGACCCGAGTGACGACCTCCTCTATGTTTTCCAATTCGCTGCGGATGCGCTCGGCACTGACGATGTGGCGAGAGATCATAGATCAATTCCTTCGCGCTCGATAACCGCTCTTAGCGCGGGACGGCAACAGGCCATATCGACCAAGTTTACTTCGATATCCGGGTCGAGGTCCATGACCGCTCCGAGTGCTCGCCAAGTGTCCTCTGGCCGGAGGCCCCAAGCGGCGATATCCACGTCGGACCAAGGGTTGAATCGGTCCTCGTGCGCCAGTGAGCCGAAGAGCACCACCCGCTTGGCGTTGAAGCGTTCCTCTAGTAGGCGGGCGGCTTGCCGCGCCAGATCCCAAGCGCGCTGACGGCGTTCGCGCTGACGCTCCTTTTCGGCACTGTGGCGTTGGCGAGCCGCCTCGCGGTAGGCATCCATTTCAGCGGGTGTTATTGGGAAATAGGTAGGCATGGCCAAAGCCGTTGATCGAGGGTCTAGTAGCGATGCTGCGTCTAGCGAGAAATATACGCATGATGCCGACAAAAGTGAACGGTTTGGCAGGAGCGGGAGAGATTGCGTCTCAGGTGTCTTGCGATATATTCCTCGCCAGAGTTGCCCTAGCACTGTGCAAATTAGCGAAAGGAACGCCATGTCCTTTAAGTTCGTCTTTCTGTCACCCGCCCGCGAGCTAGCCGCAGCAATGTCTGAAGCGGTCCCCGCGATGGAGATCGTCCAATGCGAAAGCCGCGCCGAAGCCCTAGCCGCTCTGCCCACAGCGCAAGCCTGTTTTGGCACCTTGGATTCAGAGCTGTTGGCCGCGGCCGTCCAGCTCAAGTGGTTGGCCGCCCCAGCCGCTGGCCCGGCCAAGGGGTATTACTTCCCAGAACTCATCGCCAGCGACGTGGTGGTGACCAATTTTCGCGGCATCTTCAACGACCACATCTCGGCCCACATCATGGCCTTTGTGCTGGCGCTCTCGCGCGGCATGCACCGCTACTTCCGCTACCAGTTCGACAGCCAATGGCGCAGCGGAGGGGAAGCGAGTCCCTCGACCTATCTGCCCGAGGCCACCGCGCTGATCGTCGGCGTCGGCGGGATTGGCGCAGAGACTGCGCGCCAGTGCAAGAACTGGGGCATGACGACTGTTGGCATCGATCCTCGCGTTGAGTCGCCGCCTGCGGGGGTTGACGAATTATATCGCCCGGACAAGCTCGACCAACTTTTGCCGAGAGCGGATTTCGTCATTCTCACCGTGCCGCAGACGCCGCAGACCGAGGGTTTTTTCACCAGCGCCCGGTTCGAGCAGATGAAGAATAGTGCGTACTTCGTCAACATTGGTCGCGGGGCGAACGTCAAGTTGGCCGACCTCGACCAAGCCCTGCGCGAGGGCCAAATCGCCGGTGCTGCCCTAGATGTGTTTGAGCAGGAGCCGCTGCCGCCGGAGCACCCGCTGTGGACGGCCCCGAACTTCCTGATGACCCCGCACGTGGCCGCGGCCGGTCCTTATCTGAGCGAGCGCCGGCGCGACCTGATGGTGGAAAATTGCAAGCGCTTTGCTCGTGGTGATGAGCTGGTGAACGTGGTGGATAAGGAGAGCTGGTTCTGAGAAAGGGTTGCAAAGCCCTATCGGCTGTCGCACGACGGCAAGGTATCCGCAGATGAACGCAGATGCGAAATGACGTTGGTAAGCGCTAGGGCAGCGTGCCTGTGATAAGCAGGTACGCGTCGGCTTTGACCTCGCCGTTGATTTCCCACTCCTTGAGTTCGCCGCCGAGCTTCCCGATGACCTTTTCGCTCAGCTCGTGAAAGGGCGGGCGGCCCGGGTCGGCGATGATGATCTGCCCGACTTCGACCTCGACCGCCTTTTTGATCAGCTTGTAGAGCGGCTTGACCATGTCGTCCCAGAAGCAAATATCGGCTCCGATGATCAGGTTGGTTTGGCGTAGGTCTTTCTTTTTCACCTTCTCGAACTTGCAGCGCCAGGTCTCTATTTCGACATCGTTGATCTCAGCGTGTAGCTGCAGGTAGGGAAAGACCGCCGCGTCCGCGTCCATGCCCGTGACGCGGGCACCGTGGTTTTTGGCGCAGTATATCCCGGCGAGGCCCCAACCGCAGCCTATATCCAAGACCCGCGCCTTTGGCGGCAGACCTTGGTGCGAGAGGAAGTCCATCACGCACCAGCTCGAGTTCCAGAATTTGTTGCCGTGGATGCAGGGCTCGTGCTTCTTTTTTTTGGCGCGCACTTGAGGGTGAGCGGCTTTGAGTACCGTGATGCCATACGCTTGGCGCGAGGTTTTCTTTTTTTCTTTGGCCATGTCGCTCTGTTATTTCCCACCGGGAAGTTAGTTTTCTCGTTAGAATCCCCACACGCGCGCCGCGGTCTTCCCCATGACCCACTCGATATCATCGCCGTCGGCAAAGGCTGGATGCTCGATGACGGCGCGTAGCGTATTGGCGTAGCCCTCTCTGCCGGCGCTGGGCGGGAAGTCGCTGCCCCACATCATGCGTTGCACGCCGAATGCGTCCTTGGCCATCTCGAACAGTGGTGGTACGTGGCCGAATTCGAGTTCGGGGAGCAGGCGCGGCGGGCGGGCGCAGATTTCGCCTAAGCCGGGGACTTTGATGCTGGTGTTGTCGCGCTCGCCGTGTTGCAGGGCTTTGGCGTAATCGGCGTAGGGCGGCTCGGCAATGCCCACGCCTGCGAGGTGTTCGAGGATGACGTGTGTGTCGGGGCACGCATCGAGCACGCGCGAGAAGTCGCCGGCAGCGAACTGGGGTGCATTGCCGATGCTGGAGACTACGAGGCCGAGTTCGCCGGCTCTGCGCCACATGTCGTAAGGGCCTGCGTTGGCGAACTGTCCACCGGGGGCGATGCGAACACCGGCGGCCCCTTGCTCTGCGAGTTGCGCAAGATCGCCGAGTGGATCGCAGGACTCGGGATCGACGAGGACTGCAATTTTGAAACGGTCTGGTCGCTTGGCGGCCTCTTGGAGGAGGTAGGTGTTGTCGTAGGTGCCGCCGTGTTGGATGAGGGCGGCCTTGTCAACGCCGTTGCGATCCATCTCGAATTCGAGCGTCTCGATAGGCTCGAACCAGTTGTTCCCGGCGTGGCAGTGCGTGTCGATTATCAGCATTTGAAGCGGCCTTTCAAAGAGGTGTTTGTTAATCGCACTTCGTTATTTTCGCACAGAAAGTGGACGTACTACGCGGCTGTTTCAGCACTGAAACAAGCGAAAGGGCAAGGGATTTGCAAGCTGGCAGGATCACCCTACGAATGACTCCTCGCCTCTTTCCTTCTGTTTCTGCCTTATCTCGGCGATTTCTTCGCCTGTCAGACGTTCTTCGTCCGTTACAATAGTTTGTTCGATGAGTTCCAACTTCAATTCCCGGTTAGTCAGCCACTCCCAGCGATCGGCATTTGCCGGGTGGGGATGGGGATACACATCCTCAGGCCCAATGTCATCGGAGACGACATAGAGATAACCGGGCGTGACGCCGTTGTGCTTAATTCTGAGTTTGTCAGATAGAGACTCCCCTTCGTCAGACATAGAAACAATTGATGGTCTATGCGAGAACGCTTTCGCCACATTTCTATTCTGTGTGATCGAACTCCCGACCCGCAGTTTCGTCAGCTCTTCCTGAGAGCCGTGATACCACGTAAGGCTGTAATCGCAGTTTGGCATTAGATTTCCCAGTCCGATCCATAGGACCGGTTCTTGAGTCGCTCCGCAAGTTCGGTCAGTGCAGCTAGAGGCCTGTTTAATCTTGCCGTCGTTGCGTCGTCGAGTTCGCCTTACTTAATCCAATTGCCGTCATCAAGATATCCCTGCTCATACTAATGGGTTACGAATACCCCAACATATATAGGGATTCAATGAGTAGCTGCACCCGGTGTTCATCACTAACACCATCCCATGTGGAGCAAAGTACCTCGAACGCCTTCATGGATACTTGGATTGGCACTGCAATGTCGTCCTCGATTTTATTATCCGTCAGTCCTTTGAATAGGTCTCTGCTTATCTCAAGGATTACATCGCTTACGGCCTCCTTCGTAAGGTTCCCGAGAATTCGCTCAAGTGACCGAGCCGTTGCGGACGAAACCCAGAGATTCACGGTATCTGAATCTACTGGCTCACTTTGAACTCGAAAGTAGTATAGATTAGGATCAGTTGGTGAAGGAACATCGAAATACGGCTGGATCTTTATCCCAGCAGAGGTTGTAACTGAATATCTCTTTTGATGGGTATCGCGTTCATAGATCCATAGACTCTTACTTCCTTTTCGGGCACCTCGCGGGGGCGTCTCGTTCCATTCAGCATAGAAGTCGGTGACATTCAACTTGCTGAGCCGTTGCTCAAAATACATGAACTCCCTCAATGTATTTTCCCACAAGAGCCACCCGATTCTCATATCCGGTTTCACCTCTGGTGCGCTCTTTCGCACATTCTCCGTCCTCTCATCAATGAGCGAGTTGTACTGCTCAAGCACATCCTGCATGACGGTATCCGCAGATTGGTCAACATCTTCAATACGTATAGACCTTGTAGCAGACGGATGCATAAGTGTAGTACCACAAAAAGTTCTTATGGAACGTCCTCTTAGATTGCTACAGCGGAGCAATTTCTGTTCTACTCCAAGTCCCGAATGTATGACATCTATATTGAGATTGCTCCAACCGGTCTCAGGGATACCCTTCGCAAGACAGTAGACAGAGGTCCAATCTCCTTCCTCCATCTTTCGACCCATCATCGAAGCCACTTGCGTGGCAAGCCGTATTTTTGCATTGAGGGCTTCTTCGTCAGTGAAAGCCGGCAAGGTTGCATTATGGTTAAGGTGAATCACTATCTCTGCACTCCAGTACTTCAAATGCGATCTCACGAAATGTAGAGAAGTCACTAAGTTCGTGATCCCTCACAAGAGCGTAACTCATCCACTCACTATAAAGAAATTTGTAATCAATCTCCTCTGACCGTGAAACATGAAGGTAAACTGTAGTAGGTACTCTTCCTCGATAATCCTGAAGGAAGTCACGTATCGATTCATTGAGTGAGAGACTAGGTGGCTGATGAGTAGTTTCGACAATGTCTCTTGTCTTTTTACAATGAATTACGAGGTCACAGCCGGCAGTGTTAGGACTGACGAACTGCTTAAATGTCGAATGCTGTTTGTCAAAGATGTCTGCTCGCTCTAAGGTAAATCCTGCTGCACGAATGGCTCTCTTTAGCTCTTCCCACACTTTGGCCGAGCTATTCATGAATATGAGCAGCATCCAATGCTCTTTGCGTAGAACTCGATGACATTCTGTTAAACTTCTCTGCATCAGCTCGCCATATTCATCTATGCCTTTTCCTTGAACTCGGTTGATGATTGCTTCATCACTCGGATCTGTAAACTCCCCAAGCCAAGATTCCCACAAGATGTTCATCTCCGAGTAGTTGATATTTGCACCGAACGGCGGGTCTGTGAATACAAAATCTACTGATTCATCTGGGATACAACTCATTTCAGTCGCCGATCCACATACAACAGCCTTCTTGGCCGTGTATTGGGTCGCCGTTGTTTCGATATGGTCGAGTATGTTTTCGGCTTTTCTACGAAAGGTCATAAACACATTTGCTTCGTTAAAAATAAAGGGTACGTTGAAGCGGGCCATGTTACCACTTCCACCCCAAAACCTGTACTCAGAGAGACGTGAAACCCTTTGATAAAGAGAGGTAAAAACAAAGGCCATTGCCGATGCAACTTCGATATCATCGATGCAATGGATTGCCCGCCATATCTGGCTTAGAGCAGCCAGATTTCTAGTTGTGTAAAAGGAGTCAATAGAGGTTAATCCATGACGTTTCGGCTGATTCAGATTGACACCATCAGGCAACTCCGTGGTCGGAATATAACCAGTGGCGAAAGGCGCTTCTGCCTCAATCTCAGCGATTCTACCAATATCCGCGTCGCTCGGTGGATGCTCGCGAATTTCATTCCTACAGCATTTGTAGCCGACTATAACAGGTTCTGCGTAGGTACGCGGGAGCTTCTTTTTTTGTAAAAGCTCTCCACATATAGGGCAATGAAAAGCAGCTAGAATCTTGTGTTCTCGAACGGTACGACCGTACTTGCGACTGTGATCCCAAAGGATAAACTCAGCATCACAGCAGTAGCAATTCACCCTATAAGACCAAACGAAATAACTAGCTTCCACCGGACGTCCACATTCGCGGCAGTCAGTACTGTATAGCCATTGTCTTAGATCAGCCAAGGAGTCCATGATTTCGTTTAGAGCCCCAACGAAGAGATCGGGATCCACTATTTCAGTGAAGTTGTGAGCGATGAAGCATGCTGCAGGCGACAACTCATTTAGGATCACGTCGTGGCCGCTGATTCTAGTAGCTACGCCCGTCATGCCACTACCCGCAAATGGGTCCAACACCAAGCCACCGTCGGGCAGATAGTGGTTGAGAAATTCCACGATACCTTGCGGTGGAACCTTAGTATGGTAAGTGTGGGCGTCATAGGTGTAGGTATTTTTTCCAGCACTAGCCCCAGTTGCCACTGGTTTTGCTGGAGTCTGAGCCGGCTGCAGATTACTAAGCAGCACGGACTGAAGAGATTCGGGCGAGCCGATCACGTCGCCGTTTCTCAGTCGTTTGAGTATTGGAGGATTTGGCGTTGAAAGTCGGCAGACCTTAGGTGTCTTCAAGAACAAATTCATCTGAGAGGTCTTAAGTGCTCGACGAGTAGCTCCTTTTGAGAGGAAGGCTTTCGACACGTCGGTTGGTCTCCGGTTAGCAGAGGAAAGAAGGTCTTTTATATGCTTCGACTGCTCTATTGAGGGTTGGCCAACGCCGCGAGCCCACCGATCAATGGTTACAAGAGAGACCCCAAGCACCTGTGCGAGATGGGCAGGACTCATTGAGAGCGAGTCCTGTATCGTCTGGAGTTGCTCCGCAAGTTCTTGGGGCGAGTTATTTGTGTTCTTCACGTCGCGTCCTCTTCGTCGTTCAGATCGAGTACCCAGCAGTCGGTCGGCGGCCAGCCGATGCAGATGCGGTCGTCCGCCAGCTCGGCACTGTGCCCGATAATCTTGGCGATCTTGGCGATGAAATCCAAGCACGCACAACACGATTAGGCATAGAAAAACATCAGAGACAGAGCTACTCTGATGTTAGGAACGTACTCGCTCGCTGATTTTTCAATAACGCTTTTTTTTGCGGAGGACGCAATAGCTTCTCTAGGTAGCTATACGTCTTTTGACACGCTGTCCTCAGTACATGACAGTAGTCTAAGTTGAGGTGCAGCCTTGATTTAGGTTTATTTATCATTACTCAGCTACAAATAAAGTTGGTTATGGATCGTACCCATTGGCAATTTGGTCACACCGATCAGAATGTGAAATCAAATTTCCCAATCCGATCCATAGGACCGGCTCTTGAGCCGCTCCGCAAGTTCGGTCAGTACAGCTAGAGACCTGTTTAATCTTGCCGTCGTTACGTCGTCGAGTTTGCCTTCCGCCCAACTGTCGCCGTGGGCATACACGTTATACGGGCTGATAATGCACTTGAAATCCAGCATGAGGGATGTTGCCAGCGACGTAAACGCCATATAGCTGTGTGGCAGCCCGCCCGCATTGACGAACATCACTATTTTGTCGTAGAAAGCTCCTTTGAGCGACCCGTCTGGTGGCGTAGAGCCTATATATTCGACAAACTTCTTGAGTTCAGCGCAACACGCCCAGTTGTACACTGGGCTCGCCAAGATGACGGCATCAGAGGCCGCAATGATTCTGTGGCACGATTGATACGCCTCGGATGAATAGATCTCGTCGTTGTCGAAATTTGGCGGATCGAGTTGTCGAAGATCGATGAAGCCAACAGAGATGCCCTTGTCCTCCAGAGCGGTCCGACACATGATAGCAAGCACCCTACTGTGACTGTCGGGATCGAGACTACTGCTGACGACTGAAATTCTCATCTGAATTTCCTAAAGTGTGCCGGGTTGCGAACTTCCCCACGTCGAAGAGCGGGGAAATTTATCTAGGCCATCGGGAATCTTGGACCACGGGACTGCCATTTCGGTCCAGATCTCGCGAGTGGGGCGCAGATCTTCGGAGTGGTCTAGGGTGCCGGCCTTGATGAATATCGTGTCGGGGTAGCGTGTGAACAATTGCGAGCCACACTCTGGGCAGAATTCACGAACCTTTGTGCGGCCCTCGTCATTCGTAGATTCGTATCCCTTGGTTTTACCGCTTAGTTGAAATGTGGAAGCTGGTACGCCAACTCCAACATTGAAAGCACTGCCCGTGCCCTACGGCAGTCGTCACAGTGGCAATATATCACGGATTGTGGTTCTGAGTCGCTTGTATAGCTGACCGCCCCGCAAAGACATCGACCTGTTAGCGGCATTGGTAATCCTTTCCAGATAAACGAGTGTGCCGATTGTGGCGATGCGTTCAATTCACAGCGTTTGCTGATCTACAAGCCTTCTCTTTTGACGGCGAAGAAAAATGGGTGAATCTCCTCTAGTGCATCAACACTTTCGTATCCTCCTCCTACGACACCTTCCTGTTCAACCTGAAACCCAGTCTCAGTAAGAAACTTCTCGTAGGTCGAAGGGCCAAAGTTGCTCCAGTACATGGTCTCGCCGAAGAAGTCATCTTCAGTATATCCAGGACCGTCGTCTTGCCTAGCAATCGTAAATAGAAGAAGGCCACCGGGTCGAAGCCACTGTGCAAATCGACGGAAGAGATTTAGATGCTCTTGTCTTGGGATGTGGAAGATGGCGTAAAAGCTGACAATTGCATCGAAGCTAGATGCAGGGAATTTGGTCTCCATTACGTCGGCGATGACGAATTTGGCGGTGGGGGCGTTTTTCTTCGCTAGAGCTATCATGTTTGAGGAGATGTCGATTCCAGTGAGGCTGAACGTCTCTGCAAGATGTCGGGCGACGGGGATACCGGCACCACAGCCAACGTCGAGGACTTTTGAATTAGGTGACAGACGCTCAGTTATCAGGTTGAGCTCCGCTCCAGGCGTAGTACGTTTTTGTCCCGCGTAATTCATCGCACACCGGTTATAGGCGGTTCTTACCAGTTCCCGATAATCGGCGTCTGGATCGTCAGCAATTTTGAATGGCATGTGTCCCTTTCCTAGATCACTTCACATGTTACGGACGATTCGAAAAATCGCTCTTGGAATTCCGTTAAAGCGAAGATCTGCTCGTCAGAGTAGTCCTTGCCGTCAGGTGCGACAACGAGTTTGTCATCATCGTCATCAGATCGTTGAATGACGGCGATACATCTGCCTGTGAACGTCTCTAGCGGTTTGAAAATGCCGAGGATATAGGCGTCCATATCTTCTCCGTCAGGTGCCGGTACATTCGGGAGAAATCCGTAGTTGACCGGATAGATGAAGCCCGCTTCAGGATGTTTGGAGCCGAGGGGTCGATCTATGGTAACATCGACGGTTTTGCCGATGAACGTCCTTGCATCTACAAAGTCACTTGTCATGGTCGTTTAGTTAGTGGCCGTTGTCTGACGCGAAGGTACTTATTCGTGTTGACAGTCGCAATCGGTACCACGGGGCTGAAATATTCTGTGTTTGCTCACCCAGCGGCAAAGGTCTAGGATAGACGCATCAGATTGCCCCGCGACCCGTCTCAAAGCGGTCTGGCGCATGAGTTCCTTTTTTCTTTTCTTGCCCATTCCGCTCCGCTGTATAAAAGCTATCAACAAAGGATTCTCCTTATGCCCGCAAACAATCGCCCGGTGCGCGTTGGCATCTACGGCACCGGCCATTTTGCCAACCAAACGCACCTGCCCAACCTGAGCAAGCTAGACAGCGTCGAGTTGGTCGCCGCGAGTGATCCCAGCCCGGACAACCTCGCCGCCACCGCGCAAAAGTATTCTATCGCTCGCACCTATGCAGACCCCCATCAAATGCTCGCGGAAGAGCAGTTCGATGCACTCTATTCGGTCGTGCCGGCCTTTGCGCGCACTGATGTGGAAGCCACGGCTGCAGCACAGGGTATCCACCTCTTCAGCGAGAAACCGCAAGCGACCACCATGGCTGTTGCTCGGCGCATTGCCGGTGCGGTCGCCGAGGGCGGTGCGATCTCAACAGTTTGTTTCCGCGAGCGCTATCGCCCGCTCTTTCAGGAGGCCCGCCGCCTGCTTGCGGATAAGGCCGTCTCCCACATCCGCTTCCAGAGCACGGCCGGTCTGCCGCTGCTCGAAGCCGAGATCCCCGACCCGGATAGTTGGCACTATCAGATGGACAAGAGCGGCGGCTCGGCCTTTGACTGGGGGGTGCACGCCGTTGACTACGCGCGCTTTATGAGCGGCCTCGATATTACCCAAGCCCAAGCTTTTTACCACCATCCTCCTCAGTACAACACGCCGCTGTCGTGTTCGTTTAACTTTTTGTTGGCAAACGGGGCGACCATGACCTCGACATTCCTCGCCACCACGCCCGCCGCTCCGGGCGACGAGCCGCGCTTTACTGTTTTTTACGAGGGAGGATACTTGGCGCTGTGGATGTACGACCGGATTGAGGTCAACGGCGAGGTGGTGTACGCACCGGAGGAGTTCGATCCGTGGTTTGAGCAAGATCGCGTCTTCATTGAGGCCGTGCGCACCGGCAACCGCGCCCTGCTGCTCAACGACTATGCCGACGGCCTTTATTCGCTGGCTCCAGTGCTGGCGGGGTGGGAGTCGGCGCGGCGCGGTGGAGAATTGATTGCTGTGGCCGAATTTATGGCGAGCTGAGCGTGGGTCGCATCGCGAGGAGGTGGGGGGCCGCAGGCGGGTACCGGGAGTTTTTGGGGCTTGCCCTGCCGCTGATTCTGAGCACGGCTAGCTGGAGCATCCAGCACTTTGTCGATCGGGTCTTTCTCTCTTGGTATTCCACTGAGGCGTTGGCGGCTGCGCTGCCGGCGGGCATGGCCAACTTCACTTTCATCAGCCTCTTCATGGGCACGGCCCAATACGCCAATACGTTTGTCGCCCAATACATGGGGGCGCGGCGGTTGACTCGGGTGGGGCCGGCCGTGTGGCAAGGGGCGTACGTGGCCTTGTTCAGCGGCCTGTTGGCCTTGTTGCCGGCCGCCTTTGCCGGCGAACTTTTCGCGTTCATTGGCCACGATCCGGGCATCCGCGCCGCTGAGACCCAGTACTTCCGCATCCTTTGCTACGGCACCGGGCCGCAGGTCTTGTCCACGGCCTTCTCGTGCTTTTTCAGTGGGCGGGGGCAAACGTGGGTGGTGTTGGCGGTCAACGTCGTGGCCATCAGCGTCAACATCATTTGCGACTACGCCTTGATATTCGGGCACTGGGGACTGCCCGAGCTGGGGATCGTCGGGGCGGCGTGGGCCACCAATATTGGCTTGGTGGTCTCGGCCCTGTGTTTCGCGGTGCTGTTTTTGGGGCCGCGGTATCGCAGTGAATACGCCACCTTGCGCGGATGGAAGCCGGACCTCAAACTGCTGCTGCGTCTGTTGCGCTTTGGCGGTCCCAACGGCGTCAACTTCATGCTCGACATCATGGCCTTTACCTTCTTTTTATTTATCGTGGGCCGCTTGGGGCCGATCCCGCTGGCGGCGACGAATTTGGCCTTTCACATCAACAGCCTCGCCTTTATGCCGCTCATTGGTTGCGGCATTGCCGTCTCGACGATGGTCGGCCAGCGTTTGGGGCGCGATCAGCCCGAAGCCGCTGAGTACTGCACGTGGTCGGGTTTGCACTTGGCCATGCTGTACATGGGGACGATGTCCTTGGGCTATGTGTTGGTGCCGGAGTTTTTCCTTGCGCCTTTTGGCGAGGAGAAAGACGCCAACTTTGCGGTCGCGCATCAGATCGCCGTGGTCTTGCTGCGCTTCGTAGCTCTGTACTGCGTCTTCGATGCCGCCTATATGGTCTTCGCGGCGGCCCTGAAGGGCGCGGGCGACACCCGCTTCGTCATGTGGATTTCGATCTTGCTGGCTTGGGCGATCATGGTTGTGCCGTCTTTCGCCGCCCTAACTTATTTCGACGGGGGGCTGTATCTGATATGGATCTTTTGCTGCGCGTATATATGCGTCTTGGGCGTGGCTCTCTACTTGCGCTTTCGCACGGGTCGCTGGAAGAGTATGCGGGTTATTGAGCGGGCCGATGAGGATAGTGGGTGAGCCCTACAGCGGCTTGGCCACGGCTAAGCCCGTGCCGACTGCTGACACGCGATTCCATCCCGACCCTCTGAGACCGGCGTAGATCATGTAATAGGTCCCATTGATCGCGAACACCTGTGGGGTCAGGAGGCCGTCGCAATCCCAGGCATCGGCATTGGCCGCAGGTGTGAAGATTGGGTTGTGTGGGTTGGGTTCGAAGGTGCGGAAGTCGCGCGTGCGGACGTGCCCAATGGTCCAGACCTTGCCGTCGTAGCCGCCGTAGAACAGATGGAAGTAGCTTGGCCCTTTGAGGATTTCTGCTTCGCGCACGCCATAGCGGTCCCACGCCTGCCCTGAGCCGGAAAATACGGGATTGGCGGGATTTTTGGTGACTTGCGCCGGGTCGCTGGTCGGTGCGGTGGCATGGCAGATGGTCGGCACGTTGTAGAGAATATCGCGCCGTTCAGGAGGAGCTGGCGACTCGCCGGTATAGACCATGTGAATCACATCGCCCGACACGGCTACGGATGGATGGGAAGAGCCGTGTTGCTCGTGCGCGCCGCCGACGGCAACTACTGGTGCATTGCTAACCCGCGTCCACGCTCCGAAATCGCCGTCGCTGACTAGCAGGCCGGTCTGTTTGCGGCGGGGCTTGTCCTTGCCTTGGGTGCCGAGATAATAGGCGTAGTAGCGCTGGTCGGCGGGATTCCAGAACGGGAATGGGTATTCCACGCCGTGATTGTCGAATCCGTCGGCGGAAGGTAGCAGTATGGGATTGCGTTGGTCGTGCGTTACCGCCGTAGGGTCGGCGACCGGCGCGGAGCTGTGCATGTGTACCCAGCTACCATCTCCTCCTTTTTTGGCCCACAGATAATGCACAGTATCGTCCACGACGATGGCGTGACTGGCAGCGGCCCACGCGGGTGGCGCGCAGTACAGCAGCGGCTTCTCGGCGGTGAGCCGCTCGAAGCGGGCGAATGCTGCGAATGGGATTGGGGCGTTGGGATTCATAGCGGTTTGCTAGGTGATTATCAACTCGTCATCAAGTTGACGTAGTCCAGTACCCCCGAAAAGCCTCTGCTTCCATAGGGCACCAGGGCACCCGGCAAGTCTCCCTCTGCGACAAGAGCGCGCAGCAGTTCGCTGTCGGACGCTCGGCGTACGGTTGTGAATCCGTCTTTCTTAACCAGCCAGAAGCTCTCGTCGAGTTCTGCTCCGTTTAGAAAATCGGGAGAGTGGGTCGAAACGAATACTTGGCCGCCACGTCGAGCGTAGTCCCGAAATTCCTCGGCCAATTCTATTAGCAATTCGGGATAGAGCTGGTTTTCGGGTTCTTCGACTGCCAGCAACGGATGGGGTTTTGGGTCATACAGCAAGACGAGATAGGCGAACATCTTGATCGTACCATCGGAGACATAGCGGGCAATGAATGGGTCCTTGAAGCTGCCATCCTGAAAGCGCAGGACGAGACGCCCGTCCTCTGTTGATTTGGATTCAACGCCGCTCACGCCTGGGACTCGCTGGCTCATAGCTTTCAGCACTTGATCGAAGCACTCGCGGTGATTCTCGTAGAGGTACTGGGCCACTTGGGCGACGTTATCGCCACGGTTAGACAGATGCTCGGCATAGCCGGCCTCACTGCTTGGTCGGGCGTCGGCAATGTGGAAGTCCGAGACGTGCCAGTTCTCGATCAGGCTGCGGAATTCCGAGACGACTTGGAACTCGCGGAACTGGCCCAAGCCTTTGATCGCGAGGACGCTCGGGTCGTCGAGCTTGTACTCCGCTCTCTTTTCTTTTACTTGTTCCTGACCATAGACTGATTCATTTGTGATTGCAGTTCCGATTCCGCCTGAGAAATCAACGAAATGCCAAGGGCGTCCAGACTGCTCTTTACGGTAGTGCAGTACTTCGCGTTCAACCGAGACTCGGCCATCCTTCGCTGCTATTTCGAGTTCGTAGATGGCTAGACGGCCGCCGCTCTCACGGAATTTGATGGTGATCCCAATGGGCCCATTTTCGCCTCGACTGACCAGTTCGCGGAACCCGCCGCGTTGCGCCACCGCTGTGGTGACGTTCTGGGTCAGCGCGTCCTTGAGAAAGCTAAACACGTCGAGTAGAGTTGACTTGCCCGTGCCGTTCGCGCCCACGACTACGACCATTGGGGGTAAATCATCAAACACGACGTGGCGGAAGGAACGGTAGTTTTTGATTTCAATCTGCTCAATCCGCATAGGTTATTTCTCCGTATTGTCGAACATTACCGTTGAGCTGGACCGGCTGCTCCGTTGGCGGCTATCACGATTCATCGAGTGACCGGCGAAGGGTCGCGGTCAATTTCTGACGGAAATCGTCGTCATTATCCCTAGACTTAGACCAAATAACGGTCGTGCAGTGATTCGTATCGAAGTGGGTTCCATCTTTGCTCTCAAATTTTTCCTTTTCGCAAATATAGATGACAGGCTTGCCTAGACCCTCTGCGTAACCAGCCTCCCAGTACGCGCCATTGTTGCCGTGAGTAAGATCGGCAATGACGAACTTCGCGTCTCTGATTCGGACGCGCATGATATTGTCGATGATACCCGCCTTTGGGACATCACGCATATCAACTAGACTGCAGCCAATATCCTCTTTCACCGCCGGTTTCACAACCTCCCGAACAAAGGATTCGAGATCGTCATCGTTGAACTGCATGGCGAGGAAACCGTAATTTCCAGCGAACTCACCTCGTTTTTCCGCTTCGTACTGTTTCCATCCGGCAAGGGTAAGGTTTACATTCGGAAATCTCGGCCCGAGTGTCTCTTTGCTAGGTTCTCCCATTATTATGAGGTCGTGTTCATACAACTCTTTAATGAGTTGCTTGGCCAATTCCTCACTCGGAGCACCAATCTTCTTGCTGATTCTGTCAATATGGGGGATTGGTTTGCCTGATTCCGATACTTGGTCTCCAATATATCGAATGAGATTCATCGCCTGCACCGCAGGACTTGTGAATTCGCTCATGTCGGTTCCTTTTGCTAAGAGTGGCTTATTCGCATCCATTCGCTAGGTTAAGTGCCAGCAGTTTTCCTAACGACTCGTCCTCCGAAATACCTGCATCCCATCCATAAGCCGACGCCACAGCCGCGTCGAGAGTCGCGTGTGCATCCTTGAGCCATTGAGGGCGGGCGTTGTACAGATTGGTCAGCGTCCGCTTCTTGAGTTCCTTTGCCACCGCTTCGTCTCGTGGAACCGGACACTTGGGATAGCCGGGCACCGGCTCGTCCACCCATTCCACCCATTCGGGCGGGTTGAGCCAGCGGTCGCGCAGTTCGACTAGTCGCCGTGCTGCTTCGGCGATGGCAACGGCACGCGGATCACTCGCGTAATCCGAAGCCGGAATGTCGGGCGACAACCCTTCTGGGAAGGGGAAGGTCTCGAAGGTGGTGGTCGGCGTGTAGCGCGGATCGTTGCCCTTGCCGAGCCATGTGCAGAGCCGCAGCGACCATGCCTCGTGGAAGCGACTGTGCAGGATGCCGAAGGTGGTGTCGTCGTCGCGGGCGATGACGATCAGTTGGCAGTCGGGATAAATCCGGGCATCAAGCCACGCGAACAGTCTGTGCTTGGCAACGCGCGGCGTGGCGATGTAACGGGGCAACACGCCAATATTTTTGAACATGTTCTGTCCTGACCGGTCGTGTCTCCACCATAGGTCCCGCAAGTCCTCGCGATTGTTCTCGTCCCTTGTAGGCTTCACGTGTTCGAGGATGTGCGCGAACGGTGTCTCGTAAAGTGCGGCGTCAGCTTCGCTTGTCTTATGTCCAAAATCGACAATCCATTTGCCAGCAGGCCGACGAGTCACATCCATACCGTTGAACCATGGTCTCAGAACATCGGCGTTGGGACGCCCGTTTGGATTCGCGGGCAGACATAGCCATTCTCTAGCCAGATCTCCCGGGACGTCGAAACGCCCCTTCTTATAACCACCGATAAATGCCGTACGTCGGTTCCGTGGCAACTTACCCGCTTTCGTAAGATCGGCAGGCTCAGCGGTAAGATCAGCGTTGATCTGGAACACGTCGCCTCCGTCCAGACGCGCCGATAATCCGGCTTCCTCAGACGCGAAACATATCAACGAGACCCTCACGTCGGCACCATCAACTACCCAGGGTTCATCGGACCAAGCATCGAAAATCGCTGCCTGTTCAACTATCCGGTCAAGTACTGTTCGATTCTTCCCTCCTCTAATCGAATTCGTGGCGACGAGACCGGCGCGAGAGATCTTTCCCCGATCTACTAGTTTGCCTCCCTTATGGAACCAGTAGCAGACGAGGTCGGCGGAGGCTGGAATGGCGTTGGTGTAGCACCGGCGCAACTTATCAGTATAGTCGCCGCCGAGGACTTCACGCATGGGCGAATAGCCTAAGAACGGCGGGTTTCCGATCACCACGTCGGCTGCCGGCCATTCCGGTTCTTCGCCGTCTGGGGTCAGGATCGCATCGCGGCATTCGATGGTGTCGAGCGGCTTGAGGACTGGATTGTTCGTCCCAGGATAGCCGTTGCGTCGCATCCACTGGATATGTCCGATCCACACTGACACGCGCGCTAATTCGGCGGCGTAGGCGTTGAGCGAGCCATGGCGGCGAACTCCTCCGGCTGCTGCCGCGCCTGCTCCAACATCCGCGTGAACATATTGTTCGGCAAAAGGCCCACGTCTTCGGCGAACATGCAGAACACCAGCCGATTGATGAAATGCGCCACCGCCTGCGGGTCATGGCCGCGTTCTCGCAAGGCTTGTGCCAGCAACGCAAAGGCCGAGGCCGCCCGCTCGGTGAGCGCCTGCCGGGTCTCGTCTGGCCGCAGCCGCTCAGGGTCGGATAGTGCCCACTTGAGCTTGTCGCGGACAGCGGCATCGGCTAAATCGTCGATCTCGAATTCGTGGGTCTTGCTGACGCTGTTGGTCCAATTGGTGCGGATGCGGAACTGCCGCATGTCGGAGACGATCAAAAGCGGCGGGTTTTCCAAAGCCAGCGCGTATTGCCTAAGTTGGTCAAAGGCCGCGTCTAAGTTGGCACGCGGGCCCTTGTACTCCCAAGCGAAGCAGTGTCGCTTCCACACGTCGGCCCAACCATCGCCGCCGGTTTCCTTGCGAGCACCCTTCTCAAAGCAGTACGTATCGCCGGTAGGGTCGGCCTCGGCCGGGGTTGGCTCGCCGAGCAGCCGGCACAAGTCGATGAAGTGCTCCTGAGCAGCCGAGCTTTCCTTGAGTTCGACGGCACGCCACTTGGTAATGAATATCTCTGGAGTCATGGTGCTACGGTCACTAGCCGCTTGAAGCGGGCGAATGCTGCAAATGGGATTGGGGTGTCGGTCTGCATAGCGGCTACTAGGTGATCATCATCTCGCCACCAAGCTGAATGACAGTTACCTATTCAGCACCTTTTCCTGAAACTGCTCGTACGCCTCATATACGTCTTCTGGATCGGGAACAACCGGCATTGTGCGAATCCGACCGTGTGCATACCAATTCCGAAACCCGAAGTATCCCTTGGTCACCGAGCAAACCCGCCGAAACGCCTCGTCGATGTCTCGGAAACATTCTCGTAACTTGTCGAAGATCCGCTCAAGGGGAATCCGCCTACACGCCTGAGTAGCCTGTTTGCCAACTTGACGGGTCTCACGGCGATATTCCGCACACAGATCGCGATACGCTCTGCTTACTCTATCGCGCTTTTTTCGTTATAGAGATACGAGAAAATCCTCTCGGATACCTGCCTCCAAGAGCGTAAGGAGCTTGAACGCGTAGTCCTTGCGTATCTCCTCAAGCAGGTCGGCACGAAACTCATCGCGCTCAGTCGGTGTGAAAGATTCGAAATGCTCGTCGCCGAGGTCGCGCACATTTTGTTGGAGCAAGACGTACCATTCGAGGAGCGAATCACAAGTGAACTCGCTCATTTTTACTCTTCTAGGAACTCAGCTAGAAATTCCTCTAAGGTGCTTTTATTGAATTCCCACCGTGTAGGTTTCCCGTATCTACCCTCTCTCTTCGCAAAGTCCCACTCGTCATTTCCTTTATGCAGCAGCATTGCGAGCAGGGTGCTGCCCGAGATCACATCGACTCGCCCTTGAGTACCTATAATAAAACGTCCGACTGGTCTGAGGGTGAGTATCTGGCTATCTAAAAAGATAAGTCGTAGAGATTGGGCTTCGTAATCTCCAAGCTGGTCTTCCCGAATCGGAATATTCTCTGACTGGATTTCCAGCCAGTTTTTGTCTTTAAGAGGCTGTAACCACTCAGCTATCTTCGACATGAGCTTTTCGCAGTTGGCTATCCATTCCTGACGAACTGCTACATGTTCAAATTCCGACGCTTCCTGTTGTTCTTGTTTCTGCTTCAGTATGTCCTCAAGTAGTTTGGCCATTTATATCTCTCCTTTGCTGCAATTTGAACGAGATATTGTCTGCCGTCCAAGACCGAGACCGCACGGTTAGCGGTAAGGCAGTACGCTTTCTCAATATCCGACCGATTGGATTGCTTCGCAATGGTCGGACCGCCCCCCAGCTCGCAGTGCAGCAGCGGCTTCTCGGAGGTGAGTCGCTCAAAGCGGGCGAATGCTGCAAATGGGATTGGATAGTTGATCGTCATAGCGGCCTGCTTGAAGCG
Source organism: Candidatus Latescibacterota bacterium (assembly GCA_022825835.1). Taxonomy (GTDB): domain Bacteria; phylum Latescibacterota; class UBA2968; order UBA8231; family UBA8231. The sequence continues at coordinate 71,671 of JAJDVZ010000157.1, forward strand.
AGATTGGCGACTGGGTAGATTGACTGAATGAGGTTGTCCAACATATCACGCGCCCCGCACTCGTTCAAGCCACCTAAAAACCCAAGGAACCCTCCAATGCCTCGTCCCAATATCCTCTTCATCATGGATGATCAGCACCGCCACGACTATCTCGGCGTTGCCGGTGCCGACTTCCTGCGGACGCCCAACCTCGACCGCCTTGCCGCCGCTGGCGTCCGCTTCACCCAATGCACCACCAACGCTCCCGTCTGCGCACCGGCGCGGATCGGCTTGGCCTCTGGCCTGCAATCGAGCCGTCTCGGCTGCTTGGACAATTCGGGGCGGCTGCCCTCGGGCACCACCACCTACTATCAGCGGCTACGCGACGCCGGCTATCGCGTCGGTTGCGTTGGCAAGCTCGACCTGCGCAAATCCGATGGCTACAATGGCCGCTACGGCGACCGGCCCTACGCCTATAGCTGGGGCTTCACCCATCCAGAGGAATGCGAGGGCAAAATGCACGCCGGCTCCTCGTCCACGCCGATTGGTCCCTACACGCACTACCTAGCCGACGAAGGGAAGTTGGCGACATTTCACCAGGACTATCGACAACGGGCTGCCACCAGTTGGATTACCGACTGCCGCGATTCGCCGCTGGACAGCGCGGACTTTGAGGATGCCTATATCGGTCGCCGCGCTGCCGAATGGATCGCCAATGTACCCGACGACTTCCCTTGGCACTATTTCGTCAGTTTCGTCGGCCCGCACGATCCCTTTGACCCGCCGACCGAATACGGCGACCGCTACCGCGACGCGGCAATGCCCCCAGCCATCGACGACTCCCTCGCTGGCAAACCCGAGTGGATCAAAAAACGCGCCGCATACTTCGCGCGCGACCAAATCGCCCAAACCCGCCGCCAATACTGCGCCGCCATAGAACTCATCGACGACCAGATCGGCCAGATCCTCGACGCGCTCGAGAAACGCGGCCAGCTCGACAACACCTATATCATCTTCTCCTCCGACCACGGCGAGCTGCTCGGCGACCATGGGCTGTACACCAAGAGCGCCGCGTACGAGGCCAGTCTGCGCGTACCGCTGATCATCGCCGGACCGGATATCGCCGGAGGCCGCGTCTGTGACGCGCTGTGCGAACTTATCGACCTCAATGCCACGATATGCGACTTCGCTCAGCTCGCGCCGCAGCAAGATATTGACGCCCGCTCGCTGCAACCGATCCTCGACGGCCAGACCGACACCCACCGCCAAGAGACAGTCGCTGCTCTGCGCAACTTCCGCTGCATTCGCACGGGTACGCACAAATACATCCAGAATTACAACGACTGCGACGAACTCTACGACCTTGAACAGGATCCCGACGAGTTGGACAACATCGCCGCTACTGCCCCTGATGTGGTTGGCGATCTCGCGCGTCGCTTACGTCGTCGTTTGGGCTAAAGCGGCCACAAGGGGGAAACCCCACAATTTTCCTAGGATTTGGTAGGGGCGATTCGCGAATCGCCCCTACGATTGGTTTGCTTTCCAGGCTTGGTACTCGGCCAAGGTCTGCTCGTCGGGGGGATAGGTGCCGACGATGCTGGCTCCGGCGCGGATCTTCTCGGTGATGAAGCGCTCCTTTTGCTCCATCTCCTCGGCTTCGACGGCGACCTCCTCGGCCAGATGCGCGGGTATGACTACGACCCCTTCTCCGTCGCCGACGAGGATGTCGCCGGGGAATACCGCCACGCCGCCGCAGGCGATAGGCACTTGGATTTCGCTGGGGTGGTGGATGGTTTTGTTGGTGTGGGCGTTCATGGCCGCGGCGTAGGCGGGTAATCCCGATGCGACGATAGTCGGCGAGTCGCGGTAGGCCCCATCGGTGACGATCCCCGCGCAGCCCCGCACTTGTAGCCGCGCCGCTAGGATGGATCCCATAGTCCCGGCGCGGGTGTCGCCGCGTGCATCAATGACGAACACGTCGCCTGCGGTTACTTGCTCAATGCCGATCCGCTGCACGTCCTTCAAATTGTCCAGTGGAACCTCGTCGAGGTCTTCGCGCGCGGGGATGTAGCGCAGGGTAAAGGCCCGGCCGACCATCTGCATGTCGGGCGCGAGGGGCGCGACTTGGTGCATAAACGTGTTGTGCAGTCCCTTGTTGCGGAGCACGGACGTCAAGGTCGCCGTGCTAGCCGCCTTTAGTTTTTCGCTCAATTCGGCAAAATCCACAATTCGCTCCTTTCAGCGTATCTGCCCGCGGGCGTCAACCGGCCAGACGGCTTCCACGCGGTCGCGGCGTACGGCAAAGATCTGGTCGTGTTCGTTGAAACAGGGGCAGGGATGAACCGGCAAGACCTGCACCTGCTCCCCGATTTGGGGTTTGTCGTCGCAGGCCGACAGATCGACATGTCCGTGTTCTTCCGAGGCTCCGGAGAACACGGCTTGGGGGTACTCGACGATATGGCCCATGATGGACGCGCCATCCTCCTGACGGTGGACCGCGGCGCTGAGCGACTTGCTGCCCCCGTCGAGGATGGCGCGGTCCGCGGTCGGTCGGCTGACCACGGTCATCAGCACCCGACCTGCACATTGTTCGACGCTGTGGGTTCCCCGGCGGAGATGGCCGACGCCGCCGACAGGGTACTCGCCGGCCCGGTACTCGGTCAGTTCGGGAATCTCGTGCGCCATAAACGCGCCCGGAGTGCTACCGCCGCTGACGATGGGATGCGGCAGGCCCTTGCGGTCGAAGTGCGCGAGCGTCTCTTGGATTAGCGGCCGCATGTCTGGAGTCGCTGGCATGGACATGATGCCCCGGAGTTCGATGTTGGGGGCTTGATCGATTTTTTCGCCGAGGGCTGCCGCCGCCCCAGGCGAGCCTACGCCCGTGCGGCCGCGGTCGAGTTCGACGACCACGCCCACGGTGACATCCGCTGCCGCAGCGGCATCGGCTAGCCCCTGCACGGTGTACTCGGAATCGGCCGCCACGGTCAGCCGGGTGTCCCGAGCCAGCGCGACCAGCCGCGCCAGTTTTTGCGCGCCGATGATGTTGTAGGGAATCAGGATGTCGCGACCGACCCCGCCCTCGGCCATGACCTCGGCTTCCCCTAACTTCTGGCAGGTGATGCCGATTGCCCCGCGCCGCATTTGCATATGGGCGATGGCCACGCACTTGTGCGTCTTGATGTGGGGCCGCAGGCCAATGCCGTGCTCGTCAAAGTAGCGTTGGTAGCGGTCGAGGTTGTCCTCCAAGCCGTCGAGATCGACGAGGAGAGCGGGCGTGTCGAGGTCTTCTATGCGCATGGTGGCCTTTCCTGATGGTAATTTCTGGTGATCAATGTCTAGGATTTGCATCGTAAACGCAACGAGTACAAGCTGCAGGAAAGCTGGAACACGGAGACCATACAGCTAATTTGCCGATTTGACTATGTTCAAAAGGAATTATATTACTTGACTAACGGACCAAAACTCCCTATTCAATGACTTTTGCTGTACCCAAGGACACTGCAGCGGGCGAAACTATCGCCAATCAATCATCTGACCAAAGAGGCAACCGAGTGATCCACTATCTGGATTGGTAAATGCTGGATTTGAACGAATTGGACACTGACGACATCCCCGGTATCTCACGAGCAAAGGGTAACGAGTTGGCCGAAGCTGGAGCCGTTTGCCTAGAATCTCAGGGTCATACACCAGGTACTTGTCTCACTATTCGTAATGACGCTAACAACAGTTATCGGCTAGATTGGCCGCAGGTCACTGACCAAGTCCGCCGGACTTGGAATGACGATGAGGAAGCTACCGAAGACGGTGCTGCCGGCATTGCTGTCCTACTGGCAAGTCGGGAAATCGGTTACACGGTTGTATTGCGTTCACGAAAGGGTACTGGATTCGATTATTGGCTCGGGGACGATGCACTAGACTTTAAAGCAAGGATGGAAGTGTCCGGCATCCGAAATGGTAATGATGGCCAAATCAAGACAAGAGTGAAACAGAAATTGCGCCAGATGAATCGGTCGGATGATCAGGAATTACCGGCTTACGCAATCGTAGTTGAATTCGGGCGGCCACTTACCGAAATAAAAAAGAAATGAACTCAGTTAATGATCTCCACAAAAAAGCTATGGAATTCGCAGACCTCGGTCTCAGAAGAAGGGCGCGTGGCAATGCGGAAGAATCCATAGAGTATTTTGAGCAGGCACTTCACTATGAATTGGCTGCCATTGACGAGCTTGACAAAACAGAGGCGTTGGCTTGGTCAGTGTTGCATCGCAGCGCTGGTACCTTGGCCTTAGATTGCAGGGACTTTCTCCAAGCCGAGAAAATAGTAGCCACTGCTCTGGCGCAGGAACCGCATCCAGAGGTTGCGGAGGAGTTGCGCGACCTTTTGGAGCAGATTTACTTCCAAAGGCACCTCGATCTGAAAGGCATTACTTTGCAGGAGGATGAGATTCAGTTGAGTCTCTCAGGTCAAGAAGTGGGGAATGGTTTTGTCAACGTGGAGGAAATATATGAGCGTATCAGCAACTCGTCGAAACTGATTCACCGTACCATTGAGCGAAAGCAAGACCGGCCTTTTCGGGAGAGAGGGCCTGCACTAAAAGCAATACGGGAAAATTACCAGACGCTGGTTTCTGTGCCTAGGACCGGGAGTTTCTCAGTGACGCTTAAATTCAGCAGGCCACAACTATCTTTTTCGGGAATGCTCGAGACGACTGCTATCATCGATGAGTTCATGGACTTACTTACATTGATCAACAGCTCCCACATCATCGAAATACAGAAGCGCATTCCTGACCCTGCTTATCTGCGGAACTTCTTTGGTTTGGCAAAAAGAATTGCGCCCGATGGCGAACGAATCAGTCAGGTGGGTTTTACCGCAATTCGTGACGGAGTACAACGTTCTGTAGGGCTTACCAAGCCAGCGGAGGAACTTCCATCACTGCCGCCAGAAATGTTATCGTCGCCGCAAGTCGCGCTGAAGCAGACTCCAAGCGAACCTATAGAAATACGCGGGGTATTACGCCACGCGGATGCGATGCGCGAAGATAGCAATGTCATACAAGTTATTGATGGCAAGAAAAAACACATCGTACAGGTACCAAAGGGCATGATGAATGACATCGTGCGCCCCATGTGGGATTCGCACGTGATAATACAAGGTGTAGATACTGGCGAACATATCATGCTGGAGGACATCCGGCTAGACGACTCAGCTTGAGACCGCTGGCTTACCTCACGTCCTTTACTACCTTCCCAATCCCGCCACAGAAATTGACGCGATTCGGTCCCTTGCCTTTTGTTGCAAGATGCCCATCGATCTCCAGCCCTCCACACCCGTCGCACTAGTCTGCGCGGTATTGGCCGATTCCACAGAGACGCTCTCCGACGCCAAAGAACGCCTCGCCGAATGCTTCGGCCCCCTGCGCGCGGCCAGTGAGACCTATGATTTTGATTTTACCTCGTACTACGAAGCGGAAATGGGCGCGGAGCTGCGCAAACAACTCGTGTGCTTTGCCGAGCGGATCGACCCCGCCGAGCTGGCGACCGTCAAGATGCAGACTATGGCGCTGGAGCGGGCGATGAGCCGAGGAGGGTGCCGCCGCGCCAACATCGACCCAGGACTGCTGTCGATCGAGAGCTTGGTGTTGGCCACGACTAAGTGCGCTGGCCACCGGGTATGCATTGCCCCTCAGCTCTACGCCGAAGTGACCCTGCTCTATCAGCGGGGACGCTATCGGCCTTTGGAGTGGACGTATCCCGACTACCAAGGCGATGCAATGCAGCGTTTCTTGCTCGATATGCGGTCTTGGTTGCTAAGAGTGCGCGGCTGAGGTCAGCCCCGCTCGCCGAGCGGCACAAACGGGCGATGCTCCGGCCCGGTGTAGATGTGGTTGGGGCGGATGAGCCGGTTGGCGTCGTGCTGTTCGATCACGTGCGCTGCCCAGCCCACCACGCGGCTGGCCACGAAGATGGGGGTGTAGAGCGGGATCGGGATGCCCATCATGTAGTAGGTGTACGCGCAGGGAAAATCGACGTTGGGGAAGATGCCTTTTTCGCGCATCATCGTCGCTTCGACCACGTCGGCTAGATCCGGCCACTTGGTGTCACCGATGGCGGCGGCGATCTGACGGCCAACCTTCTTCATCGTCGGCACCCGCGAGTCGCCGCTTTTGTATTCCCGATGTCCAAAGCCCATGATCTTCTTCTTTTGCGCCAGCGCGTCGAGGACCCACTGCTCGGCTGCCTCGGGCGAATCTACCTCTAAGAGCATGTGCATGGCCGCCTCGTTGGCACCGCCGTGCAAGGGGCCGTGCAGAGCGCCGATGGCCGCGGTTATGGCCGCGTACATGTCGGCGAGGGTTGAGGCTACGACTCGTGCGGTAAACGTGGAGGCGTTGTATCCGTGCTCGGCGTAGAGGATCAGCGAAGTGTTCATGGCCTCTACCTCGTACGCGGGCGGTTTTTCGCCGCGCAGCATGAAGAGCAGATTGGCCACGTGGTCTAGCTCGGCGTCGGGAGCTACCGGCGCTAGGCCCTGCGAGAAGCGATAGCCATAGGCGAGTGCGGTGGGAATTTTGGCCAGCAAGCGCACGGATTTGCGCACATTGGCATCGTGGCTGTTGTCGGGGGTCTCGGCGTCGAAAAACGCCAGGGATGATACGGCTGTGCGCAACAGGTCCATGGGGTGGGCGTCCGCCGGAGCGGAGCGCAATAGATCGACGACCGGGCCGGGCAGGTCGCGCTGGGAGCGCAGTTGTTGGTTGAATTTTGCCAACTCGGCAACCGTCGGCAACTCGCCGTAGAGTAGCAAGTAGGCGACCTCTTCGTAGCTGGCGTTTTCGGTCAGTTCGACTAAGTCGTAGCCGTGCAGGATCAGGCGGTTGATATCGATATCGATGCGCGAAAGGGCGGACTCGCCGGCGATGACGCCTTCGAGGCCGGGACTGTAGGATTTGTCGGTCATTCTGTAGATCTCTCTATGGAAAGTGTGAATTTGGGGCTAATAATTCAGCGGGTTTCTCCGTTCGCTGGAAAGCGGGCGGCCAATGCTGCGTCTAGTTTGGTGTACTCGTCGTAGCCGAGTAGTTCGTAGAGTTCGTCTCGCGTCTGCATCTGTCCGAGGGCACCTTCTAAAGTGCCCTTTTCCTTCAGTTCGCGGAACAGCCCTTCGACGGCCTTCATCATGGTGCGAAAGGCGCTCATCGGAAAAATCACGAGGCGGTATCCCATGGCGGCGAACTCCGCGACCGATAGGTACGGCGATTTGCCGAATTCGGTCATGTTGGCGAGAAGCGGGCCTTTGACTTGCTCGGCGTAGCGGGCGAATTCCTCGGGGCTCTGCATGGCTTCGGGAAAGACGGCGTCCGCGCCGGCTGCTAAGTAGCGTTGGCCGCGCTCAACGCTCTGCTCAAAGCCCTCGACGGCGCGGGCGTCGCAGCGGGCGATGATGACAAAGTCCGGGTCTTGCCGCGCCGCGCAGGCCGCGGCGATCTTGCGCTCCATTTCTTCGACCCCGATCAGGGCCTTGCCGTCGAGGTGGCCGCAGCGCTTGGGCATGACTTGGTCCTCTAAGTGCAACCCGGCCAAGCCCTCGCGCTCGTACGCGCGCACTGTGCGCATTACCTGCCAGATCTCGCCAAACCCGGTGTCCGCATCGCAAATGCAGGGCACTTGCACTGCGTTGGCAATGTAGCCGGCTTGGCGCGCCATTTCGTCCATGCCCAACAGGCCGACGTCTGGGTAGCCAGCCGTGCCGTTGGCTAGACCAGCCCCGGAAATGTACACGGCCTCAAACCCGGTGCGCTCGGCCAGCATGGCCACGGGCGCGTTGAAGGCCCCGGGCAAGGTCAGGGTTTTCTCGGCCATCAGGCGGCGCAAGGCGTGCGGCTTGGACTCGGCGGGCGCGGGGTTGAGTAGCATGGCTCAGGCGAGAGAGATGGTGGCTTCGCGCTCCGGTCCTACGGAAATCAGGGAGACCGGCGCTCGGCTCAACTCGGCGACTCGCTCCACGTAAGCCTGCGCTTGCGGCGGCAGGTCGTCAAAACTACGGGCGGCGGTAGTCGGAGCACACCAGCCGGCCATTTCTTCGTAAATCGGCTCGCATTGGTCGAGTACTTGCGGGTCGGCGGGGAATTCTTCCAGCACTTGGTCGCCGCAGCGATAGCCAATGCCCAGTTTGAGGTGCTCGCATTGGTCGAGTACATCGAGCCGGGTTAGGGCGATGCTGGTCAGACCGTTGATGCGCGTTGAAACCCGCAAGATGGCGGCGTCGAACCAGCCGCAGCGCCGCGGCCGACCGGTAGTGGCTCCGAACTCGCGGCCCAAGGCGCGCAGGCGCTCGCCTTCTTCCCCTAGTAACTCGGTGGGGAAAGGCCCGTTGCCCACCCGCGTGGTGTACGCTTTGGTCACGCCTACTACCTCGGCGATCCGCGTGGGACCGATACCAGCACCCGTGCAGGCTCCACCCGCCGTGGTGTTCGAGGAGGTGACGTAGGGATAGGTGCCGTGGTCGATGTCGAGTAAGGTTCCTTGCGCCCCCTCGCAGAGGACTGTTTGGCCTTGGTCGAGGGCTTGGTTGAGCAGGAGCGAGGTGTCGGCGACATAAGGGGCGAGGCGCTCGCCATAGCCGATGTACGCGTCGATGATGGGACCGGCCTCTAGCGGCTCTTGGCCAAAGACCTTGGTCAGGATTTCGTTTTTGGCGCAGATGCTGGCGCGGAGTTTGTCGCGCAAACGCGTTGGGTCGCACAAATCCATGACGCGCACCCCGTGGCTGCGCTCGACTTTGTCGCGGTACGCCGGGCCGATGCCGCGGCCAGTCGTGCCGATGGCGACGCTGTTTTCGCTCTCTTCCCCGGCCTTTTCCAAGACCTTGTGATAGGGCATTACGACGTGGGCAACTTGGCTGAGGAAGAAGCGGTCGGCCACTGAAAAGCCTTTGGCCTCCAGCTCGGCGATCTCATCGAGCATGACGGCTGGATCGACGACCACCCCATTGCCCACCACGCAGATTTTGCCCTCGTGCATGATGCCCGAGGGAATGGCGTGGAAGATGAACTTCGCGTCGCCGGTGACGACCGTGTGGCCGGCATTGGCCCCTCCCTGATAGCGCACCACCACGTCGGCGGCGGACGTGAGGTAATCGACGACCTTGGCCTTGCCCTCGTCGCCCCACTGCGCTCCTAATACTATTTTCGCGGGCATTGCGTACTCCCGTTAAAGACTGACTTGTTTGGCCCAGGAGATGTACTCCCGAGAGAGAATATCGTCAACTACGTCGGTGGTGATCGGGTCATCAACGTTGAGGATGGTCAGGGCTTGGCCGCCCATTTGGCGACGCCCGCACGACATTTGGGCGATGTTGACATTGTGGCTGCCCATGACCGTGCCGATTTGGCCGATGATGCCTGGGACATCGTCGTTGATGTAAAAGAGCATGTGGCCCTCTGGAAGGGCGTCGAAAATGTACTCGTCGAGGTGTACGAGGCGCGGGTCGCTCTTGCCGAAGATCGTGCCCGCGAGCAGGCGCTGCCCTTTGCTGGTGTGATACACCACGGTGATGAGGCTGGCGTAGTCCTCGTGCTCGCTGCTGAGCCGCTCATCGACTTGCACGCCGCGCTCCTGCGCGAAAAGCAGCGCATTGACTACATTGACCGCCGCGTCCGAGACGGTCTCCATAATGCCCTTGAGTACGGCCGAGGTCAACGGCGAGGTCGGATAGGCGGTGATGTCGCCTTGGTATTCGATGGTGATGCGCTCTAGCTGTCCTTCGCCGAGTTGGGCTTGCAGGCGACCTAACCGCTCGGCCAGCACGAGATAGGGCTGGAGCTTGCCGTGGATCTCGGGATCGACCGAAGGGGCGTTGACTGCGTTGCGAATGACGCGGCCCATCAGCACGTCGCCGACCTGCTCGGCCACCTGCAAGGCGACGTTGGCTTGGGCTTCCTTGGTGGAGGCGGCCAAGTGCGGCGTGCAGATCACGCGGTCATCAACCAAGAGGTCCACAAGGGTCGGCGGCTCCTCCTCAAAGACGTCTAAGGCGGCACCAGCGATCTTGCCCGAGTTCAAGCCGCGCAGGAGGGCTTCCTCGTCCATGATGCCGCCGCGGGCGCAGTTGATTAGATAAACCCCGTCTTTGCACTGCGCGATCTCGGCGTCGGAAATCAGGTGCCGGGTCTGGTCGCTAAGATGGGTGTGGACCGTGATGAAATCAGCGGTAGCGTAAATTTCGTCGAGGGATGTTAGATGTGCGCCGTAGGAGAGGGCCATCTCTTGGCCGATATAGGGATCGTAGCCGAGGACCTTCATGCGAAAGGCTGTGGCGCGCGCGGCCACCTCCCTCCCCACGCGACCCAAGCCGATCACGGCGAGGGTCTTGCCAGCCAGCTCGACGCCGACGAATTGGCTCCGTTCCCACAGCCCCTTTTTAAGCGAGGCCGTCGCCTGCGGGATGTGCCGCGCAAGGGAGGCTATGAGCGCAAAGGTGTGCTCGGCGGTTGATAGGGAATTGCCGCCCGGAGTGTTCATGACGATGACACCGTGGCGGGTTGCCGCCTCTACGTCGATGTTGTCGAAGCCCGTGCCGGCGCGGCCAATGACCCGGAGGCGTGGCGCGGCGGCGAGCACCTCGGCCGTCACTTTGGTCGCGCTGCGCACGACTAGTCCCTCGTAGTCGCCGATGCAGTCTAGGAGCGCACTCGGCGACAATCCACTGCGCACATCTACTGCGACCCCGTCGTTGGCTTCGAGGATCTCGACGCAGCGGGGGTCCATCTTGTCGCTGATCAGTACTTTCATGGTCCTCTTTAGGTTGCGTTGCCAGCTAGCGCCTCGGCGATCCACCCGGTAATGTCGTCCTGCCCGCGGCCATCGACTGCCGAGAACGGCACAAAGGAAAGGCCGGCGAGCGATCCTTGGGCATCGAGTTGGTCGAATAAGTGTTGCAGCTTGTTGCGCGACAGTTTATCCGCTTTGGTAAAGACCAGCAGAAGAGGCTTATCAAGGGCGCGCAAACGGTCGATCATCTGCCGGTCCAAGTCGGTGGGGCCGTGCCGGGCATCGATGAGCTGCAACACCGCGCACAAGGCAACGCGATTGGCCATGTAGTTGCGGATGAGCTGGCCGAGTTGCAAGCGCAAGCCCACGCCGCCGCGCACATACCCGTAGCCAGGCAGATCAACCAAGTAGAACTGCTCGTTGGCTAGGTAGTAGTTCAACTGTTGGGTCTTGCCGGGTACGGTGCTAGTGCGCGCCAGCTTCTTGCGCCGTACCAACCTGTTGATCAGCGAGGACTTGCCGACGTTGGAGCGCCCCACTAAGGCGATTTCAGGCAAGCCGTCCACGGGTAAATCGGCCGTGCGGACCGCGCCAATTATGAATTCGATCGAGGAAAAGCGCATCGCTGGGGCTTGAAAATTAGGCGCGTTTGCGCCGCATCTCTTCGTCTTCGCTGCTGTACTGTTCAATCCCGCGCTCGATCATTTCGCCCGTAACTTGCAGACGCGTCACACCCTCTTGAGAGGGGGTATCGAACATGATATCCATCGTGGCCTGCTCTAGGACGGAGCGCAGGCCGCGGGCCCCAGTGCCCTTGTGAACGGTCAAGGCCACTATCTTGCGCAGGGCTTCCTCGGTGAACTCGACCTCGACTCCGTCCATGGCGAAGAGCCGCTGCGACTGCTTGATAATGGCGTCGTGCGGCTCGGTGAGGATGCGGAGCAAGTCGTCCTCGGCGAGCTCGTCCATGGTGGTGATTACTGGTACGCGGCCGACAAATTCGGGGATCATGCCGTAGGCGAGCAGATCTTCGGGCTGCACCAGCGGCAGTACGTCTGGAGGGTCGGAGTTTTGTTCGTCGTCGCTGTCGGCCCCGAAGCCCATGGTGCGCTTGCCGACTCGTTGGCTGATGACCTTGTCCAGCCCCTCGAAGGCTCCGCCGCAGACGAAGAGGATGTTGCGGGTATCCATCTGGATCATCGGCTGTTCAGGATGCTTGCGACCCCCCTTGGGCGGGATATTGGCGGTGGTACCCTCTAAAATTTTGAGCAGTGCTTGCTGCACGCCCTCGCCCGACACGTCGCGGCCCACCGAAGGCGTGGCACTCTTGCGGGCAATTTTGTCAACCTCGTCGAGATAGAGGATGCCTTTTTCGGCGCGGGGCACGTCGTAATCGGCCGCTTGTAAAAGGCTCACGAGGATGTTTTCCACGTCCTCGCCTACGTAGCCGGCTTCGGTGAGAATGGTGGCGTCGGCAATGGAGAAAGGGACTTGGAGGAATTTTGCGAGGGTTTTGGCCAGTTCGGTCTTGCCGGTGCCGGTGGGGCCGATGAGCATTACGTTGCTTTTTTCGAGCTCCACCTCGTCTAAGTCAACTTTGGTGCGAATGCGCTTGTAGTGATTGTACACGGCGACCGCGAGGATTTTCTTGGCCCGCTCTTGGGCGATGACGTATTCGTCGAGAAAATCCTTGATTTGGCCCGGCTTGGGCATCTCCTCGGTCTCCCAAGGGAGGGTCTTTTGCCGCTCTTCGACTAGTACGTCGTTGCACAGCTTGACGCACTCGTTGCAGATGTGGACCTGGGGGCCGGTTATGATCTTGTCAACTTGGTTGTGGCTGCGCCCGCAGAACGAGCAGCGCGGATCGCTTTGGGGGGGCCGACGGCGCAAAACAAGCTCCTAGATTGGGGAAGGGGCTACCTCGACGTGCGATGGAGCGATGATCTCGTCGATGATGCCGTATTCGACGGCTTCTGCGGCCGACATGAAAAAGTCGCGCTCGGTGTCGCGCTCAATGCGCTCCAGCGGCTGCCCAGTACACTCGACTAGGACCTCGTTGATCTGCTGGCGCATGGCGATGATCTCGCGAGCGTGGATTTCCATGTCGGCTGCTTGGCCGCCAATGCCGCCCATGGGCTGGTGCAGCAAGACGCGAGCGTTGGGCAGGGCTTGGCGCTTGCCCTTGGTGCCGCCAGCCAATAGCACGGCTCCCATGCTGGATGCTTGGCCGATGCAGATCGTGGAGATGTCGGCGGCTACGTATTGCATGGTGTCGTAGATGGCCATGCCCGCCGAAATCAGCCCGCCAGGGGTATTGAGATAGAGCGCGATGTCCTTTTTGGGATCTTCAGACGCGAGAAAGAGCATTTGGGCGATGATGAGATTGGCGATCGCGTCATTGATGGGAGTGCCGGCGAAGATGATGCGGTCCTTGAGCAGCCGCGAGTAGATGTCGTATGAGCGCTCTCCGCGGCCGGTCTGTTCGATGACCATTGGAATCAGCGACATGATTTATACCTTTTCCTCTTTGATTTCAGCTTTGGCGATGAGCAACTCGATGACCTTTTGATCTTCCAACTCGCGTCGCAACCCTTCTGTGTTCTGCAAATCGGCAGGTTGGATGCCAGCGCGTTCGGCGGCGAATTGGGCAAACTCCTCGTCCGTCACTTCGACCCCGGCTTGTTGGCGCACGCTTTCGAGCAGTAGATAGCTTTTGAGCTGGTGCGTGGCTTGGGCGCGCTCTTCGTCGCTGTGGTCGCGGTCGTGGTCTTGACTGGCCTGCTCTCGCTCAAGCGATTCGAGGTAGTTATCGACCATGCTCTCGGGCAGTTCAAAGTCGTTTTTTAGGATGAGCTGGCTGATCAACTCGCTGCGCAGGCGCTGTTGGGCCATGTATTCCCAGCGCTGTTGGATCTGTTCGCTGAGGTGTTGGCGCAAATCGTCGAGGGTCTGGAACTGTTCGCCGAGGTCTTTGGCGAACTCGTCGTCGAGCTCGGGCAGAGTGCGCTCGCGCACCTCGTGGGCTGCCACCGCGAAATGCGCGGTTTGGCCGGCGAGCTGTTCGTTGGGCAGGTCCTCGCGGTAGGCGAAGCGGACCTTGCGCTCTTCGCCAGCGCTCATGCCGACGAGGGCCTCTTCAAACTCGGGGCTGAGGGCATTCTCGTCGCCGATGAGGATTTGGCGCTTCTCGTACTTGTCGCCAATGACGGGCAGGCCGCTGTCGTCGAGGCGCTGCAAATCCGCGACGAGCACGTCGCTGTTGGCCAACGGTCGCTCGACGACTTGTTCGGTGGCGTGGCGGCGGCGCAACTCTTCTAGATGCTCGCTGATTTCCTCGTCGGCCACCTCGTGCACCATGCGGGTGGCGGCGAGATTTTCGTAGTGCTCGGCTTCGATTTCGGGCCAGATGTCGAGATCTGCGGTGAACGTTAGGCTTCCCCCCGGCTCGTGGTCGAGTTGGGAGATTTTGGGGGGTGCGGCCGGCCGCAGGCCCGCTTCGCGCGCGGCTTCTTCTAGTAGCGAGGGGAGGAGGTCGCCGAGGACTTCGCCGCGGATGGAGCTGCCGAAGCGCGCCTCGACGATCCTGAGCGGCACTTTGCCCTTGCGGAAGCCCGGGAGTTCCAGCCGCTTTTGGTAGCGGCGCAGGGCCTTATTGACGGCGTCGTCGATGCGCGCAGCTTCGACTTCAACGGCCAGCTCGCGTGCCCACTGCCCCTTTTCTGTGACCTGTGTCTTCACGAAACGCAACCTTTACAAGGCTAGGACGCACCGCCAAATCGCCGGCCGTGCGCTCGTTTTCATGGTGCGAAAGGGGGGACTCGAACCCCCATGCCCTTTCGGGCACTAGATCCTAAATCTAGCGCGTCTACCAGTTCCGCCACTTTCGCTGTACCGGATAAATCTGCGCCTGAGGAGCTTATAACCCAAGCGCGAAGGATAATATCAGGATTTATACTATTGGGTCAAGGGATTTGCCAAGCGTCCATGCCACTCTCAAGGTGGGTGCGCAACTCAGCTATGGGCACCCGCTCTTGGGTCATGGTGTCGCGGGCGCGCACGGTGACGGTCTGGTCCGCTAGGGTGTCTGAATCGACCGTTAGGCAGAACGGCGTCCCCACCTCGTCCATGCGCCGGTAGCGGCGGCCGATCGCGCCGCCTTCGTCGTAAAAAACTCGCATGTAGGGTCGGATATCCTCGGTGATTTGCCGGGCGATGTCGGGCATGCCGTCGCGCTTGACGAGGGGCAATACCGCCGCTTTGATCGGCGCGATGCGCGGGTGAAAGCGCATTACCACCCGCGTCTCACCCCGGACCTCTTCCTCGTGGTATGCCTCGACTAAGCAGGCCATTAGCGTGCGGCTGGCCCCTATGGAGGTTTCTACGACGTAGGGCACGAACTTGGTGCGCTGTTCCTCGTCGAAGTACTTGAGCTGTTTGCCCGAGAATTTTTCGTGCTGCGACAGGTCGTAGTCGCCGCGATTGTGGATGCCTTCGATCTCGCCTGGGCCAAAGGGGAACTCGTACTGGATGTCGAAGGCGGCGCGGGCATAGTGGGCCAGTTCGTCTCCTTGGTGTTCGTGCCAGCTCAGCTTGCGCTCGGGCAGGCCAATTTGCGCGAACCACTTCCAGCGCTCCTCGCGCCAATAGTCAAACCACTCGTCTTGAGTGCCGGGCGCGACGAAGTACTGCATCTCCATCTGCTCGAATTCGCGAGTGCGAAAGAGAAAGTTCTTGGTGTTGATCTCGTTGCGGAATGCCTTGCCGATCTGGGCTATGCCGAAAGGCAGCTTCTGGCGCGTCGCCGCCTGCACGTTGAGGTAGTTGACGAAGATGCCTTGGGCCGTCTCTGGGCGGAGAAAGACGCGTGCACTGTCGTCTTCGAGCGGGCCGACGAAGGTCTTGAACATCAGGTTGAATTGCCGCGGGTCGCTTAGTTCGTTGCCCTTGGGGCTTTTGATGTTGCGCTCGCGGAGTAGCACGCCCATCTCCTCGGCGCTCAGGCCCGCTACGTCGAGGCCGTTTTCTTCGAGGAGTTGGTCGAGCCGAAAGCGCTCGTTGGTCTTGCGATCTTCGACCATGGGATCGGTAAAGCTATCGACGTGGCCCGATGCTTCCCACACCCGCTGATTCATGAGGATGCTGGCGTCAATGCCCTCCACGTCCTCTCGGTAGGTCATGGCCTTCCACCAGACCTCTTTGATGTTGCGCAACAGCTCGACGCCCAGAGGGCCGTAATCCCAGCAGCCGTTGAGGCCGCCGTAGATTTCCGAACTTTGGAAGATGAAGCCTTTGCGTTTGCACAGGGATACTAGTTTTTCCATTGCGTCGTCGGACATGAAAATCTCCAGTAAGTTAGACGGGTAAAGCGGCCTTGTTGAGGCCATCGAGAAAGTCGAGCGATTTGAGCCGGCTGTGCTCGCCCCCGTGGTACTCTAGAAAGCTGCGCAAAGCTATGCGGATCTCGCCGCGCTGAGCAGGGGCTTGGGGGAGGGCCTCCTTGGTGTAGGTCCTAAGACCTTGGAGGACGGCGAGAAAGTGCAAGCTATGCTGGGCTAAGCGCACTCCGTTTCCGGGTCCGCAAGCGGAGCACAGGCCGCCTCCTAGGGCTGCACTGAACCACGACGAGGGACCGGCCAATTCGCGTTGGCAGGTAATGCACTGGTGCAGCTCTGGGCGGTAGCCGAGGGCCGCGGCGGCGCGGAGCTGGAAGTACCAGAACAGCGACTCGACCTGCTCTGGCTCCACTTCGGCGAGTCCGTGCAACACCCCGGCTAGGCACTGATAGAGTCGAGGATTGCCCTCGCCTTCGATCGTCAGGCGGTCAACCAGTTCGCAGGCGGCGCTGCCAAAGGAAAGTCGCTCTAGGCTTTGCGATAGGTCGGGTGCTGGTTTGAGCAGGGTGCATTCGCTCAGGGTTTGCAGGTCGCGGGTCTCTTTGACGTAGCAGACGGCTTGGACCTCACTCATTAAGCCGAGCGCGGCACCGAACCGGCTCTTGGGCTTGCGGGCACCCCGGGCCATGGTCTTGAGTTTGCCGCACTCCTGAGCGTACAACGTCACTAGGCTGCTGGTTTCGCCCATGCGCATGGTGCGCAGTACGATGGCGCGCGTTTTGACGATAGTGCGTGGCATGGCGTCACTCGCCTTCTTTGGTAGGTAGGGGGATGACCACCTCGCCCGGCTTGACCAAGCCGAGATCTTCGCGCGCAACTCTCTCGATAAAATCTATGTCGCTTTCGAGCAATTTTAGCACTTGGCGCAAGCTGTCATTTTCGGCCTCTAGTCGGTCTCGCTGCGCTTCCAACTTGGTTAGGGTTTTCTCCTCTTGCCACACCTTGTAGAACAGCCTGTTGCCAAAGGCCACGTAAGCCACCAGAGCGAAGAAGGCGATCAGCAAAATTTTGGCTGTCTTAGTCACGGCGATTTTAGAATAAGACGAGGTCGTCGCGGTGAATGACTTCGCGGGCGGGACGGCCCAGTGCGCTTGTGACTTCGGGCGAGCTCATGCCCAATATGCGGCGCAGCTCAGAGGCTGAATAACGGCACAAGCCCCGCCCCAACTTCTCGCCGCGCTCGCCAAGCACCTGCACTACATCGCCCGCATCAAACTCGCCCTCGCAGGAGACGACTCCCACCGGGAGCAGACTCTTGTCCTGCTCGGCGATGGCGCGTTGGGCACCGCGGTCAATCACTGCGCTGCCGCGACACTGGCTGGCAAAACCGATCCAGCGATGCCGGCTGTTGAGCTTGCGGCCGGTCGGCAGAAAGAGCGTCCCTTGCTCGCGGCCAGCGAGGATGTGGCGCAAGCGGTGTTTGCGCCCGTGCGCGATGACCGCCATTTCGCCGCAGGCCATCAAGAGCCGAGCGGCCCGTAATTTGGTTGCCATGCCGCCACTGCCGCGACCATCGAGCGAGCGGCCGATCATCCCCTCTAGGTCGGCGCTGTCTTGGCTCACTTGACTCACTAGTTTGCCTTCGGGGCCGCTCGGCCCGAAGGCGTGGTAAAGTCCCTCGACATCCGAAAACATGACCAGCATATCCGCCCGGATCAGGTTCGTCACATAAGCAGCGAGCATGTCGTTTTCTCCGAGTTGACGCCGGAGTTCAACAACGGCGACGCTGTCGTTTTCGTTGATTAGGGGCACGGCTCCATAGGCGAAGAGGTTGCGAAAGGTGTTTTCGAGATTTACGTAGCGATAGCGGTCGCCGAGGATATCCTCGGCGGTTAAGAGTACTTGGCCGATGGGCACGCCGCGGCGGTGGAATTTGTCCTTGTAGATATCCATCAACAGGACTTGGCCGATGGCTGCGAGAGCTTGCAGTTGGGCGATGTTGTCTGGGCGTCTATCCAACTCCATCCGCCCCATGCCCGCGGCCACCGCTCCTGAGGTGACGATCGCAACTTCCAACCCCTGTGAGCGCAGTTCGATTACGTCCTCGACGAGTTGGCTGACGACCTCGTCGTCGAGCTTGTGGCACTGAGTGGTCAGGGCGCTGCTGCCAATTTTGACTACCAGCCGCTGCACCTCGCTCATCAGTGCCTGCCGCGACACTTGGCTAGCCTCGGTCACTGGCGCACCGTGACCCCGCGCTCGCGCAGAAAGCTCTTGACTTCGGGGATCGAGTAATGCTGGAAGTGGAAGATGGAAGCCGCCAGCGCGGCGCTGGCTTCGCCTTCGGTTAGCACCTCGTGGATGTGGTCGAGATTGCCGGCACCGCCCGAGGCGACGATGGGTACATCCACAATGCGCGCCACGGCTTGGTTTAGCTCGAGGTCGTACCCAGCACGCGTCCCGTCGGCGTCGATGCTGTTGAGCACTAACTCGCCCGCTCCGCGATCGACGAGGGCCTCCACCCACTCTAGGGCGTCGATGCCGGTGGCCTTGCGGCCGCCGTTGATGTACAGCTCCCACGACGGCGGCTCGCCGGGCGCGGTTGGCCGCCTGAGTGCGTCGATAGCTGCGACAATGCACTGCGAGCCGAAGCTCTCCGCGCTTTGGTCGATGATTTCCGGCGAATACACATGGGCCGAGTTGATCGAGACCTTGTCGGCACCGGTCTTGAGAATGTGGCGCACGTCCGCGAAGGTGCGAATGCCGCCGCCGACCATTAAGGGAATGAAGACCCGCTCGGATACTTGGCGCACGAGGTCCATGACGATGGCGCGGCCATCGGCTGAAGCCGTGATGTCGTAGAAGACGAGTTCGTCTGCACCCTCGGCGTCGTAGCGCTCGGCGAGTTCAACGGGGTCGCCAGCATCGCGGTCGGCTGAAAAGCGCACCCCGCGCACGTTGCGGCCATTTTTCACATCTAGACAGGGAATGATTCGCTTGGCGAGCATAATCTCTATCAGCGCAGGCGCGCACAGCGCAGGCGCGCGAAATTGTCGAGAAGGCGCAAGCCGTGGACTTGGCTCTTTTCTGGGTGAAATTGCACGCCAAAGACGCGACCGTTGCCGGCGACTGAGGTATAGTCAATCCCGTAGTCGGTCGTGGCGACGCAATCGTCTTTGTTTTCGTTTACTACATAGTACGAATGGACAAAATAAAAAAAACTTCCTTCAGGTACGCCCTCTAAGAGCGATACCTTGCGCTTGATGGCGATTTGGTTCCAGCCGATCTGTGGCACTCGCTCGGTAGGAGGGAAACGCACGCATTTGCCCGGCAGGATTCCGAGGCCGCGATGGGTCCCCATTTCCTCACTTTCCTCGAACATGAGTTGTAGCCCCACGCAGATGCCCAAGAAGGGCTTATCGGCCGCGAGACCCTCGGCGATGGCCGCGTCCCAACCGGCGGCCTGCAAGTTGTGCATGGCATCACCAAAGGCCGCGTCACCGGGCAATACGAGATGCGTGGCCGCGCTGAGGCGCTCGGGAGCTTCGACGATCTCGGCTTCGTAGCCAAGGAATTCGAAGGCTTTCTGCACGCTGCGCAGATTGCCCATGCCGTAGTCGATGACTGCAATCACGATTGCCCCAACTCAGCGGAGCGTTCGGCTGCGGCTAGCACGGCGCTGATCAGAGCGTCGCGCAGGCCCTTTTCTTCTAGCTTGTGCAGCCCAGCGGCCGTAGTCCCGCCCGGCGAAGTAACTTGGTCTCTGAGCACGGCCGGATGCTCGCCGCTTTCGAGCATGAGGTGCGCGGCACCGAGCAGGGTTTGCGCGGCAAGTGTTAGTGCAGTCTCGCGCGGCAGCCCGGCGCGTACGCCGCCGTCGGCGAGAGCTTCAACAACGGTGTAAGCCCAAGCCGGGCCGCTACCGGAAAGCCCCGTAACGGCGTCCATGAGACTTTCGGCGACTTCGACCGTCGTGCCGACTAAGTCGAAGAGAGAACGCACTTGCGCCATCTGTTCTGCGCTAACAGCGCGACCAGCGCAGAGAGCGCAAGCCGCACCTCGCACCCTCACCAGCGTCTGCGGCATGACGCGCACCACGGACATTTGCGCGGGCAGTAGGTCTTCGAGCCGGGTGGTCGATACGCCGGCCATGAGCGAGACGACAATCTGCTGGGTGCTAAAATGCGCGGCTAGCGTCTTCAATACGGGAGCGGCTACTTGTGGCTTGAGCACCAAAATCACCAAGTCCTGATCGCGGACCGCATCTGCGGAGTCGGTACTGGTGTGGACGCCCAACGCCGACAAGCCTTCGAGCGCTTCCGGCCTGATGTCGGCTGCGGTTATCTGACCCGCAGGAAGCTGACCAACCAAACCTTCAATCAGCGCCCGACCCATGTTGCCGGTACCCACAAATCCCAATTTGCTTTTTTCGATCATCAATTTTTAGACCTCAAAATACGACAAATCCCAAGTACAAAATTAAAATGCCCGTTTTTGCAAATTATGTCAAACGTCCATCGTGAGCGCGTTTTCCCCTATGAAAAAGCTACATTTTTGCTTGACTTATACTGCCCTCGTACTATATTGGAAAGATAATGTTGTAACTGCACAAAACGGGTAGAATCGGCCTTAAACTTCACGAGGCGAAAGAGGCCGAGAAACCCAATTTTAAACAACCCCCTTTCGTGGGTTTTACCCCTACAGCCAAAGGAGAATTTTGTTATGGCGAAGAAGAAACCTGTTGCCAAGAAGAAGGCTGCTAAGAAAAAAGCGGCTGCTAAGAAAAAGGCCGCTCCGAAGAAAGCTAAGAAGGCTGCCGCCAAGAAGAAGGCCGCTCCGAAGGCTAAGAAGGCCGCTCCGAAGAAGGCTAAGAAAGCTGCTGCCAAGAAGAAGGCTGCTCCTAAGAAGAAGGCTGCCGCCAAGAAAAAGGCCGCCCCTAAGAAGGCTAAGAAGGCTGCCGCTAAGAAGAAGGCCGCTCCGAAGAAGAAGGCTGCCGCTAAGAAGAAGGCCGCTCCGAAGAAAGCTAAGAAGGCCGCCGCCAAGAAGGCCGTCTCTAAGAAGGCCGCCAAGAAAAAACCCGTCGCAAAGAAAAAGGCGAAGCGCAAGCCCAATCCTGCTTTTATGAGGCCCTTGCAGCCCGACGCCGCCCTTGGGGCCATAGTCGGCAACAAGCCATTGCCGCGTACTCAGATCACCAAGAAAATCTGGGCGTATATCAGGAAGAATGGTCTGCAAGACCAAGAGGATAAGCGCATGATCAATGCCGACGATAAGCTGCGGGCCGTCGTAGGCGGCGCGAAGAAAGTGAGCATGTTTGACCTGACCAAGCATGTTAGTGAGCACGTGGAATAGCTACTCCCGAGTAAGACATCGTAGCCCAGTGCCATTGGAGAGGGATTCCCAGCGGGGAGTCCCTCTCTTTGTTAAATTACTCCCACGTCTATGACCCCTGAATTGCTTGAGCTAGTCCTATCCGTCAGCGTCGTCCTCGTCGTATCCTGTGTTTGTTCGCTCTTGGAAGCTGCGCTCTACTCACTGCCCGCCAGTCAGATCGAAATGCTGGCCGACCAAGGGCGCACTTCGGGTAAGATCCTCAAGAGCTTGCACGCGGATATCCAGCGCCCTATCTCAGCCATCCTCACGCTCAATACCTTGGCCCATACTGGCGGTGCTGCCATCGCCGGTGCCGCCTTTGTCGGAGTATTTCCGCGGACTTGGGAGACGTACTTTATCATCGCCTTCTCGCTGGCGGTGCTCATCTTTACGGAGATTCTTCCCAAGACGGTGGGGGTGGTGCATGCCCGCGTTCTCGCTCGGTTTATAGCTCGCCCGATCCAATGGCTGGTATGGCTGTTCGCGCCCTTTATCTGGCTCAACAAATTCATCGTTCGGCTCATCACCGCTGGGGCACCCGACGTGCCGGAGGTCGTTCCGGAAGAGATTGAGATTATCGCGCGGATGAGCCGCCGATCTGGTGCCATTTCTCACGACCAAGAGCGCGTCATCCAAAACATCCTCAAGCTCGACGAATTGCGGGCGCGCGATATAATGACCCCGCGCACAGTAGTCCACTGCCTCGACCGCGACTTGACCTTGGCCGAGGCCCGCGAGCAGTCCGGTAGCTGGGACCACAGCCGGGTGCCCCTCTATCAGGGCGAGCGAGAAAACATTGTCGGCTTGGTGCTGCGGCGCGATGCGTTCAGCGCCTTGGCTGATGGCCGCGATCAAGCTAAACTCTCTGAGGTGAGCCGCTCTATCTATTCGGTGCCCGAGTCGGCGCGGGCTAGTCGCCTGCTCGAAGAATTCATCCAGCGGCGCGAGCACCTTTTTGCCGTCGTCGATGAATACGGTGGCTTTGCTGGCATTGTTACCTTGGAAGACGTGATTGAAGAAATCGTCGGCCAGGAAATCGTCGGCGAATTCGATCCGGCCGTCGATATGCAGGAGCGCGCACGGCAGGAGCGCCAAGACCTGACGGATCCAGCGCCGGAATGAGCCGCCTGTTCACCTCGTCTTTTTTTGCCTAAGTTTTTACTCGCTGTTAAAACCCTCTCAAAAAGGAGTATCTACGGAAGATGAAAGCGCTCGTTGCGCTCGCGGATGGCACTGTCTTTGAGGGCCGTGCCCTTGGCCGTGGGGGTGAGTGCCTCGGCGAAATGGTCTTCAATACCAGCATGACCGGCTATCAGGAAATTCTCACAGACCCCTCCTATGCCGGCCAGATCGTCACCATGACGTACCCACTCATAGGCAATTACGGGGTCACGCCTGAAGACGACGAATCGGCGCGGCCTCAAGTTCGTGGCTTCCTGATGAAAGAGTGCTCTCGCCTGCCGAGTAGCTGGCGTGCGCGTCAGAGCTTACCCGAGTATCTCGAAGAACACGGCGTGCTCGGCATCGAAGGGATCGACACCCGCGAGTTGACTCGCAGAGTGCGCATTGAGGGCGTGATGGACGCCGCCATTTCCACTACCGATCTCGACCCGGACAGCTTAGTTGAAAAGGCGCGCGCATGGCCTGGGCTTGTCGGTGTCGATATGGTCGCCGCTGTTAGCTGCTCTGCGCCCTATGTCGAAAGCCCCGAAGCCCCGCGCTTCCACGTCGTCGCCTTAGACTACGGGATCAAGCGCAATATCGTCCGCTGCTTGGTTGCCGCAGGATGCAAGGTGACGGTCGTGCCGGCCAAAACTACGGCCGACGAGGTCTTGGCCTTGGAGCCGGACGGCGTTTTTCTTTCCAACGGTCCGGGCGACCCCCGGCCTCTCGACTACGCGATTGCGACTTGTAAGGGCCTCATCGGCAAGAAGCCAATTTTCGGTATCTGCTTGGGCCACGAGATTCTCGGCTTGGCCTTTGGCGCGGAAATTTACCGCCTCAAATTCGGGCACCGAGGAGCCAATCAGCCGATCAAGGAACGCGCCAGCGAACGGATTCTAATCACCTCTGAAAACCACGGCTGGGGCATTGCAGCCGACTCGTTGCCCGACTGCCTCGAAATCACTCGCCTCAACCTCAACGATAATTGCGTCGAGGGCCTGCACCACCGAGAACTGCCCATTTTTTCCATCCAGTGCCACCCGGAGGCCTCGCCAGGCCCGCACGACAGCTTCCATCTGTTTAGCTATTTCGCCGAGTTGATGGAAGCGCACGCCTCCTAGGAAGCACACCCATCCAAAGGACCTTTCATGCCCGTAGTCCAACACGACGTCCTCAAAGATCTCTGCTATCGCATTTTTGCCGCTACAGGCATTCCCGCAGATGACGCCCTTATCGTCGCCGACCACGTCGTTGAAAGCCACCTGCACGGCCACGACTCCCACGGCACTTGGCTCGTCTCCGGCTATGCCCGCGGAATGCAAAACAACTACGTCCGCTGGGAAGAGACCGAAGTCGTGCGCGATACCCCTGTGCTCAGAGTCATAAACGGCAAGGGGGCCAACGGCATCGTCGCCGTCAATCGCGCCCTCGACATTGCCGTTGAAAAAGCCCAAAACTCCACCTTCGGCTTTGTTGGTCTCAACCACATCTCCCATATCTGCCGCCTCGGCGACTATCCGCCGCGGATCGCCGAAAGGGGCATGATCGGCATGGTTTGGCTCAATGGCGGCGGCCTCTTCCTCGCGCCCTTTGGCTCGGCGGACCGCCGCCTGCGTCCTGAGCCTATTGCCTTTTCCGCCCCGCGCCAAAATGGCCCGCCTTTCATGCTCGATATGACCATGACCGTCGTGGCCGGTGGCAAAATCGTGCAGAAAAACATCCGCCAGGAGCCGATGCCCGAGGGGTGGGTTATAGATCAGGAAGGTCAGCCCGTCACCGAGGCCCAGCGCTATTTAGACGACGCCGAGGGTACAGGCGTCTTGCCGTTGGGCGGCCAGCAGTTTGGCCACAAGGGCAGTGGACTGGCGATGATGGTGGAAATGTTGGTGGGACCGCTCTCTCATGCTGGTTGTACCAAAGAAGGCGGCAAAGGTGGTAACGGGACCATGGTCCTAGCGATCAATATTGAGGACTTTATCGATTTGGACTCGTACGAGCGCGAAGTCGAAGAGATGGCCAAGTGGGTGTGCTCGGCGCGCCCCTTGCCCGGATTTGAGCAAGTCTATGCGCCCGGCGAAATCGAACAGAAGACGAGGGCGCGGCTACTGCTCGAAGGCATTGATTTGCCCCAACCCACTTGGGATGAACTCGGCAAAGTGGCGGCGGAACTGAGCGTAGAAATACCCGCGCTGTAAGTAGGGGGCGGTTCGCGAACCGCCCCTACGGATGGCGAACCGCCGACGGACGCACCTAGACCACGATCAATCTGCCAACACCATTCGTTAATGGAACAGTTTGAAATTTTCCGCATCCATGCAGCGCGCTTGGTGCATGAGCACGGCGTTCATCAGCTCGATGGCCAGCCGCGACTCTAGGGTCGCGCCAGCGCGCACGCCTACGCAGGGATCGTGGCGGCCCTTGGCGAGCTGGAACTCAATTTCTTCTAGATCCTTGCGCACGGAATTTTGGGGTCGGGCGATGGTGGCCGTGGGTTTGAAACTCAAGCGGCATACGAGCGGCATACCCGTGGTCACGCCGCCGAGCAGGCCGCCGTGGCTGTTGCTCTGGTACCCACTGGTGCGGATGGGATCGTTGTGCTCGCTGCCTCGGCGCGCCGACGAAGCGCTACCCACGCCTATTTCGCAGGCCTGCACAGCGTGCAGGCCGCCGAGGCTGCCCATCAGGCGCAACTTCAGGCTTTGGTACAGCGGTTCGCCGACGAGCGGGGGCACGTTGACGGCCACTACTTCGAGCGCCGCGCCGATCGAGTCCTGCTCTTTGCGGGTCTTGGCAATCAGCTCGGCTGCTTGATGAGCGAAATCCGCATCCACTGCGCGGAGCGGTCCGCGCTCTAGATCACTTTCGAGGGCGGCACACGTTGCGGGCGACAAGCGCTGTTCGTCGGCTTCGGCTAGTTCGGCGACTCGTGCCGCGAGGGAAATGCCCGTCTCTAACGGCCCGACTTGGCAGATCGAAGAAAAAATGGCCGTGCCGAAGTGCTCGGCTAGATAGAGGCGGGCGATGGTGCCGCCGATGACGTCGGAGATGGTCGAGCGATAGCTGGAACGCCCGCCACCGCGCACATCGACAAAGCCCCGCGACTTGTAGTGCTTGACGAGGTCCGTATGTCCGGGGCGGACGTGGCCCTGCGGCCCGGTGAACTGCTTGTAATCGCCCGAGCGCTTGGCGGCCGAAAGCACGGCTGCGGCGATCGGCTCGCCCGTAGTGAAGCCCGCTTCATAGGTATGCACTGGCTTTGCGTCTTCGTCTAGGTGCAAGTGCAGCGCCGGACCGGATAGGAGCTGGTCGAGATCCTCTGAGTAGAGGCCGGACAGCAGGGCGACTTGGTCGTCTTCCCGCCGGGGAGTGCCTAGCTTGTTGCTGCCGGGGCGGCGGCGGTCGAGATAGTGCTGGATTTGGGCGCGCTCCACCCATAAGCCGGGGGGACAGCCGAAGATTGTGGTGACAATTGCCGGCCCGTGCGATTCTCCTGCTCCGGCAACGCCAAAAAGCGGGCCGCCGAGTACTTCCATGCCAAAGGCTCCTTTGCCAAGGGATGCAAAAATCTACGGCTTTGCCCCGTGATCGGCAATTGGTGCGTTGCGGATTGCCGACTGGACATCTGCGACAAATTTTTTACTATTTTTAGTAAGGGAGAGAGGCGATCAATGGCAACCAACGAGAAGGAGCGCGGCGTTCCGAATGGCCGATACAAGAAGCTCGAATCCGAGCTGCGCACGGAACTGATCGCGGCTCAAGAGCGGTTGCAGCACGCTCAGTTCCCAACGCTCATCGTCTTGGGTGGTTTTGCTGGCGCAGGTCTGAACGCGGCGAGCAACGCGCTCAGACAGTGGATGGACTCGCACGGCATCGAGGTCTGCGCTTTTGAGCCGCCGTCCGCAGAGGAGCGCGAGCGTCCAGAGTACTGGCGCTATTGGCTTTCCCTGCCGCCGAAGGGAACCATCGGCATCTACTTGAACGGCTGGTACGATCGCCCGTTGCGCGACTTGGCTCATGGGCGCAGCGATGAGGCGACGTTTAAGCGCGACTTTGACCACATCGCGGCCTTTGAAAACGCGCTCGTCGTCGATGGTGCGCTGCTGATCAAGCTGTGGATCCACTTGGACAAAGAGGCGCGGCAGCAACGCATTGCGGACTTGGAGCAAAACCCGCTGACCCGCTGGCGGGTGAACGCGGACGAGAGAGAGGGCTTGAAGTACTACGACGAGTTCAAACGAGCCGGTGATCGCTTACTGCAAAAGACCGATAACCGAGGCGCTCGTTGGCAGGTTGTCGAAGGCAGCGATCCTCACTACACATTGGCGGTAGGCCATGCCGTGCGCGACGCCATCCGCCAGCGTCTAGGCGAAAAGAAGAGCCATCCCAAACTCGTCGAATCAGACTGGCCGTCCGCGCCCAACGTGTTGACTCCGTTGGACATGGAACAGCGGGTAGCCAAGAAGGAGTACCAAGCCCTGCTCGAGCGATACCAAGGCCGGCTTTATCGCTTGACGCAGCAGGCGCGCCGCAAGGGCCTTTCGACCGTCTTGGTTTTCGAGGGGGCCGATGCTGCGGGCAAAGGCGGGATCATCCAGCGCCTGACTGCCGCCCTCGATCCCAGTGTCTATCAGATCATCCAAGTCGCCGCCCCCACGGAAGAGGAACATGCCCAACACTACCTCTGGCGTTTTTGGCGTCCCCTGCCGCGCGCGGGTCGGATGGTGATTTTCGACCGCAGTTGGTATGGCCGGGTGCTCGTCGAGCGCGTCGAGGGCTTTGCCGACGAAGCAGCTTGGCAGCGGGCATACGGCGAAATCAACGATTTTGAGCAGCAGCTAACAGACCGCGGCATGGTGGTGGCCAAGTACTGGATTCACATCGACAAGGACGAGCAATTGCGGCGCTTCAAGGCGCGGCAGGTGACGCCGCACAAGCGCTGGAAGATCACCGACGAAGACTGGCGCAACCGCGAGAAATGGGACGAGTACGAGGCCGCTGTTGACGACATGGTAGCGCGCACCCACACGACCGTTGCTCCTTGGACTTTGGTGGAGGGCAACGACAAACGCTTCGCCCGCCTCAAGGTCATCGAGACGTTTTGCCAGCAGCTAGAGCAAGCGCTGGCTAGTGGTTAGTGGGTTTGGCCGTGGATTGCCGGAAGGTCAGCGCAACAAACGCATTTCCGGCCCGGTGAGCGAGAGTTGAAGACTTGCGCGTTCAATCGAACTATTGCCAGAGCGCATCCGCAACTGTTCATGCCGCGTTCGATTCAAGATCGGGGAATTACCGCTATCTAGGGCAGGTCCTCGAAGTTCCCAGGGATCAGTACGAAGCCTGCGTGCAGCAGATGCGCGACCGCATCGCACGGGGCAAGGTTCCGGGGGTTGCGAATCCCGCGGCCGCGCTGGTCAAGCAGGGCACGGTGACCTATGTACAGGCGCGGAACATAGCTCGTGCGGGGAATGTTGATTGCTTGGTCTTTGATGCAAAAACGCAACGCGTGACCGCTACGGGTGCGTCGTCGGTCTCGTCTATTATTACCTATGCCCAAGACTTCCACGGCGGCACGAGTAGCCCAGCAGCGGTCAGAGCGGCGTTCCGATCCGCACTCGATCCTCGAAATAATGGCAGCAATGCGGTCATAAAAAGCATTGTTAACGCCCAGTGGTTGCCTCCTTTCGCTAGCATCCAGTTGTTGCGGTCTAAGAATGTTGCCATCGGAGTGGCAGCAGTGCGTAATGGGGTAAGGGCCCTATGGCGCACCTTAAATACGGAGGGCGGGCGCGAGATTATCCAGCGCATTCCCGTCTTGCTCAAGGTGAGCAGCACCGCCCGCTTGGCCGCTGACAGTGGGCGCGAGGCGGTCCAGCGCATCGCCGCTGGGTCCCTTGGGAGAGCGGTCTCTGGGGCTGGCGCATTCAGTAACGTATCCAGACTCCTCCGTTCCAATGCTATAACCGCGGTCATAACAACCGTGGTGACAAGTGCTCCAGACTTCTACCGAGCTGCTTTCGTCGGTTCCATTTCTTGGCGGCAGTTTGCCAAGAACACCACAGTGAATGCGGCCGCGGTTGCCGGGGGGGTTGGCGGCTGGATGGGCGGCATGATCGCCGGCGACGCCGTTGGTAGTGCAGTGCCTTTTATCAGCACGACTATAGGCAGTTTTATCGGTGGCGTCGTAGGTGGGTTGGCAGGTGGCACTGGGGCGCAGTTTGCGGCCAAGGCTGTTGCCGATCGCTTGGTTGACGACGACGCAAAGGATCTGATTGCAGCAATGGAAGATGAGGTACAGTTGCTGGCCAGCGAGTACATGCTCACGGAAAACGAGGTTGAACAAATCGCGGCGGCAGTTGGAGAGACCGTGAATCCGAAGTGGCTGCGCAGCATGTACAAGGCGACGAACAAACCCGCTAAGGATTATGCCCGTCGCAGCTTTGTCCGCACTAGGTTTGAACCAAAATTTGCCGCAATCATTCAAAAGCGGCCAAGAATTGCGCCGCCTTCAGTTGAAGAAGTAGGTTTAGACGATGTCGACTAGGGCGTCGTCCCTACTTCTCCTGCATCCGCACCGGCGACGCGGCTAGCCCGTCGGTCTTTATTACCTCGTCGTTTTTATCAACCTGACCAAATTCCAGCACGCCTGTGGGGCAAGACTGCACGCATGCGCTACAGCGCACGCACTCCGGGTCGGCCATGGGCAGCCCCTTGTTGGCGAAGTTCATAATGTCGATGCCTTGGTGGCACACTGAGGTGCAGACATTGCAGGAGATGCACTTTTTCTTGTCGGCGAGGATGCGGAAGCGGCTGAAGCGCGCGTACACGTGCATCAGGGCCGCCAGCGGACAGGCGAAGCGGCACCACATCCGGCCGCTGAAATGCCAGTACAGCCCGACGCCTAAGATGCCGGCCAGCAGCAGATCGACCGACCACACGTAGTTGAGAAAAGTCAGCGGGAAGGGCAGGTTGCCCCAGTTCGTGCCCTTGCCCATAAACAGCCCCATGTAGGCCCCGTTGATCCAGTGATCGTGCGGCAAAGCCCAGCCCACTAGACGCAATATGAGCAGCACGCTGGCCAATAGCAGCGCGACCTGCCCCACGATGTTCACCTTGTTCCACACCATGCCGTGCGGCATCTTGTGCCGGTGCGCGTCGCCCATGGTTTCGGCTAGGGCACCGCACGAGCAAATCCAGCCGCAGTAGGCCCCTTTGCCCCAGAAAAAGATGATCAGCGGGATGATGACGAAGGTCTGCACGAGGCTAATGGCCAGCCACCACCACAGCGGCTCGCTGGTGAAGACGTTCCAAAAGAACAGCGGCCAAGCGAGAATCAGCCCCAGAGATCGCCAGTATTCGCGCCCGTGTTCGGCCCATTCCGACTCGGGAAACAGGCCATCGGCCAGCGGCTTGAGCCAGGCACCCTCGTCGAACCATCCGTTGTAGCCAGCCCAAGGCAAAAACACATAGGGCAGCAGAAAGAGCGGAATGCACTGGACCGCCATCAGCGTCAGCGTCTGCACTTTGATGTACGGCGTGCGCCGTCGCTTTATGCGCTGCAAGCCGAAGAGGACGACGCACAGGCAATAGGCCAGCGAGTAGTAGAAACTCGGCTGGGTCATCGATACCTGTATTGTATCCCACAGGGTATGGGCTGTCGGTGGTGCTGCTAGGTTGAAGGGGAAGAGATCGGCTTGGTCGAACCACTTCTTGACCGGAATGCCCGCGTCGGTCTTCCAGTGATAGACGAAAACCGCCGCCAGTAGGATGAGCCCCAAGGACAGCCACCGCTTAGGGCTCCATTCGCCGTTGATCTCCACGCCGCTGCGTCTGAAAAAGTCGAGTGGGGCCTCGCGCCCAATCATGGAGAACACTGCGTCGTTGGGCAGGCTCACTTCTTGGCCTTCGGCATCTTTGAGCGCGACTGCGTCGTCCTCGATGCGCAGCACTTGGCTGGCCATCAGCAGGCGGATCGATCCCGCTTGGCGGCCCTGCTCCATAAAGGCGCCGCTGCTGGTCGTCACCCGCTCGGAAGAAGGGGTGTCCACGGCCACATCGGCCATTGGATCGGCCTCAAGCATGTTCAGCTTTTCGACGTTTTCGGGCTTGGGGCGAGAAAATTCGGGTTTGCGGTAGGAGACGGTCACGCGCCCTCCGCATTGGGCGATGGCAATGGCCGCCTCTAAGGCGCTGTCGCCGCCGCCAACGACCAGCACGTCTTTGTCGCAGAAGTCAACGGGATCGTGCAAGCGGTTGAAGACCTTGTCCAATTGTTCGCCCGGCACCCCTAACTTGCGAAAGTTGCCCGAGCGCCCAATTCCGACGATCACGCGGCGGGCCGTGATATTCTCCCCGCGCGGGATCTCCAGTTCAAAGAGGTCTCCCCGCTTTTTCACCTGCTCGACCCGCGCCATAGTCGGCTCGATGCCTTGGGCGAGCGTCTGCTCGTGCAACTCCTCGATCAGCGGCTCCTTGACCTCGGCACCAAAGCGGATCTGCCCGGCCGGCTCCATCTCGGTGGGATAGGTGTAAATGGGCTTTCCCTTGGGGAAATTGACCAGCGTGGAAAACGGCTCGGTCGCCTCCAAAAGCACAAACGACAATCCGGCCTCCCGCGCCTCCAAGGCCGCGGACATGCCGGAAACGCCCGCGCCGATAATCGCCAAGTCCAAGACATCCTCCTGCCCCTTGCTGCGCTGGAATGCCTCGTCGGCTGCGATGTGCTGCACGGCCCGCGCGCCTGTATCGGCTGAAAACTTCAACAGCGGAATTCCGGTCAAGTCGCCGACGATGTACAGCCCGGAGACATTGCTCTGCCCGTGCTCATCCACCCGCGGCAACTTCTCCACCACGCCGGCTGGCCACCGCAGGTGCAACCAGTTTAGATAGCGACTGAGAAAATTGCTCATGATCTCCTCCCTAAGTTTGGTTCGTCAGCGCACCAACATCATCATCCGCGCTTGGACAAATCCCGATGTTTCCAATCGGTATAGGTACGCGCCGCTGGCTACCGGCTGCCCGGCGTCGTCGCGCCCGTCCCAAGGTTGCAAGTATAGCCCGGCCGTTTGGTGTCCGTCCACCAGCGAGCGCACCCGCTGCCCAGCCGCGTTGAACACTCCCAGTTGCACCGGCCCGGCTACAGACAACTCGTACTGGATCAGCGTCTGGGCGTTGAACGGGTTGGGGAAGTTCTGGTTCAATGCGAAACTCGTTGGCGTCGAGTCAAACACCTCTTCGACGACCGTTGCGGTTTGTTCGATCTGCTCGATGTCCTCTTGGCTGAGAATTCCCTCACCCGGCTGCCAGACCTCAGTATCGGGCCAGTAGGCGGTCCAGGCAAACCACATGGCGTTGTAGGCCGGGACTTGCGCCAACCGCCGCCCCGCGAGCGGCCCGGCGACGGCTTCTCCGAGCATGTTCCAGCGCGACCCCGTCTCCGCATCCATGAATTCCACTGGTAGCAGTCCCTCGGACTCTACTCCGTAAAAGCTCAACGGCTCGTCGTCGAGCTGGCTGAAATAGGCCAAGGCCGTGAGCGACGCGGCGTCGAATAGGATGACTACGGGATCGCCGCCGACGAGATTGTTGATTACCACCCCGTCGGGCATCAGCGCGAAGGGAAAGGCTTTGGTCTGGTCACCGCGGCACAATCCCAACACTAAATCCTTGGTCTCAAAGCGATGGTCGAATGCGCCGCCGTTGGTCGAAGGGGGGAAGAGCAAGGCATTATGGTTGGTGCGGTAATCGCCGTAAGGATAGAAGGTGTATTGGTTTTCGTTGTAAGCGGGTCGCGAGTTGTAGTACTCCCAGCCCGTAGCGGCTTGTACCACGGTGGTGCTTGGGTACATCCGCTGCCAAAGCGCCCAAGTCGTCTCCACCACAGGCATCAGTTCTAGGCGATCGCCGGCTCGATCGCCGTTGATGGCCGTGTAAATCATCTGCGGGTAGAGCGTTTCGCCGTCGCGCCGGTCGTACATGACCAAGTTGCTGTTGATCAGCAGCCCGGAAACCCCGAACTCGATTTGCGAGCCGTCGCCATCGGTGGCGTTGAAGACTTGGCCGGTACCTGTAAGCGGACACAAAGACACGACGACCGACTGATCGCCAACGCGGTCGTTGATGATCTCGTTCCACCAGCCGATGTTGTGCGGGTACGCTCGCGGTTCGCCGTTGATGACAATCCCCATAACTACGTCGTTTTCCTGTACGTAGTTTACTTCGTTCGGTGCCACGAAAGTGGGGTTTGTCAGGGCCGGAATGCCGTCTTTGGCCACTCCACCGGAGACGAGATGGCTGGTGAGAAAGCTCGGATCGTCGTAGCGGCCAGCTTCAGCCGGATAGATCGCCACCAGCAGCAGCAAAACGGACAAATAACCATGTCGCATCGGATGCTCCTTTCGCTCAATTCTACGAGCCTGCGCGTTGATGTTCACGCGGTTGCTTTCCGTAGCGCTCCCGCAAAACCCGCCGCATCACCTTGTTCGACGCAGTCCGCGGCAGCGATTCCACTACTACTACTTCGTGAATCTTGAAGAGGGGATTGAGTTCCCGGCGGATCGTCTGCTGCATCGCGTCCCTTCGACTTCGCTCAGGACAGGCTTGCAAGTGGTCGCCAGCTTCCTCCAGCACCGCGAAGATCACCAGCAGGCTCGGTCCGCCCCCCGGTGGCGGCACTGCAATCGCCGCGGTCTCGGCCACGCCCGGCATTGTATTCAAGGCTCGCTCGATCTCCGCGGAACTCACCATAATTCCGCCTAGGTTCATCACGTCGTCGGCTCGACCGTGGACCCGGTAGATACCCGGGGCTAGTCGCTCGACTTGGTCGCCGTGGCGGCGCAGTGGCACCCCACCTCGTTTGGGCACGCCCGCATAGTACACTTCGCGGTGGTCGCGGTTGAGCACCCGAGTTGACATGCCAATGGCGGGCGGCACCAGAAAGACCTCGCCGCTTGCGCACTCCTGCCCGTCTTCGTCCAAAATCGCCAAATCCGTTCCCAGCGCTGCCGAATTAAAGGTCGCGGGTGCGACCGGCTCGACTAGCGTGCTGAGCAAATAGCCACCCGCTAACTCGGTGCCGCCGCAGTATTCGAGTATGGGCCGATACCCGGCCAGCGCCATCAGATAGTGCATATCCTCGGGATTGGAGCACTCGCCGGTGGTACTGAAAGCTCGAATCGCCGAGAAGTCGATTCCCTCCATACAGCCCGTGCTACGCCAAGTCCGCACCATGCTCGGAATGACGCCGAGCATGGTAATACCAGCCGCTTGCACAAACTCCCCAAAGTCTCGCTCCGTCGCCTTGCCATAGTAGAGCGCCATGGTCGCCCGGTTCAAAAAGGCGGCGTAGATCAGCCACGGCCCCATCATCCAGCCTAGATTGGTCGGCCAAGCGACCACATCGCCGGGGTGGACATCTTGGTGATAATGCGAGTCTGCGCCGCACTTGATCGGGTTGACATGAGTCCAAGGCAGGGCCTTGGGGTCGCCGGTGGTTCCCGATGAAAACAGGACATTGGTCGTCTGGTCGGGATGGCAAGCCACGGCCGCTGACATAGCGTCGGCCTGCAAGAAGTCGTCCCAGTGCAGATCTTCGGGGCGCAGCGCCTCCGTCAACCCTTCCACGCGCCCCGGCAATACAATCGCCAATGGGGCCTCTGCGGCGACCAAGCGCGGGTACAGCGGCAACTCGCGCCCACCGCGCAAAATTACGTCTTGGGTAAAAACGGCCTTGGCCTCCCCGATCCGTAGCCGGGCGGCGATCTGGGGGGCAGCGAAACTATCGGCAATGGCCACCACCGCGCAACCGGCCTTGACGATCCCCAGATAGATCGCCACCGATTCAGCCGTCATCGGCATGGCCACGGCAATCCGGTCGCCGGAACCAAATCCCAACGCGCACAACCCGCCGGCGACCTGGTCGCACAGGGCTTCTAGGGTGCCGAAACTCATCCGCTCAAGCTGGCCACCCTCGCGCTGGAAGACAATGGCCGTCTGATCGGCAGGGGCCTGAAAGCAACTCTCGGCGATATTCATCTCGGCCCCGACAAGCCACTTGGGTGCTTCGACGCCTTGGGACAGGTCGAGCAACTGCTTGTATGGCTTGCGAAAGCGGATTTTCAAGCGGGCGACCGTCCGCTCCCAAAACGCCTCCCGTTCTGCAACCGACCACGCAAAGAGGTCGGCGTGCGAATCCAGCCCAAGCTCGCGTCGCAGCGCCGTCATATGCGCGTGTTCAATATCTGCTGGTTCGGGAAAAAACACCGGACCCCCCGCGCTGCCGTAGATTGCCCGATAGAGCAACTGATGCAGCGCGAAGGGATGATCCGGCCTCAGAATGGAGCGGGCCGCCTCCCGCCAGCGCACTTCCGGCGTGCCGGAGAGGGCTTCGATTTGGGCGAGGAGCTTGGCGGCCTCTGGCTCGCCTACCCCGCAGCCGATGATGTCTGCGCGTTGAATCATGGTGCCACGGCCACCAGCACGCTCTGGCTCAATTCCGTCGGCGGGAGGCAACGGACCTCGTCACAGGCTTGATACTGGACCAAGAAGCGCAAATGGCCCGCCGTCCCAGCCGCTGCTGGAGGCAGCGACAAATCCGCCCACAGTGCGACCTGATCCTCGTACACCGAGAGCGTCTCCGCTAGGGCCGGAAAGGCCTGCGAGCGGCCTGTGGGATAGCGCACGCGAGCAAAGTCCAGCGGCCAGTCCGCATTGAGCGTCAGCGAGGTGGGAATGAGCAAGTCGCCCGAGGGCGGGTTGGCGTTGATGTGCCAGCCCGGGCGAATGTCTAGATGCACGGCCACGGCAAAAGCCTCGCCCGCCACGGGCGGCTGAGCGGGCAGTTCGACCCGCATGGAGACCAGCGAATCCGCTGGCGCGTCCGCTAATGCGGCCGCGGATAGCGACGCTTGCAGATGGCGCTCGACTGCGGCGGTCAAATGCACCGAGGCCGTAGGTTGTGCCCACATGGCCCCGCCGAAAGCGGAGAGGATCTGTGCCGCCCGGCTGCGATAGGCTTCGGCGAGCGTTTCGGCTGAGCTCAACGTCGAAGCCTCAGCCGAGCCGTGCGCTTGGTCCGTCAACTCGGCCAAGTCTAGCAGCGCGTGGGCAGCCACTGCATTGCCCGAAGGCAGGGCCGAGTCTTGGGCGAATTTGCTGCGCACGATGAGCGCGTTGCTAGCTTCCGTAAAGAAAAATCCCCCGACCTCTGCGTCCCAAAACCGCGCCACCATCTCGGCGCTTAGCTCGCGCGCGACCTGCAACCAGCGCGTCTCGCCGGTGGCCCGGTACAATGCCGTCAGTCCGCGTGCCAAAAACGCATAGTCGTCTAGGTACGCTTCTTGCCGCGAAATCCCCAGCCGATGGACCCGCCACAAGCCCCCGTCCTCGCGCCGCAGGTGCTGCAGAGCGAAATCGGCGGCGCACTCGGCTGCCCGGCGATATGCGGGATCGCCCAAGACCGCAAAACCCCGTGCGTACGCCTCGATCATCATCCCGTTCCAAGCGGCTAGCACCTTGTCGTCTAGGAGGGGATAGAGCCGCTCGGTTCGCGCCGCAAGCAAGCGCTGCCGCAAGGGTTCCATCCGATCCCGTAGCTCAGCTTCGGCAGACGGCGTTTTCACATAGAGGACGCCCCCCCCGCCCTCGGGCACGGAGGCCGACCCATAGACGCTCCAGAACAATTCTATCTCGTGCCCCAACACGTTCTCCAGATCTCTCGCAGTCCACAGGTAGTACTTGCCTTCTTCGGCCTCGGTTTCGGCGTCCAAGGCCGAGTAAAAAGCCCCCTCCGGCCCGGTCATCTCCCGCGCGACAAAGCGAAAAATATCCTCTGCCACCCACCGCCAGCGGTCGTCTCTGGTCAGTTCGTAAGCGCGCAGATACAGCCGCGCCAAATGCGCTTGGTTGTAGAGCATTTTCTCGAAATGCGGCACGCGCCACTCGGCGTCCGTGGCGTAGCGGTGAAAGCCGCCGCCGATTTGGTCGTAGATGCCGCCGGCCGCCATCCGCTCCAGCGAGTGCAAAACGATGCGCTGTACTTGGGGATCGGCAAAGCGCTCGGGCGTGGCCATCAGCATCTCCAAGCGCAGGCTCGGAGGAAATTTGGGCGCACCGCCGAAGCCGCCGTTAATGGCGTCGTAGCGGACCTGAATAGCCGCTAGCACCCGCGCTACTAGCAGAGAATCTGGGGGCACGGCTGCCATCTGTTGCCCGGATTCTAGGTCGCGGATGGCCGTGGTCAAGCGGGCCGCGATTTGGAGCACCTGTTCGCGCTTATCTTGCCAGCGCTGGCGGATAAAATCTAGGACTTGGGGAAAGGAAGGCCGCCCGGGCAAGGACTCGGGCGGAAAGTACGTGCCAGCGAAAAACGGCTCTTGGTCTGGCGTCAAAAACACCGAGTTAGGCCAACCCCCGTGCCGGGTAGTTAGCTGGGTCGCCAGCATGTAAATGCGGTCAATGTCGGGCCGTTCCTCGCGATCGACTTTGATGTTGATAAAGCTATCATTCATCTGCTCGGATATCTCGGGATCGGAGAAGACCAGCCGCTCCATTACGTGGCACCAATAGCAGGTCGAGTAGCCGACTGACAAAAAGATCGGCTTATCTTCGGCCTTGGCTCGCGCTAGTGCTTCCTCTCCCCAGGGGTACCACTCGACCGGATTGTGGGCGTGCAGCAATAAATACGGACTGGTCTCCCCCACCAGATGATTGCTGTACTTCCACGAGCCATCCGCGTTTTTGAGCGCATCCCCTCCGGCAGTTCCTGCGCCAAAGGCTGCGGCAAAGAAGCCACGCCAAAAGCACCGGGATATGGACGAAAGATGCGCCAAGTAAGCCCCCTACCCGATCATTTCCCGGGTCGCCTCCACCACGTACTTGACGTCCGCTAACTCCACGTGCCGATTCGCCACCAGCCGCGCCCCGTGCGGCGGACGCGGATTGCACAGCACCCCCCGCGCCTTCCACTTGGCCACTAGATCGGCAGCCGACCAGCCCAAGGCCGCAAAATCCACCTTGAGGATATTAGTCGGTCGCGGCGGAAAAATCACCTCGACGCCCTCGATTGCTCCCAGCCCCTCGGCCAGTTCCTGCGCTACCGCGTGATCCTCGGCCAGCCGATCTACCATCTGCTCCAAGGCTACGACCCCGGCTGCGGCCACTATTCCAGCTTGGCGCATGGCACCGCCGAGCCGCTTGCGCATCCGATAGGCCCGCTCGACAAAGTCCCTGCTCCCGCACAGCAGTGAGCCGACCGGCGCGCTCAGCCCCTTGGAGATGCAGAACATCACCGAGTCAACGTGCTGAGTGTATTCTGGAACCGTCGTCCCGGTGGCGATGGCGGCGTTAAAAATGCGCGCTCCATCTACGTGTAGTTTTAGCCCGTGTTCGCGGCAGGCGGCGCTCACCGCGGCCACCTCGGTGACGGACCAAGCGTGGCCGGCGTGGTTGTTGTGGGTGTTCTCGATGCAGACGACCTTGAGCGGGGCAAAGTGCGGGTTGTCGGCGCGGACCGTCTCGCGGACCTGATCGGCGGTGAGGACGCCGTGCTCGCCAGCCGCGATGCGTGCCGACAGCCCGGCGAGCGAGGCGTAGGTTCCGGCCTCCCAGTAATACATGTGCGCCTGCTCCTCAAAGAGCACCTCGTCTCCCCAGTTGGTGTGGGTCATCAAGGCGCAGGCGTTGCCCATCGTGCCCGAAGGCACGTAGAGCGCGGCTTCCATGCCCACTTTTTCGGCGGCCACTTCTTGTAGGCGATTGACCGATGGGTCTTCGCCGTACACATCGTCGCCCAACGGCGCGCCGGCCATGGCCTCTCGCATGGCCTCGGTCGGCAGGGTAATCGTGTCGCTGCGCAGGTCTATTGTTTTGTCGCTCATCTAGGTAGGCTCCTTGATTGACGCTGTAATTTGCTCGCCCTATTTTAGGCGGTCGCAAAATCTACAAATCACAAGGAGTTGCGTCCAATGGCCTTTTCTTCTAAGGGCATCACCCACCGCAGCACTGCCACGGGCCGTCGCGGCATGATCGCCTCGGCGCATCCGCTCGCTTCTCTCGCTGGTATGCGCATCCTGATCGAGGGCGGCAATGCCATTGACGCGGCCATTGCCACGGCCGCGGCGCTCAACGTGGTCGAGCCGTACATGTCGGGCATTGGCGGCGTCGGCTATCTGCACATCTACAGCGCTCGCGAAAAAGAACACAAGATCGTCGATTACGTCGGCCTTACCCCGCGTGCGGCTACGCTGAGCCTGTACGACAATGACGACAAACAGGGGTTTGGTCCTCTCACGCCGTTGGTGCCGGGTGCTTGCGGCGGCTGGTTGGCCGCGCTAGGGCGCTACGGCTCAATGGACGCTGCCCGCGTTTTCGCTCCGGCCATTGAGTACGCCGAGCAGGGCTATGCTCTCACGGTCAAGAACGCCTTTTTCTACGCGGGCGCGGCCCCAAGCCTGCGCCGCTTCAAGACCGGTGCCGACACCTATCTGCTCGACGGCGCGGCTCCCGAGCCTGGCGAAGTGGTGGTGCAAAAGGCCCTTGCCGAGACCTTCCGCCAAGTTGCGGCCGAGGGCGCGGACGTCTTCTACCAAGGCGCGATTGCCGACCGCATCGTCCGCTATATGGAGGAAACCGGCGGCCTGATTACAAAAGAAGACCTCGCCGACTTTGCCCCGACATTCATTGACCCAGTCTCCATCAACTATCGCGGCTATGAGGTCTTTGCGCCGCCGCCGCCCTGCCAAGCCGTTCAGTACTTGGAGACGCTGGCCATCATGGAGGGCTTTGACGTGGCTGGCCTCGGCCACAACACGACCGAGACCTTGCACCGCTTTATCGAGACAACCAAGCTGGCCATGGCCGACCGCATTGCCTATGCGGCCATCGACGATCCACCGACAGCGGGTCTGCTCTCGAAGGAATACGCAGCCGAGCGGCGCGCGCTCATCGGCGACAAAGCCCAGTTTACCGCGGGCGATCACCTCGTGCCCGGCGGCCCGGCTGGAGAGGTCACAGCGGGTGACCCGCGCATGTGGATGAACGAATGCACGACCCACTTCGACACCATCGATGCCGATGGCAACGCCGTCGCCTGCACCCAGAGCTTGGGCGGTGCTTTTGGTTCGTCCATGGTGGTGCCGGAGACTGGCATTGCGCTCAACAACTTCATGCGCTGGTTCGACCGCGAGCCTACTAGCCCCAATGTCATTGGCCCGGCCAAGAAAAACGAGATGTGCGTGTCGCCGGCCCAGATTTGGGACGCCGACGGCCTGCGCCTGCTCATC
Organism: Candidatus Latescibacterota bacterium; assembly: GCA_022825835.1. Classification (GTDB taxonomy): domain Bacteria; phylum Latescibacterota; class UBA2968; order UBA8231; family UBA8231. The sequence continues at coordinate 111,566 of JAJDVZ010000157.1, forward strand.
GGCACCCCAGGGAGCTATGGCATTCTCCAGACTACTCCGCAGATGATTATGAATATCCTCGATCACCAGATGAACGTCCAAGCCGCCATTGAGGCTCCCCGCGTCAAGACCGGAAGCCCCGGCTTCGTCGTCGATGCTGAAAACCGCATTGACCGCGAGGTATTGGCCGAGTTGGAGCGCCGCGGCCATCAGTTCAATTTCCTCGGCGACTGGTCACCCGGAGTCGGCGGTGGCCAAGGCATCATGATCGATGCCGACACGGGATCCTTTATGGGCGGGGCCGACCCGCGCCGCGACGGCTATGCCCTCGGTTGGTAAGTGGTGAGCACCGACCACACCCCCCACGTCGAATTCTCCGGCGTTAGCAAAAGCTACGACGGCCGCAATTGGGTCGTGCGCGACCTCGACCTTGCGGTACACAAGGGCGAATTCCTCACCATGCTCGGGCCGTCTGGCTCCGGCAAGACGACCTGCTTGATGATGCTCGCTGGGTTTGAGACGCCCGCTGCCGGGACCATCCACATCAATGGCGTGCCGGTCGGCGATGTGCCCCCCCACAAGCGCGACATCGGCGTCGTGTTTCAAAATTACGCGCTCTTTCCACACATGACGGTCGGCCGCAACTTGGCGTTTCCACTCGAAGTGCGGGGCATGGACCCCAGCGAGCAGCGAGAGCGAGTAGCTCGCACCCTGCGTCTCGTGCGCCTCGAAGGTTTGGCGGATCGCCGCCCAGGGCAGCTATCCGGTGGCCAGCAACAGCGCGTGGCGATTGCCCGCGCTTTGGTCTTCGACCCGGAGCTCGTGTTGATGGACGAGCCGCTCGGTGCGCTCGACCGCCGCCTGCGCGAGGAGATGCAATACGAAATCCGCCGCATTCAGCGCACCTTGGGCATAACGGTCGTCTATGTCACGCACGATCAGCAGGAGGCCATGGTCATGTCGGATCGGGTCGCTGTCTTTCGCGGCGGCGCGATCGAGCAGGTCGCTTCCCCAGAGGTGCTCTACGAAGAGCCGGAGCGCGCTTTCGTAGCCCATTTCATCGGCGAGAACAACCGCCTAAACGGCGTGGTGCGCACGGTCGGCGACGGCGTGTGCGAAGTGGAGGTCGGCGATGCGCTCATCAAGGCCGTGAGCTTGGGGCAATGCCCGCCGGGGGCTGCCGCGACGGTCGTCGTTCGCCCGGAGCGAGTGAAGCTATCGCCGAGTAAGAGGGAACACTCGTACGCCAACGAGTTTGACGCCGATGTCGAGGATATAGCATTTCTCGGCGATCACATACGTCTGCGCTTAAAGCTGTGCGGGCACTCGGGCTTCATCGTCAAGATCCCCAACGTCGTGGGTCAGGGGGGGGTGTTGGAGGGAGATCGGATCCGCGTCGGCTGGACTGCGCTGGACTGCCGCGCACTGCAACCCGATGCCGCGGACGACGAGGACTAGAATCGTGGTTTACAAACCGATGTTACGCACGGGCTCCTTAGAAATGAGATACTTCGTTTCGCTCAGTATGACAGGTGCTAGCCTTTGGCTTGAGGGAAGTGAAGCGGAGTTAGCCCACAGGCCGGACGATGCGTAACGCCCAGACGGGTTTAGACGCGTCCAAGCAGCAGGCGCAGCAGCGGCGGCGCGCGATCGGATTGGCCCTACCGCTGATCGCCTTTGTCCTAGCGAGCTTTGTCGCGCCGCTCGGGACCTTACTGGTGCGCAGCGCGTACGATCCTCTAGTCGCGGATGCGTTGCCGGAAACGCTCGCCCTATTGCGCGCATGGGACGGGACCCGCGCCTTGGAGGAGCCGGTGTACGCAACGGCTGCACGCGAGTTGCTACAGGCGCGGGAGGAGCGCACCCTCGGCCAAATTGCCACGCGCGTCAACCGCATCACAAGCGGCTTGCGCAGCGTTGTCACGCGCAGTGTGCGCAAGATGCGCAACGCCAGCGGCGACTCTTGGCGCGAGACCATGATCGGCATCAATGCCGCTTGGGGTGAGCCGGAAGTGTGGCTGGCGATTCGCAGCGCTGGGGAGCGGTTCACGTTCCGCCACTATATCAATGCGCTCGACTTCATGCGCCAACCCGATGGTAGCATCGCCCGACAGCCAGAGGAACGGCGCATCTATCTGCCGCTTTTGTGGCGCACGCTGGCCATTAGCTTGGGCATTTCCGCGCTGTGCTTGGCCATTGGCTACCCGATTGCCCATCTGATCGCCCACGCGCCGCCGCGCCGCGCCAATCTGCTGTTGTTGCTGGTATTGGTGCCGTTTTGGACCTCCCTGCTGGTGCGGACAACGGCTTGGATCGTGCTGCTCCAGACCCAAGGCGTAATCAACAGCTTGCTGGTGGCGGTCGGACTGGTCGCGGACGATGGCCGCATCGCCATGATATACAACATGACCGGCACGTTTGTGGCGATGACCCACGTGCTGCTGCCCTTCATGGTGCTGCCGCTGTATTCGGTGATGCGCTCGATTCCGCCGTCGCATGTGCGGGCTGCGGCTTCTCTCGGCGCGACGCCCTTTCAGGCGTTCTGGCGCGTCTATTGGCCGCAGACTCTGCCCGGCGTTGGCGCTGGATCGCTGATGGTGTTCATCCTCGCTATTGGCTACTACATCACGCCAGCGCTGGTCGGCGGGAGCAAAGGCCAGCTTATCTCCAACATGATCGCCTATCACATGCAGACCTCGCTCAACTGGGGACTCGCCGCCGCACTTGCCGCCATTCTGCTCGTGGGTATCATCGCGCTGTACGTGCTCTACGACCGCGTGGTGGGCATCGACCGCATGAGGCTGGGCTGATGTTGGCGCGGTGGGCCTATCTCGCGTTCTGCACGGCGGCGTTTGTCTTCTTGGTTGCGCCGATTTTGGTGATCGTACCGCTCAGCTTTAATGCGGAGCCGTACTTCACGTTTACCGAGGGTATGTTGCGCTTCGACCCGGAGGCGTATTCGCTGCGTTGGTATCGCAGCATCTTCGAAGACGGCGTATGGACCCGCGCCTTAGTCAACAGCTTAGTCATTGGCGTCTCAGCGACGCTGCTTGCGACCTCGCTTGGCACCCTAGCGGCCCTCGGGCTAGCGAATTCGGCCATGCCCGCTCGGCGGGCGGTGATGGGTCTGTTGATCTCGCCGATGATCACGCCGGTCATCATCGCCGCAGTGGGGATGTTCTTCTTTTACTCCAGCCTCGGCTTGGCTCAGACCCACCTCGGCATAATCCTCGCCCATGCCGTACTCGGGGTGCCGTTTGTGGTGATTACCGTAACCGCTACGTTGTCGGGCTTCGACCAGAACTTAATGCGGGCCGCCGCCAGCCTCGGCGCGGGTCCGTTGCGCAGCTTTTGGCGCGTGCAGTTGCCGCTCATCGCGCCTGGGGTTGCGTCGGGTGGGTTGTTCGCCTTTGCCGCTTCCTTCGACGAGGTTGTGGTGGTGCTGTTCATGGGCGGCTTGGAGCAGCGGACCATTCCGCGACAGATGTGGGCGGGCATTCGCGAGCAAATCAGCCCCACCATTCTAGCGGTGGCGACCTTTCTCATCGCTTTTGCCGTCTTGGTTCTGTTTACAGTAGAATGGCTGCGGCGGCGCGGGGGCCAAGCGTCCGCAAGCTGAGCGCGGTTGGCAACTTGCTTAGAGCAACTAGCGGTCTATATTTTTCGTCAGACACAGACGCGAAACTATTAAACGAGGTAATCCATGCTGAGATTCGCCGAAGAAATTATGCTGCTTTTGCTCGACGATGAAGATGGGAGCTTCGCCCGAGTACCCGACCGGTTGGTGCGCTATGCCTTAGGTGGTGGAGTCCTGATGGAACTGGCGCTGGAAGACCGCATCGACACCGACTTGGACAAACTGGTTCTCATCGATAGCACTCCCTTGCAAGACAGCCTAGTTGACCCGACGCTGAGCGACATTGCCGCGGCGACCGAAACGCACGATACGCGCTACTGGCTGGAGCGCACTACCTTGCGCGCCGATGAGATCCGCGAGGGTGCGCTCCGTCGGCTGGTGGAGAAGGGCATTCTCGCACGCGAGGAAGGGCGCTTCCTGTGGGTGTTTCGCGCGCGGCGCTATCCGGCTCTCGATGATGGCAAGGCCGAGCAAGAGGTCAAGCTGCGCATCATGGAGGTGCTGTTCAGCGATAAGATCCCCGATCCCCGCGATGTGGTCATTATCTGCTTGGCGGACGCCTGCGGAATGTTCGAAAAGATTTTAGCCGGCCCCGAACTGGCCCGCGCGACCGGCCGCATCGAACAGGTGCGCAAGCTGGACTTGATTGGCCAAGAAGTGACCAAGGCGATCTGGGACATTGAAGCGTCGCTGGCCCTCGCCGTGCAGCCGCACATGTATTAGACGCTGTAGTAGGGGGCGGTTTGAAACCGCCCCCTACTAATCCTCGTAGGAAATCCCAAAGAGAATCATCATCTCGTCCGTTGAGAACAAACCGAAATTGACCTCTTCGTCGGTCGTGTTGTCGTAGGTCGCTTCTAACCTGAAGCCCTCTCCTCGCTCTAGGACGAGAGGAGAGTCGAATCTCAGGATCGGCGGATGTTCCCAATCGTAAGCGACGTAGATGAGCTCGCCATCGTGCGCACCGCCGATCATTTCGACCCGAAATTCCACCATGAGCTGATGCGCGTGCGAGACTAGCTGCACAATGTGAGTCCGCTCGGAAAAGGTAAAATCCTTCGCCAGGGTCGTCGCCTTCCCGGCCGGCAGGGCAATATCATTGTTGTTTAAAGAAAAAAGACGCGCCTCGTGCTCGACTTCAGCCGGGTCGGCAAAATGCAAGTTGGTATAGACCTCGCCGGTAACGGGCCGACTGGTGTGATTGACATAGTGCGAGTTGAGGTCGAGCAGGGTGTTTTGGGGCAGCCGCATCGCCACGCCGGGCGGCAGGGAGAAGTCGAAGAAAGGCCATTGACTGCCGGCGATGGGCAGGTGGTAAAATTGCGTGAGTATGGTTGAAACGACGTACTGCCCGGTGCCGTCGTGCAACTCGCGGTATTCATAGGGTTCCGGCATGCGCTCGGGGGGTACGTCGTCTTCGAATGTGTAGAGCAGGAAGTGGTGCGAGCCGGACTTCATGGAGATTTGGACGCGCTCTAGGAACACATCGTCTTCGTTGTTCAGCGGATGCACGACGAAAATTTCGCGCTCGGTGTTAGGCTGGATCTCGAAAGGCGGCAAGTGTAGCTGGACGCCGTTTTCCGGCTTGGCTAGCGGCTTGAACTCCGGTGCCTCGTAGCGCGATTGGTCCTGTAAGAGCTCTGGATCGGCCACGTGGCCGGTTTCCGGTGCGCCGACCTCGATCCACGTGCGGATAAAAGCCAACTCGCCGTTGGTCAGCGGCTTGCTGCCAAAGGGCATGATCTCGCCGTAGTAGGGATGATCGCCGTAGAAATGCTGCTGGTCGGGCGCGTTGATCTTCTCCCACAAATAGCTTTTTAGGAGGCCGGACATACCCTGCCCGAGGTCGCTGACCCGCATCAGCCCATCGGCCGCGGCGGCCGCGTTTGTCGGAGTGGCTCCCACGAGCTGTTCGTAGGCTACATCCGGGGTGAGTATGAGGCCCGACTGACGCCCAAACGAGGTCCCGGCCGTGTGGCAGCTAACGCATTGGCCGGCGAAAATTTCCGTTTGGATAATGTCCCAAGTCGAATTGGCCTTGGGCGCGACCGTCTCCACCGGCCCCGGCCTGTCGGCACTACAGCCGACGAAAATCGCGCATAGAAGCAAGCAGTGGCGAGTTGTGCTAAGCATAATCACCTGCGGAAGGGGTCAAGTGCCAGCGCGGTCGAGCAGGCTGGCCAAGTTCTGGCCCAAGATCAAGCGCTTGTGCTCATCTGGTACGAACGTGCAGTGCGTGCGGAATGCTTCAAGCGCGTGCTGGTAGGTCATGTTGGTTCGCACTACCGGGTAGTCCGAGCCCCAGCACAGCCGCTGGGGGCCGAAGTGCTCGTAGAGCTGGCGCACGATGTGGTGCGTATCCGAATAGGGGTACCCCCACGAGACGTGCGAAGCGTAGTGAAAGCCAGAGAGCTTGATGTAGATGTTGGGCACCTCGGCCGAGCGCAGAATTTCCTGTAGGTTGGGGTGTGGCACTTCCTCGCGCGCGTTGGCCCCGGCCATGTGGTGACAGAGAAAAGTCACCGATGGAAACCGCCGCGCCAATTCGCGCAACGCCGGTTGCCACTGCGGCCCCAAGGCTAGGCTGGCGATCAGGTTCAGATCGGCCGTGGCGCTGAAAAACGCGAGCCCTTCCTCGGATGCGAACCACTCGGTGTCGCTTTTTACGTAGTGCGTGTAGCCCTTGAGCTGGTACTTTGCCGCGGCCGCTTTGAGCCGCTCGGCCGCGCCTGGGGTGTGGTATTCTGCCGACCACGAGCAATCCACGTCGGCGAATTGTATCAAGCGATCTGGATAGGCGCGGATTTGTTCGGCGACGTAGTCGTTGTTATGGGGATTGTGCTCGATGCGAGCGCAGACCAACACGGACTTATCGACGCCGTTGCGGTCCATTTCCCACAGCAGTTGCTCGACCCGGCCGCGGCTGTTGTGGTCGGGCACGGGCGGCTCGTAGGGCCAGCAGGACCAAGCGTGGGTATGCGAGTCGATTATCATAAGAAGCCTAAGAAAGTGTGGTTGTTGAGCGTCAGTGGCGTATGGCAAAAGATAGTTGAAAAAAGGGTGCTGTGCCAAATTGGGCGATGGACGTTGGGCTGGACGGATTTGCAAATCCGAAGCCCCGTACTTGTTTTTTTAAATCGTCGTAGTTGATCCTAGCGGAGTACAAAAAAACGCGGAGCAGACGAGCCACTCCGCGTCGTAAAGAAAGTAGGAATCGACGCTTACCGCTTGCCGCGCCAGCGCCTGCCGCCGTAAAACGCCTCGTCCTTCATCTCTTCGAGCTTTTCGCGCTGCTCGTCGGTTAAGACGCTTTCCAAAGTCGTGCGGTGCTTTTGGCGCGTTTCGCGTAGCTCTGTGCGGTGCTTCTGGCGCAGTTCCACGAACTGTTCCTTCTGCTCGTCGGTCAGGTCTAGTCTTGAGAACGCACCTTGGCTGCCGCGCCGCGCGTCGTGCCGACCCTTACCGCCGCGCCGCATGTCGTGCCGATCTTTGCCCTTACCGCCGCGCCGGTCGAAAAACTTGCCGCGCTTGGAGCGCATTTCTTTGAGGGTCTCCTGCTGCTCTTCGGTCAAAATGTTCATTACGGCTTCGCGCTGTTCCTTGCCCATGGCAGCCATGGCCTCGCGCTGCTCGCGCCTAGCTTCCACGTGCTCCTTGCGCAACGCTTGCAACTGTTCCTTCTGCTCGTCGGTCAGGTCGAGACGCCCCAGCATCCACGGCATGGGCTGCCTGTGCTCCCGCATCTTTTCCCCGCGTTCGGCTACGGCCACGGTGGCCAGCGCGCCGAGGGCCAGCGCGACGCCGGCTGAGATGATCCATTTCTTTTTCATTTTACGTTCTCCACGTTGGGTGGTTAGTTGGGTTCGCCGCTTTGTTGGCGGCTCGTGAGAAATGGCCGTTTCTCTTCTCTACGCCCCATTAGACCACCGATTGATGCTATTCATTCCCGTGCGGTTTCATTTTTTTGTGCCGCGGCCGTTCGCGCCAAGGTCCCATCAGTTCCCCGAAGCGCCGCTGCCGCCGGTCCAGCCGCCGCAGTTGCTCCTCAGACAACAAGGGAGCCAACTCGGCCCGCGACGAATCTAGCTGCTCCTTTAGTGCTTCCCGGTGCTTGGCATTGAGTTCGCGGAGCGCGGCGGCGTGTCGGCGTAGCACAGTCCGCACGGCTTGGCGCTGCTCTTCGTCCTGCGGCGAGATTAGCCGCTCGGTGCTGCGGACGAAATGGCGAGAATGCGGGATGGGCCGCAGGCGGTCGCGGACGAACCACCCGGAGAGTAAAATCCCAATCAGCACGCCGATAAGCAGGGTGCTAAAGAGAATGAGCGCGCCTTTAGTTTTTCCTCGCATGTCACATGTCCAGTACGTACGCCGCTTCGGGCGTGGCGGGCACCGCGGCGAAAATAGCGGCGAGGAACGAGGCGTCGTCGCCGATGAGCTCGCGCTCGTTCCAATTGCTCAGCGCCAAAAAGGCGACCACTGCTATAGCGACCGGAGCGAGGGGGCGAAAGAGCCACACGAGGGCGTCGGCGAGGCTTTCTTCGCGTTCGCTTTTGATGCGCTGTGCAACGCGGGTGGCAAAGAACGGCCGGAACGAGTCGGCGCGGCTTTCCTGCAAAAGGCCGCTGACTTTTTGCAGGCGCTCCCATTCGGCGCGGAGCGCGTCGTCTGTAGCTAAGGCGCGCTCGAATGCCTCGCGCTCGCTCGCGCTCAATTCGCCGGTCAGCGCCCTTAGCATTTCGTTGCGATAGCTGTCAGTCATATAGGGCCTCGTCTTTGAGGAGGGTCTCTAGTTGTTTCATGCCGCGCGCGAGCCGCGAGAGCACCGTGCCCTCGGCGATATCCAACAGCGCAGCCGTCTCCTTTGTTGAATAGCTCTCGATCATCCGCAGCACGACCACTGCCCGGAAGGCTGGCTTGAGTTGGTCGAGGGCTGCCTGCACTGCTTGCGCTCGCTCGCTCGCGGCCTGTTCGTCTCGGCCATCAACGCTCGGCTCGGGCGGGGCCTGTTCGTCGTCGCGACTCCAGAAGCGCCAGCGCTGCCGCTTGCGGCGCTCTAGCGCGTTGAGCGAGAGGTTGATGGCAATGCGCGTCAAATAGGTGCCCAGCGCCGCGTCGCCGCGAAACTTGTCCAGCGATTGGTAAAAGCGGACAAAGGTCTCCTGCCCCACGTCGTCGGCCTCGTCGCCCGGCCCCAACATGCCCACGACGGTGGCAGCTACTTGCGGCTCATAGCGCTCGATTAGGGTGCGCCAAGCCGCTTCGTCACCCGCGCGCGCTTGGTCGATCAGGGCGCGGTCTGTGCCCACTTGCTCCGGCATATTATTAGACAATGTAAGGGGCAAGGTCATTCCCCACCTAATAAAAATGCGCAAACCGACAGTCTTGCCGTCGATGCCCAATATCCGTTTTCTTATTTTATGCTCGTAGCCATTCTCGCATCCCTGCTGTTGGCAGGCTGCCGTCCCGCCCCCCCCAAAGCCCTCGACTTGGCGGGCAACCCGGTCGATCCCTTTGTCAACCGCGCACCCGCTGTGGTTTTGCTGTTCGTCCAGACCGATTGCCCCATCTCCAACCGCTACGCCCCGACCATAGCGCGTCTCCACGCCCGCTTCCAGCCGCAAGGCGTTGCATTTTACTTGGTGTATCCCGACCGCCGCGAAGATGCGGACGCCATCCGCCACCACGGAGAGGAATACAGCTTGCCGGGCCAAGCTCTGCGGGATGTGCAGCACGCGCTCGTCAAAAGAGTCGGCGCGAGTGTGACTCCAGAAGCCGTGGTGTTAGGTGCGCGCGGCAACATCGTCTATCGGGGCCGCATTGACGACCGCTACATGGCCTTCGACCAAGTGCGTCCGCAGCCGACCCGCAGCGACCTCGCAAACGCCATAGAGGCTGCCCTCGCTGGCCGCCCTTCAGACCCGAGCGCCACCGAGGCGATTGGCTGCTTTATCGCCGACCTGAAATGACGCGCTATTGGGTATTTCTAGCCGCGGTCTGCTTTGGATGCAGTGGAGGAGAAGCACCGACCTTCAACCGCGACATTGCGCCGATCGTTTTCCACAACTGCGCTCCCTGCCATCGGCCCGCTGGCCCAGCCCCCTTTGACTTGCTCAGCTATGAGAATGTGAGCGCGCGCGCCGAGCAAATCGCCTTTGTCACCGAGACCCGCTACATGCCGCCGTGGAAGCCCAAGCGCGGCTATGGTAGCTTTGCTGGCGAGCGCGGATTGAGCGCGGCGCAGATCGCTGTGATCCGTCGCTGGGTTGAGTACGGCAAGCAGGAGGGTAGCCCCACCGATTTGCCGCCACTGCCTCAGTGGGAGAGTGAGTGGGAACTAGGCCAGCCCGATTTAATCGTCTCCATGACATCGGCCTACACCCTGCGAGCCGATGGCCCGGATGTTTTCCGCAACTTTGCCATCCCGTTACCCGTTGATTCAACGCGCTACGTCAAGGCTCTAGAGTTCAAGCCGGGCAACGCGCGCATCGTCCACCACGCCACCATGATGATCGACCGCAGCGGCGCGGCGCGGCGGCGCGACGGACGCGACGGTGCGCCGGGCTTTGACGGCATGAGTTTTGGCGAGGCCGAAGACGCCGACGGGCACTTTCTCGGCTGGACGCAAGGCAAGACCCCGTACCCCGGCAGCGACAGCTTGGCTTGGCGGCTCGATCCGGGCACGGACTTGCTGCTACAGTTGCACATGTTGCCGACCGGCAAAGAGGAATCCATCGAGGCCCGCGTCGGCCTGTTCTTTGCCGATACACCGCCCAAGAGACGCCCGGCCATGCTGCGCCTGGGCCGGAAGGACCTAGATATACCGGCCGGCGCGAGCGATCATTGGATCCGCGATGCGTATCGGCTGCCCGTGGATGTTGAGGTCTTGACCATCTACCCGCACGCGCATTACCTCGGTCGGGAAATTCGGGCGTACGCCGAGTTGCCCAATGGAGAGCGGGAGTGGCTCATCTGGATTGAGGACTGGGACTTTAACTGGCAGGACGACTACCGATTTTCCTCGCCGGTTTTCCTGCCGACTGGCGCGACGCTGGTCATGGAATACGCGTACGACAACTCCGCGCAAAATCCCCGCCAACCCCACGATCCACCTGTGCGGGTGCGCTACGGGCTGCACTCGACCGACGAGATGGGCGATCTGACGCTACAGATTTTGCCGCGCCGCCCCGAAGACCGAGAGCGACTCCGCCGCGACTTCTACCGCAAGTGGCTGGGGCAGGAAATAGACGGCTACAAGAAGCTGCTCGAAGCCGACCTTCAAGACTGGGACACCCATCACACCCTGGCCATGTTCTACATGCGTTCCGGCCAGCGTCCGTTGGCGCTAGCGCATTTCGAGTTGGCGCTGAAATACAACCCGGATTATCCGGAGGCGCATGTGAACTTTGGGATTGCGTTGGCTCAAAGCCGCCAATGGGAGCGGGCCGTCGCCCACTTTGAACGGGCCTTGCAGAGCAACCCCGATTTTGCCGAGGCCCATTTCAATTTGGGATTGGTGTTGGAAATGCTGGGACGCTCGGCCGAGGCCAAGCCCCACTTCGACGCCGTCATTCGCCAGCGACCAGACATGGCTGAGGCGATCCAACAGCGCTTAGCCAAGCTGCGCCGCTAGCCTTTTCCCAACGTCGTCGCTAACCCCAAGACGAGCTGTCGCCCGGCCGGAAAATTGCGCCCGTTGAGCGAGAAGCGTATCGCTGCCTCGATAGTCGTGCGCTGGCCGACGGCATAGAGCAGGGCTGGTGTCAGGTAGGTGATGCGCTTGATCTCGGCTTCAATGCCGCCGAAGACGACCGCCGGGTTGCTGCGGAGCACTTCGCATTTGCCCACTAGCATGAGCTGGCGCACGAGTTGGTAGCCCATTTCGGCGTTGAGGAACCACTCGTCTCCTGGGTCGCGGTCGATCTGCTCGTTGCGGGTGCGGACGCGATAGCCGAGGTCGATGTTGCCGTACAAGGGCAGCGGCCAAAAGGAGCGCCCCACCTGCCCGACGAAGTCGAAATCCCACTGCCCTTCGCCCACCGGAATCAGCCCGTCTTCGTTTTTGAACTCTCCGGTCGGCATCTTGACGCCGGTCTTGAACGCGAGAACCAATGGTTTGGCCAAAAGGCGAAATTTGGCCAAGGCGCGGATGTCGCTCAGGCCGGTGTCCGTCTGGGTAAGCGCGGCGTTGGCAAAGGATTGATCGAAATAGGGAACCTGCAAGCCGAGGTCTAGGCGGTCGGTAACGCCGTACAGACCCTCGAAAAAGACGGCTCGCGATTCGTATTGCCCGTCAAAGTCGTAGGGGGATCGGGTGCCGGGCGCGAGCGGGACAAGACGCGTCTTGTCGTCGACCTTAATGAGCTTAGTGCGCCCCTTGCCGACGTACCACTCCTCCGTGTGCTGCTGGAAATACGTGAGCTTGCTCCAGAACTGGCCTCGCTGCAACGTCCAAGCCCCGGCATCCACATCGGCTGTCGCACCTAGGAGTGCCAAACCGACCGACAGGTATTTGACCATGGCCGCATTCCTTTCGCGTTAGGAATTAGGAACTGACGTTACGCGGCGACCCTACTCGGCTTCGTCTAGCAGGTTCCTAAAGGCTTCGAGGCTGGGCACCTGTATGGCCGCGCTGTGCAACTGCTTGAGGCGCTGCACATCGTCAATGGCCGCAATGCGGTTGGCCAACGGATCCGACGCGGCCAGCCCAAAGCGAATCGCCAGCACGTCGAGCAGATCTTCAACGGCGCGTTCGCGGCCTCCTTGCTCAATGCCTTGCTCAATGCCTTGCTCCCACGCATCGGCGCAACCACCCATCCACATCCATCCCGGCCGGACGACCCATCAGCGGCGTGAATGGCAGCACCCCCACGTTGCCCGACGCCAAGTGCGCCAGCCCATCCAACGCGGTCAGCCGGATCACCTTGTAGCGCAGCACCACCTCATAGCCAGCATCCTGTTGGATGTATTGCCCCGGATCGTGCCGACCTGCGTCGGGACGCAAGTAAATCACATGCGAGAACAGGCGCAAGCCATACTCGGCAAGGCAGCGTCCCATGTAGCGCGCCATCCGCAGCGGCATGGATAAGGCCGTGCTGTCGGTGGTCTGAAACTCGCAGTGAACTAACGCCTCCTCGCCGTTGATTCGCACGCGCCGCAAAAAAGAAAGCCCCTGAAAAATCAGGGGCTTAGAAGATGGTGGGCGATACTAGACTTGAACTAGTGACCTCCTGCATGTCAAGCAGGCGCTCTAGCCAGCTGAGCTAATCGCCCTAAAATTTTTTGGATTTTTGTACGTTATCCAGTATAATCTTAAATAATAACAACAGAGCATCAACTCCGTCAAGGTTAATAGGGTAGAGCGG
>JAJDVZ010000014.1:0-28063 GCA_022825835.1 Candidatus Latescibacterota bacterium
TTGCATGAGGGCTTTCTTTAGCATATGAATAAGCATGGTGCGGCTCCTGTATTTAGGATTTAGATGCAATCTTCGGCGATTACAAATAAAACCTAAAGCAGGGCCGTACCACAACTTAGATTACTGTCGTGTACTTAGGGAGAAGACTATGATCCGTACTACCTCGACTTTTCGCGTACCCATCCTGCGGTTGGTGGGTACTTTCTTGACATTGGCGGCACTGGCTGGGTTGCCTACCAGTGCTTGGGCCGAATTCCGCATTGGGGTGTGGCTATTTGGGGCCAGAGGGGAATGCAAGACTAGTGGGCGTCAGTGGAGGCCCGTTTAAAGATGCGGGTGGCCACCGACGACCCAACCAAGTCGCAGGCTTCCGACGTGCTTGGCCACAGTGTACTCCTCGCTGAACTGCTAAAAAAAGTGGAGCAGGTGGCCGCAACGGATACGAGGGTGTTAGTGTTGGGCGAAACCGGCGTAGGCAAGGGCTTGCTCGCCCGAACCATCCACACCAAAAGCCTACGCTGCGAGCAAGCCTTTATCGCCGTCAATTGCGGTGCGCTGCCAGCCGGGCTAGTCGAAAGCGAACTGTTCGGCCACGAGAAGGGAGCCTTTACCAACGCGGTGGAACGGCGCATCGGCTGGTTTGAGCGGGCGCATGGCGGTACGCTGTTCCTCGATGAGATCGGCGACTTGCCGTTGGAAGCGCAGCGAGTGTTGCTACAGGTCTTGGCCGAGAATCGGCTGACGCGCCTTGGCGGCAAGGCATCGATTCGGGTGGATGTGCGAGTCATTGCGGCGACCAATCGCGATTTGCAACAGGCGGTTCGGGAGGGGACGTTCCGAGAAGATCTGTATTATCGTTTGAACGTGTTTCCGTTGGTAGTGCCGCCGTTGCGGGATCGGCGGGAAGACATTCCACTGTTGGCGGCGCATTTTGTGTATGCACATGCTCAGCCGTTGCGGCGGTCAATGCTGAGTTTGAGCGACGAGGCACTGGCGCATTTGCAGGGGTATGATTGGCCGGGGAATGTGCGAGAGCTGGCCCATTGGATGGAGCGGCTGGTGATCGTGTGTGAGGGGGAACACATTGAGTTGGCGGATGTGTTGGCGGTAGAAAATATGGGGTTGATTCGGTTGCCGTCAGCGTCGCCGGTTCCACCGGAGGTTGAGGGACGAGATGAGCAGCGACCGCTTGTGGAGGGACTAGACGGGCAGCAGCGCATTGTGGCGGCACTGGAGCGGACCAATGGGGTGGTTTCGGGGGATCGGGGGGCGGCTCGTTTGTTGGGTATGAGTGTGCAGACCCTGCGCTATCGGATACGCAAGTATGGGATACAACGGCCCAAGATGTAGCCCACAAAAAGGATGCGTTGCCTTATTTGACGAGGACCATCTTGCGCACGTGGGCGACTGGTCCGGCCTGCAAGCGGTACAAATACACGCCGCTGGCCACGTGCTGGCCACGATGGTCGCGGCCATCCCAATGGGCGGCCCTAGTGCTCGTCAGATACGGACCTGCTGCGCGATAGCCCAAGTCGATTTCTCGAACCAAGGCCCTTCGGATATCGTAGATCTTCAGGCGCACATGGGCGGGGGCATGGAGTTGATAGGGGATATAGGTGTCTGGGTTGAAGGGGTTGGGGAAGTTGGCCAGCAGCGTCGTCTGTGTCGGTCGCATCGTCGAAGATTGAATCGCCGCCGGTGTCGAGGGGGTGATGTACGGCGACATATCCCACAGCAGAATGCTGCCGTCGTCACTGGCCGAGACGAGTGTTTTTCTATCCGGTGAAAATCTCAACCAAAAGATCCTATCTGTATGTCCTTCTAGAGTGGCTTTGAGGGTTCCACTGTCAGTATCCCACAGCAGAATGCTGCCGTCGTCACTGGTCGAGACGAGTGTTTTTCCATCGGGCGAAAATGCCACCGAATAGATCCAATCCGTATTTCTTTTTCGAGTGGCTTTTAGAGTAGCTTTGAGGATTCCACTGTCAGTATCCCACAAAAGGACGTAAACTCTATCGGTGGTAGCAATAGTTTTTCCATCGGGCGAAAATTCCACCGACCAGACCCAATCCGTATGTCCTTCTAGAGTGGCTTTGAGGATTCCACTGTCAGTATCCCACAACCGCACGGTGTCGTCGTTACCGGCCGAGACGAGTGTTTTTCCATCGGGCGAAAACGCCACCCAAGAGACGTAATTGGTATGTCCTTCTAGAGTGGCTTTGAGGGTTCCGCTGTCGGTATCCCACAAAAGCAGGGTCTTGTCTTCACTGGTCGAGACGAGTGTTTTTCCATCGGGCGAAAATGCCACCGACCAGACCCTGTCCGTATGTCCTTCTAGAGTGGCTTTGAGGGTTCCGCTGTCGGCATCCCACAGCAGAATGGTCTCGTAGTTACTGGCGCTGGCAATAGTTTTTCCGTCGGGTGCAAACGTCACCAACCAGCCCCTGTTGGTATGTCCTTTTAGGGTGGCTTTGAGGGTTCCACTGTCAGTATCCCATAACCGCACGGTGTCGTCGTCACTAGCGCTGGCGATAGTTTTTCCGTCGGGCGCAAACGCTACCGACCAGATCCTGTTGGTATGTCCTTTTAGGGTGGCTTTGAGGGTTCCGCTGTCAGTATCCCACAAAAGCACGGTGTCGTCGTCACTGGTACTGGCGATAGTTTTTCCATCCGGCGCAAACGCCGCCGAAGAGACATAATTGGTATGTAGGGTGGCCTTTAGGATCCCGCTATCGGCATCCCATAACCGCACGGTCTTGTCGTCACTGATCGAGACGATAGTTTTTCCACCCGGCGCAAACGCCACCCAAGAGACCCCATCCGTATGTCCTTTTAGGGTGGCTTTGAGGATTCCGCTGTCGGTATCCCATAACCGCACTGTTTGGTCCCAACTGGTGCTGGCGATAGTTTTTCCGTCCGGCGCAAACGCCACCCGATATCTCCGATCCGTATAGCCCTCTAGGGTAGTCTGTAAGGTTCCGCTGTCGGTATCCCATAACCGCACTGTTTGGTCCCAACTGGTGCTGGCAATAGTTTTTCCATCCGGCGCAAACGCTACCGAAGCGACCCCATCCGTATGCCCTTTCAGAGTAGTTTTGGGGGCACCGCTGTCGGCATCCCACAGCAGAATGGTTTTGTCGGCACTAGCGCTGGCAATAGTTTTTCCATCCGGTGCAAACGCTACCGATTCGACCCTATCCGTATGTCCTTTTAGGGTAGCCTTTAGGGTTCCACTGTCGGTATCCCATAACCGCACTGTTTGGTCCCAACTGGCGCTGGCAATAGTTTTTCCGTCGGGTGCAAACGCCACCGAAGCGACTCCATCCGTATGCCCTTCTAGGGTATCTTTGAAGGCCCAGCCCGTATCCCACAAATCAATCACTGTATCATCACTGGCGAGGATGCTATCCATATCCAACAAAAAAATTTTGTACCCGATGTCACTAGCCAGTATTTTTCCATCAGGCGAAAACACCCATGCTCCTATCATACCGCCCTCATAGTCCAAAACGGCCTTGAGGTGTTCCCCTTCCCACGGACTAATCACTGCATCATCACTGGCGAGGATGCTATCCACATCCAACAAAAAAATTTTGTACCCGATGGAAATGGCGATAGTTTTTCCATCGGGCGCAAACGCCACCGAATTGACCCAAGCTATATAGGTCTCAATAAACCAAATTGCTAGGCCCTCCAAGCGGACCTTGAGGTCGCCACTGTCGGCATCCCACAACGAAACTGCCGTCCGGTCCTTGCTGACAGTGGCGAGTATTTTTCCGTCGGGCGAAAACACCGCCCACTCAATCCCTTCCGTAGGGTCCGTGAGTAGGGCGACTTCGGTGTAGGTGCGGGTATCGTAGAGCCAGATGCCGAGGCTGCTGGCCACCGCCAGCCGCGTCCCATCGGGCGAATAGGCTACGGATCGGGCACTCTGACTGAGCCGGCCTTTGCCCAGACGGGTGCGGGCTCCTTCGGGCAAATTAAACAGGTTCTCGTCCTGGGCACGGCTGTCTTGCACGAACGGAACACAAAACAGCAACAGGAAGATAGGGAACAAGCGGATATTTTTCATCTGGTTATGCTCCTTAAAAAGAAAGAGACTCGGCGACCGGAGAGACGGACCGACAAGTGCAAACATAACGAATGTGAGTAGTGGCTTCAAGTCTGGGGATGCCACTCACGTTATTGAACAGAAAGTTGTGCAAGTGAACAGAAAGTTGTGCAAAATGAACAAAAAACTATGCAAATGATGGGTAACGACGAATGATCTAACAAAAGTAGAGCATACATAATTATTTTTTTCTTCCATGTTTTTCAGTCCTTTAGGGCCTCCCTAGAGGATTTTTTTGTGCACGGCCTGATAGTTGGCACGGAATGTGCTGTATATACAGCAAGAGCAAAGCTGATCCAAAATGGTGTATGCCATACTGAGATCTGCCGAGCGAAAGTTTAGAGGTTTCAAAGTGGAACCTCTAAAAACATGTCACCTATCACAAAGAAGGAGCCGCGCAATGCGTACTCACTCTCGTAAGATCAGATCCTCTGATCAGCAAACTCACGTTCGACTGGGCCATCTGATGGCCTATTTACTCAACCGTGCTATGAAAATCTGGCCCGGTTGGCTTTTTCTGTTGCTGGGATTGGCAGTAGCGGATACAAGCTATGGCCAAGACACAGGGGGGAGCAGTCTCTGTTCAACAATCCCAGAGACATGGACGGTTCGCGATGGGATCATATCCAAAAAACTAACTAACTACACATACAGTGGTACTGGTGCTAATTTGAGCAAGCCCATCGGAGGTTGGGACAAGTATTACGCGCAGCGAATCATTACAGAAAAGGAGTCGAACAGTAGTACTTATACAAAAGTTAGTACTCTTACTGAGTTAAAAGCTGCGTTGAGTTCCGCTACGAAAGGAGACACTGTTTTTGTAGTGGGAAATGCCGAGATTTTGATTACAGAAAAGCTAGTAATTCGGTCCGGCGTCACGCTGGCTAGCAATCGTGGCCAAGCTCTCTCTAATGTAAGTGGATCTCACGTTTCTGATGGTTTTGCGTTGGGTGCCTTACTACACATAGACGACTTGGTGGGCGGTCGCTCCAATTTACTGATTGTAGGCGGCGACAATGTACGCATTACCGGTTTGCGTCTGCGCGGTCCGCAACGGGAGGTACATCCTTGGGGTGAAGGATACGATCGTAGTGGTATTATGAATGCGTCCGCTGGCCCCCCTTCAGTAGGGCGTAAGAATCTAGAGGTTGATAATTGCGAGCTCTTCCAATGGCCCTTCAATGCTATCTATGTAGGCCATGGGGGTACTGCTTGTGTTCGCAATAACTACATCCACCATAACCAGCGTTGGAAGCTAGGTTACGGAATCGGTCTCCAAGGGGGAGCGAAGGTATCCATTGAAGAGAATCTCTTTGCCTTCAACCGTCACTGCGTTGCCGGTACGGGCTATCCTACCCAAGAATATACTGCTCGCCACAACGTCGTGCTCGCCAGCAATAATCCACCTTTCGACATGCACGGCCTTATCGAAAGCTGTCCTAGTAGCATCACCGATATTTGGGAGTGCGAGCAGACGTCACGATCTTTCTCCTACGATGTCGCTGGGGATTTGAGAGTGGGGAAAAAAGAGGGAGAAGAGTTCTGGCACTTCGGTCGTTCAAGCCAGTTATCGGCTAATGAAGCCCAGCCGCCTGACAACCAGATCGGGGGTAAGAAAATCCACATTACCCATAATACGGTGGCTTCGGTGACGAATCAGTACAAGCCCATGGACTTAGCTAAGCGGAAAAGTCTAAACGCTGGTCGGTTTGGTGCCATCGCCGCTGTGTATCTGCGCGGTGTACCTTGGGAGGAGGCCGTAGTAGAGAACAACAGTTTCGCCCATCCGTCTAGGTGGGGCGGAGCGTACAAGCAAGTCAGGGTCGAGACAGATGTGAAGTATACTTTGCCTTATAATTTTAATAAATCTGTCAACGACAACACCAATGGGGTTGGCAACGTTTGGGATCATGACAACAAATACCGGAGATTTTTTGAGCGATTCGGGGATGTATTCCAAAAAATGGAGGAGACTACTATTCCCGCTGACGGTCATTTCTCATTCTCGTCAGATAGATGGTCCTACCCGTGGTCGGCGAACTCAACGAGTAAATTGCCCTCGAAAGTGGTGAGTAGTTATGGATTAGAGAAGGCTCTTAATAAACGGACCTGGAGAGTCGAGAACGGGAAGGCTACGACAAAATCTGATCCTCCTAATGACCGGATAGGCGAAATGCACTCCAAACGGTTCCAGATCAATAAAAATTATGTGAGCTTTCGTCTCACGGGCTTTAAGTATGTGGATATCGGAAGTACAGGTTTTACACGTTGTACTGAGAATGACTCAAAATATGCCAACCAAGTTGCCCTGTTAAGCACCCACAATGATTCCGTTATCTTTAAGGCGAATGTGCCGTGTGACGGGTCGTTTGTATTGTCGGATCACGATTTGAGCAACTACCAAGACTCATGGGCTTATTTTGTTCTGTCTGATGGAGATTGGCATGATGGTGGATGGATTGAGGTGGGCGATATCTACTTTTTTGACGGTCCGCCGGCTGAGCCTACCAACCTACGTGCAGAAGTGAATTATAGGGAAGAGGATTCGTCCGACAACTTCACCGTAAAACTAAGCTGGGACGATCCCAATAACCCGAGCATTAGGAGGTGGGAGTATCAGTGGCGAGAGAGGGGGGGCATGTGGAGTGAGTGGCAGTCAATAGCTTGGGAGGCTATTGACGACAGCGAGGAAAACGGCATAGCTAGAATAGCTACACAGGTGAGTGCCCCGGTCAACCCACTCATGACAACGATGTACGAATATAAAGTGAGAGGGTACAATCTGGGTGGGGACGGAACCGCATCAGATAGCGTGGCGGTCAAAATATTTGCCCTTCCAGGACGGCCGGAAAATCTTACAGCGGCAGCGGCCAACGAGTCGGTGGTGCTGACGTGGAAGGCTCCCATCTCCAACGGCGGCGTAGATATAACGGACTATGGGTATCGGTATCGCGCTACCCGGAGCACGAAGTGGTCCCCATCCGAAAAGGGTACGCTGTTGGGGCAAACCACGAGCCATACGGTGAGACCCTTAACCAACGGCACGGAGTACATTTTCGAAGTATGGGCGGTCAACAAAGTCGGCAACGGGACGTCGTCGTCGGTTAAGGCCACGCCGCAGGCTGCGTTGAGGTCGGTGTCGTTTGGGTCGGCGTCGTATCAAGCCGTCGAAGGGGGGGGTCCCGTCTCGGTGTTGGTTAGGCTATCGCCGTTGCCGTCGCAACTGGTGCGTATTCCGGTTCAGGTATCGGCCGATGAGGGCACCGAAGCGGACGATTACAAGGTGGCGGGACTGACCGGGGGATCGGTGTCGTTTGCCCCCGGGGTGTCGGAGCAGTCGTTTACGATCACCGCCAACGAGGATGACGATAGCGATAACGAGACGGTGTCGCTGTCGTTTGAGACGCTGGGGACTGTGGTCCGTGTGACGCCAGAGGCGAAGGTGATGCTGCTCGATAATGATGCCACGGTAGTACTGTCGTCGTTGTCTCCGCAGGTGGGTACTCAGCTAACGGCGGAGTTGGCCGATCCCAGCGGCGGCATCACCAACCCGCGTTGGCAGTGGCAACGACGGTCGAGTCCGACTGCGAAGTGGATCAACGCCGCCGGAGTGTCGTCGCAGCCGCTGCCGTGGGTTTCCATCTACCTACCGCAGGCCGGCGATGTTGGCTATCAATTGCGGGCGACGGTGAGCTACACCGCGGCAGATGGTACTAACCGGCGTGCCGAAAGCCCGGCCACCGCGGCGGTGCGGGCGGCCCCAACGTCGGGGGTGAATCGCCCGCCATCGGCTCCTTTGGGGCCGGCTGAGGTGTCGGTGGCCGAGAATACGACGGCGATAGGCACTTATATCTCGGCCGATCTGGACGGGGATGCGTTGGGTTGGACGGTATCACCTTCGGCCACGTTTTCCGTCAACGGCGGGGTGCTGAGCTTCAAACGTGCGCCGGACTACGAAAGTGGCACCACGGTCTATACGGCGACGCTCAAGACCTATGACGGGGCGCTGTGGTCGCCATCGAAGACGGTGACCGTACGCGTGACCGATGTGGATGATGTCGCGCCGGTATTGGATCCGGTGGGTCCGCTTACCTGTTACGTGGGGGAGTATTGCTCGTTCACGTTTCCGGTGGCCAGCAAGGGCACGGCCCCGATCACCTACAAGGTGTCGCCGCCGTCGTGGGCGAAGGCTTCCGGTCGCAGCTTTTCTGGCACGGCTCCGAGTAGTCCGGGCACGGCTTCGGCGTCGCTGAATGCCAGCAATGCCTACGGCACCGATTCCGAGAGCGTGGCTATAAAGATAAAAAAGCGTCCGGTGATCGGGGTTGCGCCGGTGTTGGATCCGGTTAGTCCGCTTACCTGTTACGTGGGCGAGTATTGCTCGTTTACGTTTCCGGTGGCCCGTAAGGGCACGTCGCCGATCACCTACAAGGTGTCGCCGCCGTCGTGGGCGAAAGCCTCCGGTCGCAGCTTTTCTGGCACGGCTCCGAGTAGTCCGGGCACGGCTTCGGCGTCGCTGAATGCCAGTAATTCCTACGGCACCGATTCGGAAAGCGTGACTATCAATATAAAAAGGCGTCCGGTGATTGGGGTTGTGCCGGTGTTGGCTGCGGTTAATCCGATTACCTGTTACGTAGGTGAGTATTGCTCGTTCACGTTTCCGGCGGCGACCAGCGGCACGGCTCCGATCACGTATAAGGTGTCGCCGCCGTCGTGGGCGAGGGCTTCGGGTAGTCGAGGCTTTGCCGGTGCCGCCCCGAGTAGTCCGGGCACGTTTTCGGCGTCGATCAATGCTAGCAACGCCTACGGCACCGACTCGGAAAGCCTGACGATCAACGTGAAAAAACGCGGGTATCGGCCGGTGTTGCCGTCAGTCAGCAGCATCACCTGTTACGTGGGCGAGTATTGCTCGTTTACGTTTCCGGTGGCGACCAGCGGCACGAAACCGATTACCTACAAGGTCTCGCCGCCGTCGTGGGCGAGGGCTTCGGGTAGTCGAGGCTTTGCCGGTGCCGCCCCGAGTAGTCCGGGCACGTTTTCGGCCTCGCTGAATGCTAGCAACGCATACGGCACGAAATCGGAAATCCTGACCATCAAGGTGAAAAGGCGGGTGGCTATGACACCACGGCGCTCGACTGAATTCGGGCACGTCCTCGTCGGCTCGTGGCTCGCCGAGCGCGCTAGGCCTATATGGGATAACATGGACGGTGCGCGATATGGATGGCGATACCGACTCCTACTCGCTACCAACTGAACGTCCGACATCCACGTACGTAAATCCCCGGGGCTGGCCTTCGACGAAGAAGGCCAGCCCCTATCACAAGGAAGACCAACCATGAAAAGGAAGAAAAGGCGCTTGCTCTGGCTGGTGCTGCCCGGTTTGCTCGCTGCCGGAGCCGCATACGCGAACGACGACCCGGCCATGAATAACCCGCCGAGGATCATCGGCCTTGAGCGTATCACGGTGGCCGAAAATAGCTCTGAGCCGGTCGCCACCTACACCGCCCGCCATGCTCAAGGCAATTCCATTATATGGTCGCTGGCCGGGCGCGATGCCGAGGCATTCACCTTCACCACCCATGCCGAGCACCAGACGATGACGCTGTTATTTCGGGCTATCCCCGACTACGAACAACCCGCCGATGTTCCCCCCACCGACAACGACTATCAAGTGACCGTAGTCGCCACCACGCCCGGCCAACCTGCCTTGGCGACCTCCTATCCGGTACGGGTGCAGGTGGTCGATGTAGCCGAGGCCGACCCCATGCCAGCGGTCGCCGCGCCCGAACAGATGCGCTCCACCACCCAGGCCGAGTACGTGGGTCGGATGGTGTGGGCGATGCTCGACTTCTACAAAGGCGTTGTGAGTTGGGCGGTGCGCGGGGTGGTCCATCACCTGCGCGATGTGTTCAGCGCGAGCCAGCGCCCCCCAACGCCGGAGCCAGCAAGAGTGCCCGATGCGCCGGAGGTATCGGTGTATGCTGGCGCGTGGTCGGCGCTGGCGACGTCGGGTCGGCTGCACGTAGCGGTGGACAAGCCGGTGTCCGATGTGACCGGCTATGAATACCAACTCTACGAAGGGGAAAATCGGCTGTTGGATTGGACGACTGCGGGGATAGCCGCGCCAGCGGCGGCGGCGTCTTTTTTCGTAGGCGGGTTGCAGCATGGTCAGCCGTATGTCGTGGCGGTGCGGGCGGTCAACGCGGAGGGAGCCAGCGATGCGGCATGGGACTTGGCCACGCCGGGTCGCCTGTTTGCGCCGGAAGGGTTGCAGGCGGTGGCGGGCGATGGGTGGGTGGCATTGGAATGGTCGGCGGCAGCGACAGCGGGGCCGGTGCTGACGCGCTATGAATGGCGCGGTCGTCCGGTGTGGGGCGCGTGGTCGGCGTGGGAGCCGGTGGCTGGCGGTGCGGCGGCGCGGAGTCACAGGGTCGAAGGGCTGGCAAACGGTGTGCCGTATGCGTTTGCAGTGCGGGCGGCCAATCCCGCTGGGGCGGGGCCGATCGCGCAGGTGACGGCCGAGCCGGACTGGCCGCCGAGCGAGCCGAAGACGGGCGATCCCCTGTGAAGTGCAACCCAAGACCCTAAAGACACGACAGTGGAAGTGGTCTGAGATACTTCGACGCCGCTCCGCTCAGCATGACCGACAAATAGAGCACTAGCGCACAGGCCCCGACGCTGCGTAACGTCAGCGTCTAACCGTCCCCCCACTTGCAATAGGGATTGCGCACGAGGTTGGCGTTGTAATAGCGCGGATCGTCCGATACTTCGACGCCGGCCCAAGGAAGTTTCTCCACGACTTCTTCCTGGCTGCTCAGTTCGACTTCGGCGAGCACCAATCCCTCGTTTTCTCCAGAAAATACGTCGATGGTCCAGACCTTGCCCGCCCAAGGCAAGGTGTAGCGCGTCTTTTCGATATGGGGCCGCTGGCACAGGGTCGCTAGGATGCTCTCGGCGTCTTGGCGCGGGATTTCGTATTCGTACTCTCGGCGCGATATGCCGCTAGTCGCCCCCTTGAGCGTGAGTACCGCTCGCTCGCCTTCAATGCGCACGCGCACCACGCCGCCGTCTTGGATGGGAATGTAGCCCTGCCGAAAGGCGACGCCCGCTAGCTGATCGAGGCAGGAGCGGTCGGCTACGAGGTACTTGCGCTCGATTTCCCAGGACGTCACGATTCTTGCTCCTCTATGTGCTTGGCCAACCCACGGGCTAAGTCGCCGCGCAAGACGCCGATTACTTGGGCATCCTCGCGGCCAAAACCCTGAGTCAGCACTTCCATTGCCTGTACTTGGAAGACGCGCGTACCCCCGCGTTCTAAGCGAGCTAATTCGCGCAACGTCCGCTGCGCTAGGTCACTGCTGGCAAATACAAGAGCCAACCCCTTGGCGCGGCGCACGGCCGACAGGCCGACGACCGTGGCCCCAGAGCGGCAGCCGATCCCCAAGAGCGCGGACAGTTGCGCCGTTGGGTCGAGGTGGGGTAGCTCTTGCTCAGACAAAGGCTGGCGTGATGGGCACCGACCCGCGCGCCGCCGAAATGTTGGCTGCTTCGAGGACGCCGATTACCCGGCCCGCGGATTCAGGGGTAATGACGAGGTCGGCGCGGCCCCGCAAATGCGCGAAAACATTTTCGTAGTACGCGTCCCAATTGGACTCGGCAAAGGGCACCTCAGTGCTCATTTGGCGGCCGTTGATCAGCGTCTTGACGAGGTACTTGCCGCCAACGTCTTCGATCGCGCCCTGCGTGCCCAGCACCCGCCAGCGCGGCCGCGGACTCATCGACAGGTTGGACATGGTCAGGGTGACGGTGCAGCCGCTGTGGAAGCGCAGCGTGTATTCGGAGTGATCCTCGTTGTCGTATTTTTCCCACGCGGGGTTTTTGACTTGATAGCCGCTGACCGAGGTGATTTTTTCCGGGACGATATTCAAAACCCAATCCGTAAAATGTGCCCCCCAATCGTAGATGGCTCCGCCGGAGATTTTGCGATTGGCGCGCCACCAAGTTCTCTGCTCGCCGTAGCCGTAAAACCCGGTCTCGATGCGGAAGACGCGGCCGATGATTTGCTCTTTGAGAATTAGATCGCGCAGGACTACAAAGTCGCCGTCCCAGCGCCGGTTGTGGAACGTCGAGATCAGGACCTTGTTCTTTTTGGCCGCCGCCTGCATGCGCTTGACTTCGGCGCTGGTGATGGCGAGAGGCTTTTCGCAGACTACGTGGACCCCAGCGTCGAGGCACTGCACTGCTAGCTTGGCGTGCGTGTTGTGCGGGGTGATGATCGTCACCAAGTCCAAGTTCGCGTTGCGCAGCATGGTGCCGACGCGGCCGTAGGTCTTGATGCTGGGGAAGTCCTCTTCGGCTACTTGACGCCGCTCGGGATCTAGTTCGCAAACCGCGGCCACTTCTACGCCCTCGTTTTTGGCCATGGAGGTCAAGTGCAACTGACCCATATTGAACGCGCCGCCATAGCCTATAACACCGACGCGGAAATGCTCTTGTTTTTTTGCTGCCACCGTGTGCTCCTCTGTTAAGGGTTTGAGGCCGCGAATCTGCAAAATGCCGCTGTGCGCGTCAATGCGGCGGGTTTGTCTGAGTCATAGTCTTTTGATATGTTGAATGCAGCAAAATCGTCCTCTCCACAATTAAAATCCCATACGACAGATGGAAACAAGACTAACGAGAAAAGACCTCGCCTTCATCGGCGGCTGCGTGCTCATTGCCGCCGTTAGTTTGGCCGTTGGAGTTCACTACTTCTACCAAGCCTTTCCCGAAGCCTCCATAGACTTCCGCGTCACCCGCGACGAGGCCAAGGAGCAGGCGGTCGATTTTATCGCCGCTCGCGGCTTTGATCTGGCCGACTACCGCCACAGCGCCATTTTCCGCTACGACAACGAGACCAAGACCTTTCTCGAACGCGAGTTGGGTCTGGAGGGGGCCACGCAGGTTATCGGCAATCCCGTGCAGTTGTGGCGCTGGAGCAACCGCTGGGTGCGGGAGCTGGAAAAGGAAGAGTTCAAAGCCACGGTTACGACGTCTGGCGAGCTCGTCAGTTTTAGCCATCTCATCGAGGAAGAAGCGCCCGGCGCGAGCCTCGAAGAAGCCGAAGCCCGCCGCTTGGCCGAGACCTTTCTCACCGCTGAGCTTGGCCGCGATCTCGCCGCGCTCGAATTCGTAGAGGCGCAGGCTCAGGAGCGACCCAACCGCATCGACTACACCTTTAGCTGGAAGTTGCGCGACTTCGCCGTTGGCGAGGCCCACTACCGCTTCTACGTGCGGCTGCAAGGCGACCAGATCGGCGGCTTTGGCGAGTATCTCAAAATTCCCGAGGCCTGGAAGCGCGACTTCGCCGAGTTGCGGTCGCACAATGAGACCACGGGTTTGGTGGCTGGGACTTTGCTCATCCTGACCATACTGGCGATGCTGGTCTCGTTCTTTAGCGGGGTCCGCGCCCGAGACATCCGCTGGAAAACCGCCGCGATTTTCGGGGCCATCGCCGCGGTCCTGACGCTGTTGGCCGAACTCAACAATCTGCCGCTGACCTCGTTTAACTACGACACGACCGATACATATGGGTCTTTTCTGACGGGACAGTTGCTCAACAGTCTGTTTGCCGCCGCTGCCCAAGGCATTCTCATCTTCTTTCTCACGGCGGCGGCCGAGCCTTTGTACCGACGGTACTACGCGAATCAAATCCAAATCGGGGGCCAGTTTACGCCAGCGGGCCTGCGCACCAAGCGCTTTCTCCTCGGCACCATTCTCGGCTTGGCCATGACCCCCGCCTTCTTGGCCTACCAGGTGCTCTTTTACATCACGGCCGAACAATTGGTCGGCGCTTGGGGTCCGGCGTACATTCCCTACAGCGAGATGGTCAACACGTATATCCCGTGGATCATGGTGCTGTTGATCGGCTTTATGCCTGCGGTCTCCGAGGAGTTTATATCTCGGGCGTTTTCGATTCCCTTCCTGCACAAGTACCTCAAGTTCCGCTGGGTTGCGGTCGTCATCGCGGGCCTTATATGGGGATTTGCTCATGCTAACTACCCGCAGCAGCCCTTTTACATTCGCGGCATTGAGGTGGGCATCGCCGGTATTGTCGTCGGCTATATCTTCCTCCGCTTTGGGATTCTCGCCCCTCTCGTATGGCACTATACGATTGACGCCCTGTACACGTCCCTAATCCTCTTCCGCTCGTCCAATAATTACTTCGTCGTTTCAGCGGCTTTGTCGGCGGGCCTGATGCTCTTGCCCTTGGCGGTAGCTATAGTCCTCTACTTGCGGCAGCGCCGCTTCGCCGACCCAACGTCCTTGCTCAACAAAAGCGCTGCACCCCCCGCCTCGGAAGCGGTCGCGGACGAGCCTACAGCGCAACAGCCCGCCGCCCCGGCTCCTACATTTGCCTATGCCCCGTTGTCTAAACGACGCCTAGGTTGGGCCGTCGCGGTGGTCGTGGTCTCGCTGGGCTTTTTCGCCCTCGACTACGAGAAGCCGCTCGACTTTGTCGATGTTCAGTTGACGCGGCTGGAGGCCGAGGCCAAGGCCATTGAAAATCTAGCGGCGACCGGTGCGGATCCCTCGGCATACGAGGTGGTCACCTATTATCAAAACCAGCCGAACACGATGGCGATTCGATACATCCTAGAGCGCGACTCGGTGGCCGTGGTCAATCGCCTATACCAAGAAGATCTGTTGGCCAGCTTGTGGGTGACGCGCTTTTTCCGCTACGGCGAAAAAGAAGAATACCAGGTCGCCGTCCATCCCGAAGACGGCTCCCTTTACAGCATAAATCACTCGCTGGCCGAAGAGGCCGAGGGTGCCGACCTCGAAGAGGCACAAGCGCAGGCAATAGCTGTCGAGCACCTGCGTGCCTATGGCTTTGAAGTCGAGCAATTGGAGCTCAAGGAATCCTCGTCGGAAAAGCTGCCCAATCGCCGCGATCACCGCTTCGTCTTCGAAGCTATCGAGGGCGACCCGCGCAACGTCGATGAACTGCGCTATCGAGTGCGGGTCAACGTGGCCGGCGACGAGCCAGTTTCTGTCTATCGCTTCCTCAAAGTGCCCGAAGATTGGCGGCGTGAGCGCGAAGAGAGCACCACGCTCAAGACCGCGCTTTCCGGCCTGCTCATCGTCTTAATTGCCGCAGTGGTGATCCACGGCCTGTGGCTGCTCGTGCGCCGCGTGCGGAACGAGGGCATAGTTTGGTCTCCGCTGGTTAAAATCGCCGCGATTGGTGCGGCCTGCTTCTTACTCGAATTTCTCAATGGCCTGTCGGTTGTCGAACGCGCTTACGATACCCGCCTCACGCTGTCGATCTTTACCATCACCCAGATACTCAGCATTGTCTTGGGCGGATTGGGGATCGGCTTGGCGATTCTCGCAGCCCTCGGCTTGGCCACTAGCCTCTATCCAGACTGGCCGGCGCGCCTGCGAGCTGCGCGGCGCGTGCCCGAATTTCGCGACGCAGTCGTCGGGGTCGCGTTGGTCCTCGTCACCAGCGAGGCGTGGCAGCACTTGCGCGGCTATGTAGAGAGCCGATTCGTCGCCTCCGACCCGACCCTCGGCTTTGGCCTGCCCTCTGGATTGGACCAGTATTTGCCCTTTTGGAATTTCCTATCCGACGGCGTAACGAACGCTATCTTCGTCCCGATTGTCGCGGGCTTGGCGCTCTACTATAGCCGCGTCGTAATAAAAAAGCGGCTCTACGCAGTCGTGGCGGGCTTGGGGGTGGGATTGATTATGTCCGGCGGCAACGCCGTTCACTTCGACGAGTTCCTCTTTGAGTTGTTGACGTTTGTCACCAGCATTGGCTTTATCGTCGCTGCAATCGTCTTGCTCTTGCGGAACAACCTCATCGCCTACGTGTTACTGGGGTTTATCTCGGTACTCTCGGACGTCAAGAGCCTCGGCGCGCTGTCTGCGCCGGCCTATCAGTTGCAAGCTGGCATTCTGTTGCTGCTGATTCTTTTGGTCGTCTTCTGTCTGTGGTGGCGTTTGGGCGCTGAGCGCGAGGTGTCCTAGGCGCGGGTGATGGAGCTTATTTTTTACGCCGCTCTGCTGATGACGCCGGTCGTCTTGGGCGTTTTGCTCTATGACCGCTTGCGACAAGGGGGGACGGAAGAGCCTAGTTCGGTTGAGCGGCGGCGCTTTCTCAGCCGCGGCCTCGCTGTGATACCCGCTCTTGGAGCGGTGGGCGTCAGCCACGGCATCTACACCTCCTATACTCGCACGCGGATGCCCACAGTGCCGATCCGCTATCCCGACCTGCCCGCCGAGCTAGAGGGCTTAAAGATCCTCCATCTCAGCGACATCCACATTGGGCCGTACGTCCAACTCGCCGACCTCGAAGCTCTGCTCGCGCGCACGGTTCAAGCCGCACCGGACTTGATCGTGATTACCGGCGATATCTGCGACCGCAACCCGGAGTACTTGGCGACCCTGCGCCTGATCGAAAGCGTGCCGACCCGGCTTGGGACCTACGCCTGCTTGGGCAACCACGAGTACATGCGCGGCATCCGCCGCATTCGTCGGCACTTTGACCAGACTGCGATTCCCTTGCTCGTGAATGAAGGGCTGTCGGTGCCGGTGGGCGCGGCGACTCTGTACCTCGGCGGGGTTGACGACCCGCGTTTCCTGCGCAGTCCGGCGTCCTATGTGCAACTCCGCAACTCAGTGGAACAGGCCGTAAGCGCGTCGCCGAGCGATGCCTTCACTGTGCTGCTGAGTCACCGCTCGCAAGCCCTTGATTACGCCGCGCCCACAGGTGCCGACTTGATTTTGGCCGGTCACACGCATGGCTTCCAGCTAGGCATGGCCGGGCGCAGCTTTTTTGAGCCGTTTTTTCCCGAGCGCTATATCTGGGGACACTACGAAAAGGGCGGCACTCAGCTCTATACCACGGCCGGCGTTGGGCACTGGCTGCCCTTCCGCTTCGGCTGCCCACCCGAGGCCCCGATTATCATCCTGCACCGAGCGTAGGGGCAATCCTTGTGGTTGCCCTCGTTCTGAACAGCACGAGGAATGTTAAAAATGCCTCTTAACGAAAGGAAACTACTATGCGCATACTCGTAACTGGCGCGGCCGGCAGCGTCGGCTCTAACGTGGCCCGCGGCCTCAAGGACCGCCACGAGGTGCGCGGCCATGACCGCGTGCCTATGCCCGGTCTCACGGATACCGTCGTCTCTGACCTCACCGACTTTGACTCTATGCTAGAGGCTACTCGCGGTGTGGACGCCATTGCCCACATTGGGGGCCTGCCCGGCGGCAACGAGTGGGATCCCATGCTGCAGAGCAACTTCATCGGCACGTACAACGTCTTTGAGGCCGCCCGCCAAAACGGCGTCAAGCGCATCGCCTATGCCAGCCGCGCCGGGGTCTTAACGCTCTATCCGCGCAACATCCGCCGCACGGTCGATATGACTACCACTCCGGTGGGTATCTACACGGTCAGCAAGATTTTCGGCGAGGGTCTGGCCCACTCTTTTGCCCATCAGCACGACATGGAATTTGTCTGCGTGCGCATCGGCAATTTCAACCTCAAGCGCGACCAACCCGAACACCCGCACCATCTCAGCCACGGCGATTGCGTGCGGGTTTTTGAGCAGGCGCTGATTCATCCGGGCGTGAAGTTTGAAATCGTCTTTGGGGTGTCGGGTAGCAACTGGCCGCTCTACGACGTCGAGCACGGGAAAAAGGCGATTGGGTACGAGCCGCAGGATTATTCGGAGGTGCCGGAGGAGGAGTGGGGGAGGTGAAAAACATGACAGATTTGGAAATAGAGAAGCTGAGCAAGGTTCGATCCGATGTGCTTGCTCACTGGTCAAACAGGGAGTAAATTTGACTCCTTCGTTCCTACAGTTATTGCAGACAGCTTCTTGCGACATTGAACGTGAGCCATTGTCCCTTTAAGGTTGGTGATAGTAAACGCGCCAAGCGCTACCTCATATCTACCGCTCCAACCCACTCGGATGGTAAGCCATTTTCGGCCCGCAAAAAAATAGAATCCCTCTATATTGAGACACACGCTAACCATCCAAGTATCGTTAAGTATGCGAGACGTATCATTGAGCATGTAGGACAGGATCCCGCCCAGTTCAAAGTCCGTTTATAAAACGGCCCGGTGGTGAGACGCTCTAATCGGAAAGGAATACCCAATGCGCATTACTCTCGATATTGACGATGATGTCCTTACGGTGGCGAAGAAACTCGCCAAGCGCGACCAGAAGACGGCCGGGAAGCTGGTGTCGGAACTCATGCGCGAAGCACTAGCAGCGCGGGTGGAACCCGAAGCTGTGGGTAGGCCAAAGCGGGATATATATGGCTTCAAGCCCATACCTGCGGGCGGCTACACCGTCACAAACGAGCTTGTCAATGAACTTCGCGAAGAGTTGGGGATTTGATTCGTGAGAGCGCTGCTTGACGTCAATGTGCTGATCGCCTTACTCGACGAGAATCATGCCGATCACGAGGTGGTGTCGGATTGGTTCACCGCTCATATCGAACAGGGGTGGGCATCTTGCCCCCTGACGCAGAACGGTTGCGTACGCATCCTTTCCCAACCTCGGTATCCAAACGCTTTGGACATTGCCCAAGCAGTGGCGCGTTTGCGTGTAGCGGTTTCCACGCCGCACCACCTATTTGTCGCGGACGACATTAGCTTGCTTGACGATGCAGTGGTGGACCGCCGACACTTGTTGGGTCCTCGGAGATTGACAGACATCTACCTTCTGGCACTTGCTGTCGCACACGGTGCTCGATCGGTCACGCTCGACAAGTCCGTACCTTTGGCAGCCGCCAGAGGGGCACGGGAAGAGTCCTTGGTCGTAATCTGATCGCATTTTGTGGAATCATGCATCCACCTCAATCTTGGCGTTGACGAGCAGCCGCCAGTCCTTGGCGCGCGTCCCGTGGTCGCTGGTACCGGCTGGCAGGAGCAGAGCAGTGTCGCGCGCCCGCTGCCGCACGTGAGCCTTCAAGGGCAACGACTACCGACTCGTGGCGGAAATCAAATACGAGTCCCGCATCGTCTATGTGCGCTTTGTGGGTACACACGCCGCGTATGACGCTGTGGACGCGAAGGAGGTTTAGAGATGGCGAATGTCAAGCCGATTCGGACTGAGAAGGACTATGAGGCCGCGCTGGCCCGGGTTGACGAACTCATGGATGCGGCTCCCGGTAGCTCGGAGGGCGACGAACTTGATGTCTTGGTCGATCTCGTTGAGTTGTATGAGAGCAAGCACGAGCCGATGGGGTATCCAAGTCCCCTCGCGGCCATTGAGTTCCGCATGGATCAAGGAGGCCTGAGCCCGCGCGACCTGATCCCTTTTATCGGGAGTCGTGCGAAAGTGTCGGAGGTTCTTTCCGGCAAGCGGGCCATGACGATGCCGATGGCGCGTGCGCTCCATGAGCATCTCGGAATCCCGGCAGATGTGCTTCTCCGGCAGCCGGGCACAGCGAGCGGCACCTACCGAGAACATATCTCGATGGGGCAGCGCTCCGGCTCGGCGATGGTCGGCCTGTGATCGGATTGACCTTGCGCTATGACCGGATTGACCATTTCTGGTTCTGCCTATTGCACGAACTGGCTCATGTAGGTCGCCATATGGACCACAACCAAGGTGTTGCTTTCTTCGATGACCTGACATTACGCACCGTGGAAGGGGAGAGGGAAAACCCGAAGGAGGCGCAGGCCGATGAATGGGCAGAGGAGGCGCTCATTCCGTGGGCTGCGTGGGAAGCGAGCGCGGTTCGCGATCGTCCGACCTCCATGGCGGTGATGAATCTGGCGAACGTGTTGCAGGTGCATCCGGCGATCATTGCGGGGAAGATCCGGTACGAACGGCAGAACCATCGGCTACTGTCGCAATTCGTCGGGACCGGCGAGGTGCGGCGGCAATTCGGTATGGTGGCATGAGATTCCTACATTCGCAAAATGCCGCGCGAAATTGGCGGTTCGGCGGTACTAATTCATAGAGGTGACACCCATGGACCCAAGCTGCTTGCAGTACTGCATGACCGATGCACAGCGCGACCATTTTGAGCAGCAGGGATACTTGATCGTCGAGGATGCGCTCGACGATGACATGCTGGGCCGGTTGCTGGAGGCCGGCGATCGCGTCGATGCCGAGGAAAGGGCGGAGCGTGGCTTGGCACCCAATGCCTTGCTGTCGAAATTCAGGACTATTGTCGAGGATGATGTTTTTCTCGAACTGCTCGATTGGCCCAAGACGTTCCCGCTGATTTGGGATATTCTCGGCTGGAACGTCCAGCACTACATCTCGCATTTGATCTACTACCCACCCGAATCCAAAAGTAGCGTCAATCTGAAGCCGGGAGGATGGCACCAAGACGGCGGCCGGCCGGTCCCCGAAATGGAGCGTCCTCAACCGAGGTTGTCGCTAAAGGTTGGATTTTGGCTGACTGACATCAGCGAGCCGGAGAGAGGGGGGATTAGGATTGTTCCCGAAAGCCACAAGGGGGATCATCCACCCGATTTTGCCGATGCCATGCAGGTTCAGGTGAAGGCGGGAACGGCCGTGTTGTTCGACCGACGAA
The DNA here is from genome assembly GCA_022825835.1 of Candidatus Latescibacterota bacterium. Lineage (GTDB taxonomy): Bacteria > Latescibacterota > UBA2968 > UBA8231 > UBA8231. Next base: position 20,657 of record JAJDVZ010000014.1, read on the forward strand.
TGTGGCACGCGCGCGGGATCAATACCTCGGAGACGACCCGGAAGGTGCTGTTTTTGGGGTATAGCTATCGCTGGCTGCGCGGCCTCGACTACAACCTGATGCCCGCTGAAATCCTCGCCAAGTGCAGTCCAATACGTCGGCAATTGCTCGGCGATGGAGTGGATGTCAAAGGGTGGTGGCAGCCGACAGATGAGGATGTTCCCCTCAAGGGCTGGCTGACCGAGCACAAGGGGAAGGAATACGTCGAGCGAATTGGGCAGAAGCAGTGGGAACGGGAAAAGTGGGAGGTGCCAAGCGGCTAGTGCCTTCAATCCCACCACACTTCACCGGGAACCATATGGGCGCGTAGCAGCTCTTCGTTTAACTCCACCCCGATCCCCGGCCGGTCGGGCACGGTGATGTACCCGCGATCGACTACGGGGCCGCCCCAATCCAGCGCGATATCGTCCCACCAAGGACAGTCGAGACCGTGGTGTTCCAGCGCCAGGAAATTCGGCGCGTTGGCGCACACGTGCGCGGAAGCTACGGTTCCTAGGGGCGTGCAGATGTTGTGCGGCGCAAAGGCCAGCGAATGCAACTCGCACAACTCGGCCACCTTTTTGCCTTCCTGCACCCCGCCGAAGCGAGGGATGTCGGGCGTGATAATATCCGCGGCCCGGTCTTCGATCATGGGCCTGAGCCCATGACTCATCCAGTGATTTTCACCACAGGCAATGGGCACAGAGGTGTGGTCGGTCACGTACTTTAGGGCGTCGAGATTTTCCGGTGGGGTCGGATCTTCGAGCCACAGGATGTCGATGTCCTCCAGCCTTCGGGCCACTCTGAGTGCGTCCGCTGGTTGGTAACTCCAGTGCATATCTAGGCACAGTTCAACATCGGCGGGCAGGGCCTCGTAGGCTGCGTGGCTGACGGCGCTCATGTAGTCAACCTCGGCCCTGGACAGGGCGCGGTTGTGGTGATCTTTGCGGTACTCCCCTGGAGCGCTGTTGTCGATATCGACTTTGACGACGGTGTACCCGGCCTCTACGCGCTGGCGCACCCCGTCGGCATAGGCTGCGGGCGAGCGGTCGCCGGGTCGGGCCGTGTCGGCGTAGATGCGCACCCGGTCTCGGTACTTGCCGCCGAGTAGCTGCCACAAGGGCAGGCCCGTCATCTTGCCGTGCAGGTCCCACAGCGCTAGTTCGACTCCCGACAAGGCCAGCACGATACTTCCTCCCGAGGACCCGGCACCGATCAGGCTGCGATAGATTTTTTGCGCCAGTCGGACCGGATGGCGGGGATCCTCGCCGACGAGCAGCCCTTCCATGCGCGTGAGAATGTCTCGCACGCCGATGGGCAACTGCGCTTCGCCAATGCCGCAGATTCCCTCATCCGTTTCCACCTTGACCAGCGTCCACGTCCAGGGAATGCCCTGAATCATGACGGATTTAATCCCTGTGATTTTCACGTAGGCCGTGCTCCTCTAAGAAAGTTATTTGCCCTGACGGCTTCTAAGTGCGCAGTGCCCGCTCGAGGTCGAGGCGACCGGCCTCCAAGGCGGTGCGGAAGACTTCGACCGTATCCCGGACTCCCTGGACCAGCGATCGGTACTGAAGAGGCCCGAGGGCTTGGTTTAGGGCGGCGTCATCGGCGCTTGAGGGATGTGGCAGCGGCGTTGGGTCGAATCTAATTTTGCCCGCCGACTCGGGGATAACCTCCTCGATTGCAGCGACGATTTGGGCCATGGAGACCGTGCTGCCCCCTAGGTTGTACACTGGGGCACTTTCCAGCTTGGTCCTAGCCGCGGCGATAAAGGCGGCGGCGACATCATCGGCGTGGTGATAGACGAGGGTGCCGCCGTAGGTGATCTCGTACTCGCGGCCGAGCGCGGCGGCCAGTATGGCCTTGGTCGGGGTGGAGGTCCAGCCTTGGTCGCGACCCGGTCCGTACACTACGCACGGGCGCAGACCAATGCTGTGGACCGACTGCTCCCGCCAATAGACCTGAGCCGTGCCTTCGTTGCACTGCTTGAACACCCCGTAGAGAGTCGGAGGCAGCAACGGCGCGTCGTGGGCGAGCGGCCCCGGAGGATACGCTTCTGGATCGCCGTACACCCCAAACGAGCTTGCAAAGACCAAGTTCTGGATCTGGTCGCGATGACGCGCGGCCGTTTCGAAGACGACGGTGCTCCCCACGACGTTTACCTTGGCCCCGCGCACTGGATCAGCCCGAACTAAGGGCACCTGCATGGCTGCTAGATGCAGGATATGAGTAATACCGCAGTCGATCACGATTCGCTCGAACTCATCCAGATCCGCAATGTCGCCTTCGAGCAGTCGCACCTGATCCAGTTCTTCGTCCGTCATGATCGTCCTCAACCGATAGGGATCGCCGCCCAGATCGTAGGTCCACACCGGCAGCCCCTCGCGGACTAGCCGGCGAACCGCCCATGCACCCACGCAGCCGAGTGCTCCTGTCACCAAATACCGCTCATTCATTAATTCCTCGATTTTTTTAGTGTCCATTTCTGCGCAATCTCGGGCCGGACAACCTCCGGCCACTATTGACCCAGTCGGTCAAGGACGTTGCGGGTGATCTGAGCGACGGTCGCGTCTCCTTTTAGCCCGTGCGACCAGTCGGTTGTCCCGGTCGTGAATACTGTGCCGCCGCGAGTGTAGAGGCCCATGACCGCCGCGCCCTCCCGGCCCTTTTCCCAGCGCTCGTACCACACGCTGTCGTCTGGGTGCCACCGCGCCGGGGCGGTACACAGGATGGTAAAGTCCGCTGGGGTGCCATAGGTTCCTTTGGGTACTGGTAGTCCATTTTCCAGCTCGTACTCGCAGCCGTCGCACTCGTAGCCGACGATGGTGTGCTCGCCGCCGAAGGTGTTGTCACGCTGCAAGCCCGTTTCCGCGAAAACCCAGTGTTCTGGGCGATGGACTGTAAACGCTCCGGACCCGTCCATGTATTGCCCGTGGCTGAGGTGATAGCCTCCGTAGAGGAAGCCGACGCCGGTCAGTTCGTTTTCCGGTCGGCCCACGAGGTGGTGGCTCCACAAGGTCGAGAGGTTTGCGTAGTCGTCGGCGGCGTAGGCTGGGTCCATGTTGAACTGTTGCTTCCAGCACACCAGCGCCCGGCCCTCGTCCTCGCTGCGCACCTGCCAGCATACGGAGTTGCCACTGAAAAACGCGGCGTTGCCCCCGGCGGCGATGTAGGCTTCGAGATGGTCGCGCATGGGAGCCGACCAGTATTCATCGTGCCCCACGCTCAGCACGAGCCGGTAGTTGTCCAACAGTTCGGGATGCCATTCGAGGTCGGAATTGGCGCAGTAGTCGAGTGCGTATCCAGCGCCTTCCGCCCACTCGACAAAGTCGAGTTCCCAGCGGTCGAACAGCCCGGCCATCGGACGGTCGAAGGAAACGCGATGCCCCTGCAAGCCGCCGCGGCCGTGATAGCTGTACAAGCTGTAGCCGCCCCAGTTGTTGTAGGCACTGTAGGTATTGGTGGCTAGCTGGAGGAGGATGCGAGCGTTCGTGGGGCCAGCGGGGCGGACGATGAAAAACCCCCGGCTCTCGGCCGTGCGCCGTCCTCGCTGTACGAATTTGCCGCCTTGGTCTTCGACGCGTAGTACGAACTCGTAATACCCGCTGCGCCAGTCGTCTGGCACTTCCAAGGAGTGGGCGACCGGCCAGCCGCAGCCGTTGGAAGAAGCGTCTTCGGGGATTGGATAGGCTGCTCCAGGTAGCTGGTCTTGCCGCCACACTACTTCGCGCTCGGCACCGATTCGCGTCACTTCCAGCGCATACTTGTCCGCGCTGGTGGACACGTGGAAGCGCACCTGTTCGTTGGCTTGGTAGCTGAGTTGGTCGGTGTAGCCTTCGACGAACATTATCCATGACCTCCGATTTGCGTTGGGGGACGGGGGGGCAACTCCAAGAGTTGCCCCTACAGGCTGCGGAGGCAAACCTTAGCCCTTGTACTCCACTTCTACTACTCGTTCGTCTAACTCGCGTTGTAACTTCTCCACTTGTTCTACTATGTACTCTACCGCTTGCTCGACCGGCGTGTCGCGCCGCTCTTTTTCGCGCCGCAGTTTGACCTCGACAATTCCCTTCTGCAAACCGCGATCCCCCACTGTCACTCGCACTGGTATTCCAATCAGGTCGGCGTCGTTGAACTTGACGCCTGGGTTTTCGCGGCGGTCGTCGAGGAGCACTTCAATGCCGCGTTCCTCGAGGTCGGCGTAGAGTTGCTCGCCCGCGTCTTGCGCTGCGCCTGCGCCCTTAGCGAGGAGGACGATGTGGACCTGGTAGGGCGCGACGGCAATGGGCCACACCAAGCCGTCTTCGTCGTGGTACTCCTCGGCGATACAGGCCAGCAGTCGCCCCACGCCGATCCCGTATGACCCCATGACGACTGGCTGCGCCTTGCCCTCGGCGTCGAGGAAATCACCGCCCAGTGCTTCGGTAAATTTGGTGCCGAGCTGGAAGATGTTGCCCACTTCCACTCCGCGCGATTCGCGTAGCGCCGCGCCGCAGTCAGGACAGCAGTCGCCTTGTCGGGCAGCGGCGATATCGGCGACTACGTTGGCTGTATAGTCGCGTCCGTGGTTTACGTTGGCGAGGTGGTAGCCCGGCTCGTTGGCACCGGCTACTAAGTTGGGCGAAGACGCCACAGAGTCATCGACGACGACTAGTGCTCCCTCGACGCCGATGGGCGATCCATAGCCCGGCTCCGCGCCGACAGCGCGTATTTCCTCGTCCCGCGCCGGCCACATTTCAAGCGCGCCGACTGCGTTGGCCAGCTTGGTCTCGTTGACTTCCATGTCGCCGCGTATGACTGCCAGTACAAACGCGTCTTTCTTGTCCCGACCATCGCCGACTGTGGCCATCAGGAAGAGCGCCTTGGCGGTCTTGTGCGCGGGGATGTCGAGCAGCGCGGTTAGGTCCTCGATGGTCGTGGTATTGGGTGTGGCGATTTTCTCGGGCGCGGCGGGTTCTTCTTCGGGATTGGCCTGCTTGGCGAAGGTGGCGATTTGGCGATTGGCCGAGTACCCGCAGTGGTCGCACAAGAGTAGGGTGTCTTCGCCGATCGGCGTCAGGTACATGTATTCGTGGGCCAGCTCGCCGCCCATCATCCCAGTGTCCGAGCGGACTGCGAGGACGTCGAGGCCGCAGCGATGGAAGATGTTGAAATAGTGCTGGTAATGGGCGCGGTATTGCTTTTCGAGGCCCTCCCAGTCTGCGTCGAGGCTGTAGGAGTCCTTCATGGTGAACTCGCGCACCCGGATGAGGCCCGAGCGGGGGCGGGGATCGTCGCGCCACTTGGTCTGGATATGATAGACTAACTGCGGCAGTTGCTTGTAGGATTTGATCTCGCGGCTGACTAAGTCGGCTACTACTTCCTCATGGGTCATGGCCAGCACCATGTCGCGCTCGTTTTTGTCTTGGAAACGGCCCATCTCCGTGCCGACTGCGTACCAACGCCCTGTCCGCTGCCAGAGTTCGGCCGGATGCACCACCGGCATGGTGATTTCTTGGCCGCCGATGGCGTCTATCTCACAGCGGATAATGTCCTCGATCTTGCGCATGGACCGCTGCGCCAGGGGCAAGTAGCTGAAGATGCCGCTGGCTAGCGGGCGGATAAAGCCAGCCCGCAACAAGAGCTGGTGGCTGGCGACTTCCACGTCGGCGGTGACGTCGCGCAAGGTCTGGCTGAAAAGCCGACTCATTCGCATGTTGGGTTCCCTTTCTTCCTTGATTTCGTTCCGGTGTGTCGGCGCATTCTTCATAAAATAACGCAGCATACAAATAATAAAAACCCACCAACTTACTGCGGGATGCTCCAAGCTACAATTTGAATTTTTTCCGAATTGTGGGCTTGACGCGCATAGTCATATTGACTATGATGTATTCAAGATGAAATACATGAATCTCAATACCTTGGGCAAGCTCGCTAAAGAGGTCCGGGAAAAGGCCGGACTAAATCAAGCAGAAGCTGCCAAAAAAATTGGCTCAACCCAATCGAACGTAAGTGCCGCTGAACGGGGCAATGGGACGCGATATATAAGGGTTGCCATTAGTATAATAGAAAAAATCGGTAACCAACCTCTGGAGGGACCATTTTATGCCGTTCGTGAAGAGTCAGCAGAATATAATGTCCGAAAAGACAGTAGCTGACTTTTTTGCCGGAATTGGCTTGGTAGAATTGGGACTGGAAAAGGCTGGTTGGTCAACTATTTACTCCGTTGACTACAGTGATGAAAAGCGCCAGCTCTACGAAGGACATTTTGGTCAAGGGAGCTACCATCTGCGCGATATTAGCACAGTTGACGGAGAGGAGATCCCTCCTGTTGCCCTTGCCCATGCTTCATTTCCTTGCACTGATGTATCCGTTGCAGGCAGCAGAGAAGGTTTATCTGGAAAAGAAACGTCTTCATTTTGGGAATTTGTAAGAATTCTGGGAGAAATGAAAACAAATCACCCTCCACCGTTTATACTGCTTGAGAACGTGGAGGGTATGCTTACATCTAAGGGAGGGCACGATCTCGAAGTAGCCCTTTCTGCTTTGTGCGAACTAGGCTATGCGCTCGATATATTGCTTATCAATGCCTCTCACTTTGTGCCCCAGAGCAGGGTCAGACTCTTTATTATTGGTAACCTCTTGGCTGGCCACCAAGATATTTTAGAGCAAGAAATTATTCTTCAGCAAAAAAATACTGCTCGCCCTCCAAGAATTACTAACTTCATCCGCTCACATTCAGACTTAACTTGGCATCTGTATTCTTTACCTCCACTGCCTAGACGTTCCTCTGATCTCGCTGATATTGTCGATCTCAACGAAGAATGGTGGCCTGAAGATCGGTCGTCCTATTTGTACAATCAGATGTTTGAACGGCATCAAGAAAAAGTCCACGAAATGATGGATCAACCATTTTGGTCATACGGAACTGTATTTAGGCGTATGAGGATACGCAATGGCAAGAAGCAGTCCACCGCTGAACTGAGGACAGATGGTATTGCGGGGTGTCTCCGCACGCCCAAGGGGGGTAGTGCAAGGCAAATTTTGCTCAGAGCAGGAAAAGGTCGATATGATGCCCGTCTGCTGAGTGGTAGAGAAAATGCACGCTTGATGGGGGCTGATGATTATGTTCTTGGCCCACACCTTGAATCTAATCAAATGCTGTTTGGGTTCGGCGATGCGGTCTGCGTACCCGTGATTGAGTGGATTACAAAAGAGATTTTCAATCCGGCCTTTGACGAAGCATTTAGCTCTGTTCCCGCCGTTACTAAGTAGTTACCAAAAAGTCCGTTGACACTTTTCCCTTGTCCTCTCAGCTTAGTTGTATGCTTGGAGGCCACTTATGACTCAGTTTTCTCTTACCCGCCGCGAGCGCCGCTTGTTAGAGGCGTTGGTCGTCCAAACCAC
>JAJDVZ010000141.1:0-58371 GCA_022825835.1 Candidatus Latescibacterota bacterium
TACAGCGGTTCCGACGGCAACTACTACGCCGGCGACACCCGGTGGCACTCCGACGGCTACCAGAAGGAAATCCGCCACGTCAAGATCGCCTTCTACCTCGACCACCTGACCCGCGACACCGGCTGCCTGCGCGTGATCCCGGGTAGCCACCGCCGCGGCGACCAGTACGCCGAGACGCTTGAAGCGAACGTCAAGCAATCGCAGGAGCAATGGGGCATCTCCGGCGACCAAGTCCCAGCCGTCGCGCTCGAAATCGTCCCCGGAGATCTAGTCGTCTTCCAGCACAACCTCAAACACGCGGCCTTCGGCGGCAGTGGCCGTCGCCGCATGTTCACCATCAACTGCATGGTGCGCGTGCCCGACGAGCAGATCGACCTCGTCAAACAGGACATCGCAGGACTCGCCCGCTTCTGGGCGGAGCGCGCGTACGGCGAGACCATGCTCGCCACGGCGAGCAAACGCCGCATGGTGCATCTCGAACAGCGCATGGCCAACGACGGCCACCTCAAAGAACTAGCAGCGAAGGCGCGGGCCGAGATGCCCGAACCATCGCGGGGATAGGAAAATCATGAGCGACCACTACGAATTCAAGATGGGGATGTACCTCGGAGAGTTGCAGCAGCCCTTCGAGCAATCGCTGGCCACAGCGCGCGACCTCGGCGCGCACTACGTCTGGTGCGGCACCCACTCCAACAACCGCAGCCTCTACGAGCTTGCCGATGCCGAGATAGACCAAGCCGCCGAACAGGTCGCCGCACACGGTCTCGAATTTTTCCTGCTCGACGGCGCGGGATTGTTCAAGACCGTGCATCTCGCCGAGCTTGAGCCGGGCAAAATGCTCGAACACGCCCAGTTCAAGGAGCATTTCACCAAGCTGGAACGAGCAATGGAAGTTTCGGCCCGCTTGGGGATCGGTGCGGTCGGTTGCAGCAGCTTCGCTTGGCCGGCCGAGTACACCGGCGGCAAGCCCACTTGGCCCATGCGCTGGGCAACGCGCGGCGGCATCATCTCCGACGGCGACATGGAAAAGCTGGTCGAGGCATTCTCCATGTTCGCCGACCTCGCCGAAAAACACGACGTCGACATCGCCTTCCTGATGATGCAGTGGAACTACGGCAACACCAGCCGCAACTTCCGCCGCATCGTCGAAGCCGTAGGCTCGCGGCGCTTCAAGGTGCTCTGGTGTCCGGCCGACAACTACAACTGCGGCGAAGTCGATAACGCCACCGCTGGTTTCGAAAACCTGCGCCCCTACCTGCACGGCGTCCACGCCAAAGACCTGCGCACCATAAACGGTTCCACGCTCGAATTCGAATACACGCCCATCGGCGAGGGCCACATCGATTACCCGACGATCCTGCGCAACCTGCGCGACAACCGCTGCGACGTCGTCCTGTCGATCGCCACCCACTTCCTACCGGCAAGCGGCTCGCGGCTCGAAGCCATGCAGACGAACTACGCCAACATCCGCAAGCTGATTGACGAGTTGGCGTAATCTAACAGGAGGGTACGCATGACCGATTCGTCGCAGGGCGACAGCATCGTCATTTTGTTCCGAGGTGGACGCTTGCCCCAGTGGCATCGGCTCGACGAGGCCCAGCGGCGCGACTACGAGCGCCAGCACGTGGACCTAATGCTATCGGTCGCCGAGCGCCATGGCCTGATCGGCATACACGGCTACCGCCTGCTGGCACCCCAAAACAGTTGGGAGCGCTTCTGGACCATCGAATTCCCAGACCTAGCCGGTGCCGAGGCCTGGATGGCGGCGGAGACGGAGCCTCCGTACGGACACTACGGCTTCTACGACTATTCCCTCGCCCGCCGCTGGCAACCAGAAAGCCTAGCTTGGCTACCCCGCAAGCCCGAACCCCCCGTCGCTCCCGACGCGGATCCACACGTAATCCCACCCCTAGCCGTCAATCCCACCTCAATCGTCGTGCTCGCCTTCGGCGACTGGCGTCGCGGCTCCGATCAAGTGTGCGGCGACGCGGAGCGTCAGCAGCGACTACAAGAGGTAGCCCGGGAGCACGACCTCACCCACGGCGAAACCTTCCGCCTACTCGGGACCAACACCGAAGGCGAATTTGTCTGGATTTTGGAGTTCCCCCAGCTAACCGGTGCCGAAGCCTATATCGAAGCCGAGACAGCTCCGCCCGCCGGGTCCTATCACAAACGCAACTACCACCTCGCCAGACGCTGGGCACCCGAGTACTTCGCTACTTGGCCGCCGAGGACGGGGGACTAATAGACAATCCTCCTCGGTGGACTTTTGCCTCGATTGGTATGGTCCGCATCTGGGCTGCGGACACTCGCCTTGGCTAAAAACCACAGGCCCTTAAAACCGGATGTTGCAAAACGGACGCGACTTCCGTCCAAGCCTGTTGGCTATTCTCTCGCTCAAGGTCTGGGTAAAATCCGAAATCGAGATACACTTTGATGGCGGGAATCCGCCCACTTGAGGTGCCGAGAAAACTGCGCTCGTGGAATCGCTTTAGATACGCCATCGCCACAGACATCATCGGCTTGGCAAGCCCGCGTCCCTGATAGTCCGGGTGAATTGCAACCCAGTGAATCTGGCCCCAATCCTCGCCGTCTAAATCGGGCTGCCACCACGCTGTGATAGTCCCGATCTCTTCGCCAGCATCGGTGGTCAGGTAAAAACTTCGGTCCTCCAGTGCCCCAAAATCGCGTTTGAATTCGCGCACAAAAAGCTGGTCGTCAACGTCGAAGTACGGTTCCGCCGCTCGCTGAATCCGCGTCCAGATAGCCCCTTCATCTGGCCGGTAATTCCGCATGACAAACCCTTTGGGGATCGGGAATTGCGGAATATTTTCCATGTGCTCGCGGATCATTCTGACACTGTAGTTTTTCATCGGCACCTGCCATTTTTTTCCATATTATAATGACATTCCTATCGCTAGCCGATATTCTTGCATTTCGAGGGAGGTGAACATGCAAGCAAATCTCGTGACGTTAATCCGAATATTCTTGGTGTTTTTGGTGATTGGGCTGTACAAAGTCAACACCATCGCCTGTGGTATAGCGGTCTTGCTGACCATCGCCACCCTTTACATGGACGCACTCGACGGCATCATTGCCCGCCGCCTCGGCATCGAATCCGATCTGGGCGCGATGTTTGACATCGCCGGAGATCGCATCGTCGAAAACGTCTTTTGGGTCTATTTTGCCTCGATTGGCATGGCCAGCTTCTGGGCTGCGGCCATCGTCGTCGCCCGCAGTTTTCTCATCGACTGGCTGCGGACGCTCGCCTTTATAGAAGCGGGCCAAACCGCCTTCGGTAGTAAGACGATGATGCAGAGCCGATGGGCAAAGGCACTCGTGAGCTCTCGCTTCAGTCGGGCGCTCTACGGCTTTACCAAGGCCGTCGTGTTTGTCTATCTGGGTGCTGTGCTGCTGATCCAGTCCGGCCAAGCCGAGTACGGTTGGTCAATCGGAGTGTCCACGGAGTTGCTAGTTCTAGTCGGAGAGGCAATCGTCTGGCTGACGGTGGTGATGTGCCTAGTGCGGGGCGTCCCGGTAATATGGGACAGCCAAGACGTTCTGTTCCGCAAAATGTTTCCCGGTCTGCTGCGAGATTAGCCAGTACCGTGCAAGCCGCGATATTCGATCTAGACGGGACGCTGTTGCCCGGTACCAGCGCTGAAAGAGAATTTATCCGCTTCGCGCTGACGACTGGCAAACTGACTGCCCCAGAGGCGGTTCGCACGTTCCTGTCTTGGGCCGTCCGCATCCCTACTCGCGGCATCCAATCCAACAAGACCTACTTCGGCGACATCGAAATGGACCTGCTTGCGGAAACGACAGAAACCTTCTGTCAACAGCAACTAACTCGCCGCATCCCCGATCAGGCCCAGCGTCTGATCACCGCCCATCGCACCGCTGGAGATTGTCTCGGCATCGTATCGGGAGCGCCGGAGATCCTGATCGCACCCTTGAAGGATCTTCTCGATCTGGATTTTGTCGTTGGCACCAAGCTAGCCTGCGAGCAGGGACGCTTGACGGGCGACTTGGACGGCGCGCGCGTATCCGGGCGTGAAAAGGTCCGCCAAGCGGACGAAGTAGCGCGCACATACGAATTCGACCTGCGCGAATCCACGGCCTACGGAAACGCCTTCGACGATCGCTTCTTGCTGGCCGCGGTCTCCCACCCAGTCGTTGTCAATCCAGACATCCGGTTAGCGCGTCTAGCTCGCAAGAAGGGCTGGCCGATCTGTATCTTCTCTTGAAGAACATCCAGTAAGGAGACCACATGACCCCACCATTCGAACACATCCTCTACGAGAAAAAGGGCCGCATCGCCTATGTGACGATAAATCGCCCGCAAGTGATGAACGCCCTGCATCCCCCGGCCCACGCCGAGTTGACTAGGGCCTGGGACGACTTCATCGCCGACGACCAAGTCTGGGTCGCCATTCTCACCGGTGCTGGCGAGCGCGCTTTCTCGGCTGGCACGGACCTGAAATACCGCGTCGAACAAACAGACGACGATCAGCTCCGCAACCCAGTCCACTCCCCGGTCCACATCCTCGACCGCTGCTACAAGCCGATCATCGCCGCAGTCAACGGTTATGCCATCGGCGGCGGCCTGGAACTGGCGCTGCACTGCGACCTGATCGTAGCAGCCGCAAGCGCCCGCTTTGGTTTTCCCGAGGCCCGGCGCGGCCTGCTAGCCGATGCCGGCGGCGTGCTCAAACTACCACGCCGCATCCCCTACCACTTGGCTATGGGCATGCTGCTGACCGGCAAGCTATTCTCGGCCCAGGAAGCCCTAGCCATGGGCTTGGTCAATGAAGTAGCCGACGACGAACCCGTGATGGCCACGGCCGAACGCTGGGCCGCCGAGGTACTAGAGTGCGGCCCCCTCGCCGTCCAAGCCGCCAAGCAGGTGGCGCTGCACACCATCGAGTCCCCCATCTCCCAGGCGCAGTGCCAACTGGAGGACCTGACGGCCGTGCGCCGCCTGCGGCTGTCGGAGGACTACGCCGAAGGGCCGCAGGCATTCGCCGAAAAACGCAAACCACAATGGAAGGGAAAATGATATTCTTGAGGTGTCGAGTTAGACAAAATGGTAAAGCGAGTTCGGCAGAATATTCAAGAAGGAAGTCAGGAAACCATCCGCATCGGCATGAGCACGGCAGCGTGGCGTTCCTCCCTCGACTCAAAATGAAGGGGAGCTTCACTATGGTTAAAATATATCCGTATCTCCTCTCCCGCGTCTTTCAGTGCCTCTACAATCGTCTTGAGAAAGTCGTGATTGAGATCGACGTGGAATGATCCTCCATCCTCGATGTTCGTCACATCAGCAGGGCAACTCACGGAATGTTCCCAGTCCGGGAGGTCGTCGCCGTGCAAATCGTCCGCACTTTCCTCGGTCCGACTGAATCCCTGATCCCGCGTCGTTCTCAACGCCAGTCTCCCCTCTGCGCTCGACACCCGCATCTGTACGCGGGGCATGTATTCCCAGCCGCTTTTCACTAGTTCGTGACACTCTCTGAGGAATGGCTCAATCTCCTCCAAGCAGGCTATCAGACTCTCGCTGCGCACGACCGCCAAGATCGGACCGGGAGTGCCAACGGCCTCTTGGTACTTGAGGTACGGTCCCGGAGTTGCAGGGAACGTCATCCTGCGGCCGTCCGCAGTTTGCAACGTGGCTGATTCCTCTTCGAGAATCAGCGTCGCCGAGTCCGTCTCCGGGATAATCTCAGGATGCAACGAATCGAGAATCATCGGAGCCGGCAGCGACGCGAGCCCCTTACTCGACCAGTTGAGCAGCCGCGAGCCGTCCGTTGCGACAACTCTGCCGCCAGCGTCGAGACAGACGCAGTGCAGAATGGGCCGCTTGGGATCGTCGCTTGTGAAGCGAGCTACGTGACGCAGTCCGGCCAGATCGTCCGGGCCAAGTTTGAATGTTTGGGCAGTACTGGATTCCGCCATCGCCATGATCTCCTTTTGCAGGCGTTTGCGGGCCTTTTGCAGACGGCTCTTTACCACTCCAGTTTGGAGGTCCAGCAAGATTGCCGTCTGCTGATACGAATAGCCCTTGAGGTAGTGGTGGACGATCACGTCTCGGTGGGGATCACTCAATCGCCCGATCGCCTTTCGCACCAGCGCCCTGATCTCCTGCTTCTCCTGCTCGGGCGGTGCCGCCAAGTCGAGCTGATCCAGCAGATTGAGTTGCGTGATACGACGCCGCTGCCACATGCGCGCTTTGTTATCCGCAATCGAGCACAGCCAAGCGCCGAATCGCTCGGGAGCGCGCAGCTCCGCTAACTGCTGGTACGCGGCAATAAACGCCTCCTGTAGGACGTCCTCTGCCGCCTCTTGCGAGCCCAGCCTGCGGGTGAGCCGCACCAGCAGCCACGGCGTGTGTTCCTCAACGAGCAAACCAAACGCCGCCGAGTCGCCAGCAGCAGCCTTCTGCACGCAGCTTTCTCCATTCCGTTCCATGATCACCTTATAGTTGCTTCTTAGGCGACAAAGGTATCCGCAAAAAAGAGCCTTCGGAACAAACTTGACAGGATTTTCACAACATGTACAGTAAATAGGTACATATCACAGGAGAATCAAATGACCACCGTTACGACCTATACCCAAGCCAGAACCGCACTCGCATCGCTCTGCGACGAAGTCGCCTCCACCCGCGAGCCCGTGATCATACGACGGCGCAATGCCGAAGACGTCGCGCTGGTTTCAGCCGACGAATTAGCCAGCCTCCTCGAAACCGCTCATCTCCTCAGATCGCCCAAAAACGCCCAACGCCTCCTCACAGCAATCAACCGTGCACAGAGCCAGACGTTGTCTCCTATTTCCGTAGAAGAGCTGCGCCGGGAAGTCGGTCTTGTCGAAGAAGAAAATTAAAAGAAAGGACGCCCCCGCCACTCGCGAATGGGTAGGGATATTCCATCCTGAGTTCGTTGAAGATCTGCGTTACTGGGTACAGACCAACCGCAAAATAGCGCTGCGTGCCTTTGATCTGATACAGGCCGTGCTCCGCGACCCATTCTCAGGTATCGGCAAACCAGAACCGCTCAAATACCTCCCATCCGGGACTTGGTCGCGACGCCTTACGGAAGAACATCGCCTAGTGTATATGGTAAGCGAAGGACGTATAGATTTCTTGCAGGCGCGCTATCACTATTGACGAGCCGCATCCTGTGGGCGAGCGCTGAATTTCGCCGCCTGACCGGATGGGCTACGCGCTAGAAATTATACACCAAGCTCAGATCAACGAAGCTATCGCGTCGGGTCTCGTAGTGGATCTCCGCTTGGTCGATATTGAGAAGATAGATCGCCTCTAGGTTCGCGGACCACCGATCAGCGATACGCCGCTCCAACGCGACAGCCAGTGCGCGGGTAGAACGGTTCACATCCCCCAGCATACTAGCGACAATTTCGCTGCTCTGAACGTCGTTGAGCGCAAGGCGAGCGGCGAAGAAGAGATCGTTTTCGAGCGTATTGGGCGAGCGGCTTGGAGTCGCATTGCGACCTCGTCCGTCGTAATTCCATTCGCCGAGTAGGCTGAGATCAGCAGCCGAGCCAAAAACGGAATAGAACGTGTACTCGCCGCCAAAAACGGACGCAACGTAATCCTCTTCCCTGCCGACAAGGTTGCGAGCACCGGCGCGCTGAATGGCCTCCAGCTTGAACAACCAAGAGCCGACCGTTAGCTGAGCGTCCAGCCCAAACTGGCGGATCTGCGCGTAGTACTGACCTAAGACTGGCGTGCCACTACGGTCCAAGAGTAGCTTCAGAGCAGGCTCCCGGCTGGTGCCATCGAATGCGCTCACCCCCAGATCGAGAAGCCCAAAACTGTGACTGTAGCGAGCGGCGAAATCCACATGCCGCTCCTTGGCCTCGCTCTCGTACTCGATATGCTCAGCTTCTACCACGAGCGGCAGGCGCAGGCGACCCGCTCGGCCCGGAAAGGTGCGGGCGCGGTGATAGGGCAGACCTAGTATTTCCATCACACCCCAATCGCTAGACCAAGTGAAATACACCATAGGTTGCCCCAACTTGGCCTCTCCGGCCGGATGTTCGACGAAATCGACTTGGTTGACGATATCCACCAAGTGCTGCGATTCGGTAACGCCCCAGAACACCTGATCGACGCCCACGCGCAGCTCCCATTCGCCGTCGCCGATTTCGCCGAATAGCAGCAGATAGGCTTCGCGCAGGTCGGCGTGGGTGCGACGTGGGTCTGAGTTGTCGTAGCGAAAGAACGGAGCTAACGTGAGGCTTCTACCCCCGGCGTCTTCCAGATAGAGTTCGGGCACCGCAACAAAGCCGCTCGCGAGTGAGCGTTGGCCGGGATGAGCGCCGGCTTGGGGGAACCACCGGCTTTCGACATTTATACGCCCAGAAAACTCGTGCTCAATTTCGGCCCGCGCCCCGACGGCAAAAACCAAGGCCAAAATCCCGACAGCGCGAAGCCGCATCAACGCGCCCGTTTTAGCCCGGTTCGCGTAAAATCGCGCTCGTCGAGGTCTGTTTGGAATTGGAAATCCGTCCAAGTCAGAACGGTACTTTTCCCAGTCAAATGATTTTCCATCGCCATCTCGCCGGCGCGCCAGTAACGCTCCAGGTACTGCTGGTAATTCCCCAAGGTGAGCGTCTTCAAATGGGCGTCCTTGCGGTCGTAGTACTCCATTTTCCACACGCGCAGCTCATCCTTATCGCGCCAGACCACTTGGCGGCTATAGCCGGATTTCTTATCGACGGGAACGCGTTCAGAGACCGTGCAGGTCAACTCGCCGCAAGCCTCGTCGCGTAGATAGCGATAGGAGAATTTCTCCACGGCTTCAGCGGTCAGGTCCTCATAGGCAAATTCGCTCCCCATGAAGGAACCAGATCGGTTCGACGAACTAATGCGCTTGACTCGCTTCAGAGCGGGTAGATAGAGCCATTGATCGTCCGCGCTTTCCCGATGCGCGTGAATGAGCAACGCCGTTCCCTGCACATCGCGCGGCTCATCGAACACAAACAAGCTCTTGTCGCCATCGTCGGGGACTTCGAGAACCTTTACCCGAAGCTGGCGTCGGCTCTCCTGTCCGTGCTTGTTGCGCAGTACCATGGTTTGTTGGGCCGTAAAGTTGCCAAAGCCTGCCTCGCGAGCGCGGGAATCTTGGGCGATTTTCAGTCCGATTTCCTCGGGAGTAGCACTCTCAGAGTGGGCAGGTGCCGCGCCGAGGCAAAAAATGATGCAACAAAGCGCGAAAAGTCGTGCAGAGATCATGTCTTTCTCCGGTCGATGGCAATCAGCAGCGTTGGCAGGAGTAAAAAGTCGGCGACAAGCGCAAAGACAATCGTGATCGTGACCAAAAGGCCGAGCGCCCAGCTCACCTCAAATCCCGAGGTGGCAAACACCAGAAAGCCCACCGACAAAACCGCGGTCGTCGTCCATAAAGCGTGCCCCACCATGTGGAAGGTAGAGCGCACAGCCTCGGGTGCTGGCAGCCCCTCCCGCCGGGCTTTCAAATATTTGCTCAGAAAATGAACCGTATCGTCCACGACAATTCCGAAGACAACGGCAATCACTACTGAGGAAGCAATGCCTACATGGCCGACGAGGTAGCCCCACAGGCCGAAGCTCATAATGGCGGGGATGAAATTGGGCAGCAGACTGAGAAGCCCGACTCGAACGCTCTTGAAAATCCAAATCAGAATGAACGAAATGAGCACCATAGCCGTGATCGTACCGCGCAACATGCTGTTGATGTTGCGCAGCGACAGGTGGGCAAACACGACACTCAGGCCCGATGCTTCTTGGGCAAAAGCGGGGGCATTGGCGCGCAGCCAGACCTGGGCACGCTTGTCGAGTTCGCGTATATCGCGCGACCACGCATTTTTGGTTGTCACGACTAGGCGCGTAGCGGATTTGGCGACATCAATGCGGTCGTTGAGGTCACTGCCAAACGGCAGCGAAAGCTCGTACAGCAACAGGTACTGCGCCGCAAGGTCCGAGTCTTCGGGCAAGCGGTAAAAGGCAGGATCGTCGCCGTGCATGTTTTTGTTGAGACGCTTCATAATGTCCGAAAACGCCTGGACGTGAGTCACTTCAGGTTGCTGCCGGTACCATTCGGCAAAAGCATCGACCTTGCGCAAATAGTCGGGATCAGTGATGCCGCCTTCGCGCCCGGCACTCAGCGAGTATTCCAGCTTGTCCAAGCCGGTCAGGTTATCAATGACATAATCCGTATCGCGCCGGAACTCGTAGCGATCATCAAAGTACTGCGCCATGTTGTCGCTTAGCTCAATGCGGGGAATGCCGATTGCTAACACAACAATCACCAAGGACATGGCCACAAGCAGGAATGTACTCCGAGCGATGACAAAGTCGGCGAAGCGGTCAAAGAACGCCGTTCCCTCGGCTTGGACGCGGCGCACACGCAATGGCAGAATCGACAGCAATGCCGGCAGCAGCGTCATGGTGTATATGAGAGCGCACAATACGCCAAACGCCACGTAATTGCCCAAGACGTGAAACGGCGGCGAATCCGAGGCATTCAGGCTGAGGAAACCAATCGCTGTGGTGACCGAGGTGATAAATACTGGATAGGCATTAATGCGAATCGATTCGACAATCGCCGCGTTTCTATCCAGACCGCGCCGCATACCCAGTAAAACACTCGTGACAATGTGGATCGAATCCGCAATGGCGATCACCATGACAATGATCGGCACGCCAGCATTGGTGGGGCTGAACACTACGCCATTCCAGCCGGCGAATCCCAAGGTCGTATTGACGACAAACACGAGCACGGCGACAACGGCCAACGTGCTGAGAATCGAGCGCAAGAGAATAATGGTGGCACCTACGATGATGACAAACACAATAGGTGTTAGCGTCTCCATGTCGCTTTTTGTAACATCGGCGAAGGCCCGATTCATGACGACATCGCCGGTCATGTAATAGTCAATGTCCGGCTGGCTCGTGCGGGCCTCGGCTAGAAGCGAATGGAGATAATCGGTGATTTCGACTACGGCCTGATCTGGATTTTCAGGCAGGATAAAATTAATAGCCACCCCGGCCGTGCGTCCGTCGTCAGCGACCAAACGCCCGGCAATTTCGACTGCGTCCAGCGCGATCTTTTCGATGCGCATCACATCGGCATCGCTCAGTGCAGATGCGTCCTCAACGAGCGGCGCGACGACCAAATCGTCCTCAAAGGCTTCGCTGTGGGTATAGTTGGTAAGGGAATTGACGCGACTGGAATACGGCGCGCGCCACGCAGCTTCGGTCAGTTCTTCAATCGCGCCGAGCGCCTCGCGGGTGAACACCGAGCCATCGCGGGGCGCAATGGCAATCAGCGCCGCATTGGAGACGGAATACGTGTTCTCCAAGGCGTCGAACGCGGCCAGTTGCGGATTATCTTCGCTGAACAGAACGCGATAATCATTGGTAACGGTGATGAAGCGAGCACCAGCCGTGATGGCGAGCATAACCAGCGTTGCGAGCGCAACGACCAGCCAGCGCCGGCGCAGCACGGCGGCGATGTAGCGTTCCAATTGCATAGATGTTTTCTAAAGCGTCGCAAGAGACGAGTTGCGGATAACAGAACGCGGTCTCACCAACGCGATGGGTCTCCGTGTAGCTCGTCGGGCAATCGGTAACTGATTCCCTCTTCTTCGAGCACAGATATGTCGAGCATGGTCATAAAATTTTGCGTGCGCAGACCTTTGGCACGCTGCCCAGGTCCTCTAAGGGCATCAATAATCTCTTGGACTCTGCGCCGCATCCGCAAATACACCAACGCCCCGGTCGTCCGACTTTTGGGGAACATGAGTTGGTCGGCGAGCTCGTCTCCGAGCAAGGCGCGCGAAAGGCGGTATCCATAAGCTATCAGAGCCTTGCGCTCGTCTCTATCTTCAATGCCGATCACTAAGGGGGCCGAGTTAATCACCGAGTTGGCCATGGCCACGGCTTCCACGCTGAAGAGCGGCTCACACATATAGCCCACGCGGAATGTTTCGCAGGCCTCGGCCTCATTGTGGAACAATAGCGCGTCGGGCACTCCCATCAGCCAAGCGGCGTAGCGCCAGATTTGCATAAAACTGTCGCGCTCCTCGTCGTTCAGCCGCGCTCCAATCCTCCCGGCGGCCCACAGCATCATTCCAGAGAAGTTACAGGACGCGAGCGCGATATGGGCAGCACTCAGCGGCATTCCGTGCGCTTCTTGGTCCCACTCTTCAGAAACGAGCAACTGTTGCCTGACCCGCGCGTGTACCAGCCGCAGGCGGACGGACAGTTTCCAGCCCTCGCCATGCCGCTCCAAGCCGCCTGGCAGCATAATCTCCAAGAGGTGCCGGATATTCTGCCGCAGCCGCCGCACGCCCCGGTCGGTCAGCCGCCCGGTGGTGAAGAACGATTGGCTGATTAGGGTCGTGAAGCCCCGGACGATGATATCCGTGACAAACGCGGTGAGAAACAGGTCTGAGTAGGCGTGGAATTTGCGGCATCCAGCATACACTACCTGCGGATCAAACCACGCCGGCGGCGTCCCAACCCGATCAAAGAACTCCCTCACTTCCTGCGGTGCCGCGCGCAATGCCTCCGCATCCTCGTCCATCCCAGCCCGGATGAACTCAGCCTGCTGCTCTTGGTCAGCGGCAGCTATTGCATTGACTAGGGCATCGGCTGCGGGATCGCCGATGAGCGTGTGCTCAATGTACGTTTTGGCGAGGTCGGGATCGGACGCACGGGCCTTTTCGTATCCGGGCTGATATGCGATAGGTATTTGCATTCGGCAGGAGCTATTGAACCTTGACGCCTTGTCTCATCTAGGCTAATAAACTGAAAGAATCTTTATTCTCAAAACTTCAACCTATTATACTTACTTGACTTATGGACTGTCAATAACACAAAATCTCTATTAAATTCACCATTCCTACACGAACTTCGGCTCGCCGCTGCCGTCGTTGACCACGTGGCTGCGCACGGGAATCGCCGCTTGGTCGGGAATGACTAATTCAAGCGGCGAATCATTCTCAATGACCGTACCAGCCCCCACGCGCACTCCGGCCCCCAATTTAATCGCGCCGGGCCGCCCAGCCCGCGCGATGATCGTGCCGATAGATACCGACACGCCAATCCGGCAATCCGGGCCAATCGCGACGATGCCGTTGATTTCGGTGTTGGCCCCAATCGCCGTGCGGTCGCCCACCTGCACGGGGCCGAAAATCCCGGCGTCCGTGCCAATGAACACGTAGTCGCCAATGATGGGATGGCGCTGCTGCACCTTGCCGCTGAGCCCGCCCAAAGTACACGGATAAATGTGGCAGCCGCTGCCGATAATACCCGTCTGCCCGGTGGTGATGCCGCGATGGGGATGGTCGAGGAAGTTGGCATCGCCCATCTGCGTTTCGGGATGGATATCCGCTTGGTAGTAGCGCCCCCCCAACTCGGCAATGGCCCGTGGCAGCAAGGGCACCGGCCGCCGCGTCAGCCCGGATTCGCCCACTACCGAGCCGGAGCGCGTTAGGGCGTGGGCAATGTCGTGGTAGAACAGCACCCGCCACCCCGGATAGGTGCTCATCACGAGCTGCATCTGATAGTCGAAAATGGAGTCGCACTCCAGCTCGCTGAGGAAGCGGCGATAGTGGTCGAAGTCGCGGCGGCGAATAGTCTCTTCCAAGGCGGCCCGGAAGTCGATCTCGAGTAGCTGCTCCTGCGCCAACCCGCAATTGTCGAGCAAATAGGCGTCCCAAACGGCCGGATCCCTCAGCGCGGCAAAGCGGTTCCAGTGAGCGCGCACCTTGTAGGCGGGCAATTCCCACAGCAAGCAGATGGTGTTCATCAGCGCCTTCTCTTCAACGCCTTCGCTCTCGCCGGCCGCCAAGAGCGACTGGGCGATCATCGCGTAGAGTTGGTCGGCGATCTCGCCAATGGCCTCGTCGAGCGACGGGTTTTGGTGCCCCGGCCCGAGGGCATTGTGCGAGCCAGGAGCGACGCATTCAAGCAAGTTGCCCAACACCGTCTCCAGCAGGTCGCGATTGACAAACCCGCGCCCAGAGCGCTGCGAGAGAATGTCCCGGTCAACCGCGTCGATGCGCAGCGCGGCGACTTCCTCGGCGGTGTAGATCGGCACCAACTGCTCTAACAGCCGCTCTAGCAATGCCCACTTGCGGCGTTGATACGAAGTGTCAAACAGCGTAGAATTGTTCATCGGTTGCTCCCCATTCTGCCTCCTCATAACTTTTAACGAAACTTACAGAACACGCGCCGGGTTGCAACCCGGCCTCACGCTTGCAGGGAGAAACCATGCACCCATTTGAATCCCTAGTAGTACGCGAAGGCGCAGTCGGCATCCACTGGTTTGGCCAGAGCACGTTTGGTCTCAAGGACGCGCAGGGAACCATCGTCCAAGTCGATCCCTACTACCCCCACGAACGGCCAGCCGACCGCTTCATCCACGCCCGCCCCCCGCTCCAAGAGGCGGCGTTGCACACGGACTTCGTACTCTTGACTCACGATCACGGCGACCACACTTGCACCGAGTCCATTGCGCGCATTGCCGCGGCCTATCCAGCCGTGCAGATCGTCGGCCCAGCCGAGAGCATCCAGCGCGTCCGCGATGCTGGCATTACGGCCGCAGCAACGACGATTGCCGCTGGTGACGCAGCCAGCCTGGGCACCATGACGGCCCACGCGGTGTACGCCAAGCCCCCGGAGGGCTTGCCCAGCGATGACATCGCCCCGCCCGATGTGACCCACCTCGGCTACGTGGTGGAGGCCAGCGGCGTGCGCGTGTACATCTCCGGCGACCCAGTCAACACGTTCGCCGAGCACGAAGCATTACTCGCGCCCATCCGCGCCCTCGCGCCCGACATTGGGCTGCTGACCAATCACCCCAGCGAAGGAGAATTCCCCTTCTTTGCCGGCTCGGCTAAAATGGCCTCGGCGCTTGGCCTCAAGGCCGCGGTGCCAGCGCACTACGCCTGCTTTGTCTCCCGAAATTACGATCCCCAAGAATGGGCCGCCGTGCTCGATGGAGTCGAGCCGCTGATCATCCCGTACAATCAATCTGCCGTCTATTCGGCCTGCTAGCTCATCGGGGCTAGGCGTGTTGATTTTCCCACCCGTGTTTATTATTATGGAACCTTCTAATAAACGCGCCGGAAGTTTCTGGCATTCACCTCAAACGCAAGGAGTATCAAGTATGCGGCGATTTACAATCGCAAGCGTTCTCAGCCTCGCCCTCGTAGGAACGGCGAGTGCTCAGTTTTTTGATCCGCCCGCTCTAGCGGATCGCAATGGCAGTCAAGGGTTCTGGTTTTACATGCTCGAAGTCCCCGATCCCGGTGCTATCACCATCGACGCCCATAGCGACGACTGGGGTTGGTTCGACCCGGAGTACACCTTGACCATGGACGAGTGGCGCGACGAAGGCGACCGGCCGGCACCCGACCGCGACGACCTGTTTATCACCACCTTCATGGGTTGGAAGGGCGGCGACGACAACCGCTGGTACTGCTTTTTGGAAGCGGTTGACGACGTGCTGGCACACGCTGGCACGAATATCGCACGCTGGGACGGCGACATGCTGCAAGTCGGCCTCGATCCGCAGGATCACGGGCGCGAGCGCAGCCCGGCCTCCGGCTACACCATGGAGTGGCTGATGGCACCGGGCGATCTCAGCCCGCCGACCAACGTCGCTTTCCGCTACACCGAGCAAGAAGCGTGGGCCGAGTACGGCGAATCGCCGTGGATCGAAATGGCCGTGCGCGTCGATCCACCCGAAGCCTGGGCTGCCGACCTGTGGGCTGAGGGCGGCACCACGTACTACGAGTGGAGCGTCAAAGTTCTCGCCTTCCAAGAGGACGCTGGTCCGTCGGCGAGCGAGGTATGGCAGTTAGACACAGTGGCCGGTGAAGATGGTTCGGGCCTGCCTTTCGCCATGTGGTACGAAGACGGCGAAGGCCCAGATTCGAGCTTCTCGCCCAGCGAAGACGGCACCCCGGGCGGTCGCAACGACTGGACCACTCGCGGCCCCGAAGCCTCGTCGCGGCAGTACTACTCCATTGCCAAGCTGCTGCGCATTGGCGAGTACACGGCCGCCACGGCCGTCGAGTCCTCGACTTGGGGCAAGATCAAAGACTCGTTCTAAACGCAAGGCGACCGACCGGTCGTTAATCGTAGGGGCGACCGGCCGGTCGCCCCTACGTTATTTTTAGGGGGTTGCACCGTGGACAAACGGCTATGGGCCTGGCCTTTTCTGCTGATCCTGCTGCTGGGGGCTTGCGGCCGCTACTTTCACACGCCGCTCCAGCCCGCCAGCCGTCAAGCCGAGGGCATGACCGTCAACGATGACGGCTCCATCACCTACGCCCTCGACCGCCTGTCTATCAACCTCAAGCCCATGACGGATGCGGAATTAAACCGCCTCGCCCCCGGGCCAGACCTGTCCAACAACCCCTATACCTTTGGCGACTGGACGGCCCCGGGCGATGAGTGGACGCCGCCGCGCTTTACCGTATTTCGGCTCAAGGTCAACAACTATCAATTTCCCAAGGTCAAAATCGACCCGCTCAACGCGCATATTACCGCGGCCAATACCCGCCAGTACGCGGCGCTGAGCTACGCCGAATTATACCAGTATTTTCGCTCGTTTTGGCTGGGCCGCACCGGCCAAGGGCGCAAGACCTTTCAAGCCCGCACCGACGCGCTCAAGCGGACGCTGTACAGCGGTGCCATAGTATTCAGCGGCAACGAAGAACAGGGGTATTTGGTCTTCCCCGTCCTCGACGACGATGTCCGCGCGATCCAAGTGCACATCGAGAACATCGTCTTGCGCTTCGACTATGCCGACGCCCCCTTAGAGGCGATTGATCTGAGCTTCTCCTTCCAGCGCGACACCCTGCAAGGGTATGATCCCTCGGCCGCGGTGCGGATCAACTGATGACCGCCCCCGCGCCCAGATCCCTCGTCGGCATCGTCCTAGCGGTGCTTGGGGGGCTAGCGCCAAGCGATGCGCAAATCGAGGTGTGGCACATAGGCAAGGGGGGGCTTACGTGGGTCTCGCAAGCCGAGACGCAGATCGGTGCGCTAGACGTCGACGGTGCCCTACAGCCCCTAAAGCTCCAAACCGGCGAAAACCTCATCCAACTGCTCCGCGCTTCGGGTCAACGCTTTCTCAACGGCCAACCCCGCGACTTCACCCTCGGCGGCCAGCCCCGAGCGTGGTCCAACGACGGTTTCTTCAATCAAGTTTCCGGCCCCCTCGACCTGATTGACGGCGATCCTTCGACCTCCTCGTCGGGCGTTTTCAAGACCGCCCAGAGCCAAGCCGGGGCGACGTTCTTCTGGGACTTGGGCGCGCCCTTTCCAGTCAACCGCATCCGCTTCTTTCCCGCTCCCAACGACGACGCCTTCGTCAAGGCCTTTGAACTGCGGGTCAACGACGGCGAAAACTTCAACGACATCAACCGGCCGCAATACGAGGTTTTGCGGCGGGTGGAAGTCAACCGCGAATCCACTGTCGATATCGAATTTGCCCCCTTGCAGGGCCGCTTCCTCCAGCTACTTGTGCTGTCGAAAACAGTGTTCAACATCGCGGAGTTTGAAATCTACGGGCAGGGTTTTGTGCCAGTTGCCAGCTACGAGTCGGCGCTGCACTCCTTTGGCGGCCCGGTCAACTACGGCCACTTGCGCGTACACGCCACGCAACTTGGAACCGGGGACGCGACCGCGGCCATCCAGATGCGGACCGGGGCCGACGACAGCCCACTGGCGTACTTTCGCCGCGACCGCGACACGGGTCGCCAGCAGGAAGTGCCCGCAGCCGAATACAATACCGACCTACCGCGACGCGCCCTGTACCGCCAAGACCCAGACACCGGCGAGCTGTTAGAGGAACTGGACCGGGCCGAATACCTCAATCTGCCGATCGAGGAGCAAGGACCGGTGCGCGATTTCGTCAAGGGCGACATCCGCGACGACGTGAACAACTGGAGTGCGTGGTCGCCGAGCACGCACATCACCGGCACGGGCACAATTGAGGTGCCCATAGGGCTGCCCAGCCCACGGGAATTCATGCAGTTCCGCATCTTCTTCGACGGCGACGCTGAAAACGCCGTGCGCATCGACACCTTTCAGGTCGAATTTTCGCCCGGGCTAGTCAGCGAGGCCGTCGGCGAGGTGGCTCTCGCCACCGATCCCTTTCCCGCCAGCGGCCTGCTCGAAGTCGCAGGGGGCATCGACACGACCTTTACCTACGACATCCGCACCGAGTTCGCAGATGACGTGGCCGGGTACCACGGCGTCCGCATCGAGGCGTTTCCGCCGCCGGTATTCGAGAGCCTGCAAATGGGCGATCCCCTCGTAGCGGCGGAAGACTTTGAATGGGCGGCAACCGACAGCGGCTTTGACCTTTTCTTTAACCCCGTCGCCGCCGACAACAACCAGCCCCTGCGGGTCACCTTCCGCCTGCGGCCGCTGGTCCACAACACCCCGATCAACGCCTATCTCCTCGGCGCGGGAAGCGTCCCACCACATCCCATCGCCCCAGGCAATGCCAGCGAATTAGTCGGCACAAACGCGACCAACGCCTTTGTAACGCAGGCGCAGCCCGAGTTACAAGTAGCGCTTTCAACGGCCATCATCTCGCCCAACGGCGACGACCGCAACGATGCGGTCGCCATTGACCTCGTGTTGTCCCAGTTCGCCGCGGATATAGCCGTGGCAGTCGAGATTTTCGACCTCAGCGGACGCCGGGTGCGCCAGCTAGTCTCCGAGCTGCGGCCAGCCGGCTTTTACTCCGAAACTTGGGACGGTCGCGACGAGCAGGGCGCGCTAGTGCTCCCAGGACTATACCTCTGCCGCGTCGGCGTGGACGCCGACTTCGACGTGTTTGCCGCCGTAGAGCCGATAGGGGTGGTCTATTGACTGCTGCGAGCAACATGCGGTGGCTGGTGCTGCTCCTCGCCATCAGCGGCCAAGTAGCGGCGCAGACGCCCTCGGCTTGGGTCGTAGGAGGCACGAGCGGCGAGCCGTGGGCTGCGGCCGCGGAGCGCTGGATCGCCCTCAACGACTCTGTGCGCACTGGGGCGATTCAGCCAAGGGCCATTCCCCGAGGCCACACAGTTACTCGCCAGCTCGTCCGCACCGGCATTGCCACAACTCAGCGCAACCTCTTTGGCTATCGCTGGAGCTTGCACAAAGGGCCGCGCCAAATCGAGGCCGACACCTTGGAGGTTGGCTGGCACCCGCGCCTGTGGCAGGGGGGCGGGACCAACGCCATCGCCGCAGAGGTCATGCGCGGGCTCGTCGATGGCGACAAACTAACCGCGGCCTTTGCTCACCGAGCGCGGGCCGATGGCCGGCCCAACAGCGCGCAGTTCATCACGCTCGACTTGGGCGTGCCCGTGCCCGTTGACAGCATCGTGTTTTTTCCGCCGCAGACCGGGCTGACCAGCGACAACCAGCGCCAGCGCGAACTGTTCGCCCGCGCCTATGAAGTCAGCCGGACCAACGTGCCGGTCGAATGGCTGATCTTTGAAGACGAGACCACCTCAACCGGATCGGCGGGATACCACCCCCTCGACGAGATTCTCGCCAGCACCTTTGCCAACAACACCAGCGTCGTCTCCCTCGCCACCGATCTGCGCTTTACCCGCTTCCTCCGCTTCAAGTTCGGGGAGACCTCCACCACGACCTTGCTGGCCGAAATCGAGGTCTTTGGCCGCGGCTACCCCCAAGAATCCCGCTACATCTCCGCGCCCCATTCTTTCGGCCAAGCCGTGAGCTTGGGACGGGTCACGTGGAAATTCACTCGCTATCGCCTGTTGCCTTCTGGCGCAATCACCGCCGACCCCACCGCCCCGGTGCAGCTAAACTTGCAGACCCGCGCCGGTTTCGACGACAATCCCAAAACGTTCTTCATCTTCGACGATCTCGGTCGCCTGCTCGAAGTAGATGAAGACACCTATTTCGACTCGCCGCGCATAGTAGAGCGATTTTCCGAGGGCATCGCCGGCTTCCGCGCCAAGCGCGACGACGACATCGAAAACTGGAACAATTGGTCGGTCAATTACCAAGCGTCGGGCGACGAGATCCGCTCCTCAGACGGGGCCGAGTTCCTCCAGTTTCGCTTTACCATTACCACCGAAGACCCACTAACCTTTGGCGTACTCGACAGCTTGGCCTTTGAGGTCTCGCCGCTGTTGGCCGACCGCGCACTGGCGGAAATTGCCCTCGACGGGCGCACCGGTGCGGACGGGGCCGTTGAGGTGCCGCTCGGAGTCGTCCAGCGCTTTGCCTATCACATTCGCACGGAGGCTGGCAACCGCGCGGGATTCGACGGCATCGAGTTGGAGGTTCCTCCAGGCACTCGCTTCCTCGACCTGACCATCGACGACCAGCCAGCGGCTGAGGGCGAGGATTTTTCCCTCGCCGCCAGCGACGGGCGGTTGCGCTTCACCTTTCCCACGGCATTTCAAGAAGACAAGGCGTTTCGCGTGCGCTTTCAAAGCGCGGTCTTCCAACCCTCGGTCTTTTTGGCCAGCCGCCTATTTAACACCTCGGCGGCTAGCTTGCCGCAGTCCATTGAAGCTGGAGACGCCCACGCCGACGTGGCCAGCAACAGCATCCAAGTAGTATCCAGCGACGAAGCCTTGGGCATCCTCGGAGCGATTGGACTGTCTTCACCCGTGGTCACGCCCAACGGCGATGGGACCAACGAGCAAGTCGCCATTGGATTTGATTTATTCGGCGTCGCTGGGGGAGCGTTGCAGGTGGAGGCGCTCGACCTAAGCGGTCGTCGCTGCGCCGCGATTTTGGACGCGCCGGCCGCAGCCGGGCCGTACGCGCTGCGATGGGATGCGCGGGACGAGCAGGGGAAACTCGTGCCCCCAGGACTGTATCTAATCCGCGTCGCAGTCGAGGTCGATCGCGGCACGTTCACCCGCGTGGAAGCGGTCGGAGTCGCGTACTGATGGAGGCACCATGAAAATGCTACCACTAGCGATTGCTTTCCTCCTATTCACGGTCGCAGCGAGCGGCCAAAACCTGAGCTTTACCGGATCCGACTTCGCTTCTTGGGCCCATCCGCAGGGGCTGGTGGAAGTTCTACCGCAAGGCATCAAAGTGAAGCGCTTTGACCAGCGATTCAACGCAGTGGCCAATGCCCGCGAGTTTTCCGGCCAGTCCATCGGCGAATACGGGCGGCGCTTTGCGCGCACGCCGTCCAACCAGCAGCAGGCCGACCTAGCCGGCGACCAAGACCTAAACACTTGGTGGAAACCCGACCCAGACACCCCGGTGCAGTCGTGGTGGCTGGAACTGGACTTGGGGCGCTCGGTGGTCGCCGACAAAGTGCGCATCCGCTTTCCCGACCGCGAGGGAGCCAAGCCCTTTAACTTTTTCTCGGTGTACGTCAGCCCGGGCATTCCGGTCTTCGGCGGTCGGGCCAAGCGCATCGTCTATCGCCGGCTGGGGAGGCCGATCAACAACAACACCGAATCCCTAGTCGAATTCGACCTCAAGACCACCGGCCTCGCCGCGGCCACGGGCGAGTACCTCAGCGCGGACGAGGTCCTCGACTTCGACATCATACGCTTTGTGCGCTTTGAAGCAGCCGGGGCCACGCCCGATGCCGCGCTCGCCGAAATAGAGGTGGACGGCATTGGCTTCAACCTCTCCTCCATGGTGCAGATCGAGGATCGCACCGAGCACTGGGGCGGACGGACGTGGACGTCCAAGCACCGCGACTGCCCAGGCTGCGGCAAGGGTAGCGGGGCCGAGGCCCTCATCGATCAAGACGTGGGCTTTCGCGGGTGGAATATCGAGGGCTCCGACAAGGGCAACTGGCGCGATTCCGGCGTCTGGTCCGTCGTCGATTTCGGCAACGTCTTTCGCGTCGATCGCCTCATCTGGCTGCCGATCGTCTCCGGCCGTGGCCCGTTCCTCTACGGCTTCCAGCGCGACAAGCAGGGCAGTTGGCCCAGCTTCGATTTCTTCGCCTCCGACGGCACTCCCAGCAACAGCGCCGATCCAGTCGTCGAAGGCCCCTTCCACTACGACTTGCTGTCGTCCGTGGCCAACTCCGGCCGCTACTTGTTCGACTTCCAGTTTGAGCCGCGCGCGCTGCGGCTGCTGCTGTGGCGCGTGACGCGGCCGCAGCAGTTCCACCGCGCCGCCCAACTCTTCGTCTTCCACAGTGAGGGCTATCCCGCGCAAGTCGAACTGGAGTCCGAAGACATTTCCCTCGGCGGTGCCCGCAGTATGCGCTTTGTCGAATGGGACGCCGACCTGCCGCCCGGCACCCGCATCGAAGTGGAAACCCAGACCGGCAATGGCTTCCAGACCCTCACGCGCTACTTCCTCGCCAACGGCAAAGAAGTGACCAAACAAGCCTACGAGTCGGCCAAGTCCCGCAATCGCGGCGACATCGTCGAAGAAAACGTGCGAGACGACACCTGGAGCGCATACAGCCAACCCCATCGGTTCTCCGGACAGGCGTTCCTCTCGCCGTCGCCGCGGCAGTGGCTACGGGCGCGGGTGCGGCTCATCAGCGACGACCCAGCGGTCTTTCCCACCCTGCGCTCCCTCACGTTTGTAGCTAACGCACCGATCATCACGGCCGGGCTGACAGGTCACATTTTCCCCCGCGAGGCCGTCATGGACTCCTTGCAGGCATTTCGCTACACCATCGCGCCGGTGGGCTTCAACAGCCGAGATGCTGGGTTCGACCGCGCGCTCATCCTACTCCCGCCCGGCAGCGGTCGTGACGCCGCATTCATCAGCGCATCCGTGGGCGGAGCCGAGGTCGCAGCCACTGGCCTGCTGCGGGGGGATTCGCTGTTGGTAGAACTGCCGCCGCCGTTGGTCCGGCGCGATTCGGTCGCCATCGCCTTTTCCGCACGCCTGTCCCACAGCCCCACGGTTTTCAACGCGTTCGTCGCCAACTCGGCCGCAGAAGACAACCTCCAAGGCGTCGTCCCCGCTGAGTTCGGCGCTGACTTGGTCTTCGTGCCCGAGGCAGTCGCCGGCGGATCGCTGATCCGCAACGTCGAGTACACCCACTCGATAACCCCCAACGGCGATGGCGCAAACGATCAATGCGAACTGAATTTCACCGTCGTCAAGACCGAGCAAGCACCGCAGGTACAGATCTTCACCCTAGACGGCCGGCCCATAGTCGAACTGACCAGTCAGGGCGCGCCGGGGCGGCGCGTCCACTACGTCTGGGACGGACGAAGCGCCGACCGCGCAGTGCCGCCCGGTATCTACGTCCTGCGCATTGCCATAGAAGCAGATGCCCGCGCCGACCGCGTTTACCGGCTTGTACATGTCGTTTATTAAGAGGGAGTACACTGTGAGACGTCGAATTTTCACCCTGCTAATTTGTCTATTCGCTTGGACGCCGCCAGAGTCCAGCGCCCAACGCGCCACCGGGTACAACAACCCCTATTACACTACGGGCACTGAAGTCTCTCCGGCGACCCTCGTGCCCTCGGTGCGCAAGTGGTACCTGCCGCAGCGCCTGTACTCGCTATACGACTGGCGGCAAGAGCAATACTCCAACTACGCCCGCGACCACTACGAGCGCTACACCGAGGTTTTCTTGGAAGGCTCGCCGTTCTACGACGTGTACGGCGATTACATCACCCAAGGCTGGCTGGTGTACGACTGGACCGAAGATTACCCAGAAGACAACGGTAGCATCATCACCAAAAATCCGCGCTTTCGTTCGTGGTTCAACAACCTGCTCGTATCGTCGAGCCATTCCGGGCAGTTCTACTCGGCCCTGATGGTGGGCGACGGCATCCGCACCACCCTGACCCCCCTGACGTTTTCCAAGCCGCGCTTCGACGGCATTCAGTGGGACCTTACAACCGACAAGTACGCCCTGACCATGCTGTCATCGCGGGTTAGCAACACTGGAGAAATTTCCTCCAGTGAAGTCGGCGGCGGCGTCCAAGCCAATACATTCACCACCCTGATGGCCGCTAGAGGACGGTTACAGGTCGGGGATTTTGCCGCCCTCGGCGCAACCTTTGTCAATGCCGCGCATCGCAACTCCAACCTGCCGTTTGGCGACAATTCGCTCAGCGGCCTGCTCAGCGGCCCAATGAACGCCGACTTTGTCCGCTCCATCGTCGTGCGCATTTCCGACGATTCGCCCGAAGACGGCGAGGGCGGCGCACTGCTGTCGCGCTGGCGCATCTTCATCGATGGCGTCGAGCATACCGGAGACATCGTTCCCGTGGTCGAAGGCGGCATTCGCCGCGGCGGCGCGATTGTGGCCAGCGGCACGGATGTCATCACGCTGACCTACAACATCGAAGACTTCTCCCCGAGCACGGAAGACGCCATCGACGATTTCCGCGAGATCGAGCGCATTGAGATCGGCCTCGTACTGGCCAACGACTACAAGGTCGAAGTGACCTCCAACAAGCAAACCAACAACCTCGGCACGCCCGTATTCCTGCCAGTGTTGCGCGCGGCCGGCAACGTCAAGGACGGCTCGAATCAAGCATTTCACCGGTTCAGCTATGGCCTGCCGACCGGGACCCGCATGTTGGGCTTCGACCTCGCCATTGCCGACCTGCAGGGCTTTGACTTCCGGGGCGAGTTCGTCCGCAACTTTCAGTACCGCCGCTTTCCCAACGAGAACGTGGCCACCAACCAAACGCTAGCGACCAACGAGGCCCAAGCCCTGTACGCGACCGCGCAGAAGCGCAGCTATCCTTACACGTTTTTCGCCGAGGTTTTCAGCATCGACCCAGATTACTCCACCCGCGCCTTCATCCCCAACGCCGAGGGCGAGGTGTTTTACGACAACGAGCAACGGCACCTGTACGAATTCGTCGATGACAATGACGATCAGGACGAATTGCCGGACTGGACGCGACGCACGTTCGGCAGCCGCGTCAACACGCGGCAGGGGCAGCAGTTGCTGACCGACGCCGCGGTTTTCCCGGGCATTGACGAGGACAACGACGACATCTCGGATTTCAACCGCAACTTCAACACCCAGCCCGACTACGCCGAGCCGTTTCTGCGCTTTGATGTGGATCCGCCGGAGTTTTTGTTCGGCATGGACATGAACAGCAACGGCGTCATCGACCGCTTTGAAGACGACTCCGAAGCCGATTATCCCTACAAGCTGGGCCGCCGAGGATTCAACACGTACGCCGCGGTCGAAGTGTTGCCCCGCATAAACCTCATGGTCGGCTATCTCGACCAAAGCCTGCTAGAGACGGCCCGGGACAACCAAGCCGCCTACCTGCTGCTGACCGCGAAAAAGGAGTTCCCCGCAAAGGATTTCAGCGCGTGGCTGATCGCCAATCCACGCAGGGTTAAAGACGACATTCCCGACGACGTGCTGTTGTGGCGCGACCTGCCCGGTACGCGCGGCCGCTCGGTCTTTACCCGCGACCTCCTACCCGCGCACAACGCCTTCATCAACACCACGTACCTCGAAGTACACTACGACCGCTTTCTGCCCTTGACGGCCAAGGTCAAACACGAATTCTATCAGCAATTGGGCGATGGGAAAAACGAGTTGCGCGACCAGCGCTTCTTGGGCATCGTGACCAAAGGCGAGTACTCCACCCACATTCGTAGCTGGACCTTGGTACCCAAGTGGAAACAGCTTTACAACAGCCGCGTGCCAGCCCAGCCCAGCGCGCTCAAAATCCGCGAGCTAACGGAAATTTTCTCGCTGCAAGCCGTGCGCAGCATCAACCGCAACATGAGCTTTATCGCCGGGGCCGAGTGCGAGCTGTTCAACAATCTCCGTCCCGCCCCAGACCCCCTGCCCTCGGGCTACCTCCTCGACGGCACCACGTGGGTGCTCGCCGCCCAAGTCGCCAACAACTCCGCGTACTTAGGCTACGCCCTGACGACCAACGTCGGCGCGCGCTGGATCCGCAACAACTTCGACGAGTCGCCAGCTTCGTCCGAACTGTTATCCTTCATCACGGTGTACGCCGGCTTGGGTACGGACCGCTAGCTTCAAGCGACCTTCCACCGATGTGATTGGCGAAAGGAACTAATATGCTCGACAACGTAATCGTCCGTCTCGTGATTCACTATGTCGCTACATTCCTTTTTTTTCTCGGCCTTATGGCGCTGTTTCCAGATATATCCATTTACATAGCCGAAGAACAGGCGCGTTCCCGAGCAACTACTTTGTCGTCCCAGCCACTTGAGACCGGGCCGCTACTGACCCTTGAAGAGAGCAGTATTTTCCACCCCAAGACGTTTGTGCCGGTTTCGATGTCCCTGCTGTTTTCGTTTCTGTTTGCCCTGCCTGTCACTTGGGTGTACCGCTGGACGCGACCGCGCAAGAAATACGACCAAGCCTTTGCCCAGACCCTCCTCGTCGTGCCCATTGCGATTGCCCTCGTGGTGTTCTTAGTCAAAGGCAGTCTCGCGCTCGCCTTCAGTCTGGCGGGCATCGTCGCCGCAGTCCGCTTCCGGACGACGTTGAACGACCCCATGGATGCTACCTACATGTTTATCGTCATTGGCATCGGGCTATCGGCCGGGGTGCAGCTTGGTTCCGTGGCCATTCTGGCATCAGTGGCTTTCAATGCCGTTGCGCTGGGCGTCTGGCGCATGAACTACGGAGCACAGCCCGCCACCCTGTCCGGGTTTCGGCTCCAGCGTCCGGCCCTGCCTGCGCCGGTAAAAGCGAGTAAAGCTACGGCCCGGCTCCGCGTCCACACGGCGCAAGTCGAGGCGGCCCGGCAGGCTGTTACTGCGTTCTTAGCAACCTATGCCAAGCAGTGGCAGCAGGTGGGGATTGTCCAGCCGGAAGACGGCCCGGCGATCATCGAGTTTGACGTGCGGCTAAAAAAATCCACGGATCCGACCGCTTTCGTCAGGCAGCTTGAAGAAAGCGCAGCAAGCCATATCAGCACCGTGGAGTTTAAGCGTGAACACGCCGGGCAATAAGCTGCTGCTCGGGTTTTTGGCCATCGGCGTTTTGCTTTTTGCCGCGGCCTTGCTCGTGCGGGAAGACGCAGCCATTACCTATGCCGCGGACCATTCGGCAGTTACGTCCTCGCACGACGACAGCCTTACCCTCGCCCAGTACGACCTCGAAAAACCAACGCGGCGTTTTAAGCTGCCCAAGCAGTGGCGCGAGATTTCCGGCTTGACCACGATCGGCGCAAACCGCCTCCTCGCGCACGATGACGAAAGAGGCGTGGTATGTGAGATCGATGATCTCACTGGGACGATTGTAAAGGCATTCGCCCTCAGCGATCAGCGCACACCAATCGTCGACGATTTTGAAGGCATTGCTGCGGCTGAAGGCCGCCTGTATCTCGTCTCGAGTGCCGGGCGGTTATACGAATTTGGCGAAGGGGCCGACCAAGAGACCGTGCTCTACAATCTGTACGCAACCGGCATTGGGCGGGACCACGAAATCGAGGGCCTCGCCTACGACCCGGACCAACGGGTGCTGTTGCTCATCAGCAAAAACGCTAGAAATCCCCAGTTAGCCGACCACATCGCGATATATCGCTGGTCCCTCGATGCCAAACAGCTCGTCGCGGATGGGCCACTGCTGATACCCACCGCCCAGCTCGCCTCCCGCATCGACCGCAAGCAATTCCAACCCTCGGGCATTGAGCGGCACCCGCTCTCGGGAACCTACTTTGTCGTCGCCGCTCGCCAGTGTGCCGTTGCCGAGATTACCCCCCAAGGGCAGGTCCTCGCCGTCGCCAAGCTGGCGGCCAAGCGGCATCCACAAGCCGAGGGCATCGCGTTCACGGCTGATTATGCGCTGGTCCTAGCCGACGAAGGAGCGGGTAAGCGCGCCACCCTGACTGTTTACCCGGTGGCAAAAGCCCAGTAGCGCAGCCGGAAGTTACGTTAAAATGATTAAACCAAAAACAGCAAGGTGCCAGCGCCGTTTAATTTTGCTCATAGCACTCGCCGTGATCGCCGCCGGTTGCCAAGCCGGACGGCTGCGGGGGGCAAACTACGGGGCCGATCAAGAGCCGTACATTCAGCCGGATCTCCCAGCAGAAGCGGTCGCAGTCGGCGGGCAAATCGCGTATCGAGTCATCTTGGTCGGCGACACCGGGGAGCCGCTTGCAAGCGATCCCACCTTAGCCACAATCGGGGAATGGGCCGTTCCGTCCGAGCGGGCCGCGGTCGTGTTGCTGGGGGACAACCTCTACCCGTCGGGGCTTACCGCCGATGACCGCGCTCGCGGCGAAGCCATTTTGCGCCAGCAGCTTGCAGCCACCGCGGCACTGCGGATTTTCGTGCCGGGCAACCACGACTGGGGCTCGGCGGCCCAAGACTGGACCGGAGGGCGCGTCGTCGAGCAGCAAGAGTTCGTCTTGGCGTGGCCGGAGGGCGCGGTCGATTTCCTGCCCCGTGACGGCTGCGCCGGCCCAGCCGTGCGCGAGCTGCTCCCGCCCGGAGACGGACTAGCGCGAGGGGTCGCGGTCGTCGCCATTGACTGGATGCCGTGGTTTTCATCCGTCGCCGACACCAGCGAGTGCCCGGACGGGGATTTCGCGGCGCGGATTGACGCGGCCTTTGCGGCCTTAGAGAATCATTTCGCGATCGTGGTGAGCCACTTTCCGCTGCGCTCGGGCGGTACTCACGCTGGCTTTAGCCGCGGCTTTATCATCGACCGCATCATCGACTTCTATCACCTGCTCCGCCCGCGGCTGCCCCTCGATCTAGACCATCCGCAATACATGGCCCGCGCCCAGCAGGTGAAAGACGCGCTCGCCAAGCATCACCCCCTCGTCTATGCGGCCGGACACGATCACAGCTTGCAGCTTTTCGCGGCCGACGAAGTGGCGCGGATGCACATCATCAGCGGCGCGAGTTCGGCTGGCAAAGTGTCGTCCGTGACCGCGGTGGACGGGACGATTTTCGCCCACGCGGTCCCCGGCTTCGCCGTACTCGATTTCGCCAGCCAAAACGGCGTGGACACCCCAATCGTACGCATCGTGCAAACCGGGCAGGAAGAACCTGTTTTCGAGATGCGCCTTCCCTGATCCGCACCGGAATCCTCGGTAGGGGGCGGTTTGCAAACCGCCCCCTACTAGAACATCATCCCGGTGCGTAGGTACGCGCCGATTCGGTCCTCCCCGTCCATCAGTGCCGCGCTCAACGTCGCCCGGCGCTGGAGAAACGCGACCCAAAGCCCACCGCCCGTGCCAATATGCCAGCCATCGGCACCCTCCGGGTCAGCCTTGTAGAACACCCGCCCGACATCGACCGCCGCGAAGGCCCCTAATTCCCCCGGTAGCGGGAACCAGAGTCGGGTCAGCCGCACCCGCAGCTCGCCGTTGCCGTAGAGCGCGGCCTCACCGGCGAAGCGGTCCTCGTAGAAGCCTCTTAGATCGTCGGGACCGCCAACCGTGACCGCTTCGTGGAACGGGAACGCGCCGCGAACGATTTCGCCGCCCACGCGCATGGCGAGCGTGGGGCGGGTCGGCAGGTTGGCAGATAGGTACGCCGCCGCGTCGCCAGCCAAGCGGCCGAAGGTCGATTTGACGTCCCACAGCTTGGGATAGAGTGCGCCGCACAACCCCAACCGCAGGCCCCGCCGGGCATGGCCGGGATTGTCGCGGGTGTCGTAGGCCAATTCCCCACCAACGCCGATCTGCCCGAAATCCTCCATCCCGTACAGCGGCGTCTCATCGTCGTAGTCGGCGATGAACTTCCCCTTATTGTCCGCCAAAGGGGTCTTGGTAAACTGGACGAGCGGGCCGCCGGTCAGCGTCCACGCCGCCGGCGACCAAGAGAGCGCGGGCGCCAAGCGGAACTGGGTCTGCTCCACTTCGTAAAACGACTCCGGGCGCGAAATCTCAACGCCGTTGCCAAAGCCGTTGAAGCGAATGACCTCAATGCCGGAGTATTCCATCTGCAGCCGCCCGTCGAGGCCCCGCAGCAGATGCCGAAACGTCGCGGAATAGGTAACTAGCGGCCTAACTTTTGCGCTGGGGGCGACGCCAAGGCCGAGCGCGTGTTTCGACGCATAGGGGTTTTTGCGGTAGCCGTGGTATATCCGGGCGTGGAACAGCCCGGCGTACACGCCAAGGTCCGGGCTGTAGCTGATCACCGGCAGCCCAATCGTCTCCTGACCCCAGTCAACCACGTAGCGGTCGGTGGTCGCACCTGTGGGAGCCGATCGCTTGTAGGGCCGCTCGTCAATCTGGGACGCGCCCCCATCAAAGCGGTTTTTGCCGCGCACATCGTAAAAGCGCGTCATGCGGCGCCCAGCCCGCGAGTGATTCGCGTACGTGTCGTCGCCGCCGCCGCCATCAACGCGCACCCGAATTTTAGCCCGCTCCCCAACAACGGCGACTTGATCGTCCCCGCCGTGCAAATAGATGCGGACTTCCTTGGTTTCGCCGGGATACAGGGTGCGGCGAAAGTACGGGGCATGCTGCGTCCCGGCCAAGCGGATGCGGACATCCAACGCGCCGTCCTTCCGGTGTTCCAATTCGAGGTATTCGTCCTCGTCCGTCGCCTTGATCTCAACCTCGCGGCTGATCAGCCGGTAGTACTGCGCCGCAAACTCGTCGAGCTGGTCGCGACGAGCCTTCAGCGCTCGGGTGAGGAACGCTCCCACCTGCTCGTAGTACGGAGTCGGCAGGCGGCGGACAGCACCTTCAATCACCAAGTCCGGTAGCTCGGCCTGTACCGTGGTAGTCACCGAGTCCCACGCGCTCCACTCCAGCTCGGCCAGCAACTCGCGGTCCACCTCCCACCCATTGCGCGGGAGCCCACGGTGGTCTGGGTAGTGCGCTTGAAAGCGAACGAACTTAGGCTCGACCTGCCGCACCAATTCCATGAGCAGGCCATCGAAATCAATAAAGGCCTGATCTCGGTCTTCGGGGATGGGCAACCACGTATAGCAGTCGCCGGCCGGAAATCGCGCCCAGCGCCACTGGCCCGAGTGCCGGTCCTTGTCGCCGACTAGAAAATCGACGAGCCGCGCCTTGAGATAGGCGCGGGCATCCACCCGTTCGCAGGGCGTCTTTTCGAGGCGCTGGTACACCTTTTCCGTGCCGCTGACCTTGCGCGAGCCAGCAAACCCCGGCTCGTCGTCAGCCGCTTCGGACGGATGTTCCTGCAAGGTGCCGATCAGCCCGGCGAACTCCTCGCGATACGCGCCCAACCGCGGATCGTCGGGAATCACCACTAAGCGATGCGGCGCATGCAGAATTCCGGTCGCCTCCATCAGCGCATCCACCACCAGCGCCCCGGCTGGTAGCTGGGCACTTATGAGGTCTTGGATCGCATCCTCAACGATGGTCTGCTTGAGTTCGGTCAAAAGCCGCTTGGACGGATCTTTGTCGAGCGAGCGCACCGTGTACCGGCGACCGTCCTCGCCGACAAAATGCAGCGAAACGGACTGGCCAAAGCCGCCGGTGTGCATGGGCGACAGCCCGCCGCCGACCGCATCGAGATCGAGCACCGGCACCTCAATCGGCGTCGTCCAGAGCGGGCGATAGTTGCGGCCGTAAATCCACTGCTGCAAGCGACCTGCTTTGAATCGCTCGCCGGGGACAACCACATGCGTGGTGTCGCCTTTTTGCGGGATGGAGCGATGAATTAGCTGGCCAGCAGCGGGTGATTCCGTTGCCACCGCCGCCACCGCTCCCCCAAGATACAGGGCGACAATAAACAAAGCGGTCGCTCGGCGACGCAGGTAGCGGATCGGATGTTTGTTGGGGGTCATTAGCACTAATTTTAGGCGAAGCGTTCTCAGAAAGTACCTACTCAAACGCCTGCTCCAACGCCGCTGGAAACACCTGTATTTGACCGGCATACGCCTTGTGCAACTCGGCCAATAACGCATCCATAGCCTCGGTTTCGGCCTGCACTCGCAGAGCCGCGCGAATGCTCTCGCGCACAAAAGCAAAATCCACTACTTGGCCATCGGTGCGGGTAAACTGGTCAATGTGCTGGTCGTAAAAGGCCCGCGCCGCTTCGTCGCCGATTTCCCCGACCCGTTCGGCCTCAGCTTGGTAGAGCCGCTTGACCAACAGAGCATCTCGTTCCCGTTCGACATTGGCGCGGATATCCGCATCGTCGGCGATCCCCAGCTTGCGCGCTTCCGCCACCATGATCTGCTTGCCAGCGAGATTATCTACGGCCTTATACAGACGCGCACTATCGAGTTCGGCCGGGTGCGGCGCACGACCCTGCCCGACTAAGGCGAGATACTCCTGCGCTATAAGCTGGCCGCCGCGCCAAGTCAGCAGCGGCGCGTTCCCTCCATCCCACTGCGTCGATTGCCGCGGCAGGGCGAGCAGCGCGGCAAAAACCTCCGCGTCCAGCGCCAACTGATACCGCTGGCGCAAGGTGACGACATAGCGCTCCATATCGTCGGCCCGGCTCTGCACGAGGGCCTGTTGCTCCACCCACTCGCGAACCGCGGCAAAATCGACCGGGCGTCGTTCCCCAAGCCTAAAGACGTGATAGCCGCTCACCGTCTTCACGGGGTCGGGATACACGCTGCCGACGGGCATGGTGCTGAGCGGCACCTTCAGCCCCTCGAACACCTCGCCGATCTTGAACCAGCCGACCCAACCGCCGGGGCCAAAGCGCTGCTGAATGTTCGGCAGCGAATAGGGTCTGATCAGCGACTCAAAAGGCGTTCCTTCGTCAAGCAGCTCAAGGACCAGACGAGCCTCTTCTTCGGTGGCGCAGACGATGTGCTGACTGAGTACTTCCACGTCGTACTGCTGTTGGGCAAAAAACGCCCGCAAGTCCGCGTCCGAAAACGAATACGACGCCTGCACCGCCTCCTGCTCGTAGAGCTTGTTCATCAGCGCCCTGCGCTCGCTTTTGGCCACGGCTTGGGCGATAGCCGGATCGCGGTCGTACTCGCGCCGCAGGGCCTCGGCAACGAGCAATTCCCGCGCGATGACGCCGTCGAGCAGCTCCTGCTTGCCTTGCTTATCCAACTCCTCGACGTGGCTATAGCCAGTCTCCCGCAGCTTTTGCGCTGTTTGCTCAAACTCCTCTACTGATATGCTCTTATCGCCGATGCGCAGAACCGTTTCTTCCGCGCATAGGGCCGCGTTGTACAGGACGAGGAGGGCGCAGGTGATGATTGGGTATTTCACGTTGACCTAAACTATATGACCTAAGTACACGACAGTAGATCGGTATGGGATGCTTCGCTTCGCTCAGCATGACACCATGGGCGTCATCACCGGTCATGCTGAGCGGAGCAAAGCGGAGTCGAAGCATCTCTGCGCTCCCATGCCTAACGTCCACTCGATTACTGTCGTGTACTCAGCTATATGACTATCAAATCGGGTAATTGGCTTGAGCACGCTTTCGCGTTAAGCGGCATATACTTCCAACACTAGGCGTTTGCCCAGTGCTTCTAGCGCGGT
The DNA here is from genome assembly GCA_022825835.1 of Candidatus Latescibacterota bacterium. Lineage (GTDB taxonomy): Bacteria > Latescibacterota > UBA2968 > UBA8231 > UBA8231. Next base: position 33,358 of record JAJDVZ010000141.1, read on the forward strand.
CTCGACCTGATCGATATGTGATCGATGGTCCAGATCGAGGAGGCGTCGTACCGCCGTTGCAACTGTGCCAAGCCGCTCCGCTAATTCGCGCATATCGATATCCTGCTCGCACATTGCCTCGTAGAGCGCGAGCTTGGCGGCGATGAGTGCCGGCAGTTCAACAATGGGTCCGTTGCCTGCCGACGGTTTCGGAATGCGCCGCCCGTCGTTCACGTACCCACCAAGTGCTGCTATAAGGCAGTCCGCTGCTTCCGACAGCGCTTCGCGTTCCGTATTTCCCTCGGTCAATGCTTCTGGAATGTCGGGAAACGACACGAGCACGGTGTCGGGCATCATCTGTAGGTTCACCGGATAGGCCAGTCGTCTCAATTGGTCCATAAAACACCTCCGTTTCCAGTACACCTAGATGTCCTTTGCGGACAATCCGAGTTGTCGGAGCATAGTAGCGAGTAAGCTCCGACTGATCTCTTTCTTGCGATCTTTCACCGTCGTGAACCGCTTGCCGTAATAGAGGCGACCATGGCTACCTTTTCCCCGTCGCGAAACAAAATAAACCTCCACTCCGCGAGTTCGCCCAAGTGCTCGTACGCGTCGGATGAATTCCGCACCTGTCATTTAATACTATCCCACTTCTCAGGCCCAAATTATCGCCCAATAGCGCTCTATCGTCAAAACGCCCCAACCTCCTCAACGATCCTCCTGAATCACAATGCGCTGATCGGCCTCCACACCCAATAGCGTCTGCACCACACCGCTGGGCCAATAAACTTGCAGCGTATCGACCTGCGCGTGGTCACCCAAGCCGAGTATCAAACGCACGTCGTTGGAACCCATATACCCGTAGCTGCGGCGGATCTCTCGCGTCTGCACCAAGTCGTCGGCCACGGCGCGAACGCGGGTGCCCAAGCCATCCCGATTACTCGCAGTGCCTACTACTTCAACCGTCAGATAGTGATTCGCATTGCCGCCATCATTGCGCAGCAAGGTGCAGTGCGGAGCGGCCGAATCCGAGACGAATATATCTACGTCCCCATCGTTGTCGCAGTCGCCGAACACGGCACCGTGACTGACGCGCTCGACCAACATCCCCGGTCCGCTGTGCTCGGTCACCTCGGCGAACGAACCGTCGCCCCGGTTGCGGAAGAGTTGGTTGCGCTGCGGATACGTGGTGGCCGGGTCGTATTCTTCCACATTCTCGTCGAGGTGCCCATTGCTGACAAACACGTCGAGGAATCCGTCGTTGTCGTAGTCGAGGAAGGCGGACGTCATGCCGAGATACGGCACGCTGGACACGCCTAAGTTGGCCGCAAACGTGACATCCGTGAAGAACCCATCGCCGTCGTTGTGGTAGAGCGTGTTGGGCAACCACTGGAAAGTCGCCACGATAATGTCGAGGAATCCATCGTTGTCGTAGTCGCCCCAATCGGCCCCCATAGCCGACTCTGCCAACCCTTCTTCGTTGTACGCCACCCCGGCCTCAGCGCCATTTTCGCTAAACGTTCCATCGCCGTTGTTGAGGAAGAGAAAGTTGGGCCGCTTGTCGTTGGCGACGAACAAATCGGCATCCCCATCGTTATCGAAATCGCCGAACACCGCGGCGAGCTGGCGGCCCGAATCGTCGGCGAGACCGACTTCTGCGGTCACATCGACAAAGCGGCTGCTCCCGTCGTTGCGATAGAGCACGCCTGCCTGCCCAGGGTACGTATTGGGGCCGCAGTAAATCCGCACCGTGCCGGCGAAGCACTCCTCGTTGTGGGCCGGGTCGAACTCCATGTAATTGGCCGCGTACAAATCCAAGTCGCCATCGCGGTCGTAATCGACAAAAGCCGCATGCGTGCCCCACCCTAAATCCCCAACCGCAGCCGCGGCCGTGACGTCCGCAAAAATGCCGACCCCTTCGTTCCGGTACAACACATTCGGCCCGTAGTTGGTCACGTACAAATCCGCATCGCCGTCGTTGTCGTAGTCGCCGACGGCCGCGCCCATGCCAAAGCCAGCGTCGCCCGTGCCAGCCGCGGCCGTGACCTCAGCAAAGGTTCCGTCTCGTTGATTGCGATAGTGCGCGTTGGGGCTGCTCGGGCCGCGATAACCGGGCATGGGCGCGCCATTGACAATGTACAAGTCGAGCCACCCGTCGCCGTCGTCGTCGAAAAAGGCCGCACCCGAGCCGACGGCTTCCACCATGTACTTATGGCCGCTGGCCCCATTGACATAGCGAAAATCTAGGCCCGCTTCCTCGGTGATCTCCACAAATTGCGGGGCTGGCTCGGCCACAGCGAACGCAGCGAATACAACGCTAGCCCACAACAAGATCCTCAGCATCATCGGCCAACCCTCGGCTGAGCTCGGGACTTCGGCGAGCTCAGCCGAGTCGTCGAAGCCTGCGCGGCGATTTGCTCGGCAGCCGCGAGGTTGCGGCGGAGCTTGGGGTGGTCGGGCTGGTAGCGTAGGCCCCGGCGGAAGGAGGCAATCGCGCGCTCGTACTGCTTGCGCAACATCTGGACATTGCCCAATCCCAAGTGCGCGAGGGCGTACGTGGAATCGGCCTGCAATGCCTGGCGAAACCGCTGCTCGGCCGCAGCCATTTCCCCCCGGCGGAAGTGGATGTTGCCGAGGTTGTGGTGTGCGGGCGCGAACGCCGGGTCTCGATCGAGGGCCTGGAGGTAGCGGATGTGCGCTTCTCGGTATTGGCCGCGCTGCCCGTACACAACGGCCAAGTCGTGGTACGCGCCGGCGTCGTCTGGGTGCGTCGCCAAGGTGTTTTTCAGTATGGCAATCCGCTCTTCCTCTTCGTCGAGCCGCTTGTACAATGCGAGCTGGCGTCGCCCCTCTTCCTTCTGACCGGAACGCAGCAAGGCGTTGCCGAGGTTGAAGCGGGCCTGGGCAAACAGCGAATCCAACCGCACAGCGCGGTGAAATTCGGCCACAGCCGCCTCGTAGTCGCGCCGGAGATAATAGCTGCGCCCTAGGCCATTGCGGAATTGGGCCGAGGTCGTATCTGCGGCTACGGCGCTACTAAAGGCTTGCTCAGCGGCCTTATAGTCGTTTTGCTTGATATGGGCTTCGCCGAGGTTGAACCACGCCTCCCCGTAGCTAGGCACCGCGGCAATGGCGCGCTGATAGGCGGCAATCGCGTCTAAGTAGCGCCCCTCGCGGGCGTGCAGCAACCCCAACACCAGATGCGCCTGGGCGCGGTCGGGCTGCTCCCGCACCGTCTGTTCGAGCAGGGCCAAGGCATCGTCGTAGCGGTCGAGGCGCGTAAACAGGATCGCCAACTCGGTCCGCGTCTTGGCGTGGCTCGGCGCTAAAGTAATGACCTGCTCGTACGCGCGGACGGCCGCGGGTAAAGCCTCGTTTTTCGCATGGGCCTCGGCCAACTTGCGGTAGAGTACCGCCGATTTTTCGTTCTGGTCAACGGCTCGCTGGTAGTGGGCGGCGGCTTCTCCGTAGTGGCCAACGAGCATCGAGCGGTCGCCGTGTACTTCGTGCGCTGGCTCGGGTGCTTCCGCACAGCCGACAATCGCCAGCAGAAGCAGAGAGGATTTGTACCAAAACATACAAAAAGTATAGACCGAGCTAGTATTGCCGACAAACCTTAGTACACAACAGTAGAGCGGTATGGGATGCTTCGCTTCGCTCAGCATGACAAGTGGGTGCGCTGCTTCACCGTGTCATGCTGAGCGGAGCGAAGCGGAGTCGAAGCATCTTAGGCCACCATGTCCATCTGTCGTGTAATAAGCCGACAAACGCAGAGGACAATCCATGAAACGCAGAGCCTTCTTCAAGGGAATCGCCGCAGCCGCAGCCGCAGCCCCACTCCTTCCCGATGTAGCTGCCGGACTTGCCGAACAGCTCGGCACCCTCGGCCAAGATGTGGCGGCTGTTAGCAACGAACGCTCCCTGTGGCAGCGGGTGCGCCGAGAATTTCGCCTACATCCCGGCCTAGTCCATCTCAACTGCGGCAGCATTGGCGCAACGCCCCGCGTGGTGACCGACGCCCTGACCGCGTACCTCGCCGAGCTAGAAGGCAATCCGCTGGCCAATACTTGGGGAGGTCTCGGCAGCGAGATGGAAACGGTGCGAGCCAAAGGGGCGGAGTTCATTGGGGCCGAACTGGACGAAATCGCGCTGACGCGCAACACGACCGAAGGCATGAACCACGTAGCCAGCGGCCTCGACCTCCAGCCGGGCGACGAGGTCCTGACAACCAATCACGAGCACGGCGGCGGAATGGTCTGCTGGCAGCACTTGGCGCGCACCCGCGGCGTGGTGGTTCGCTACATCAAAATGCCCAATCCCGTGCGCGATGCCGCCCAAATCCTGCAACTAGTAGAGGATCACCTGACGCCGCGCACCCGCGTGTGCAGCTTCTGCCACATCGACACCATCACCGGACTGCAATTGCCACTAACAGTCATCGCCGCCCTCACCCGCCCCCGCGACATCCTGCTAGTCTGCGACGGCGCGCAGGCTCCAGGCATGATCGACGTCGACGTCAAAGCACTTGGCGTAGATACCTATGCCTCCAGCAGCCACAAGTGGATGCTCGCGCCCAAAGGCACGGGACTGCTCTACATCCGCAAGGACGTGCAAGATCGCGTCCGCCCCGTATTCACGTATTCCGGTTACAACGCCTATTCCGCCTCGTCCGGCACCCGCAACGTGCCACAAATCGTCGCGCACGGAGTGGCGATGGAATTCCACAACACCATCGGCCGCCCCCGCATCGAAGCGCGCTGCCGCCAACTCTCCGCCTACGCGCGCCAGCGTCTAGCAGAAATCCCCCAACTCACACCGATCACCCCAACCCAACGCGAACTCTCCTCAGGCATCGTCAGTTTTTCACTCACCAACAGTAGCCACAGCGAAGTCGTCAACGCGCTGCAAAAGCGCGATATCTTCCTCAAACCAGCGCAGGGCACGTACGCCTACGTGGAAGACGCTGGCGTGCCAAAGGAAAACTACAACGCCATCCGCATCTCCACGCACATCTTCAACGACGAGACCGACATCGACCGCGCCGTCGAGGCGTTGCAGCAAGTCCTCGGCTAGTACGAGACGCCCGCGATCCCCATTCCCACATCTGCGCTCATCTGCGTCCATCTGCGGAACTTGCCACCGTGAACGAAATCGCGGCCCCATCCGTATAAATAGATGTGAACAATCTCAGGGCCGCAGGCTAAAACTCGTCTGGATTCTCATGGGCCGGAGCGACGAAACATTGATGGGAAATCTCCGCCGTGGAGATATGCAGGCGTTTGACGAACTCTACACGCGCCATCGCCAGCCCCTTTTCAATTTTATCTTGCGGCTCTTGCAGGACGCGGCCTTGGCAGAAGATGTGTTTCAGGAGACCTACATGCGCGTATTGGAAAACGCCGACCGCTTCAATCCTCGGGGCAAATTTTCAACCTATCTCTATACCATAGCCCACAACCTGTGCATGGACGAACTGCGCCGCCAAAACACGAGCATCCCAACCGAGCAAATGGCCGAGCCGCCAGTTTGCGATCCCCACGACTATTTGCTCAAGCGAGAAGACGAAGAAGCCGCCCACCAACTGCTCGCGGCCCTGCAACCCCACTTGCGCGCCGTCGTCGTCCTCCGCGTCCTGCACGATTACTCGCAGGAAGAGACCGCGAAAATCGTCGGCATACCCGTCGGAACCGTCAAAAGCCGCTTGCACCACGCCCTAAAACAACTCCGCCAAATGGCACCAAACCCATGAACCAAGACCACCACACCATACAAGAGATTCGAGCGCTGTTGGGCTCTGTACCCGAAGTGCAGGTGCCGCCTAGACTGGACGAGGAAGTGCGGTCTAAAGCCGTGAGTTGGGCCAGAAAAAGGCGGGCAGAGGAAGAGCTTCTCCACGTCCCCCTTTACGGCAAGATCGCCTTGGGGCTAGTCGCCTTGGAATTGTTCGCCCTGCTCTACGCCGTAGGCCCAAGGCTCGACATTGACCAAATCATACAGGCTTCCGTCATCGGCTTAGTCGGCTTGAACGTCGCCGCGCTGTTGACGAGTCCAATCATTCTTTTACACCGCCAAAGAAGGGAGCTATCCCATGAATGAACGTTTGAAAGATACGCTGCATAGATGGCTGCCCAAGCTAGCCATCCTGAGTGTGCTGGTTATGCTGTCTTCCTACCTGTTCGCCGAGTACTACGTGCGTCCGAGATTCGACGAAGCGACAAAGATTAGACAGGAAAAGCACGAAATCGCTCATAAGGCAAAGCAGGCCACGAGAGCTAAGGCAGAGCAAGCCAAGAAAGACGAGGCCAGAGCCGTCTTAGAACGGCTCGTCGGTCTCATAGATACGCTCGACGGCAACAGTCAGACCCAAGCAGCCCTGAGCGCAGCAGTGGCTCAAGAAGAAGTCGTCAGCGAGCTATGGGTGACCAATGCTCACGGCATCATTGTGTATTACGGTCGGCATCATCCCCCGGTACGCAACGTCGCAGATGTTCCTCTCGGAGCCCTAACCCCGATATTGGATATGGTTCCCGAAGATGTGCTTTCGCCCTTACAACGGACCGCAGTCCTATTACCTGCGGTAATAGGAGGCTATCATTACAATAGCCTGTCTTCCCCACTTTACGATGTAGGTGGCGACATAATCCTAAAGCATCTAACCATTGCCGATGCCGAAGAAATTATTCGCTACGCAGACCTTTCTGTGGAAATGGCCCGCGTCAAAGACGGCTTGATCGCCGTCGCCGTGACGCCTAAACGATGGCCACTAGGAACTCAGTCTCTAGGACAGTCTTGGGAGGAAGAAGACAGGCTCAGACTGTGGATGAACATAATCACGCTCGTGGCCCTAATCGGCCTAATCCTCTTCTGGCTCTCCATCCCGGCGTGGATCGCCTTAGACGCCGAAAAAAGACGGGAGAAAGCCGCAGTTTGGGGCATCTTCGGTCTCTTGGGCAATATGATCGCCTTGGTCGTCTATTTGCTAGTGCGCGAAAATGGGAACCCGTCTGAAAATTCTTAGTGAGCTGACGCGACGGCCACCGGGAATTTCAGACGGCTGCTACACCTCAGCGCCGGTTGCCCCCCTCGGGTCCGATCTCACCCGTACCCACCCCAACGCCCGTGAGCACTTCGCTGTAGCCGGGATAAGTAACGGCGTATTGGAATCCCTCGTTGGTGCCCGCTGCGCCAAAGCGACCTTGCTTGTCGAGCGCGACGAAGTTGAGGTGCAATTCCTCGACCGGACGCGGGTCGAGCGCGACGATGCGGCGGATGGTCTCGACGCAGGCTTCCTCCGGGTGCAGTCCCTGGCGCATGTACTCGACGACGAGGAAAGTGGCGCAGTAGCGCATGACATTCTCGCCCAGACCAGTAGCCCCAGCCGCGCCCACGCCCCCATCGACGTACAAGCCGCTGCCAATGATCGGCGAGTCGCCAACGCGGCCCGGCAACTTGTAGCCCCAGCCGCTGGTTGAGCAACCGCCAGCAATCCGCCCCTCACCGTCGAGTCCAAGTAGAGCGATAGTGTCGTGATTGTCAGCCGCGCCCTGCTTTTCCCGCCATTCCTCCCACGCCTTGCGCCTCTCTTCCGTGAGCAATTCGACGCTGGCAAAACCCTGCTCCAGCGCAAACTGCCGCGCGCCTTCGCCCACGAGCATGACATGCTTGGTCTCGTCCATCACCCGCCGTGCCACCGAGATCGGATGCAGGATCCCCTCGATCGCGGCGACGCTGCCAGCGCGCTGACCCTCGCCGTCCATAATGCAGGCGTCGAGTTGCACCACGCCCTCGGCGTTAGGTATGCCCCCCAATCCTACGGATGCGTTAGAGGCGTCGGCCTCGGCGACGTGGATGCCGCGCTCGACGGCGTCGAGAACCGAGCCGCCCTGTTCGGCGATCCGCAGCGATTGTTCATTGGCGACTTTACCAAAGGCCCAAGTGGAGACGAAGAGAGGGCGATCCGTACTCATGGGAATGTCCTTTTCTGCGCGCGCCGTGCCGGCAAGGGCTAGGCCACCGGCGGCTAACGCGGTCTCGCGCATGAAGCGGCGACGACTCAGCGGCATGGCCTATTCCTCGTCGCCATTGTGATGTTCGCCACCGTCATCCGTGTCCTTATGTTCGCCATCGTCATCCGTGTCCTTATAGGCGATGGCGGCGATCTCAACGCGAAAGTCAAAGACGATCTGCGCCCCGCCGGTGCAGGCTCGCGCCGGGAATTGCTCTTTAAAGTACGAAGCGTATGCCTTGTTCATCTCGTGATAATCTTCAATGTCCGAGAGCCAGACGGTGACACTGACGAGATCGTCGAACGCATACCCGTGCTCTTCGAGTATCCGTCCGATATTTTTCATGGTCTGATGAGTCTCAGCCGCGACCGACTCTTTGACGTCGGCACCGTCGGCAGTACGGGCGATCTGGCCACTGATGAAGAGGAGACCGCCGGCTTGGCGGGCCGGGCTAAAAGGCAGGGTCTTGAGCGGCACGGCCTCTTGGGCAAGGGCCGGCGAAACGGCGAGCGCACACGCGAGCGCGGCGCAGATACAGCTTTTCATAAGGCATCTCCTAGTTTGGGTTGAAGCCTGTTAATAAGCTCAAAAGGCCCTACGGCGACAACCGGAGCGGGTCGCCGATGCGGGCCAGCATCCTTTATAGCATCCTTTATATTTTATAGAAATAACGACGTTACTGTATTGTATTTTTATTGACAGAGATATGGTCCGCGCTTACTTTTATGCTGCACAGAATTTCACCGCTATCACCCCTATCAAGGAGATTCCAATTATGACTGAGCTAACCTCCCACGACCACGGCGAGCGCATCGGCCGCCTCGAAGGCATCGTCGAGCAAATTAACCAACGCCTCAGCGACATAACCCGTCGCCTCGATAGCCTAGAAATCAACCACCGCCGAGACTTTCGCTGGCTCATCGGCCTTCAGTTGGCTACTTGGGCCACGATAGTGGGTTTGAAACTATTTGGTGGATAGCCGCCTTGTTAAAGACGCTTAAAGACATCGCTCGCGTTCAGATGGGCCTCGCCTTTCGTTCCCGCATTGAGCCGGAAGCGAATGGGACTGTTGCAGTCATTCAGATGCGCGACCTGACCGAGGATAATAAATTGAGCCATCGCAATCTGATCACTATTAAAATGGATAAACTTAGCGACCGCCATTTGGTAAAACGCAGAGATCTGATTTTTCGCTCTAGAAGACAGACTACTACGGCGGCAATCATTGATACTAAAATTGGCCCAGCGGTTGTCGCGGCTCCGCTGTTGAGAATCCGGGTTACGAGCAAGCACGTCCTCCCGGAGTACCTGTGCTGGTTCGTCAACCAAGCGTCGGCGCAGGCGTTTTTGCACAGCAGGGCTACTGGAACGGCGATGACGGTGATTGGCAAAGCCGCTCTTGATGAGTTGCAAGTTCCCTTGCCCGACCTTGCAACTCAGGAGCGCATCGTCGCTCTGGCCGATTTATCGAATAAGGAGCAGAAGCTGATGAGGGAGTTGGCGGCGAAGAAGGAAAAACTAGTCAACGGGATTCAGATGCGATGGGCGACAGAGGTATCCGCAGATGGACGCAGATGAGCGCAGATATTAAACCGATGGGAGCGATAAAGAATATGAGCGATCAAATCCAACAGAAAGACATCAACAACGCCGCCTGGGCGGCCTGCGACACCTTTCGCGGGGTGATGGACGCGGCGGGATATAAAGACTATATCCTCGTGATGCTTTTCCTCAAATACATCTCCGATGTCTGGAAGGACCACTACGAGGAATATCAAGAAAGATACGGCGACAATGATGAACGCATCCGGCGCAGGCTGAAAAACGAGCGCTTTGTCCTGCCAGAGGGCAGCAGCTTTTACGATCTCTATGAACGGCGCTCGGAAGCCAATGTTGGTGAGCTCATCAATATCGCGCTGGAGGCGATTGAAACCGAGAACAAAGAGAAACTCGAAGATGTTTTCCGCAATATAGATTTCAATAGCGAGGCCAATCTCGGCAAAACCAGAGATCGTAACCGCCGCCTGAAAATGCTGCTGGAAGATTTCAACAAACCCGAATTGAACATGAGTCCGAGCCGCGTTTCAGAAGATGTCATCGGCAATACCTATATCTATATGATCGAGCGTTTCGCCTCCGACGCGGGGAAAAAGGCCGGCGAGTTCTACACGCCGCACAAGGTATCCGAACTGGTGGCGAGACTGTGCGCTCCCGAGCCAGGTGCCCGTATCTGCGACCCCGCCTGCGGTTCTGCGGGGTTGCTGATTGAGGCGGCCCGGCTGGTGGGCGGCAAGGACTACTCTCTATACGGCATGGAGGTAAACGGCAGCACCTGGGCACTGGCGCGGATGAATATGTTTTTGCACGGTGCCGACTCCGCCCGCATCGAATGGTGCAACACCCTTACCTCCCCGACACTGGTGGAAAACAACCAACTGATAAAGTTCGACAACGTGGTCGCCAATCCGCCGTTTTCGCTCGACAAGTGGGGTGCGGAAGATGCCGACGCGGATCCTTACAATCGCTTTTGGCGCGGGGTGCCGCCCAAATCCAAGGGCGATTACGCTTTCATTAGCCACATGATAGAAGCGGCTTTGGAAAAAGAGGGGCGGGTTGCGGTGGTCGCTCCGCACGGCGTTTTGTTCCGGGGCGCTGCTGAAGGGCGCATTCGCCAGCAACTGATTGAAGAAAATTTGCTCGACGCCGTCATCGGCTTGCCCGGCAATCTGTTCCCCACGACCTCAATACCGGTGGCCATTTTGGTCTTTGACCGCTCGCGTGAACAAGGGGGCGCGAATGGGCACCGCAAAGACGTTCTGTTTGTCGATGCGAGCCGCGAATATCAGGCGGGCAAGAATCAAAACACCTTGCTTGACGAGCACCTCGAAAAGATCACCGCTGCCTATGAAAAACGCGAAGATGTAGATAAATACGCCCACCTCACCACCTTTGAGGAAATCGCGGAAAACGACTTCAACCTGAACATTCCGCGCTATGTAGATACCTTTGAGGAAGAGGAGGAGATTGATATTGACGCGGTGGGCAGGGAGATCGATCAGTTGGAAAAGGAATTGAGTGTGGTGCGTGGAGCGATGGGGAAGTTGTTGCAGGGGATCCGCAGATGACGCAGATGAGCGCAGATAATAGGAGAGATGAGGAGACTTACGCGGTTATTGGTGCTGCTATGGCGGTGCATAATGAGCTGGGGTGTGGTTTTCTTGAGGCGGTTTATCAGGAGGCATTAGAGCAAGAGTTCTTGTTCCGGAGGATATCTTATACTCGTGAAAAGAAGTTGACTGTACGGTATAAGGGGCAAGAGATGCAATCCTATTACCAAGCAGACTTTATCTGCTTTGACTCTGTGATAGTCGAATTGAAGGCTCTGCAAAAACTGTCCGGTATTGAAGAGGCTCAAGTCATTAACTACCTCAAGGCATCAGGCTTGAATAAAGCCCTGCTCATCAATTTTGGTGCCGCAAGACTAGAGTACAAAAGGCTGGTATTTAATCTGTCAACATCTGCGTCATCTGCGTCATCTGCGGATAAAAAAAGGATAAGGGCATGAGACGACGAGAAGCCCGCCTCATTTTGGGTGTGGGTGAGGACGCCACCACAGAGACGATAAAGTCGGCGTTTCGCCGCTATGCCCTCAAGCATCACCCCGACCGCAACCCAGACAACCCGGTTGCCGAAGAGGCATTTAAGAAGGGTGCTCATGCCTATCGCTTGTTGACGGGACAGGAGGGGACCGATCTGGATGAATTGTTAGAGCAATTTGAGGACATAGAGCAGTCCCTCGACAAAATGAAACAGTCCTTTGATGAATTTGGAAAAAGTGTGTCAGAAGGACTCGACCGAATCGAAACCAAGATGTCCCGCATGTTTAAGTGGACCATCTTCTTGATGATTTTCACGACCCTATCGTTGGTTCTGCTCATTCTGAGCGGTTTCTGATTTTGCTGGTGGCTGAGCTATTTCCCGTGGATCGCTCCGTTATTCACATCCAATATATTGGAGAGAAAGTGCTGCTCCCACAGAGAGAATTCGAACGACTGGTGGAACTGGCACAGCAATATGAAGAGATTATCGTGCGAAGGCAGGAAGATGATGTGCCAATATGGGATATTATACGCTTGGTGGAACAAAGTGGCGCATTTGGCTTCTGGAAGGAGGAAGGGGAAGACATTTACTCCTCCGAGGACGGAGAGCCGGTGTGACGCGCCCAACGCTCTCTCGCGGTAGTGTGGTTCTGACGCGGTTTCCATTTACCGATTTGGAACGCGCAAAAGAAGTTTAAACCCCTCGAATTCGATGGGTTTAGCGAAGGGCACGAGAGATGGACAAAGAGCAGGCAATGGCCAAGACAAAAACGACGCGCTACGACGTCGCCGAGCATCTGCGAACGCCCGAGGAGATGGCAGCCTACTTGGAAGCCTGCTTTGAAGAAGCGGACAGCGACGCGGCCTTTATCACCAAAGCGCTGGGCGATATTGCTCGTGCCAAGGGTATGTCTCAACTCGCGAGGGATGATGCGAGGAGAGAATTGTAGTGAGCTAGACCGACAATCAGTTCTTCGGAAATTCCGAATAACTGCCGTGATGGCCAAGACTTGCAAATATCTTTAATAACAACGGATTAGACCAAGATTCAGTATGTGCAAGTTTTGCATCTACTGCCGCTGACCAAGAGACTGGGACAGCAACTGAGCCGAAAAGACGAGGGGTAAGGGATGGGCAGAAAGACGGCGAAAGAAGATCTGGAATCGCGCAGATGGAAGGAACGGATAAGGACATGAACAAGAGACCTTCAGAAAATTTTACTGAGATTGGTAGGCCAGATAAATCAACATGCTTGCTCCACATCCGAGAGAACTACAAATTTACCAGAATCCAAACGGGCGCGAGCCTTTCACCGAATGGTTGGAATCAAGAGATCAAAAGACGCAGGAACGAATTGAAGCACGGCTTGCCCGTCTTGTGGGCGGTAACTTTGGGGATCGCAAATCTGTCGGTGAAGGCATATTTGAAATTCGTTTGCGTTTCGGTGCAGGCTACCGAATATATTTCGGTGAAGTAGATAATACAATCGTTCTCCTGCTTTGTGGTGGCGACAAGTCCTCACAGAAGCGGGACATCGAACGCGCAAAAACCTATTGGCAGGAATACAAGGAGTCTCAATGATGAGAAAAATGAGAAAATACCACGATTACTTGATTGGAAAACTAGCTGACTGCGAGAAGGCCATCTCTTACCTTCAAACGGCACTGGAAGAATATCAAATAGATGAGGACGGTGCCGCACTTCATCTCGCATTGAGTCAGGCTGTTGAAGCACAGGGCGGCGTTCAAGAATTTGCGCTGAGAACCCATAGCGATCCACAGGCCGTTTCGGATGCTTTGTTGAGCAAGAATGAGACGCAGATTGCTAGAGTAATAGCAAGACTGTCAGAGGAGGGTTGCGAGGGCAGCGGCACATATGGTAAAGCAAAGAGGCTTTCCGTCGAAGATTTTATCGACTCCAAATCTCCTTAGAGGCTGTCTGAAGACCCTTCGTGCCGTCCTCTGCGGCTCCAGAGGACTTGGCCGCCAGTCATGGATGGGCTATGCAGATGGCGAGGGGAGAATTGGGACGATCTAGATCGACAATCAGTTGTCTGGAATTTCCGGACAACTGCCGTGTTAGCCAAGAGGAGAACAGCGATTCGGAAATTCCGAATTGTTCAAAGGGAAGGTCGTAGAGTGACTTTGAGTAGGAAGACGGCGAAAAATGAGACTTTGCCGAAGGGGTGGCGAAAAGTGAAGATTATAGATTTCTCTCCTCTCCAAAGAGGTTTTGACTTACCTACTGCTCAGATTGAAGAGGGAGCTTATCCTGTTGTTTACTCCAATGGCGTAAACAACTACCATTCAGAATATAAATCCAAAGCCCCCGGCGTAGTGACAGGAAGGTCTGGCACAATCGGAGAAGTTACTTATGTGATCCAAGACTACTGGCCGCACAATACGTCGCTATGGGTCACTGATTTCAAAGATAATCACCCCAAGTTCGTGTTCTACGCCCTACAAAATCTGAGACTGGATAGATTTCATGCGGGAAGTGGTGTGCCGACGCTTAATCGAAACGATGTCCATAAGCAATCTATTCTTGTCCCTCCACTCTCCGAACAAAAAGTCATTGCGTCTCTTCTAGAGAAAGCACAAAAAGAAATCGACATCCTTAAACAACTCGCCGAACAATACCGCACTCAAAAGCACGGATTGATGCAGAAGTTGTTGACGGGAAAGTGGCTTTTGAAATAAAAAGAGGTCAATCAGACAGTAATACAGACGGAGAGAAGTAAATGCCCAGCAATTTTGATATAGACTTCAGACATATTGTTCCCCGATGTGGTAGTCAACGCGAAGCATTTGAAGAACTTTGTTGTCAACTAGCTCATCGCACAGTTCCAAAGGATGTGCCTTATGTGCGACTTCATGGGGCTGGCGGTGATGGAGGGGTTGAGTGCTTCGCTGACCGCCCGGATGGTAATCGGGAGGGCTGGCAAGCAAAATATGTGTTTGATATAAGCTCTCTCCTTAAACAAGCTACGGGATCACTGGCTACCGCTCTGAAAATTCACCCTACGCTGACGCGATACGTTGTCTGTTTTCCATTCGATTTGACTGGGCCAACAGGGCGGCAGGGTCTGAGTAGTCAAGAGAAATTTGATAAATGGAGGAAGAGGCAAGAGCAGAAGGCTGTAAAGGAAGATCGCCAACTCACCATTGAGGCTTGGCCTGCATCCATGCTGCGAGAGCTCCTGTTGGAACATGATGCATCTGGAGGTGTTCGAGAATTTTTCTTTAATCAGCAAATTCTGACCGAGGAATGGTTCTTAGAACATATTGATTTAGCAAAGGAAACGGCCGGACCGAGATACACGCCTGAACTGAATGTTCAAACAGACTTGTGGAAATGGTTCACTTCCTTTGGACGAACTACTTCCTGGTCTAATGAGTTTAGGAAAAAGTTGAGAGCTTGCCGGAAGTCTTGCGATGAACTTACCTCATCACTACATAGGACTACATATGATTCAATGTCCCCAGCATGGCCAGAAGGTTTACGTGAAGAAGCGCAGTCCGTAACGACCTACACGGTGGAGATTTTAGATGAATGTGATCGTCTCCTCACGGTAGATGATCCTTGTTTATATAAAGACTGTATTAGTCGCCTCGATGGTCTTTTGGAGAGTCTCTCGTCTCTTGAGTCGCAATTAATTGATGATCTTGAAGCCGAACACGGAGAAGGAAGAGCAGACTCACCTGGCTTTCGCCAATTCATGGCAGAATACATGGTTTCTTTCCCTGCGGCCAATCTCGATGACACACGTGAAGCAATCGCTACATTAAGAGATTTGTATGATTGGCTCCGTTCTCCTGCTTGTTCACTGGCATATGAGCGAGTATTTGTGCTCTCAGGTGTTGCAGGATCAGGAAAGACACATGGAACATGCGATGCTGCCGTCCAGCGATTTGAAGAGGGGCTCCTTACGTGCGTGACTTTCGGGCACGAGTTTCGAGGTGAGCCCGATCCATGGACACGGCTGTCAGAGAGTCTTAAACTGCCTATTACGCTTGGGGTGAATGGCCTTCTGGATGCGTTGAACGCCGCAGGTGAAGCATCAGGTTCTCCACTCATTCTTTGTATTGACGCAATCAATGAAACTCGGCCATTGCGATACTGGCGCGACCGACTATCCTCTATCTCGCAAGTAGTTCAGCGTAGACAGCATTTGCGTCTCGTCATTACCTGTAGAACTCCGTTCATACGGAACTGTCTCCCTGATAGACATGGACTTCTAATCGTAGAGCATACCGGCTTTGCAGGAATAGAACGCGATGCTTGTCAGGCTTTTTTTCACCACTACGAACTTGAACCCCCGATCTCGCCTATTCTCCAACCAGAACTGTCCAATCCTCTTTATTTGCGCCTAGTATGTGAAACACTTCGCTCACGTGGCCTTCGTCGGCTACCAGTAGACTGGCATGGTCTTTCACCAACAATTCGCGAATTTCTACAAGAAAAGGAACGACAGTTTGCAGCAGATCATGAAACTAGCGAAGGCGCTAATATCGTTAGCGGCTCTCTTATGGCGATTGTGCGTGCAATCGCCGATGCAAGCGACACAGTTCTTTCGTACTCACAGGCACAACAGGTAATCTCTGACGCGAGACCTCAAACCGGTACGATGCAGGTGCTTGAATGGCTTATACGGACAGATTTACTTATAGAAGATGCGCCAGCCACAGATGCTCCACTCGGAGACGAGAGTGTTGTCCGTCCGGCGTTTGAGCGTCTAGGAGACTTTCTCATCGCTTCAGAGCTTTTAGAACGAAGTAACCAGATAGGGCTTGATGTGGCGTGTGAACCCGGTGGACTGCTCCACGCTTTGTGGAGGAATTCTGATGCCTTAGAGCAAAACAACGGTGTCCTTTCTGCACTCTCGATTCTTGTACCGGAACAAAATTTTGGATCTGAGCTCCCGGATTTAGTCGACGATGAGTTGATTCGTAGCTCATTAGTGCAAATTACTGTCCGGTCATTCCCTTCCCGCAACCCCACTACTTTCTCCCCGGCATCTGCATTTTTGATCCGAAAAGCACTGAGACAGAGAGATTTTTCTTTTTTCGCTATGGATAGCATGTTAGCCATAGCGTGGCAACCGTCTGATATTGACGCAGTCTGGCTTGATAGACTCCTGAAGGAGCAATCCTTGTCTAGGCGTGATGCTTTTTGGTGTGGCTATCTCCATGATAGATTTGAATCACATGGAACGGTATACCACCTGATCAATGCTGCGTTTGAACTGCCTTTGGACCGGCTTGATCATATGATCGCATCACGATGGACTATACTACTCTTATGGTTTACCGCAGCATCTGACCGTCGGGTAAAAGATAAGGCAACACGGGCTGCAACAGTTATTCTGACTGCTCAACCGAAAGTCATCCCCAAAGTATTACAGCGATTGATCATCTGTGATGACGACGAAGTCAAAGAGCGAACGCTTATCAGTTGCTATGGCGCAATGATCATTTCGCGAAATACCGATGTGATTGGTCTTGTCGCAGCTATGTTGCAAGAAACCTATCGCGGCAATCCAGAAGTGTTTAATAATGCTCTGATACGAGACCATATCAAGTGTATCAGCGAGTTGGCCCGAGAACTCAACGTTCTGCCTGAAGGTTGTGATCCAGAGTTGACTATGCAGCCGATCTCTTCTGAATGGCCGCTGGAATTGCCTTCAGAAGAGCAGATAGAAGCATGGAGTGAAATTTTACATTTTAGACCAGATGAATTTTATAGTGACTTCTTTAAGTATTCGATGTACTGTCTTTGCCCTTGGGAACATGCTCTTTCAAAAAAGAATATGGGAGAGTGGATCCTCCAGAGAGCGACTCGTGACTTTGGTTACGAAGACTCAGGATGTGAAGAATATGATTCCTACATGCTTGGCAAGTATGGAGGAGGTCGAGGTAAGCCTATATGGTCGGAAAGAATCGGCAAGAAGTACCAGTGGGTGGCGATGTTCCAGTTAGCATCTCGACTGCATGATCACGTCAGCCGGGAACCGGAGCCGTTGCGGACCCCGTTGATCCTCGTGGAGGAACGGAATATCGATCCCACGTTACCATCGAATATCGCTGAAGAGGAACGTGACCCTAGCTCTTGGTGGCTGAATTCGTCTGCTGATCTTGACTCAGCTAAGATGCTTTCCGATGAGAATTGGGTAGCAACTAAAGAGGGTATTCCTGTACTTGAGGAACTCCTATCAGTTGTAGAACGTGAAGGACAAAATTGGCGTCTGCTCGTCTCCTATCCATCATGGAAACAGAGGGATGAGAATGCAGATCGGTATGATCCGTACCGGCAAGTGTGGGTGCATATAAACAGCTATCTTATTCAGAAGAAGGATATTACTAACGCATATAACTCCCTGCACCGACGTAATTTCTTTGGGAAATGGATGCCTGATGGTGCTAATTGGTCGTACGGATTCGCTGGTGAGTACCCATGGGGTACGCCATTTAATACAAGGCCTGAAGAGTGGCGTACCTTGGGAGTACATGGGACCGAACTACCTAGCATCTATAAACCATCTTGGAACTACCTTGTTATGGAATGGGAGTATGATGCTTCTGTCCCTCGGTATTTTCACATGGCTGTTCCCGCTCGCACATTTTTCTCTCCAGCAGATCTATGGTAGGATGGACAAGACGGTTATCGTCTCGCAAATGGAAAAACCGTTTTCCGAGACCCGTCTGTCACAGAAGCAGGCTGTGCGTCACTCATAGCAGACTCTGACGAGCTTCTTGACCGCTTGGACAAACTCGGGATGTGCTTGATATGGACGCTCCTTGGAGAGAAATGGATTCTCGGAGGCCATGATTATAGGCAGACACCAAAACGAACGTTTAGTCAAATCGCTCGCCTCAAGGAAGACGGATCATTGCATATTGGCGAGAGGGTGTTCTTCGACGATTATGGTGCGGATGTAGGCCCTAATCGACAATTTACTCAATACACTGAGTAAAATTACTCAAAGAACCGAGCAAAATGCCCTTCATCAGACCCCAAGCGTCCGAGCTAGCCCGGCGCTTGAAAGAACCCCGGCGGTTCATTCAAGTCGTCTCGGGAGCAAGGCAGGTCGGCAAAACAACCCTTGCCTTGCAAGTCGCCGAGCAGAGCAAACTGCCCTATCACGTTGCCAGCGCCGACGAGCCAACCCTGCGCGGTGCCGGATGGATCGAATCGCAATGGGAAGAGGCCCGGCTACTAGCCGACAGCGCCAAAAGAAAAGGGGCCTTGCTCGTATTGGATGAGGTGCACAAAGTCCCGCATTGGGCTGAAACGGTCAAGCATCTCTGGGATGAAGACACCGGCAAGAAAACATTGGTAAAAACCGTATTGCTCGGCTCTGCCCCGCTCCTAATCGGCAGGGGACTGACCGAAAGCCTTGCCGGCCGCTTTGAAATCCTGCACATGCCTCACTGGAGCTTTCCCGAGATGCAGACGGCCTTCGGATGGGATCTGCAACAATATCTCTTTTACGGTGCCTATCCGGGTGCTGCGCCTTTGATAAAACAGCCGTTCCGCTGGTCGCGCTACATCATAGACTCGCTCATCGAAACAACCGTCGCCCGCGACGTACTCCTGCTCTCCCGCGTTGACAAACCGGCCTTGCTCCGGCGGCTGTTTGAACTAGGCTGCGCCTATTCGGGGCAAATCCTTTCCTACACAAAAATGACGGGCCAGCTTCAGGATGCAGGAAATACGACGACGCTTGCCCACTACCTCGACCTGCTCGCGGGTGCTGGCGTGCTCACCGGCTTGCCTAAATACGCTGGCGACACAGCGCGGCGGCAGAGATCAAGCCCCAAATTTCAAGTCTTCAACACCGCGCTGCTAACTGCCCAGTCCGGCATGACTCAGGCGGAGGCATTTGCCGACCGCGAGTTTTGGGGCCGCTTAACCGAATCCGCAGTAGGCGCACACCTGCTCAATGCGTCCGTCGGCGGAGAGTGTGAACTCTTTTATTGGCGGGAGCGCAACCGCGAAGTGGATTTTGTCGTGAAAAGAGGAAGGAAACTGCTGGCCATAGAAGTAAAAAGCGGACGCACCACCACTTCACTTCCCGGCATGGAAGCGTTCGCTAAATCCTTCAAACCAGATCGCCTGCTAATAGTCGGCACAGGCGGCATTTCCCTTGAGCGGTTTCTCGCACAGCCCGTGGGCTATTGGATAGATCAAGCAGGCTAAGACAGAATTGTTGCTAACCATGATCGACAACCGAAATCGCGACTACCTCCTCGGCCTAGTACGCGAACTGTGCAACCTGCCGCACGAGACGGATTGGGTTGAGTTCAAAGTCAACTATCGCGAGCCGCAGGCCATCGGGGAGTACATCTCAGCACTGGCCAATGCAGCAGCCGTCCACGGCAAAGCTCATGCGTACATGCTCTGGGGGGTCGAAGACGAAACACAGGCCATTGCTGGCACAAAGTTTTCGCCAGCGGCTGCAAAAAAGGGCAACGAGCCGCTTGAGACGTGGCTGTTGCGACTGCTGACTCCCCGCATTGACTTTCGCTTCCACGAAGTTACGCACGACGAGCGGCCCATTGTGCTCTTAGAGATTGAACGTGCCTCGCGACATCCTGTCGCCTTCGAGGGCGTCGAGTACATCCGAGTAGGCAGTACCAAGAGAAGACTTAAAGACTATCCCGAAAAGGAGCGGGCACTCTGGCGCGTATTTGATCGGGTGAATTTTGAAGAAGGCATCGCCGCCGAACGGCTGCGCGATGAGGACGTCCTGCTCCTACTCGACTACCCCAAATACTTCGACCTGCTCGACGCGCCCCTGCCCGATGGCCGCGCCGCTATCCTCGACGCGCTCCAGCGAGACCGCCTGATTGCACCCTGCGAAGCGGGCGGCTTCAACATCACGAACTTGGGGGCGATTCTGTTTGCGAAAGACCTGGGCGACTTCCCGCGCCTAAAGCGCAAGGCTCTTAGGATTATCCAGTATCGCAGCAATGATCGCCTTGAGGCATTGGGCGAGCAAGAAGAAGTAAAAGGCTATGCCTCAGACTTTAAGGGACTGGTTGATTACATCAATGCTCGGTTGCCCTCGCAAGAGGTCATTGAGCAAGCATTTCGCCGGACAATTCCAGAATTTCCCGAGTTGGCCGTGCGTGAATTGGTTGCCAATGCGCTCATCCATCAGGACTTTTTTGTAAGGGGAGCTGGGCCGATGGTGGAGATTTTCAAAGATCGCATTGAGATCACGAATCCCGGCGAGCCACTGGTGGACACTCAACGCTTCCTCGACAACCCTCCAGCATCCCGCAACGAGATTTTGGCATCGCTGTTACGGCGGTTTAGAATCTGTGAGGAACGAGGGAGCGGGATCGACAAGGTTGTCTCTCAAGTAGAACTGTATCAGTTACCCGCACCACTTTTTGAAGTACCAAAAGGTTTTACGCGCACGGTCCTTTTTGCCCGTAAGTCTTTGGCCAATATGAGCAAAGAAGAGCGGCTGCATGCCTGCTATCTGCATGCATGCCTGAAGTATGTCCAGCGAGATTTTTTGACGAACACCTCAATTCGCAAGCGATTCGGCATTGGCGAGAAGAATCGGTCAATGGCATCGCGCCTCATCCGCGATGCTTTAGAGGCTGGTGTCATCGTCGCCCATACTCCCGATGCATCGCCCAAGCACATGAAGTACATACCATTCTGGGTTCGTTAGAGAAGTTGAAGGGACTATGACAGTTTTACTTGACTGGCAGCCGACAAACCGGGGTTCTATTTTACGTAAGTTATTGAATATACGACGCTTACCCTACTTGACTGGTACTTGACTGACAACCTGTTTGAGACACACTTTCCTAGTTCGTTTAGTAATTGACGGCTACTTGACTGACAGCCGACAGCACGAGATTAATTTTTCCATAAGTTGTTGATTATACGACGTTTACTCTACTTGACTGGTACTTGACTGATTAGAGCCTAAAACAGGAGCCAAACCATGCCCACCTTCCCCTTCAGCGAAAAACACCTCTCCCAAATCCCCGCCCTACAACAGCTAATCAACCTAGGCTACCAGTATCTCCCCCCCACCCAAGCAATGACCGAGCGCGGCGGTCGCGCCTCCAACGTCCTGTTGGAAAACATCCTGCGCGACCAGCTCAAAAAAATAAACCGCATCCGCTACAAAGGCGGCGAATACCTATTCAGCGAGGAGAACATCCAGTCCGCCATCCAGAAACTCAAAACCGTCCAATACGACGGCCTGCAAAAGACGAACGAAGCAATCTACGACCTGATAACTCTCGGCACGGCGCTTGAACAGACGATCGAAGGCGATTCCAAAAGTTTCACCCTGAACTACATCGACTGGAAAAACCCCGCCAACAACGCATTCCACGCCGTAGCAGAATTCTCCGTTGAACGCGCCCGCAGCACCGAGACCGCAAGACCCGACATCGTCCTATTCGTAAACGGCATCCCCCTAGTCGTGATCGAGTGCAAAGCCCCCGATACGGATGTAGAACAAGCGGTATCTCAAACGATCCGCAACCAAGGCGACGAATACATCCCCCGGCTTTTCACATACGCGCAAGTTTTACTCGCCGTGAACAAAAACGAGGCCAAATACGCAACAGTGGGCACCTCAAAAGAGTTCTGGAGCGTCTGGGACGAGTTGGAAGATGAGGAGCGTGACGTAAACGCCTGTATCAATAAAACACTTTCCAATAGAGACAAAGACGTCCTGTTCTCCGGCGAGTTCGCCGCGGCGCGGTCGCACTTTGACGCACTTGAGCACAGCGGCGACCGACTGGTCACGGAACAGGATCGCTGTCTCTACAGTTTATGCCGACCCGAGCGCCTATTGGAGCTAATTTTCGGTTTTATAGTCTTTGAATCTGGCCAGAAAAAAATTGCCCGCTACCAGCAGTTCTTTCTAGTCCGTACCGCCATAAAGCGCGTCAAGCAAAAAGACAACGAAGGTCGCCGCATGGGCGGTATCGTCTGGCATACGCAGGGTTCCGGGAAGTCCATCACCATGGTCATGCTAGTCCGTGCCCTATCCTTAGACCCAGAGCTGACCAGCCCGCGCATGATTCTGGTAACAGACCGCAAAGACCTAGACAAACAACTAGGCAATACCTTCGCGGCCTGCAATCTGGACAAGGAGCAGGCAACATCCGGCCGCAATCTGATCAGACACATCAAGAACAAAGTCGGCATCATCACCACGCTGATCAATAAGTTCGACAAGGCGCTTTCCGCTGAGAAATATGTAGATGATTCCGCTGATATTATCGTCCTCGTTGACGAAAGCCATCGCACCAACTTCGGCTCCCTAGCAGCGCGCATGAGACAAATGCTGCCCAATGCCTGCTTTATCGGCTTCACAGGGACGCCGCTGCTCAAGGAAGAGAAGAACAGCTTTGCCCGATTCGGCGGTTTGATTGAACCACATTATTCCGTCCGGCGAGCAATCGCAGACAAGGCCGTGGTTCCCCTCCTTTACGAAGGGCGGCACGTGGAGATGGAACAGAATCAGGCCGCCATTGACCTCTGGTTCGCTCGCCACACCGAAGACTTGGCAGAAGAACAGAAAGCAGACCTAAAGCGAAAATACGCACGCGCCCAAGAGTTAAATAGGACCAATCAGGTCGTCTATATGTGCGCGTTTGATATTAGCAGACACTTCCAGACCACTTGGCAGAATACGGGATTTAAGGCTCAGCTTGTAGCGGACAGCAAGGCGACTGCGCTCAAGTATCGCGAATCGCTCGATGAGATCGGCGCAGTCTCATCCGAGGTCGTCATCTCCCCGCCGGATACGCGGGAGGGACATGAGGAAGTAGGCGCAGAGACGACAAACGAGATAATCAAGTTCTGGGAAAAAATGATGGCCCGTTACGGGTCCGAAGATCAATACACCAAGCAAATCATCGCCCAGTTCAAGCACTCGGACAAGCCGGAAATCCTAATCGTCGTGGACAAGCTCATCACGGGGTTTGACGCGCCCCGCAATACCGTGCTCTATCTGTGCCGAAAGTTGCGCGAACACACGCTACTCCAGGCGATTGCCCGCGTAAATCGCCTGCACGAAGGCAAGGAATTTGGCTATATCATCGACTATGCCAATGTGCTAGGTGAACTGGACAAAGCGCTACATACGTACGACGCGCTTGCGGGTTTTGACGGCGACGACCTCGCGGATTTCCTGACCTCCATCCACGAAGAAGTGTCAAAGCTGCCGCAGCGCTACTCAGACCTGTGGGGCATCTTCAAGGAAATCAAAAACTCCCGCGATGAAGAACGCTACGAAGTGCTACTATCTGACGACGCCGTGCGGAATGAGTTTTACGAACACCTCGCGGAATACAGCAAGACCCTTGCTATTGCCCTCTCAGCCGAGCAGTTCATTATGCAGACCGACGAGGCGCAACTAAATCGCTACAAAAACGATCTCAAGCGTTTTCAGAAACTGAGATCAGCAGTCCAACTGCGCTACGCCGAAACCATTGACTACGGAGACTACGAACCCCGGATTAAAAAACTGCTGGACACGCATATCCAGGCCAACGAGGTCACTCGCTTAAACGACCCCGTGAATATGTTTGACGACAAGACCTTCTCTATGGTCAAAGAGCAGCGAGGCGTCTATCAAGCCAAGACTACAGCGGCAAGGGCCGATATTATCGCCCATTCGGCCAAGCGCACAATTACTGAAAACATGGACAAAGATCCAGCTTTCTACGAGAAGTTCTCAAAGCTCATTCAAGACGCAATTGACGATTTCAAGAATCAGCGAATATCAGACCTTGACTATTTGCAAAAGGTGAGTGCTATCCGCGATGAGGTCGCCAACACCCAACGCGACGATGTGCCCGACTCTATCCGCAATAACGAAGAGGCCAGCGCGTATTTTGGGGCGATCAAACCTTGTCTGACTGAGGTGGGTGAAAGCCGCGTTGACTATGTTGCCGCAGAAACGGCGCTGGCCGTCAAAGACGCGCTAGAAAAAAATTGGAAGGTGGACTTTTGGAACGATAGCGACGCGCAAAACGCCGCAAAAAACGAGATGGATGATTTCTTTTACGACGTGGTAAAAGACGTGCATGGCATTGATTTATCGTCGGCACAGATGGACGCAATGATCAGCCAAACAATGAAAATAGCCAAATCCTGGAGACGCTCCTGAATGATCGACGCCTCCTATTCTGCGCCCATCTGCGCCATCTGCGCCATCTGCGGATAATCTAATGCCAAAAACAAACCGCACCCTCACCTATGCCGGCGAGTCCATTCCCTTTCACCTGAGTTACTCCAAAAGCTAAGTACACGACAGTAATCTAAGTTGTGGTACGGCCCTGCTTTAGGTTTTATTTGTAATCGCCGAAGATTGCATCTAAATCCTAAATACAGGAGCCGCACCATGCTTATTCATATGCTAAAGAAAGCCCTCATGCAAG
>JAJDVZ010000172.1:0-49020 GCA_022825835.1 Candidatus Latescibacterota bacterium
TACTGGCAGTAATCTAAGCGCGTCGGTTGGGCCATAATTCCCTCCAAAAAGGCAAGGCTTTAGCTACGCAGGCAGGGCCAATACCCCACTGATTGACCAACAGTAGAATACGCCTGTTGAGCTCTGTGCGTAAGTCCTAAATAGTTTATTATAGAAGCCGCGCCGCCTTGAGGACGAACTGGAACATGGCAAAAAATTCAACATCAGTGCGAATTTTGCCATAGAATACGGTCGCATCCTACGCCCCGTCCCGCAATATCGCCGATTTTTTGTTCATAAGTTATTAAAAAATAACAATTTATTATTTAAAAGGAGGTGTTATGAAAACGAAAATCACTACCTCGGCGGCGACTTCGGCCGCGCTCGTGTTGCTCATAGCTATAGTCAGCGGTTGCACGATCGCCAAGATCAGTGGTCGGGGTGCAATGCCAATGATGCTCAATGCCCCGCCGCAGCGCGTCAAGGTCATTGAGCGCTTCGATGAGAGCAAGATGATTACGTTCGACTATACTAGCTCCTTCGACGTTTCGGAGATCATAGGCGCAAAGCTTCAAAGGAGCGATGCAGACGTCATCACCAACCTCGTGGTTGAGGTCAAAGGTGACTTCCCCTCCTTCCTATTGAACTTGGTCACTTTGGGGCTAGCCAATGCCAAAGTGTTCTCAGTGGAGGGTGAATTGGTCAAGATCGAAGGCGGCATGAGCAGCCTGCTCGAATCTTATGAGGTGGTAGCTACCTTTGACAACCTAGACCAGTTCGACTTGGAAAGTACCGCCGCCCAGCATACTAGCCTAGTTCGTCTCGACGAAGGCTTCGCTTTAGTGCGGCAGAAGTAACAAGCAGCGAGCCGCTACAACAACAGCCCAGACCGTTTTGAGTGGTCTGGGCTTTTACTATGCCTACTCAGGTCTTTTGCTCTTTTTTCTTTTAAGTAGCCGGGCGAGGATAGTCCAAGGGCGTGGGGCGCACTCGGGTCCTTCTTGAGAGGCCCTATTTCCATATATTAGGGCGAGCGAATTTCACCTACTCCACTTCGATTAGGCGAATACTGGCGATGAAAATTGCCGATCTTCTCAAGCGCGAGGAAGGTAAGACACTGGAATTTAAGCGAGACGTGTCTTCACCTAAAAACCTGCTGAAAACCCTAGTAGCTTTTGCGAACACTGCGGGTGGGCAGGTGATTATTGGCGTGGACGATAGGTCTCGCTTGCCGGTAGGAGTAGAGAGTCCACTCGATGAAGAGGAGCGGCTTTGCAGTCTGATAGCCGACTCCATCCGACCGCGCTTGGTTCCGAACATCGAGATGACGACCGTCAACGGCAAAACCCTGCTCGTGGTAGAAGTGTTTCTGAGCGGATCTAGGCCGCACTGGCTGCAGGCCGAAGGCCCTGAGCACGGGGCCTTTGTCCGCTTAGGCTCCACCAATCGGCTGGCAGACCGAGAATTGCTCGCCGAATTGAAGCGCTCGGTGGAAGGCATTGCTTTTGACGAACTCCCCATGTCCGAACTGTCGGTTGCCGATTTGGACTTGGCGGTGCTAAAGGAGCTATTCCACGACCAACGCGACCTCGGCGAAAGGGAACTACTGACCCTGAGATTGCTGACCAACGAGCAGGGGCGACGGGTACCGACCAAGGGGGCGGTCTTGCTCGTCGGCAAAGACCGGGAGAGACATTTTCCCGATGCTTGGGTGCAATGCGGGCGCTTTATCGGGCGAGACAAAGCGGATATTTTCGATCACATCGAACTGTACGACCCACTGCCGCAGGCAGTCGAAAGCATCCTGTTGTTTCTCAAAAAACACGCCATGCGCGGGGCCGACTTTTCCGCAATCCGACGCAAAGACTGCTGGAGCATTCCGCTTGGAATTTTGCGCGAGGTGGTCATTAACGCGCTGGTTCACGCCGACTATTCGCAGAAGGGGGGACCCATTCGGGTGGCTTTTTTTGACGACCACATTGAGGTCGAAAATCCCGGCATCCTCCTGCCGGGTTTGACCCTCGACGACATTCGTCAGGGCCTGTCCAAAATTCGCAACCACGTTATTGCCCGCGTCTTTCGCGAACTGAACCTGATTGAACAGTGGGGCAGCGGCATCCCCCGCATGTTCCGCGAGGCCGAAGAATTGGGGCTGCCGGAGCTACAGATTGCGGAAATCGGTATGCGGATGCGCGTTACTGTGCCGTTGCCTGAGAGCATCGCAACTCAAAAGCCCACCGAACAAGCTACCGAACAAGCTACCGAACAAGCTACCGAACAAGCTACCGAACAAGTAAGACGCATCCTTAATTGCCTCAAAAGTGGCCCCTTGAGCGTCCGCGAGGCCATGGATGCCCTTAGCTTGCACCATCGCCCAACGTTCCTCTACAACTACCTACATCCGGTCTTGGATACTGGCCTCGTTGAAAGGACGCAGCCCGAGTCGCCGAGGAGTCCCAAGCAGAAGTACCGCCTAACCGCAAAGGGCGAAAAAGTGCTTTTTGAGGGCGATCCAGCAGAAGCCGGATGACAGGTAAACGGTTTCACAGCAGTTCCTTTCCCCATTCAAATACTCAGGTCTTGCGCTCCTTTTTTTTAGCCGCCGGGAAGAGCACGTTGTTCAGAATGAGTCGGTAGCCGGGCGAGTTTGGATGCAAGGTGAGGTTGGTCGGCGGGTCGTGGACGTGGTGCCTGTGGTCTTCTGGGTCGTGGCCGGCGTAGAAAGTGAAGGTGCCCTTGCCGACGCGGCCGTGGATGTATTTGACACTGTCGGTGCCCTCTTCTTGGCCGAGGAGGATGACCGAGTCCTTGATCAGCGACTGGCGGAAGGCCGTGGTCTGGCCGAGGAAACCATCGACGATGTTGGTGTGGCACTGGGTGAGCATCGTCGGTACAGGGTCGTATTTGGCGGAGAACTCGAACAGCGTGAAATACTCGGCCTCGGCCGTGCGGATCCGGCGCATGTCGTTTGGCGTGGTGTCGATGTTGGAGAATTCGTACACGAGCGGGTTGGTTTCGAGGACGAAGTTTTCAAAGGCCACGGTGCGGCTGAAGTCGAGCTGGGCTTGGGCGTTGGGGTCGGCTGGGTCGCCGTCGAAGACCGCGTGGCATATATCCACGTCGAGTGCGGCGAGGGCGATGTCAAAGGTGTCGGTGGCCGAGCACATGGCGAAGAGGAAGCCGCCCGCGGCCATGTACTCGTAGATTTTGATGACTACGGCCTTCTTTTGCTCGGAGACTTTGGCGTAGCCGAGGCGGCGCGCCATCTGCTCGTACGCAACCTGCTGTTCGCGGTACCAAGCCTGATTGCTGTACGAGCCATAGAACTTGCCGTACTGGCCGGTGAAATCCTCGTGGTGTAGGTGCAGCCAATCGTAGTCGTCGAGCGCGCCTTGGAGCACTTCGTCGTCCCAGATCTTTTCGTAGGTGATTTGGGCGTATTCCAGCGCGAGGGTCACCGCGTCGTCCCAAGGCTGTTTATTGGGCGGCGTGTACACGGCGATCTTCGGTACCTTTTCCAAGCGCACGACTTCCATGTTCGACGCGTCGATCTCTGCGTAGATCTGGGCGACTTGGGCCTCGGAGATGTGCTCGGTGCTGATGCCGCGCAGGATGGCTTCGCTGGCGATGAGGGCGTGTGCTTCGACGAGGAATGAGCCGCCGCGATAGTTGAGCAGCCACTCGACCGGAATGCCGCGCTCCAAGGTCCAGAAAGCGAGGCCGTAGGCCCGGAGATGGTCGCGCTGAGAGGTGTCCATGGGCACGAGGATTTGCTCGGCGCGAGCCGGAAGAAGGGTGAGGGTGCAAAGAGCTAAGGCAATGAGAATGGGCATGAGGTCAGCCGCTTTCGCGTAGGTGGCGGAGCCGCTCGATGTGCAGGCGCGCCTCTGGGGCGCGGGCATCGTGTGGGTGCTGAAGGAGCGCGGTCTCGTAGGTTTTGAGGGCCTGCTCAATCGCGCCTTGGCGCTCGTAGAGCGCGGCTAGGCCAAGATGAGCGGCGACGATGTGCTCGCCTTGGGGGAAGTGAGCGATTTGGCGCTGGTACAGGGCCATGGCCTCGTCGAGACGGTCTTGTTGGGCGCGCAGCTCGGCGCGGATGAGCAAACTCCACTCGGCAAGGCCCGGGTCGGCACCCTCTTCGAGGGCAGCCCAGTGCGCGTCGGCTGCTTCGCTCTGCCCTTGCCGCTCTAAGAGTTGAGCGCGGCTGAGATCGGCGAGGCCAGCGGACGCGGCGTATTCTTCGCAGACGGCCAGCAGGGCGAGGACATCGTTGGCGAGGACATGGCTTGGGTCGGCTGCGCCCAGCATGGCCAAGGCGGCTGTAGCTGCGGCAAAGTCACCGCGGAAGTAGAGCAGCTCAGCGCGGTGATAGCGCGCCGCGTACGCAGCCGGACCGCCGCGCTTTTCCAAGTCCGCCCACAAGCGGTCGGCGCGGTCTAGATCGCCGAGGCGCAAGTTGCACTCGGCGAACAGCAGCCGGGCTGGCTCGGTCCACGGGCCGCGCTGCGGGGCTTCGACCACTGCTTGCAGGACGGTGCAAGCGCCTTTGACGTCGTGCTCAAGCAACAGGCGCGCTTGCTCGACGGCTCGACTGAGCTCGCCGAAGTCTTGCGCTTGTGGGTCGGCGGTCGCAGGAGCCGTGCTCCACAGGCCGAGGACGCAGATGAGGGCGGGTATTCTCATGGGGCCTCGCGCGTTTGCAGGTCTTGGTAGATTTGGTCGTAGTAGCGCCGGAGCAAGGCGCGGTACTCCTCGGGATAAGGGCCGGCGAGCGCTTGGCGTAGGGCTTCGCGCCACAGGTTGGGCGTCTGCCCGCGATCGGCGGGTAAGGCGGTCGGGCCAGTGTAGGGCTGGTCGGTGGCCGTGATGCTGCGCCGCTTTTCGTCAAAGCCACGGCTGTGGATGGAGCGGCTGGCGTCGAGCATGCGCTGGTAGATGCGCTCCTGATTTTGCCGCGTGCGCTGGGTGAGCCGCCCGCGCTGCAAGTCGGCGAGTACGTCCCGCATCTCGTCCTGGATGGCCTGCACGCGCTGTTGCGCCCCTCGGTACCCGCGCAGCGAGCGGGAGATCTCGTCGAGTGCCTGCATGAGGCCCTGCTGTTGGGCGCTGAGGCGCGCGATTTGCTGTTGGAGTGAAGGGCCTGGCATCTGGCCCATGGCCTGCTCGGATGCTTGGTTGAGGTGGCTCTGCTGTTCGGAGAGGCCGAGCAACTGCTGCATGGCCTCGGCAAAGGCCGAAGGGGTCTGCGCCTTGGCGAGGTTGTCGAGGCTCTCGCGCAGGAGGAGCGCGGTCTCGTTGAGATAGCGCATGGCCTTCCGCTGGAAATGGTGCGCCCCCTGCACATCCCGCTGGCCGAGGCGCTGTGCTGCGTCGTGCATCTCGCGCAGGGCGTAGCCGATGGTTGCGCTTAGATTGGGGGTGAGGGCCAAGGTGCGCCGGCCCACGGCGGCGATGCGCTCCACGACCTGACTAGTGCCTTGCATGAGCGCGAATTGGACTTCGGTGCGCTCAGACTTCGGCGAGGCTTCGACGGTGAGCTCAGCCGAACCGCTCAGTCGAGTCGTCGAGCCATCTTGGGCGCGGGCGTCGGTAAATAGGCTCTCTTGGCGTTGAGATAGTTGGACGAGATCGCGCATGGCGCGGCGCAACTCGCGGCTGAGTTGGTCCTTTTCTGCTGCGAGGTATTCGTCTTGCATCTGCTGCAAGTCCTCGGCTAGCGCGTCGAGGTCTGCGGCCAGAGCCTGCCCGGTCTGCTGGGCCTCACCTGGGGATTTGGCCCGCATCTGGCGCACCATCTGGCGCATCCGTTCGGAGAGAGCCTTAGTCTCTATGTCCTCGGCTCGGTGCGCTAGCTGTTCAGAGAGCGCGGGGTTTTGCTCGGCTGTGGAATCGCTCAATTCCTGGAGCTGCTCGGCGAGCCGTTCGGTGTCGCGCTGCAAACTGCCTTCCTGTAGTTGCTGGCGCAGGCCGCTCTGGCCGTCCGCGAGTTCGCGGTTGATTTGGCTCTGGCGTCGGGCTAGTTCCGCGGCTTGCTCGACGATGGCGCGAAGCTGCTGCTCAGTACGCACTTGTTCGAGCAAGGCAATGGTGCGGTCGAGCCGCTGCTGGAAGGCTTGCTGGTCTTCGTTGAAGCGCTTGAGGGCTTCGGCGAGGATTCGGGGGTCTGGGTCGGTGGCAGCTTTTTGTAGGTCGGCGAGGGCCTGCTGCATTTCAGGGGTGGCGATGTCGCCCATGAGTTCGCGGATGTGGTTGAGCTTGTCGAGCAGCTCTTCGCTGCCCGTGCCCTCGTCCTGCATGGAGTCAATGGTTTTCTCCAATTCAGCCGCGAGTTCCTCTACGGCGCGGGCGCGCTCAGCCTCGGCTGCGAGTGTTGATTCGAGTTCCTTCTTTTGCTCCCAACTCAGTTCCTCGCTTTTGAGCAGTTCGCGGCGCACCCGCTCGATGTACTCCTGATGAGCTTGTCCCTCGGCTGCGAGTTCTTCCAAGGAGGACAGTTGTTCCTCCTGGGCTTGATCGGTTTCTGAGTAGAGTTCGTACAGGGAGGGGAAGCGCAGCACGTACTGGCGGCTCTGACCCTTTTGCGGGCCGGCCACTTGATTGTTGTCGAGGGCTTCTAGGTGGTAGTAGATGCGGTCTTCGGGCAAGAGGCTTCGACCTGAGCTCAGCTGAAGGTTGGCGGCTGAGAGATCCCAGATGTGGCTGACGAGTACCTCGCGCTGGGGATTGATGGGCAAAGCTCGGCGCTGTTCGGAGCCGTTGTTGACTCGATAGACCAAGGCGATTTCCTCGACGGAAAAGTCGTCGCTGGCCTCGGCCTTGAGCAGCACCTTGAGGGACTCGGGCAGGTCGCTGTCGCGGCCGGGATCAGTGATGGCGACCACTGGCTTTTGGTCTTCGCGCATTTGGATGGCGTAGCGGATGGGGTCGCGGTTTGTCGCGCCCTTGCGATCGACGAGGTCGATGTGGTACGCACCCGGGCGCTCGATTTGCAAGGCGATGCGGGCAGTCGCGCCATCGAGTTGGGCGGCTAACGACAAGGTGTCGTCGAGGACCAAGGCGGCCTTGGACAGGGGCTTGTTAGCCGTGACTTCAAGGGCGACACGGGTACCGGGCAGACCCTGGATGTCGCCGCCTTCTTCTTCAATACGGTCGGGCAGCCGGCTGTAAGCAGGGTACTGGTAGTGCAGGCGCAAGCGCTTGACTGCTGGAGGGTCAATGACACGCACCTCGTATTCGGGCGAGCGGTCGTCGCCGACTGCGATGGCGTAGCGGAAGGACTGCTGGACTTGGGGAAAGGTGTAAGTGACGGAGTCGGCGCGATCGACCACGAGCTCTTCGATCTGGTAGGGTGCTTCTGCGCTTGCGCGGCGCACGATGCGGGCGCGACGCGGCTTGTCGCCAGCAAAATGCACTTGCAGGGTAGCGTCTTCGCCCTTGATGATTTCGAGGTTGCCGGGACGGACGGTGATCAGGGTGCGCGGCGGTCGCTCGTACGCGGTGAGCGGATGGGCACAGCGCTGGGCGGCTTGGGCGAGGTCGTCGCCAAACAGCGCGCCGCAAAAAAGCACGACAGCCGCTGCGCCGCCGAGCAGGCGCAGGTAGGCGTAGAGCGGCCGACGGTCGAGGATTTGGGCCGGATTGGCGGCGCGTAAGAGCTCGGCGGCCCGCTCGCGCACAGCCGCAAGCAGCGCGGGCGAGTGCTGGGCTGAGTCTGCATCGGATAGCTCTAAGGCGCTAATCAGCCGCTGTTGGAGCGGAGGACAGCGCCTCTCGACGAAGAGGGCGAAGCGATGCTGCGAGAGGAGAACGGGCAAGTGCCGCCTGAGAGCAAATGCCAGCATCCCTCCGGTACTCAAAAGTGCCAAGAGGCCCAAGCCCGTGCGCCAGGGTGGCGAAAGAAAAAAAAGCGCTTCGAGCAGGACCCACAGCAAGACAGACATCAAGCCTGCGGCTAGACCCAAGGCCAACGCAGAGCATATGGTTAGGCCCAAGGCGCGGCGGCGCAGTGCGGCTAGGTGTGTGAGAAGGGGTGAGAGTGAACTGTGGTCCATGGGAATTAGGGTTGGGATCGTTGTATAGATGTTGCGGTGCGGAGCGTGGTTCCGCGTAGAAGAATAAAGTTAGCGCAGGGGTGCTGCCGCCGCCAGACGGCCAATTAGAGTGTATGGTAGTTCGTTTTATCGTGCTGATCGCTATAGCCTTTATTATATTGATACCCTCTTATAAAAGCTGATCCAGATATTAGCGAGGAGAGCAGCGCGAATGAATACCTTGCGATGCGTATCGTTGGTAGCCTGTGGAGCGCTCGCTTTTGCGGCGACGCTGGCAGAAGCATATAACGTCTATCGGCTCGGGGGCGAGGACGGAAACCCGTGGTCGGCGGCGATATCGTATGAGCCTGGGGAGTACCTAATTATCGGACCGGATGGTCAAATCCAAGATCGGGTCCCATTCAGTGCTCCAGACTCCCACCCCACGTGGAATGACACGCTGATGGTGAACGTCGATAGCACTGGGGGGCTCTGGATGCGCCCCTTCTGGGTGCCGGACACCTTGAATTTGGCGCAAGACGGGGTGCGCAACCGGATTCCACGCGGGCTGTACGACAATATCGCCGTGGGCGGAACCAATCACACTACCGGCGTGATCGAAAGAATCCGGCCGATGTTCGACGGAGATCCCCAGACGGCGGCCTTCTTTGCCGCTAGCAATACGGACGATCCAGAGATTCGGAGCCAGTTCGTCGTCCAGAACCTAATCATCGACCTAGGAGCTGACTACCCGATTAATCGGGTGCGGTTCTTTCCTCGCTTGTCCAAAAACGATATCAAAATTGACCAGATCATCGCGGAGATGGCTCCTCCCAAGCTAGATAAAGAGACACTCGGCGAAGAGGATTTTTCCGACAATTTCCTGCCGTGGTTTGAAATCGCCGGTGCCAATAGCGTGCAAAACTTCGCCGCTCATGCTTCCTTTAGGACCCAAGACAGCCCTTGGTTTAAAAGTATTTCCCCGCGCGAAGTAGATTCCAAAAACGATTCGCGTCTGACTATTTTGCGTCGGGATACAGAAAACCAAGCAACCATCCTCGATGCCCGGTTTCCATTGCAGTCTCTCCAGTGGGTCACGATTCGCCCGCTCTACCCAACCTCCAACTGGGAGATCGCCGAATTTCAGATATTCGGTAAAGGCTACGTACCACGCGCCATCTACACCAGCGCGGTACTCGATTTTGGCGAGGAGATGGCTTGGGGCAAGATCCGCTGGAAGGGCGACCGCGATCCGGGCAGCAAGATCCTGATTCGCACCCGTTCCGGCAGCGATGGCGATCCCAACCTCTACTGGCTGCCCAGCGAGGTCGCCGGCGAGTTCAAGGCGATAACTCGGCAGGAATACGAGCGCGGCAATATCAAGAAGCGCTTCACCACGTTGGACGAGCGGCACTGGAGCTTCTGGTCGGCCCCTTATCCGTGGGAGGCGGGACTGGCCGATCCCGCGCAACCACCCCACGCTTGGGTGGATGGCACTGAGATCCTCTCGCCGGGGCCTTCGCGCTACTTTCAGTTCCAGCTTTTGGTGCTGTCAACCGTCGAGCAGAGCACGAAGTTGCAGGAACTGGAAATACAGTTTGCGCGGCCGGCGGCGTTGGAGGTGGTAGGTGAAATCTGGCCGCTGGACGCGTCGCGCACCGAGAACACTGAGTTCACCTACAGCGTGCTGCCGACATTGGAAGCGGGTCATGGCTTCGACCGACTGGAAATTTTTACCCTGACGCGGGTCAACGCAGTGCGCTCAGTGCGGGTTGATGGCGTCGAAGTCAGCGACACACATCCGCCCGAAATACTCGATGACCGCATCGTCGCCAGCTTTCCGAAGTTGGCCGGACAGGGGGATACATTCAAGCTAATCGAGGTAGAATTCGATGCGCGGGTAGTGCGCTACGGCACTCAGTTTCAGGGCTGGATATTCGACAGCACCGCCAACGAGGTCAAACAGCTCATTTCCCCCGGAGACGCGACCGTTGACTTTCCAGGTAATGCGCTGGGAGTGCGCACGGTCGGGTTGGGTGAGGCGCTCTTAGCCGAGGTGGAGGTCGCGCCCAATCCATTTACGCCCAACGGAGATGGGATCAACGACTGGGCGCGATTCCAATTTCAGTTGCACGAGGTCTCTACCCCGCGGATGCTGACGGTCAATATCTATGATTTATCGGGGCGTCGAGTGCGACAACTGCAGGAGCAAAATGCGGTGCGCGGCCTTTTCGGGGAAGAGTCTAGCATCCTGGCTTGGGATGGGATGGACGATCAGGGCGTCACGGTGAGGCCGGGAATCTATTTATACCGGATTGCCCTCGGTGCCGACAGCGGCGAAGAAGTGCAAGTGGGAACCCTCTCACTGGCGTACTGAGCTAAGCTACCAACTCATTACAGCGTTGCCGCTTTCGCCGGCCCAATAGTCTATGGCATACCAGATGCCGGCCGTGACGAACTGACCGAGAATCAGGCCCATGAAGAAGGGTCGGGTTTTGAGATAGAGCGCCGGACCTCCGTAGCGCAGGACGAGCGTCTTGCAGAGCCAAGCTAGGAACACGCTAAAAAACATCGTGCCAAAGACGGCGCTGATCGGAAAACCCAACGGGTGGAAGGGCCACCAAGAGATGTGCTGGCGGGCGGCCATCAAGAGTACCATGGCCCCGGCACCAATAGTCGTATATATCCAGTTCTCCCAATGCGGCCCGTCGAGGGATTGTAGCCGTGCGGCGGCGTTGTCAAAAGGGTAGCGCGCCGCGCCGCCAAAGAAGAAGGAATCGGTATTGATACCCCCGTAGCGATAGCCTAGATCGAGGATGGCCCAGATCGAGCTAAAGAGGGTCACGAGGATGGCCAAGAGGATGCCCCAAAAGACGATGCGGCGTCCTTTTTTTATGGTCTCCTCGGCGAGCTTGAGGCCATTGGCGCAGGAGGCCATGACAAAGGTGAGAATGTCGCTGGCCCAGATGTAGGTAAAGGCCAAGGCCATGACGCCGGAGGAGCCGATGGTGCGGGTGCCAAAGCCAGCGGCGACGAAATCCGAGGCGATCATCGGCGCGAAGATAAAGGCCAAGCCTCCTTCGGCGACGACGCGGGTGATGCCTAAGAAGAGCACAAAGGCAAAAAAGAGATAGATGGGGGTAACCCAAGCGGGCAGCCCCGACTGCCAGAGCCACACGCCCATAAAGGTCAGACTGACCGCCAGCATTAAGAGTGCGGTCCGGTAGGAGAGAATTTCGCCGGAGTCGTCGATGTCGGAGGCACCGGAGATCGCCTTGCGCCAGACCGCGCGCAGGTGGTCGCGGGCATTCCACAGGCCGAAGAGAACCAGCGCGACGACGGCCCCGAATCCCTGGTGGACGACAATCGAACCCGTATAGGTACTGTAGGCTCCGAGTACGGGATCGATCTTCTGGACGCCGAGTACGTTGAAGATGCCCTGCTGAACAGTGTTGAGTAGATAGAAAAAGCACAGGCCAAAGGCAATGTCGCGGTTGACGAAGTAGGAAAAGCCCAGCATCTGGAAGCTGAGCCGGAGCGGAATTTGGATGCTGTCGCGGAAAAGCGGGACTGAGGTGCCGAGACTGACGCGGGGGAAGTAAGGGAAATAGTGATTGAGGCCATTGACGCTCTGGATGAGGGCGGGTATGGCAAAGCCGATCCACATCAGCGGATTTTTAAAAAAGGCGTTGAGTAATCCCGGGCGCTGGTCTTCTTCTTGGAGCATGGCGATGGGGAGCTGGACCAGCGGGAAAATTAGGCGCTCGTTTTCGATCCATTGTTTGCGCAAGACAACCACAATGGAAATCATCGCCACGTAGAGTGCCAGCACGAAAGGTATCCACAACGCCAGTGGGGACAGCCAAAGGCCCCAGGGGATGCCTTCGCCTTGCGGCGCGCCCTCGTAGAAGTTTTTGATCTGGTCGAAGTCGTGGTGGGGGATGATCCAATCGGGAATGAGTGGGTGGAGGAGCTCAGCCCAGTTGTTCTCGGGTGTGGCATAGTAGATGACGCTGGTGATATCGGGCAGGAGAAAGGCGGTAAGCCCCCATTCGGGGATTGAGGTGGCGACAATCCACATAATGTAGATGAGCGCCAACTCAGCCCGGCTCAGCATCCACGAGCGACGCATAAAGCCCAGCAGCGTGTTGCCGACAAAGACCAGAAAGAAGAAGAGAATGATGGCGGCTGGCGTGTTGAAGTACGAGGCGATCCGAGAGCCGTGGAGCACCATGTTGCAATAGGGAACGCCGGCCCCAATGGCCCAAGCACCGGCTGCGCCGACGAGGAGGGCGCGGAGGCCGGGCCGTTGTGGAGTGGATGAAGTCGCGGTCAAATTCTCCATAATAGACAGGTCGTTAGCTGCATCTGCTGGATGGGGATAGAATATCCCTTGCCCTAGGGTAGTGTCAATAAATTAGGCCAGCGGAGACGAGGATGCGTCTCCGACGATTTGGACAGGGAGTTGGTCGAGCCAGCAGTTTCGCAGCGAGAGCAAAATTATATAAATGTGCCGTCTAGTTTTTTCTTACATTACAAGAGCACCTCAGCCCATGTGCGCTAGGCAAACCGGGTGAACGCTACATGAACTTTGCCAACTATCTTCGTTCGATGCTGCTCGCAGCGTTAGCAACTGTGCTATATGTCCTGCCGACGGCGGCTTTAGACACCCTGCGGGTCGGCATCGGCGGGAACGTCTCTTGGACGGGCGAGACTACTCGCGACGATCTGGTTTCGATCCTACCTGAATACAAGGTAAACCGGCAATTTACTGAGGTCGGCAATGTGCCGGGCAACCTGATTGACTTGAGCAACCTACAGGTTGTAACGCCGCGCGTATTGGTCAAGACCGTGGTCGATGCCGAGCCCGAGTTGCTAGCGGGACAACTGGCCTTGGTTGAGCAGTTGTTGCTCGACCAGATCGAGCCACTGGAGGGAGTGACGCAGATTGGGACGACAGCGCAGGGATTTTTGTCGGTGATTTTGGTGGATTTTGCTCCAGAGATGACGCTGAATGAGGCCATGAACACAGTGGAAGCAGCAGTTGACGCAATTCGTTCGACGCAGGTGGTCCGCCAAGAAGCAGGAGAGACGGAGGCCGACGACCCCAATCTGGAGTGCCGCGAAGAGAGCCGGCGCTTTGATTCGACCACTGATATCACCGACGATTGGGGTGATTGCGAGACGATTTTCCAAAACGGCATACGGGCTGATTGTTACCAGACGATCTGTCGCAACCTGACTACTGGCGACCAGACGAGTAGGCCGGGCAGGCTACAGGCGGGAGGGGGCAAGCTGGTCGCCCGGCGCGCGATCCAGCAGACGCTGAAGCTGCCTGAAGGTGCCGACCCGGTGGTACTGCCGGTGGGACTAAGCCCAGACCACGTGGCCCGGGGAGAGAACGTGGCCCAGCGGGCACTGGGGTGGGGTGGGCGGATCACCGCACCAGCGATCAAGGATGTGGCAGCAGCCGACTTGGAGGCGACCTTGTTGGAACTGATCGCGCCCGGAGGGGCTGAAGATGCCTTCTCACGCAAGGGGATTTTTGGCGCATTAGGGACCTTTATCGTGCTGGATTTGGGCAGTCCGATCGGGGTCAATCGCATCCGCTTTTACCCGCGCAACACCGTGCAGCGCGCGCCTCAGTATCCCTTCCAGAACGATTTTATCCGCCAGTTTGAACTGCTGCTCCACGATGGCCAAGACTTGGTCTTGGACGGCACGGGTCGGCTGGTTCCGCAGCTCGAGGATTTCAAAATTTTGCTGCGCAGTACCGGAAACGAAGACCAAGTAGTAGATGTGCAAGTACAGCCGGCCCGTCCAGTGCGCTTCGTGCGCATCAAATCCACTTCGTCTTTCCCCTATGAGATCGACGAATTAGAAGTATATGGACAAGGTTTTATCGGCAGTAGCCGCTACGTCTCCCACGTGTACGATCTGGGGGGGCCGGCCACATGGGGCAACATTAGCTGGCAAGCGCGCCTTATTGACCTCCGCAGTGGCACCGTCGCTGGTCTCGACGAGGCGTTAAATCAAGACTGTACGACTCAACGCGACACCTTTTCCACCGCCGCGGATGTACCCGACGACTGGGGTGAGTGCGATACCGCTTCGCTCTATCTTCCCGGCCAGGGTTATACCACGGTGTGGATGTGCTTTCAGACAGCCTGTCGCGATAATACCACCGGGGACATCATTCGCTACCCCGGCCAGACGGCTGGCAAGCGGGTGGCCGCCAAACCAACGGTCGGTGAGCCATCGCAGATCCTAGTCCGTACCCGCACGGGGAACGATCCCGACCCATTGCTCTACTACCGCAGAGACGTGCAGCGCATCGGCGAAGACGAGCGATCCACCTCGCTGATAGATCTAGAAGCACAGCTAGCCCGCGACGAGTACTTAAGCCTAGCGCCCGACTTAGAGGCCTCGCCGCCCCGAGTATGGGACAAGGGAGAGATTGGGGAAGATTTAGAAAACTGGAGCCCGTGGTCGGCACCCTATTTGCGCGGGGACCGAGAAGGTGGGACTCCGATTATCTCACCCGGACCACGGCGCTATATCCAGTTTGCGATTGACTTTCTCAACGACGATATCGACGCGACCAAGCTCGTCGAGCAATTGTCAATCGAGTATCTGCGACCTCCAATCGCCGACGATCTGATCGCCGAGATCTATCCGCGCGAAGTGGAGGTCTCCGAATCGGTGAATTTCACTTATGCCGTGCGGGCACTGATGAACATCGAGGGAGTCAAGGGATTCGACACCTTTGAAATTCGGACGCCCACGAGGGTTTTAGGGATTGACCGGATCGAGATTGTGGATGGTTCGGATACCGTTGCAGAGCAAGTATTAAACGCCGATGTGATCCTCGACCAGCGAGGCGTGCCGATGGTGCGGACTGAGGAAGGCCAAATACAAGAGTTGCCCTACTCGACAGCCTCAGCAGCGGGAGACACCTTTGCCATCCAAACCATAACGGATCGCAATTTTATCGTCCGCTTTCCCCGGATTGAGCCGGCGGAAGGTGGGAGCGAACGACTGTTGAAAATCTACTTCCGCGGGCAGGTACTGCTCTATAGTACGCTGTTCCGAGGCCAAGCTATTCTCTCCTCTCAGCCCGGAAGCATCCAGCGGATCACACCGGGGAACGCCGCGTTGTTGGGCGAGGGAGACCTGCCGACGGCTTCGGGCATCACGGTGCTGAGTCCGGGCATTACCGAGGGCAGCCTAGTCGGGTCTTTCGCCTTGGAGCCCAATCCCTTCACGCCCAACGGGGATGGGATCAACGATCAGCTAGCGCTGCGCTATGACATAGTGGCCGTGACGCGCGCAGCCAAGGTGCAGATACAAGTCTTCGATCTGAGCGGGCGCTTGGTGCATACGATTTACGAGGGTGCCGACCTAAGTGGACGCTACGACCGAACCTCCCGACCTGAGCTATCTTGGGACGGGCGCGTCCAAGGAGGTTCAGTGGTGCCGCCAGGGATCTACCTGATTTACATAGAAGTCAAAGGGGATTCAAAAGCCAATCGGCGGGCAGTACCGGTAGCGGTGGCCTACTAAATCGTCAAAACATTCCTTTGAGCTGTTGACGCCATTGGTCCTTGAGCGCTTCGAGGATCGCTTGCTGGCGCTCTTCGACGTAGTACTTCTTGAAGCGATCTAGGTTTTTTACTCCTGCCAACGTGTCGCCTTGGATGACCTGCAGATGGCCGACCATCCGGTTGGCCTGCATGTGGTCGGATTGTATCTCGAGGATGGCTTGCGCCTGCGCTAGAGCCTTGGTGCCTTCGTGCTGAGTCGCATAGTGGGTGGCCAAAAGCCAGCGGGGTGCCACCAAATGGGGATGGGCAGCAACCAAGCGTTTGAGCTGGACCTCGGCCGCGGTGGACTCATCGGAGGCCAAGAGTAGGTGGGCTAGACGGAGACCAGCTTCGGCGTGAGTGGAGTCGCGCTGGAGGATCGCCGCGTACTCGCGTCGAGCTAGGCCCTGCTGCCCCAAGGCTTCTGTTAACTGACCCAACTGGTAGCGGAA
This sequence comes from Candidatus Latescibacterota bacterium, assembly GCA_022825835.1. Classification (GTDB taxonomy): domain Bacteria; phylum Latescibacterota; class UBA2968; order UBA8231; family UBA8231. Next base: position 16,045 of record JAJDVZ010000172.1, read on the forward strand.
GCGCAACGAGTCGGGTGCTTGGACGACGAGGTCGCGATAGAGGGCGGCAGCCGCGTCGAGTTGGTCGAGTTGGATATGGGCGTAGGCCAGCCGCTCCTGTACTGCTTTTCGCTCTGGTGCCGCATCCGCGTCGAGCAGTTTTTCGTATTGGACGATTGCTTCCGCGTAGCGACCGGCATGCAGGAGGGCGTTGCCCAAGGCGTAGCGGGCTTCGGGATAGTCTGGATAGCGGACGACAAAATCTTGGTAGGATGCGATGGCTTGGTCGTAGCGGCCCCGCCGTGCGTACAAGGCCCCGAGGTTGAAACGAGCCTCGCGGATCTCCGGATCGAGAGCGAGAGCCTGTTCATAGGCGGCGATGGCGTTGGCAGGCAGGCCCTTTTGCTGATAGACGAAGCCCAGCCGATGCAAGGTTTCGGCGTCACCGGCCATGTTCATTGGACCGACGCGGAAGTTACAAGCCACTAAAAGGGCTACAAGTGCGCCTCCGGTCCAAGCCAGCTTCGCACCGGCGCGTTCGCGTCCGAGGCAATAGAATGCACTGACGGCATAGGCGGCAAAAAGCAGCAGGGGCGGTACAATCGGCAGGCGGTAGCGCGCGGTCGGAAAGAATAAGATGACGGATAGTGAATAGACGGCGATGTAGAGGAGTAAAAGGTACATTTCCGCACGGCGTTGCCCCCGATTGTAGCACACTAGCCCTATACCCAGCAAGGCCAGCGGTGCCACGACCCCAAAGGGGAAGGCGATGGTCGCCTTCCACAATAGCAGCGATAGCAAGGGGGAGAAGTTGCGAGCGTAGTAAAGGTCCTGGTTGCGGCCTATCTCGTCGCCGTGCCAGAAGAGATAGGTCTTGCGAAGCAGGAGCAGAAGCCATGCATTTGGCTCTGCGCTGATAAAGTCCCAAGCTCGGGCAAAGAAATAGTCTGATTGGTCCGAGGCCCGAGTAAGCCCGGCTTCGGTTCGGGGTTGGCTGACTAAGGCGCGCCACGCTGGACCGGGTGGGATGCGAATTGTCTCCTCGTAGTTGGCGTTGTTTCCCAAGTAGAAATTGATTCCCCCGTTGGAGGAAATCAGCACCAAGTCGTCGCCTATCAGGTAATTGCGCAGAGTGACGGGAGCGATGACCAACGAGGCCCCCAGCAGCAAGGGCAGAGCATTTAACAAGCGCCGTGGCCACGGCAACGCACGGCGCACGACAATCACCCAGAGCAAGGCCGCGGGCAGAAAGAGCAGGATATTGGCCACGGCAAGGGCGGCCAAGCCCAGACAGAAACCGGGGACTAAGAGCCGACGCGGACGACCGGCCATGGCCCAAGGCAGGGTCAACAGGATCAGTAGATTAAAGAAAAGGGCTAGGGGAGGCGGCAGGAATTCACCCACGAAGAAGACCAAAGGGCCGTAGAGTGCTGCTGCAATGGCTGCGGCAAGCCCTAGGCCGGGAGAAAACAGGCGACGCCCGAGCAGGTAAAGTAGGACGCAGTTGCAGGCGCTAATGGCAGCTTGGACGAGGCGGGGTAGATAGTAGCCAGGGGTGAAGAGCGCGTAGAGAAACCCTAGGAAGTAAGGATAGAGCGGCGGTTGCCAGAAGGGGGCGTCCCCGCCGCCCCAGTGCCCCTGCACACCCATGCGTTCTGCGGCGTCCGCGTAGGTTCTTGCATCGACCAGTGGATAGTCAAAAAAAGGGCTTGTCTGGCTTTGCTCTATATAGAGGAGGCGCACCCCCAACGCCGCGAGCCAGAGCAACCCTCCGACCAGCCAGCCCGATCGCCCCATCGCACTCAATCAAATGCCCAGACCGGCGTAAACCGTGATAAAACCTTCGGTGATGGTCCGAGTCTTCAGCCCGGGATCCTGAAAGTCGCGCACGTCGAATTTCAGGCCCACCTGGGTCGTCAGCACGTATCCTTGGTACTCGGCCACGTTGGAAATCTGGGTAGCTGAGATAAAAGACTGGAAGTTGTTGATGTCGTCATCCAAGTCGCGGAAGAGCACGTATTCGACGCCGCCGGCAAAAGTAGTACTGCGGAGAAAGGGCACCTCGGCAATGAGTCCGAAAATCTCGGTCAGTTCCTTGCGCCCCAAGCGCGAGAATAGGTCGTAGGTCTGGCGGCGAAACTCGCTCTTCCAGCGCGGCATAAGCCGCAGAGTGCCGATCTCGCGGAGGTACTCGGCCTTGTTGACGAAGCCAAAGAAGAACTCGTTGGGATCGAGGCCAAAGGAAGTGCGCGCGGAGCTATCGAGACGCTGATGCCAGAGGTCGTATTTGAGTAAGTTTTTGATGGTCAAGTCGGCGATGGGCGTATAGGTATGGCCGATGAAGAAACCATTGTACCAGGTGTCGCGCCCAAGCATTGGATCAATAACTTCGACATTGCGGTCGTCGCGCAAGGTATTGCGATTATTCCACTGGAGGAGGTCGTCGGCAATGTCGTCCTTGATGCTCTTGGTTATTTCCATGACCCGCAGACGACCCCAGCGAGCGTGATCGATATCCAGAGTCAACATGCCATAGTAGGTGTAGTTGCGCTGGTCAGAGGTGATGAGTTCGTCGCGCAGATGCCCCACAGTGAGGCGCAATTGCGGCGCGAGGTGAGCGCCGACATAGACGTTGAAGCCGCGATGATCGCGCTGGTAGGGAAAGTCGGGGCGGTTGTCGTTTTCAAAGCGATCAATCCAAGTGTTGTTGTTGGCGTCAATGCCGTAGAGGAACTCCGGTCGTTCGACGTGCTGCCGCAGGAAAGGCTCTTCGTAGTCGGGGATCAGGTTGATCACCCGGCCGTTGTCGTTTTGGTTGTAGTCGGGGATGAAGTCGTTGTTTTCGTCCCAGCCGGGAAAGACCGCTGGATCGGTGACCAGCGCGTCGTTGCGGCCCCAATCGGGGACCCGGTCTTGGTCGTCATTGTCCTCGACAAAATCGACTAAGAAGCGTTCGATATTGCCCGGAGCGCCGTTCTCAAAATAGCCAGAGGAATAATCGATAAACCCGTCCTGTTCGGCGACGTACACGGTGGTGGCGTAGTCCGGATCCATGTAGAAGACCTCGCCAAATAAGAAAAAGGGATAGGCCACCTTCGACAGATTGGCCATCCACGCATTGGCTGAGGGCTTGTTGGAGGTGCCCGACGAGGTATTGTGGTCGGTGTTGCCTTGGTCGTTACTCGGATAGGGGTACTTGCGGTAAACCCGACTGTTGTCGAATTCGCCGTAGAAATTGAATCCCTTGATGTCGTTGAATTCGGTGGTGAAACCAAAGATCGAGGTGGCGGTTGGTAGGCCGTATTCAAAGGAGACCACTCTAAGGTTGGTGTTGTCCTTGACGTTGCCCTCGGCGCGGGCCATTAGCAGGAAGACGGGGTCTTCATTGCGGCCGGTTTGGCGGTTGGAGGTGACCTGCACCTTGTAGTCGTTGCCCAAAACCAAGTCGAACTGGACTTTGCGGATCTGGGTCTTGTCTTGGGGGGCTGTGAGCAGGTAGTCGCTGCGATTGAAGTCGTAGCGCAAGCGGATCTGCTCGTTGCCGTCGGCGGAGATGAAGCCCTCTTGTGGGAATCCGCCTTCGATGATCGGCTCGAAACCTATTTCCTTGCCGCGCACTTGGGTTCCGTCGAGGTAAGTAATAATGATATCGGACCCGGCGGGGAAGAAGGCGGCCCCGCCCTCGTTGTCGGCGGGTGAATCGTCGCTGAGCAGAACTTCGATCCAAGCGATCGCCTCGGCCTTCTGGTCAACGGTCAGTTCCCCAGTGAGAGGATTGCCGCCAAAGCCTTCGGTGAGGGTGTTGGACTGGTGGGCGTTGACGAAAGTGAAGCCCAAGGTAGTAAAATCACCAATCTGGACCGTGGTACGCCCTCCCATCAAGGACGTGTTGTTGGTGCGATTGATGCCCTCGGCAAAAGTCGAGGATCCGCCCGACTCGCTCAGCCGCGAATAGAGGGCGGTGAGCATGTACTTATCAGTGGCGATGTCGAATTGAACGCCATCGAAGTCCGGTTTGGAGAAGGTCATCGGCGTCAGGGTGGTGCGCAGGCCGTTGGCAATAGTCAGGGCATAGTGGTGCTGACCCTTGGAGTCGGAGGCGATCACTACGTTGCTAAACCAACTGCGGAAGCGATCGTCTTTGAAGAGCTGGTTGCCTTTCTGGAGGGGCTGGCGCTGATCGTTGTTGTAGATGAGCCAGCCGCGACCGACAAAGTTGCCGAAGAAGTCGTAGAAGTAGTCGCCTTCGAGCGCGGTATCGACATAGCGCTGATAGTGCTGGCGGGCGTAGTTGGAGTACTCCCACTGCTGCCACCGGTACTCGTTGTAGAGTTCCTGCGGGATGTACCAGCGGCGCACCGCCGGGTCCAAAGCGTCAAAGAGCACACCCGCTCCCTGTGGCTCAAAGGTGGTGCGCCCTCCCCTCTGGACGCCCAGACGGTTACCGTAGGTTTGTGCGCGAGCCTGATCCGCGATGCCGATTAGGAGGCCCAGCGTCAGTAAGACAGCACTGTGCGACATTCTCATGGCCGGATTCCCTCGTGTAGGGTAATGCGATGCGTATCGGAGGAACTCCCTTAACAAAAAAAGGGCGATGGGCTGGGTAGCCCACCGCCCTTAAAAAACGATGCTGCGCACTCGTCTTACTGCTGGAACTGGGCTTTAATGCGGCCCCAAGTATCGGACTCAACCGAGGTGGGCTCGGGAGCGGCCCCCCAGTCGATGGAGTCGTCTAGCTCGGTCATGACCATGTCGTTGTCGGCGCGGCAGCATCCGTTGGGCGAAGTGGACCAGAATCCCTGATACGTGGTGCCCGGCTCGTCGAAATCGCCGAAGGTCCAACTCATGGCGATAACGTCGCCGTCAGAGAGGTCGGTCAGTTCGGCCCCTTCGCGATTGCCGTCGTCGGGAATGAAGTCATAGGGCTGAATCCACATCTCGTAGAAGTAGGTGCTCTCGCCGAATTCCTCGCCTTCAAAGGAGTACTCCATGACCCAGTTATCGCCGTTGAACGGATCCGTGCGCCACTCGAAATCGGGCAGGAACTGACCCCAGCTACCGCCGATCGGCGGAATGCCGAAGTTGAAGGACTGCTTGACGATGCCACCCTCACTACCAGGGGCATAGTCACCGCCCCCTTCGGCTTCGGGATGCGTCGGGGCAATGTAAATCTCCCAGGCATCGTCGGTCCAGAACTGGGCTGGATCTTCGCGGTCCGTGTTGTGGACGTTATCGAAAACCTCGGCCATCAAGTAAAGACGGTCGTTGTTGTCGTTCCAGCCGACGATCTGGCGGACGCTCAGATCGCTGACGTCGATTTCGCCGCGCACTTTGGAGTAAACGGCGTCCGAATACATGTCGTTGCCCACTTCGTAAGGCACCTGCGGAATGACGCTCCACTCCGAGATGTCGCCATCGACGTTAGGCAAATTCTCGTCGGGAAACTGCACGGCAAAGAGGAACTCACCCGGAGGAAAATGGCTCCAGGTTGGCGTAGCCAGCCCCACTACCAGCAGGGCGGCGACGAAAGTCAATACATTGCGCATGTTGCACCTCCTATAGGTGAGCGCGGATAAAGATGACTAGCTTTAGGCGAGCCAAAAGGCTAACTGACTGCTTGCAGCGTTTTAAGTGTACAAAATACATATATATAGTTCAACCATAAATTTATTGCTGAACTACGGATTTTTTTCGCAAGGCTGGAGCAGGGAGCGGATTTGCGCGGCCTCGGGGTGATGAGGGACCAAGCGCAACAGAGTCTGCCAAGTAATGGTCATGTTGCACAAATCGCCTGTCGTGCGATAGAGTTCGCCCAAGTGATAATAGACGCTGGTTCTGCTCGGGTCCAAGGTGAGTGCAGTCTGGTAGGCCGCGATAGCTTGGGAGTACTGGCCGAGGTGCTGGTAGGCTCGACCGAGGTTAAAGACGGCGCGTGCGTGATCGGGTGATTGGTGCAGCGCTTTTTCGTAGTGGGAAATCGCCGCGGCATGGCGGCCCATCTTCTGGTAGGCGAGTCCAGTGTTGTAATGTACGCCGGCGTGATCGGGGTTGAGTTCCAGCGCGGCGTTGAAGACTCGGATGGCCGTGCGATATTGTTCTTCCGCATTGTAGAGTAGGCCTAGGTTGTAGTAAGGGCGGACTCGATTTGGGTTGATGGCAATGGCTCGTTTGTAGTGCTCGACTGCTCCTTTGACATCGCCCTGCTGGTAGTGCGCATGAGCCAAATTTTCGCGGGATCTAGCGTTGTCGGGGTAAAGGGCTACTACAGCGGAAAACAGCGCGTAGTCGCTGGCCCAGTCGCGATTGCGGTCAATGGTGCGAGCGGCCATGAGCAAGAGGACGACGGCGACTAGGGCACTACCAGCGATGCGATAGCGCTTTGTAAACCAAGTCTTAGCGGCCAGTCCTAAGAGGAGGGCCAGCGCGGGCATGACCGGATGCAGGTAGCGCTCGGCCATGCCGCTGGGGGCCAAAACCAAGAGGTTGGAAGCGGGCAGGAAGGCAAGCCAGCCGAAGGCCGCGACGAACACCAATGAAGGCGAGGAGGCACGCAAGGGCAGGTAGAGGAGCGCGCCAGCGGCGAGGAGGCCAGCGATGAAGTAGGGGTCGAGCGGCGTCCGCACCAAGGGGATGGAGGCGTAGGAGTAATCTGCTGAGAGGTGAAGCGGAAAGACGATCAGCAGTAGGTAGCGCAGCAGGATCGCCGGGAGTGTCAGCAGCCGAGAAACCGCATCGGCATCGGCGAGGAAGTTGGCAGAGATCGGTTCTACCGCCTCTGCTGCGTTCCACCGCAAGGCTAGGGCCAAGGCTAGGACTAGGGCATATCCCCAGTGGCGCACGAGCCATGCACGGGTGAAGGTGAACAAGTGTCGGAATGGACGGGCTGGCGCGGCAAATAGCGCGTCGTAGCAATAGGCGACGGCGGGCAGGACAAAACCGCTCTCCTTGGACAAGATGCTGCAACCGTACAGGAACCACGCCAGTACTCGCCCGCGATATGTCCGCGCACGTATATGGCAAAGTAGGCCCGCCAAAAAGAAGAAGCTCATTAGCAAATCGCCGCGGGAGGATATCCAAGAAACTACCTCGGTTTGCAGCGGATGGAGGGCGTAAAACAAGGAGGCCAAGAGTGCGGCAGACTGACGTGCGAGGATGTGGTAACTTAGCTGAAAGACCAATAGGGCATTGAGGAGGTGGAGGAAGAGGCTACTCAGGTGGTAGCCTAGCGGCTGGTCGCCGTACCAGTAGAAGTCACAGGCTAGCGAGAGCAGGGTTAGGGGCCGATAGAGATCGGGGTGAATACTGCTCTGAAGGAAGGCATCCAGCGGGCGAAATTGATGGACTAGTGGGCTACTCAGGTAGGCCGAGTCATCGAAGACAAAGCCGTTGCCCAAAGCGTTGAGGTAGCACAAGGCTCCCGCCAAGACGATCAGAAACCAGCATTTAAGTGTGTGGATAGCAGGCATGGACGCGTCTTGAGGATTTGGGCTGTTTCGACTATATATACTCGCGATTGAAATACAAATCGATTCAACAAGGAATTATAGGCATGAAGATGAGTTGGGGTAAACAGCATGCGGCGTTGCGAGCGGGGAGCCTGCTCTTGGGCTTACTGGTAGTTCTAGGGGCCTGCGGCAAGCAGGAAGACGAAGAAATCGTCGCGGTGGTGGGGCAGAAAGCGATTCACGCCGAAGAGCTACGGCGATTTGTGCTCAACTTGCTGCCCGGACTCTATACTCACAAGCAGGGCCAAGAGGCGCGGGAGGATTATCTGCAGAGCTTGATTGACCAAGAATTGCTGCTACTTGAGGCTCGCAACCGAGGTTTGGAGCAGGACTCGCAACTGGTGGAGAAACTGAGCAGTAAGCAGCGGAAATACATCGTCTCGGTTCTGCGCCAGCGCGAGATCCAGCCGCTAGTAGAAGTAACGGAAGAAGATATCCGCCGGCGCTTCGAGGAACTCGGCCTAGCGCGCGAGCGATTTTTGACTGCAATCGTGGTCGCTAGCCAGCAAGAGGTAGGTGAACTGCAGAAGCGGCTGGCGGCCGGGGAGTCTTGGGCCGATTTGGCCCGGGCGCATTCGCTGGACAGCCAATCGGCTGAACGCGCGGGTGAGGTGGGTTTTCTCAATCGCTCGTTGGCTGAGCGGATGGGGATCCCTGTGGCGGTTTTCGATACCCTCGCGGCGGGAGAAGTCTCGTCTCCGCTAGTTCGCGGTCGGGCCTATCAGCTCGTTCGCTTCATCGGCGAGCGGCAGGCCGAATTGGCAACCCATCAGGCTGCGTTGCAAGCACAGTTAATGAAGCTAGGCCAAAGGGAAGTTGAGGATCGCAAGGTCGAAATGCTGGCCTACGAGTTGGACTGGACAATGGACGCGGCAGGCCGCCAAGTCCTTGCGGTGCTGGCGGAGCATCCGGCGCAGCAGGTCCAGCACTTGAGCGCGGCCGACCGCAGTGCAGCGCTCTTCAGCTACAAAGGAGGCCAAGTCAGCGTAAACGAGTATCTCCACATGCTCAAGCTGCACCGGATACCCTCGCGAAAAGCGCTAGCAGACAGCGCGTTTATCACTGCGATTGCCCGCCGCTTTATCTTGCCCGAAACCATGCTAGCCCACGCGGCAAGCCAAGCGGGCATACCGGACGAGCCCGCCGTCGTCGATTGGGTGGAGGATGCTAAAGAGGAGCTTTTGTTGACCCGCTTGCGCCAGATCGAGGTCAGAGACAAGGTCGCGGTGGAGAACGAGGCGGCCCGCCGCTATATCGACGAGCACCCCGAACAGTTTATGCTGCCGGAGCGAATCTGCTACGATGAACTCATTGTCCCCACCGAAGAGGAAGCCGCACAACTCGCAGGAGAATTGGACGAGGCGACCGATCTTTTGCAGGTCGCCCGGCAGCGCGGCTTCAATGTGCGGCCGCGGCAGCCGGATGGCTTGGTCTGCATGATCAGCCTCAACGAGATCGTCTATCCTCGTCTCTGGCCAGCGCTGCAAGAGGCACCGTTGGGTGCGTTGCGCGGCCCGGTGGAGAGCCGGGATGGGTATATTTTTTTTAAGGTAATGCGGCACCAGGAGCCACAGCCGGAACCCGCGGACAAGGCATTGCGGCGGGCGCGGGCTTCGCTAGTCCAGCGCCAAGAGCGAGAGCGCTTCGACGAACTAATGGACCAGTTGCGCGCCAAGTACCGCACTCAGGTGACCGCGTTTGCCGACCGACTGGACGCGGCGTTGCCGGACGCACTTTTGGCCAGCTTGACTCAACCGCCGCAAAAACAGATTGAAAACCCCTGATTCAATGATTAAAATCTAGACTCTACGTCTTCGGTTCTATGCAGAAGGGAGTCGCCCATGTCGAGCGCCAGGAGGTTCCAGTTATTCGCGTGCGGACTGTACTTGCTTAGCTCTGTTGCGTTGGCCCACGCGCAGACCCCCGCCCAAGCAGGTTTTAGCCTCTCGGCCAGCGGAGTTTCCGTTGACCGGGCCGAGCACTGGGAAGCGTGGACTCGGCCCAAACACGCAGTGGAGATCGACCCACACACGCACGCGGTGCGCCCGCGCACTATCCGCATCGAGACCAACGCCGTGGAGGGGATGGACCAATTTCAGACCCTCATCGGCGATCAGAAAGCCTACGAAAAACTGCTCAAGGACCTCGGCCGTGCAGATCTCCCCACGCCGTTCAACATCCGCACTGCGCCAGCGACCGTAGCCGGCGTACCCATCGTGTATTTGAAGGCCAATAAAAAGAAGAATATCGAGGTGGGCGATCCCATTATCTGGTACTACTACCACGGCGGCATCAAGTACACGCCCAACAATCCCGAGTCCGCCGCTTTCATCCTCGATGGGGATCCGCTGACTTATTGGGAACCCAGTAGCGCGGTGGATCGCACGACCTACGGAGCGCTCCCCGAAGATCAACGCGGGCCGATCTACTATTTCGCCCAAGACGAGGCCGGCGAGCGGCGGGTGGATCGCGCAACCTATGAGGTGACCAGTAGTAGAAACAGGCGGATCGAATACCACAGCCGCTCGTTTGAGAATTGGTACCTAGATATTGATCTAGGGCGACTGGTCGCAGTATCGCGAATTGTGCTGCGCTTTGTCGATCCAGAGATGGGCGAGCCGTTCCGCCAAGTCCGCATCCTCGGTACAGCTTCTGACCAGCGCGACGCGGCCCTCTCGCTCATTGAGCGCACGATCGTCCCCAACGAAGACCAGACGGTGTTGGAGTTCGATCTAGACCCAGATGACGAGGGCCTCTTCCGGCAATTGCACATTGTGCGGATCGCCATCACCGACAGCCGGTTCGACAAATTTCGCACGGTCTCAGAGGCGGAGTTTATGGCCCTGCCGGCAGCCGACCAAGGCGGGATCGACTACCACATCGTCAACGCGGCCGGCAGCGAGACCAAAGTGGATGAGGATATCTTCTCCCAGGTTGATCCCCAGCGCCAAGGCCGGCTGATCTACTACCAGCGCGAGCGGCCTCGGCTGGCCGACATCGAAATTTGGAGTCAAGGCGACAACATCGCGCTGGGAATCGTCGATGGTGGCGGGAGTGTTGACCTGACCGGCATCTTCGCCGGCACACCCGGCTTTGACGGGCGCTACGAGACTAACTACTTGCAGCTAGTCTGGTCGCCAGACCCGCGCTTTGACAACCGCGGCGTGCTGACCTTAGACCTAGGGGCCAGATTCTGGCTGAGCTACTTCCGCATGGTCGGCGGCATCAGCGGCGTCGATGAGATGGTACTGCGCGCTTCGGATGGCACGCGGGACTCCAACGGCAACCTCAAGTGGGAAGAGATCCACCGCCAGCAGGGCGGTACGGTCGAGCAGGGCTTTGACGAATTGCTCCAAGTCCGCTACCTGACCTCGCAGATATTCTCCGACCACGCGGGTCGGGCCGGAGGCTACAATACCGGCGACCGGATCCGAGAATTTCAACTCTTTGGTCAAGGAGCACCGTCGGAGGTTACTCTTACTTCACCGATGATCGAGTTGCCAAGCGCGGTCCTACTAGGCCGCATTGAGTGGGAAGCCGATATCCCCGACCCCGATATAGCGCAGGTGGAGATCCGCACGCGCACCGGCGACCGGTTAATTGAGGAGACCGAATACTACGGCAGCGGAGGTGAGCCTAAGACTGAGTCTGAATACAATAAGCTACCCAAGGGATTTCAGGGGCCGGTCGTTTCCCGCGTCAAGCCCGGTGGCGGTTGGAGTAGCTGGAGTCAACGCTACGCGAACCCAGGCGAGTTGGTCACCTCGCCTAGCCCCAGGCGCTATATGCAAATACAGGCCCGGCTGCTTTCTACCGACCCCGAGGTCGTCGCCTCGTTGCGCACGGTGCGGGTGCAGTTCACGCCGCCGGTGGCTAGCCGCACGCTGGCCGAGGTCTGGCCCAGCGAGGTGCCGTTCGGCGAGGAACGCGACTTCTCACTCTTTATCAATCCTTCCTTTGTCGAAGACCAGCCTGGGGGGCCGCCGAGCCGCCGCTTTGATGAAATTATGATCGATGCTGATCCAATCCCCGCGCTCGAAATTACCGAGATACGTCTGGGTGATGAACAAGCGCACCGCTTCGCCGAGCTTGGCTCGCGTCAAGATCCAACAAGCGGGGAACGCACGCCTTGGTTTGCCGAGCCGGATGGGCGTCGTTACCAAGCGTTTCTGAATGCTGACGGCGATACTGTCAAGGCGTTCTTCCCCGGGGAGGCCCAAGTGCTTTTGCGGCTACCGGAGAAGGTGGCCTTGCAGCCTCAGCAGCCGGATTCTAGGACGTACTACCGCGCAATCGTCGCAGAGGACGACGAAGTACCCGTAGATGCAGACGGGCGTCTCCTCAACGAGTTGACCTACTTGGGCCTGCCCTTTGAAGAGAAAGGCCGCATCGTTTACTTCGCGATCACTGGCCAAGACGACGCGGAGAAAGTCATCGAGCAAGAGGTTTCCGAGACGGATTTTCGAGCACTGGAGGATTCGCTCAAGGGGTCAGTCCGCTACTTTCGTCGGCTCCTAGGCAAGGGGGGACAGTTCCCGTTCGACCAAGACGGCGAGCCGCTAAGCGAAAGCGCCTACAATGCCCTGCCGCGAGCCGAGCGCGGCGCAGTGGTGGCAGCAGGGGAGATGGTACAGGTGGGCTTCAAGGCGCGGGTCTTGCTCAGCGGCAGCACCGTCGATGTGTCGATTCGCGATTCCGCGCACCCAGAGTCGTGGCAGCAGGTGGATCCTGGCGATGCTACCGCCGAGACGCCGAGTGCTTCGCTGAGTATCTCGGTGCCGTTCTCTTCGCGGGTAATTCAAGAGGTAACCATTGCTCCCAATCCTTTCACGCCTAACGCCGATGAGATCAACGACCAAACCGAGGTTCGCTTCGCCATTGGCAACCTCAATACCGAACGGGCGCTACAGGTGCAGATATTTGACTTGAGCGGCCGACCTGTCTGGCAAGAGAAGCGCCGTAGCTTCGGCGAGCAAGTGGTGCAATGGGACGGGCGCGATGCGCAGGGAGTACCGGTGCCTCCCGGGCTCTATCTATGCCGAATTGAGGTGGATGTAGATGCCCAAGGAGCTTCGCACCAAGTCGCCCAGCGGGTGATTGCGGTGGCCTACTAAGGGCCGCCGTCCGGCGGTCACATGCAGAGAAAAGCGCTGGCCTTAAACCTGCTATCTGCGCTCGCGGGGTTGGGCTTGCTGGTTGGGATCGAAGGCATTTTGCAACTTTGCAGCTTAGGTCCCTCTCCCCGTCTTTTCGCGTTGGCGGAGACCGGCGGCGAAAAAGTCTATACTGCTAATCGGGACGTTGCCTACCGCTTCTTCCAGCATCCATATCGCCGCTCCTCGCCGCTAGCGCAGAACTTTGCGGCCGACAAAGCGCCCGGTGTCGTGCGCGTCTTTGTCTTAGGGGCCTCGACCCTTGTAGGTTTCCCGCATCCGGTTTCGGCCGCCTTTCCCCACTACCTAGCGAAAATGCTTCCCGCCGCGTACCCCGAGCGGCACTTTGAAGTGATCAACTGTGGGATCACCGCGCTCAATACGTTCTGTCTAGTGGATTTTACGCGCGAGATCGCCGACTACGATCCCGACTTGGTCATCCTCTACGCGGGCCACAACGAATTCATGGGACCCTACGGGGTTACGACGCCTTTTGTCCGCGTGGGCAACGACCGAACGATGATCCGATTCCTGATGCTTTTGCAGCGCTCGCGCATCTACTACTACCTAGGGGAATTAATCGCATACCTACAGAGTTGGACCCAACCCGAGGAGGAGACTGCATCCTTCGGTTTGCATCTGGCACGCGAGGAAATCGGTCCCCTCGACGCAGGCTACAGTAGGACAGCGGAAAATTTTCGCGCCAATCTCGAGGAAATCGCCCTCATTGCCGCTGAGTATGAGATTCCGCTGTTGTTTTCGACCCTAGTTGCCAATCTCAAGGACTTTCATCCGCTGCGCTCGGAGTGCGATGCAGTGACGCCGACGATAGAGGCGTTGACCTCCGCCGGACAATGGGCAGAAGCCGAGCGGCAGACGCGGAACGCCCTGCGCGAAAATCCCTACTGCGCCAATCTCCACTTCGCATTGGGACGACAGCACTATCTGCGCGGCGAATACGGCGAGGCCAAAGCCGCTTTCACACGGGCGCGAGACATGGATCGCTTGCCCTTCCGTGCCCCGACTCTTTTCAATCAGATACTCCGCGAGGTGGCCGCCAGCTCGAACGGGGTATTGCTCTGCGAAGTGGAAGCGGCTTTCTCTGCGGCGTCGCCACACGGCATCGTCGGCAGCGAGTTGATCTCCGAATACGTACATCCGACAGTCTTTGGCCACTACCTAATCGCCCGGACGATGGTCGAGACCCTAGCGGCGAGTCCGCTAGCCGGGCAGTGGGGTGCATCCTCCGTGTTAGGGGAGTACGAGGACTATCGGCCTAGCTATCCGCCGCTGGAAGAGGTTTGGCGGCGCAACGACCTGATGCTCTTTCTCAAGCGCATGCCCTATAATGTGCCCCCGGCGGCACTCAGTCGCCGTCTGGCAGAGCTGATAGCGGTGCAACTGGCCGCGCTTCCGCAACTACAAGAAGCCGAGCGTCGCCAGTTCATCGAGCAGGGGGGGCTGCGCTTTCTGAGGCGGATGCTTGAGGAATTGCATATAGGAGACCGCCCTCCTTTGCAACGCGCATTAGCGGAGATTTCCAGTGTGTTATAACGCGGGAACGGGCACTGTGCTGGTCGCGCTGCTGAGCCTGTGGGGATGTGCGCCCGAGAGTGCAGAAAGGCCGGTGCATGCCGTGCGCTTTGCGGACGTGACGCAAGCGGCCGGACTGGATTTCGTCCACGTATCCGGTGGCCCGCAGCAGCGCTACATTTTGGAAGCCATGGGCTCGGGGGTGGCCTTTTTCGACTTTGACGCGGATGGCTGGCTGGATGTGTTTGCCGTCAATGGCACCCGTGCGGAGGACGCGCCGGAGACGGGCAACCGCCTCTGGCGCAATGGCCCGACTCCTGACAGCGGGCGGGCATTCGCCGAGGTGACGCAAGCGGCCGGGTTGGGGCAAACGGGCTGGGGCATGGGCTGCGCGGTGGCCGATTACGACAACGACGGCGATCTGGACTTCTACGTCACCTATTGGGGGCCGAACGCGCTTTACCGCAACGAGGGGAACGGCACTTTCACCTCCGTAGAGGCGGGCACAGACGACCGGCGCTGGGGCGCTAGTGCGGCGTTTGGCGATGTGGATTTGGACGGCTGGCTCGATCTCTATGTGGCCAACTACGTGGACTTCGATCTAAACAATCCGCCCGGCGACGGCCAGCCATGCAGCGGCTGGAAGGGCTTGTCCGTGTTCTGTGGCCCACACGGCTTGGACGGCCAAGCCGACGTGCTCTATCGCAACGAAGGAAACGGCACCTTTGCCGATGTAAGTGCGGCGACTGGAATTGACCAACGGACCCATCTCGGCCTCGGGGTGCTTTTTACCGACTACGATGGCGATGGAGACCAAGATATCTATATCGCCAATGACTCGACCCCCAATCTGCTCTATCGCAACGACGGCGCTTGGCGACTGCGCGAGGCCGGTGCCTTTGCCGGGGTGGCCTACAGCGAGGAGGGGCGCGCCCAAGCTGGCATGGGCATCGATAGCGGCGACTACGACAACGATGGCGACTTCGACGTTGTAGTCACCAACTTTTCCGACGACGTCAATACCCTGTACCAAAATTTAGGGAATGGTTCCTTTGCCGATGCTACCTACGCAGCGGGTTTGGGCGGTGCGGTGCGGCCCTTTTTGGGCTGGAGCACAGCCCTAGCCGATTTTGATTTGGACGGTTGGCTCGACCTCTTCGTCGCCAACGGCCATCTCTACCCCCAGCTCGAAACCCATCCATTGGGGCTTAGCTATCGTCAGCGCAATCTGCTGTACTGGAACCGGGACGGCGTTTTTGCGCTGGCCGACCCGGCGGGCCTAGAGGCCGAACAGGTAAGCCGAGGTACGGCCTTTGGCGACTACGACAACGACGGCGACTTAGACTTGCTCGTCAACAACCTCAACGACCGCCTGAGCCTGCTGCGCAACGACGGCGGCAACCGCAACTACTGGCTGGGATTGGAGCTGATCGGCGCGGCGGGACAGCCCGCTGAAGGAGCTAGCGTGCGGCTTTGGGCAGATGGGCAAGTACTCGTGCGCCAAGCCAAGCGCGGCTATGGCTATTTGTCTGCCAATGACGGGCGGGTGCTCTTTGGGCTGGGCGGGCTCGCACAAGTGGAAAAAATCGAGGTCCGCTGGCCGTCGGGGCGAGTACAAGTAGTCGAACAACCGCCCCTCCGGCGCTATTTGGTGCTGCGCGAGGGCGAGGGGGCGGAAATAGCCCACTATAGCGAGCAGGTGCCGCCGCCAGCGCTGGTGCCCGCTCCGCCTACCGAGCGCACAGACTCCATCGAGTCGGTTGCATTCAATCCAGATTGGACCGCGGAAAAGTACTACGAGCAAGCCACGGCACTATACGGCGAAGGCCGCTACCAAGAGGCGGTGGCCCTGTTGCGGCCAGCGCTCAGGCGCTATCCAGGCGCGGTCCGTCTGCACTACGCGGCTGGCGTGGCACTTTACTCTGGCTTGGGGCGCTACGAGGAAGCAGCCGAGGTGCTAGAGCAGGCTGCGGCACAGGATACTTCGGTCGTCGAGGTGGCCCAGTTGTTGGGGGTCATTTACCTGCATCTCAATCAGCCCGACCAAGCCGCAGCGACACTAGCGCGGGCTGCAGAGCTGGCACCCGAGGACTGGGAAACTCACTACCGACTCGGCCTAGCCCACAACCACCTCGGGGATAGCGAGGCGGCCATTGTCGCCTTTGTGCAAGCGCGGGAGTTGGCTCCCCAAGAGCCGATGCCCCATTTGCACTTGGCGCGGACCTACCAGCGGTTGGGCCAAGGGCAGGCCGCAGACCAAGCCCTACGTCGCTTCGAGGCGCTGCAACCGATCAAACAGGAGATCGATCGCTATCGCCAAGCCGTCCGCGTCGATCCCAAGCATCCAGATGCCCACTCAAAGTTGGGGCTGGCGTTGGCGCGAGCCGGGAGACTGACAGAAGCACAGCAGGCGTTCGAGCGATCGCTGGCACTGGCACCCGACGCCGAGACGCAGACCAATCTGGCCAATGTGCTGCTGCGCCAAGATGAGACCGAGGCGGCGATAGACCACTACACTCAGGCGTTGGCGCAGAATGCGGAGTTAGCCGAAGCCCACTACGGCTTGGGTATGGCCCACTACGCTCGGGGCGAGGCCGCGGAGGCCCTGCGTGCGCTGCGTCGGGCGCTGGCCTTGCGACCGGATTTTCCCAAGGCTCATATCAATGCAGGAGTCTTGCTCGAAGAGCAGGGTCGTCCAGCCGAAGCACTGGATCACTTTCGCCGTGCGGTTGACCTGGTCCCCGACGACGCTAGGGCGCTCAACAACTTAGTCATCGTGCTGGCGCGGGCTGGACGCGTTGATGAGGCGCGCAAAACGCTGGAGCAGGCCCAAGCCCAGCAGGTGGATCTGCCGCTGGCCCGCAAGACGCTGGTGAGGACGCTGGTGGCGCTAGCCCAAGCCCAAGCCGAGCAGGGAAAATGGGCTGCGGCCGTTGCCTTCCAGCAGCAGGCCATCGCGCTGACGCCAGTCCAGTTGCGAGAGGCTCTCCTAAAGCAGTTATCCGCCTATGAGTCGAGTGTGCAATAAGCTGGGGGAAAATTCTCCATCTGCATGCGCCGAGGTCGCCGAGCGCAGCCAGTGGGTAGCACTGGCGCTAGTGGCCTTGGTCGCGTGCGGCGTGTACATCAATGCGCTGGGCAACGAGTTGGTGTACGACGACCGCAAACTGATCCCCGCCAATGAGCTGATGCACGATCCGTGGCGGGTGGATCGAATTCTCGCTGGCCGCTATTGGGGCGAGGTCCTGCACTCACACCACTACCGGCCGCTGACGGTTTGGACGCTGGCGTTTAATTATTGGGTCAACGGGTCCTTGGGCCTGCCCGGCGCACACGGCGTGGGATTCCATCTGGTCAATGCCGCGCTGCACGCGGGGGCTAGCTGTGCGTTCTTTCTTTTAGTACTGCGGCTGGGTTTGGCCGTCCACGCCTGTCTCGCCGCCGCTCTGCTTTTTGCCGTACACCCGGTCCACACCGAGGCCGTGGCGTTTATTACTGGTCGTGCTGAGCCATTAGCCATGCTCTTGGGCGCGTCCTTTCTGGCCTTGCACCACCGCGGGCAGTGGAAAGGGGCTGGCGTGCTGTACTGGTTTGCGCTACTGAGCAAGGAGTCCGCCGCCGTCTATTTCTTCGTCGCTCTGTGGTTGGATATCTGCACTGCGCAGTCGCTTAAAGCGCGCTGGCGGGCCTACGGCGGATACGGCTTACTATTGGTAGGCTGGCTGCTTCTGCGTCAAGCGGCCCTAGGGACAGCCGACAGCGCCATCTCCGCGCTCGACAATCCCTTGGTGAACGCCGCGCCGCTGGAGCGGGTGCTGACGGCCGCCACCGTGCAATTTGCCTACTTGCGACTGCTGGTCTGGCCGCTGGGACTTTCCTCGGATTACTCCCACGCTCAGGTCCAGTTAGTAAGCAATCCTCTGGATTGGGGAGTGGTTGGCTTTTGCGCCGCAGTGCTCATCGTAGCTGGCGCGGCTTGGTACTGGTGGCATCGGTCGCCGATGGTCGCCTTTGCCGCAGGAAGCTATGCGATTTTAGCCGCACCGACGAGCAATTTTCTGATCCTAGTGCCGACCATCATGGGAGAACGGCTGATTTACGCACCATCAGCCGCGTTTTGCCTGCTATTAGGTTGGGGTCTCTGGCGGCTGGCGCAGCGCTGGGGTTGGGGTCTCTGGACGGTGGGCTTGGGATTGCTTGGCAGCTATGCGGTTCTGACGGTGGCACGCAACGCGACATGGGCTGACACCGAGACCTTCTACCGCACGCAGTTCCGATCTGCCCCCCGCAGTGCTCGGGCGCATCTGGGGATGGGTCGGATGCATGCGGAGGCCGGACGACTCGATAGCGCCCAAATGTACAACCGCTCCGCTCTGGCGATTTATCCCAACTACGCGATGGCTTGGTACAATTTGGGGCTTGTGCAGGTCAAGCAGGGTGCTTGGGACGCGGCACTCCATTCATATGAGCAGGCCGTGGCTCTTGAACCGGCCTATTTGAAGGCTTGGTACAATTTGGGTGGGGTCCATTTGCAGCGGGGCGCGTGGTCTGAGGCGCTGAAGGCGTTCAAGCAGATGCTGGCCCTGGACCCGGAAAATGCCGGTGCGTGGAATGGCGTGGGCGTGGTCTGCATTCGCCAAGGGAAGCTAACCGAGGCGGCGCGTGCCTTTGCCCGGGTGCTCGTGGCCGATCCCGACCACGAGCAGGTTCAGCACTATCTAGCGCAGGTGCGAGAGCGGCTACGAAAGCAATAGGCGGAACTAAGGCCCCGGCTCTTCTACTGTTAAGAACTGGTTGGCGGCCACGTCTTCGAGGCGCTGGACGCGGCCCGAAGGCCAGCGAATCTCGACCCAATCGGCGGCCTGATTGAACCCCAAACCAAAGTGGACGCGCCCGTCGCTGTGTGCGAGGAAGCTGCCGCCGCTGACGATCTCCGTAGTCTGCTCGACTCCACCGCTGGCGATGGTGACTTTCGCCCCTAGGCCGCCGCCGACCACGCGCAGGCTCAGCCAGTTGCGCTGGTTGCCGCCGTCGTTGCGCAAAAGTTGCGGCGGACCGTCGAGGTTGAAGACCAAGACATCTACATCCCCATCGTTGTCGTAGTCCCCCTTGGCGGCACCGCGACTGACGGCGGGGCGGCTCACGTCCCCGGCTGCGACTTCTGCGAAGCGGTAGGCGCTGGCTGGGCCCTGATTGGCAAAAAGTTGGTTGGGTTCGGCGTAGCCATCGGGCGCAAGGTGCCGGATTTGGGGATAGACGTGTCCGTTGGCGACAAACAGGTCTTGGTCTTGATCGTTGTCGTAGTCGAGGAAACACGTGCCGAAGGATAGGTGAGGCAGGCTCGGCTCGGCGAGGCCGGTCGCGGCGCTGGCCACGGCAAAGGTCCCGTCGCTGCGATTGCGGTAGAGGGTGTTGTAGTCGTCCTCAAAGTGGGTGACCAACAAGTCGCCATCCCCATCGCCATCGTAGTCCCCATACGTGATGCCCATGCCAGCCTGTGCGCCCCCCTCGGCGCTGAGGGCGGCTCCGGCCTCCACGCCGACGTCGCGGAATTGGCCGTTGCCTTCGTTCCGATAGAGAAAGTTGGGTGCCGAGTCATTGGCCACATAGAGATCTGGGTCGCCGTCGTTGTCGTAGTCGCAAAAAAGGGCGCTCAGGCCGTAGGTAGGCGCGAATTGGTCGGCCTTGGCTTGGCGGGTGACGTCGCGGAATTGGCCATTGCCCTCGTTCCGATAGAGGACGTCCTGTGCCCCGGGGAGGCCGAGTGGTCCGGCGAAGACTAGGACTCCCTTCCACATGCCGCCTCGGGGAGGAACGCGCTCGGGCGCAAAGTGTAAGTACTGGGCTACGTAGAGGTCTGGGTCGCCGTCTTGGTCGTAGTCGCCGAAGCTGGCACCTGTGCTCCAGCCCGCCAGATCGACGCCAGCGGCTTGGCCGACGTCGCGGAATTGGCCGTTGCCCTCGTTCCGGTAGAGGACGTTGGGGCCGTAGTTGGTCACGTAGAGATCGAGGTCGCCGTCCCCATCGTAGTCGGCCGCCGCACAGCCCATGCCCCAACCTGTATCGCCGACCCCGGCTGTGCGGGTGTAGTTTGCAAAGGTGCCGTCGCCCATGTTGCGGTAGAGGGCATTGGTCGGGGCCGTGGTTGGATCGGGACAGCCTTCCAGCCGCGAGCCGTTGACCAAGTAGATGTCGAGCCAGCCATCGCCATCGTAGTCGAGGAAGGCACCGCCCCCGCCCTTGGCCTCAATGATGTAGTTTTTGACTCGGCCACCCGAGTGCATGCGAAAATTCAAGCCGCACGCTGCGGTAACGTCGGTGAAGCGCACCGGGGTGAGGTCTGGTTCGGGGGCGCAGGCGGCCAAGGCCAGCAGGGCGTAGGCGCAAGCACTAAGGCGCATGGGAACGGGCGCAGCGGAAGCCGATATAGGGACTGCGCTCTACGGGCAAAACCTCAAAGCGGTTGATGCTGCGCAGCACGGGTCCCGGGTTGATCCACGAGCCGCCGCGCAGGACCTTGAAGCGGCCCGTCTCCGGCCCTTGCGGATCTTTGGTTGGGCCGGTGGCATAATAGTTGGCTTCGTACCAGTCGGCGCACCACTCCCAGACATTACCGGCCATGTCGAGCGCGCCGTATGGGCTGGCTCCCGAGGGAAAAGAGCCGACTGGGGCCAACTCGGCGTACCCATCTTCTGCGCCCCAGAGATTGGCGCGTCCTGCCGCAAACTTCGCGCCCCAGGGCCAGAGCCGACCGTCGCTGCCGCGCGCGCTTTTTTCCCACTCAGCTTCGGTGGGAAGCCGTCCGCCGCGCCAAGCGCAATACGCGTGGGCATCCTGCCAGCTAACATAGACTACTGGGTGGCTGGGGTCAGCCACTGAGCCGGGCCCGTAGGGCTGACGCCAGCTAATGCTGTCGGCCTTTTCGGCCCCGAGTTTTTCCGCCTCGGTCTGGTAGCCGGTGGCCGCGACAAAGGCGGCGAAGCGGGCGTTGGTGACCTCGTAGCGGTCGATGGAAAAGGCGCTCAGGTAGATTTGGCGGCTGGGCTTTTCGTCGGTGGCTCGCGGGTGGTCGATGCCCATGGTGAAAGGACCGGCTGGCACGACGACCTCTTCGGCGGCAACAGGTGCCGAGAGCAGCAGGGCCGATAGGAGGCGCGAAATCCGCATGCGCGGCGGTGGGTGTGGCTAGCCCTTCTGCATTCGCGCCCAAGTGTCGCGCAAGGTAACGGTGCGGTTGAAGACGGGCGCGTCCGGCGCGTGGTCCTCGCTATCTGCGCAGAAGTAGCCGAGCCGCTCAAATTGGCAGGAATCCCCTGGGGCCATGTCGGCGAGGGATGGCTCTAGATAGCAAGGGTTGAGGACTTTGAGCGCGTCCGGGTTGAGATTGTCCAACCAAGTGCCCCCAGGCGGAGCTTCGAGTGGTTTTTCGACTTTGAAGAGCCGGTCGTAGAGCCGCACCTCGGCTGGGACTGCGTGGGGAACTGAGACCCAGTGCAGGGTGGCCTTGACCTTGCGGCCATCGGGTGCGTTGCCGCCTCGGGTGGCCGGATCGTACGTACAGCGCAGCTCGACGATCTCGCCGCTGTCGTCTTTGATGACTTCGGTACAGGTGAGGAAATAGGCGTAGCGCAGGCGGATTTCGCGGCCCGGCGCGAGGCGAAAGAACTTGCGCGGTGGGTCTTCCATAAAGTCCTCGCGCTCGATGTAGAGGTGCCGCGAAAAGGAGATCTGGCGGGTACCGGCGCTGTCGTCTTCCGGGTTGTTGATGGCCGTTAGCATCTCGCTTTGGTCCTCTGGGTAGTTTTCAATTACTACCTTGAGCGGGTTGAGCACGGCCATGCGCCGGGGCGCGGTCTGGTTGAGCTGGTCGCGGATGCAGTATTCGAGGAGGGCGATGTCGATGTTGTTGCCGCGTTTGGCAATGCCGGCTTCGGTCCAGAAGCGGCGGATGGCCTCTGGTGGGTACCCCAAGCGGCGCAGGCCGCGCAGGGTGTAGAGCCGAGGATCGTCCCAACCGGCGACGAGATTCTGTTCGATGAGTTGCAGGATGTAGCGCTTGGAGAGGACGGTGTAGGTGATGTTGCCACGGGCATACTCGATTTGGCGCGAGGGGAAGATGCCGAGTTTTTCGATGAACCAGTCGTAGAGCGGTCGGTTGTTGGTAAATTCGTCTGAGCACAGCGAATGCGTAACGCCCTCGATAGCGTCGCTCTGGCCGTGTGCCCAGTCGTACATGGGATAAATGCACCAGGCATCGCCAGTGCGGTGGTGGGCGGTGTGCATGATGCGGTACATGACGGGGTCGCGCAGGTTGATGTTGGGCGCGGCCATGTCGATTTTGGCGCGCAACACGCGGCTGCCATCGGGGAATGCGCCGTCTTTCATCTGCTCAAAGAGGTCGAGGTTTTCTTCGCTGGAGCGGTCGCGGTACGGGCTGTTTTTGCCCGGTTCGGTGAGCGTGCCGCGATTTTCCCGGATCTCGTCCGCGGTCTGGTCATCCACATACGCCAAGCCCTTTTTGATGAGCGCGACGGCCCAGTCGTAGAGCTGGCCGAAGTAGTCGGAAGCGTAGTACGGCTGCGGCCCCCAGTCGAAGCCGAGCCAGCGAATGTCCTCCTGCATGGAGTCCACGTATTCCTGCTCTTCGCGGGTGGGGTTGGTGTCGTCGTAGCGGAGATTGCATTGGCCATCGTAGGAGGCGGCAATGCCGAAGTTGACGCAGATCGCCTTGGCGTGGCCGATGTGCAGGTGCGCGTTAGGCTCTGGCGGGAAGCGGGTGATGACGCGGTCGTAGCGGCCGTTTTTGAGATCGGCGTCAATGGCTTCGCGGATGAAGTCGCGGTTTTTGTCCGTGCTCATGTTTCCTCTGTGGCTGTTTGCAGCGTAACAAATAAAATAACTGACTTACACACGGGCACCTAGGTATTAGATGCTTCGACTCCGCTTCGCTCCGCTCAGCATGACAGTAGAGGGCGCGTTCCTCCTTGTCATGCTGAGCGAAGCGAAGCATCCCATACCTAATTGCCTTTGCGTAATATCAGTAAAATAGTACGGCAAATGGTCCCAGTGGCAAGTTACCCAGTACCCCCATAATTCCTAATTCTCAATTCCCAATTCCTAATTCCCACTCTTGCGCTCCCACCCGCTCGTCTTCCAATACCCTCCTTGCCGCTTAAAGCCGGACTCCTTGGGCGGCAGCAAGCTGCGGAGGTGTTGGCCGCCAAAGGCAAAGCCCTCTAGGCCGGGGAAGCCGCGGTCTTCGTTTTCCACGCACAGCACGTAGTCGTAGCCCGATTCCCACAGCGCGCCGATGATGGTGCTCCAGTCGAGTTGGCCGCGGCCGGGGACGCGGTATTGCCACCACCAGTTGCCGATGATGCCTTGGCGGTAGAGCATCCGCTGGCTAATCTCGCAGTCCTTGACATCGGCGTAGTACCAATAGCCGGCAAAGTCGCGGATGACGTCTTCGACCGGCAGAATGTGCATCCACAGCCAGTGCGACGGGTCGCAGGACAGGCCGAGGTGATCGGAGGGCACGGCGTCGAGAATTTTTTCCCACATCTCTGGGTTGCAGCCGATCTGGCCCATGCGCACGGCCACGTCGAGCGCGAGTCGGACATTGTTGTCTTCAGCCGCTTGCACCACGGGTTCGAACATGGCTTGGAAGCGGTCCACTAATTCGTCGGAGCGGTCGCTGGGGTTGCCGGGTTCGGAGGAGAACATGCCGTAGAACTGGCCGTTGCGCACGGGCGCGCCGCTGCTGGTGACGATGACGGGGCAGTCGAGTGCGCGGGCCGACGCAATGGCCTTGAGCAGCTTGGCTTGGGCGGCGCGGGCCTGCTCGTGGTCGTCGTCGAGCAGGTTGTAGTGCGCGGTGAGGGCGGCGAGGTACAGGTCGTGCTGGCGCAAGGTCGAAAGCACGGAGTCTGGCCCGACTGATAGGATGTGGTCCGAGTCGAGCGCACCGGAATCGTTTAGGCGCACGCAGTCGAAATCGTGCTCCCGCGCCCAACGGGCGCATTCGTCGAGGCTCCAATTGCTGGTGCCGCCGGCGCTGGTCATAAAACTTATATCCACGAGCGAGTCTCCTTTTTGAATTAAGAATTAAAAATTAGGAATTGCGAATTGCGAAAGGAATTAAAAATTAGGAATTGCGAATTGGGAGCTAATGGTTGATAATTCGTAATTCGTAATTCCTAATTCAAAAAAGTGAATATCATGGCGCATATCAACGATCACTACCTCAAGCTCAAAGCCGGTTACCTCTTTCCAGAAATCGCCCGCCGAGTTGATGCGTTTGCCACGGCTCACCCCCAAGCCGACGTGATTCGCTTGGGGATCGGCGACGTAGTCAAGGGCATTCCGCGGCCAATGGTCGATGCGATGAAAGAAGCCGTCGAGGAAATGGCGCACGACGATACCTTGCAGGGCTATCCACCCGACCAGGGTCAGGATTTTCTGCGCGAGGCCATTGTCGAGCACGACTTTAGCGTGCGCGGCGTGCAGGTACACAGCGACGAGATTTTTGTCTCCGACGGGTCCAAGTGCGACTCGGGCGCAGTGCAGGAAATTTTCGCCGACGATTGCGTGGTCGCGCTGACCGATCCGGTCTATCCGGTGTACTGCGATTCCAACGTCATGGCCGGTCGCACGGGCCCAGCCGATGAGAATGGTTCGTACGCCGGTATGGTTTACATGCCGTGTACGGCCGCCAATGACTTCATCCCGGACCTGCCAGCCGGTCACGTCGATCTGATCTACTTGTGCTCGCCCAACAATCCCACGGGTGCGGTGATGACCCGCGATGCCTTGGCCCATTGGATCGAATACGCCCGTCGCGAACAGGCGGTCATTCTATTTGACGCGGCCTACGAGAGCTACATCACTGATCCGGCGCTCCCGCGCTCCATCTACGAGGTCGAAGGTGCCCGAGAGGTGGCGATCGAGTTTCGCAGTTTTTCCAAGAACGCCGGCTTTACCGGCCTGCGCTGTGGGTACATCGTGGTGCCAAAAGAGCTCGAGGGCCGCGCTGCCTCGGGCGAGGAAGTGGATCTGCATCGGCTGTGGGCGCGGCGACACTCGACCAAGTTCAACGGCGTGGCGTATCCGGTGCAGCGCGCTGCGGCAGCCGCGTATTCTCCGGCTGGCCAGCAGGGCATTGCCGAGCGCGTTGCGTTCTACATGGAAAATGCCGCGATCATGCGCCAGCAGTTGGGAGCGGCTGGGCTTACGGTGTACGGGGGCGAGCACGCTCCCTATTTGTGGGTGGCCACGCCCGACGGGCAGGACAGTTGGACTTACTTCGATTACTTGCTCGACCAGGCCCACATCGTCGGCACGCCGGGTGCGGGTTTTGGCGCGGCTGGCGAAGGATACTTGCGCCTGTCGGCCTTCAATCACCGCGACCGGATCGAAGAGGCCATGGAGCGGATTAGCCAGCTATAGGGCCGCGCCTCATCTCTCCTTATTTGTGCGGCAATTTTGTTAAAACTCGGTTACAAATGTATTGACGGACCGCCAGTGATTCATTAGATTACATATATATTAATCAAATTTTATATAAAGATGATGTAATGCCATCCAAAGACCAAAGTCGCCGGGCCAAGGTGCGGACCTTTTCGGCGCCCGACCGGGATCACGAGATGCTCGACGCGATTGCCCGCTATCACGGCAGCAGCAAGAGCGCCATGATCGCCGGCCTCATTCGCAAGGAGTTTTGGCGCGTCTTTCCCAACGGCACCGAGACCATCCCCCCCGACGAAGGAGCGCAAGTCAAGCCATGACTCACTCAGAGACGATCGCCCCAGCCGCTGGGCAGTACCACAGTGACCTGCCCGCCGAGGAGCTCATCGCCCAAATCAGCCATTTGCGCCGCGAGAAAAACGCGGTCATCCTCGCGCACAACTACCAGATTCCGCCGATCCAAGACTTGGCCGATTTCACGGGCGATTCGCTTGGGCTGTCAGTGGAAGCCGCCAAGACGGATGCCGAGCGCATCGTCTTTTGCGGCGTGCATTTCATGGCCGAGTCGGCCAAAATCCTCAGCCCCGGCAAGCAGGTGTTCTTGCCCCATTTGGGCGCGGGCTGTTCGCTGGCCGACTCCATCACCCCCGAAAGCCTCGACGATTGGAAAGCAGACTATCCCGATCACACGGTGGTGACGTACGTCAACTCCACGGCCGAGGTGAAGGCCGAGTCCGACATCTGCTGCACCTCGGCCAATGCCGTCTCAGTGGTGCGCAGCCTCGACAGCGACAAAATTCTCTTTACGCCGGACCGCAACTTGGGCCGCTGGGTGGCTGAGCAGGTGCCGGAGAAAGAGGTCGTCGTGTACGACGGCGCGTGCCCGACGCACGATGTGCTGCGCGCCGCCAGCGTCGAGCGCACCCGTACTGATTATCCCGAGGCCGTCATCATCGCGCACCCAGAATGCCGCGAGGACGTGGTCGAAATCGCGCACGAAGTGTGCTCGACTACGGGGATGCTCAAGGCCGTCGAAAAGTACCCCGATGCCAAGAGCTTCATCATCGCCACGGAAAACGGCATGCTGCACCAGCTCCGGCAGCGCTTCCCGCACCAAGAGTTCGTAGCGGCGGACGGCTGCATTGGCTGCCGGCTACACTGCCCCTACATGAAAATCACCGACCTGCAAGACGTGTACTTTTCGCTGCTCTACGAGCGCTACGAAATTACACTGGACGACGAGGTGATTGTGGGGGCGCGGCGGGCGTTGGAGCGGATGATGGCGGTGCCGAGGGACAATTGAGTTGTTGGAATTGTAGTTAGCTTCTGTATTTACTTCGCGCTTTTTCAAAGAGCATCTGCTGGATCGCTTGGGCGTCTTTCGCATCTCCCGTTCCGCATTCTGAATCCAACCTCTGAAGTGCGGCCTGATGAAATTCAGGCGCGATCTCAAAGCCTATGAAGTGCCTGTTGAGTCGCCGCGCGGCAACAGCCGTAGTGCCGCTACCCATGAACGGATCCAGTACCACTTGGCCCTCTTGCGTTGTGAGTTTGATCAGGAACTCGATGAGCTTCAGCGGCTTCTGGGCCTCGTGAATTTTTTGTTCGCCTTTCTGGAAACCAAACGCCAAGAGATTTGTCGGGGTTGCGCCATGGCTCTGACACGCTTCTATGTTCATGGCCCCTACGCCTTGTTCAAGGATGTTGTCAGCAATGGTTCCGCCGATCTTGTAGGGTTTTACGAACCAAGCAATCGGCTCATATACGGGTGCGAGATTTCCCAAACGCCAGCCGCGCCACGCTTTGGCCTCGGCCTCTAACCCGCGCCTCGCAAAGACAATGCTCACCCTTTGCGCTCGATGATGCGCCGAGTCTTTCTGCCAAGCGAGCATGTCCTTGAGAAGGAAACCGCTGTCCTCAAAAGCATTGACGACGCGGTGTATGGTGCGGCGTGCGCCGAAAACGAAGAGCGATGCACCACGCTTCATTTTTGGCAAAAGCCGTTCAGTCCAGCTTTGACACCATTGCTGATACTCTCGTCCAATGTTCCTATCGGCCTGCGACCAGCCATTGATGGGCTTGCCTCGCCTCTTAAAGGCCGATTTCCCAGCTTGGGCAGGCGACTGCCCCAACAGCGCCGAGTTCGTATTGTCGTGTAAGACATCCCAGTCGTCTAGGCTGATTCCATAGGGGATGTCCGACAGGAAAAGTTCTATGCTATTATCGGCCAAGCGCGAAATATGATCTCGGCAGTCACCGCGTGTGATTTTGTCTAAGTACTCTTCGTTCATGCCGACTCCAAGTCAAGGATGCCGTTTTTGGCAACGGATTGAACCTTTTGAACCTTGTTATCGAGTGTGCTCGACTTCAGTACCTCCTTTATCGCATCTGCGTGAGATAATCTCATAATTCGCTCTCGCTCCTTGGCGAGGAAAGTGAGTGCTTCTTCTTTTAAGATAGTTATGGCCTCGTTTGATGCGAGTTTCTCGTCCCGCCATATTGCACCGATTACTTCGTCAAAATCCAAAAATTTGCGGTTTACTGCCTGCCAGTAGCTAACTGCATTCTTTGACGGATTCATCGCTTCGACCGTTCTAAACACCTCGTGAACCAACTCTATTGCCTTGTTCTGAGTCGATTTTTGGGCATAACGAACAAGTACCGATAGATGCGTATACGTCGCAATGCAAACGGAGCTCTCAGCAGCCTGTTTGTATATCTGACTTTTTAGAGATGGAAGTTGATATACTGGACAAACAACCATCGCATAGGGCTTTCCATGCTTCCAGTTGTCCATTGCTTGTACCTTGAAATCCTTCTGATTCTTCGCTGTGCGGCTCAGTCTAAATGCTTTTGCATCAGCGACAAAACTGTAGTCGTTGGTGACGCACTCAACATCAGCTACATTCGCTCGCTCCTTAAGAACCAAGCTCGCAAACCCCATTGCAGTATATGCTGCATGAATCACAACATCAGTATATTTGGAGTACAGTTTCTCTTCGCTGGTGTCGTGCCCATAGTATTCCGGGATTACACCACATAAACGGAGGTGTCCAAGCAGGGCGTCAATCCCTTGTGCTTGGATTTCCTGCTCCAGCTTTTGCTCGATCCTTTCGGCATCAGCGCCAAAATCGCCGCTTGAGCGACTTATCTCGTCGATCCAGTACTTTCGGTTCTCGACTTGTTCTTCGGTAATCATCGTAACTCCGTTGTGTGTCCCTTTCTCGTCTTGCGTGTCTTATGGATTTCTGTTATCAGTCGCTACAGATAACTATTGACGATATTCTCCAGCATTTCCTCGCGGCCGCTGCGTTTTTCTGGCTCGCCGTGTTGGTGGACGTATGCCTCTAGCTCGGCAAAGTTGGTGTCGCCGCGCATGATCTTCTCGCCGATGCCGCTGCGGTACGAGGCGTAGCGCGCTTCCACAAAGGCGTCGAGTGCGCCGTCGTCGATGATGCGCTGGGCCAGCGTTAGTCCGCGGGCAAACGAGTCCATGCCGCCGATGTGGGCGTGGAAGAGATCCTCCAAATCGCAGGAGCCGCGCCGCACCTTGGCGTCGAAATTGATGCCGCCGGAAGCGATGCCGCCTTGTTTGAGAATCACGAGCATGGCGTAGGTGGTGGAGTAGAGGTCGGTGGGGAATTGGTCGGTGTCCCAGCCGAGCAGGTAATCGCCGCGATTGGCGTCAATGCTGCCTAGTTTGCCATCGGCCGAGGCGAGCTGGAGGTCGTGTTCAAAGGTGTGGCCGGCCAAGGTGGCGTGATTGGCTTCGATGTTGAGCTTGAACTCGTCCAACAGGTCGTATTTGCGGAGGAAGCTCAAGACGGTGGCGGCGTCGTAGTCGTACTGGTGCTTGGTCGGCTCTTTGGGCTTGGGCTCGACGAGCAAGGTGCCGGTAAAGCCGATTGCCTTTTTGTGTTCGACGGCCATGTGCAAGAAGCGCGCGAGCTGGTCTTGCTCGTGGGCCATGTTGGTGTTGAGCAAGCTGGAGTACCCCTCGCGTCCACCCCAAAACACGTAGTTAGCTCCTCCGAGCCGATGGGTGCATTCCATGGCTTTTTTGATCTGCGCCGCAGCCCAGGCGAAGACGTGGGCGTCTGGGTTGGTGGCGGCTCCGTGGGTAAAGCGCGCGTGCGAGAAACAGTTGGACGTGCCCCACAGCAAGCGGACGCCCGTGTCGGCTTGCAATTGCTCGGCCAGCCCCACAATGTGGTCGAGGCGGTCGTTGCTCTCTTTGAGGGTCTCGCCTTCGGGTGCGATGTCGCGGTCGTGCCAGCAGTAGAACGGCGCGCCGAGCTTGGTGATGAACTCAAAGGCCGCGCGCAAGGTGTCCTCGGCGCGCTGCATGGGGTCGGTGGCGCGGTCCCAGGGCCGATCGTACACCGGAGTCGGGCCGAAGGGATCAATGCCCCCGCCCTTGAAGCTGTGCCAAAAGGCCACGGAGAAACGCAGATGCTCGGCCATGGTCTTGCCGCCGACTGTGGCCTCGGCGTCGTAGTGCTTGAAGGCGAGGGGATTTTTAGAGTCCGGTCCTTCGTAGGCAATCTTTTCAATGCCCTTAAAAAATTCGCTCATGGGTTACCCTTTCTGAATTGTGCGGTGGGTTACTGGGAGTTCAACGGGTCCAGCGGCTCGGCGAGCAGGGTGTAGTCGAGATCGAAAACTGCGGCCGCAAAGCACATGGGCGGTCTCACTCTGGCGTGACATAGGCAGCGGTGATGCCGCCATCGACGACGAAGGTCGAGCCTGTGATGAAAGAGGCGTCGTCCGAGGCCAAGAAGACGACCGTGCGGGCGATTTCCTCAGCCTCGCCGAAACGGCCCATGGGGATGTGGACCAAGCGGCGTTGGCGCTTTTCTTCGCTGTCGAGGTATTTCATCAACAGTTCGGTGCGCAACGGGCCAGGGCAGAGTGCGTTGACGCGGATGTTTTCGCGGGCGTGGATAACAGCTAGCTCGCGCGTCAGGGCGAGGACGCCGCCCTTGCTGGCGGTATAGGCCAATTGAGGCGTGGCCGCTCCGAGCAAGGCGACAAAAGAGGCGGTGTTGACGATCACGCCACCGCCGGCGCGGCGCAGGGCCGGAATGCCGTATTTGCAGCCCAAAAAGACGCCCTTGAGATTGACGGCCATGGTCAAGTCCCAGACCTCTTCTTCGGTGTCGATGGCGTCGGCGTCGGCGTGGTGGGAGATGCCGGCGTTGTTGAACAGCACGTCGAGGCGTCCATACGCAGCTTCGGCTTGCTGCACCATGCGCTCGCAGTCGGCGGCGCGGGACACGTCGGCCGCGATGGCGATGGCTTGTCTGTTGTCCGCGGTGATGGTTGCGGCCGTTTCTTCGGCCGTGGCCGCGTCGATGTCAACGGCTGCAATGTGCGCGCCTTCACGGGCGCAGAGCAGCGCGGTTTGGCGGCCGATGCCCGAGCCTGCGCCGGTGATGAGGACGACTTTGCCGGTGAGCTTCACGATACTGTGTCCCGCGCTGCTTCGCCTACGACTTCTGACAGCGCTGGATGCGCGTGGACGGTGCGGGCTACATCCTCGGCGCTGGCACCGAACTCTAGGGCCAAGACGCCCTCGGCAATCAAATGCGAAGCCTGCGGCCCGAGGATGTGCATTCCCAAGAGCTGGTCGGTGTGCGCATCGGCTACTACCTTGACTAGGCCGTCGATGTCGTCCATGCAGTGGGCGCGGGCATTGCTGCGAAATTGGTGCTTGCCGACGGCGACCTCGTGGCCGGCTGCTGTGGCTGCTTCCTCGCTCGCGCCCACGGAGGCTAGTTCTGGGTGAGTGTACACGACCGAGGGTATAGCCTCGTAGTTGACCTGTCCGGCGCGTCCGGCCATCCGCTCGGCGACGGCGATTCCTTCGGCCTCGGCCTTGTGGGCCAGCATCGGTCCGGGCACAAGGTCGCCGATGGCCCAGATGCCCTCGACATTGGTGCGGCCCTGCGCGTCAACCAAGACCTGTCCACGTTCGTTGGTCGCTACATCCACATCTTCCAGCCCCAACCCCGCGCTGCATGGTTTGCGTCCCACGGCTACCAACACCAGATCGCATGTCTCGACGCGTTCTTGATCGCCGGCCGCAATAGTCAGCGTCACTTGGCCTTTTTCGATCTCGGCGGATTGCGCCTTGGCTCCGAGCAGGAACTTTAGTCCCTGTCGCTTGAGCAGCCGCTCTAGCTGCCGGGCCATCTCTTGGTCCGTCTCCGGCAAAATTTGATCCATGGCCTCTACTACGAGCACTTGGGCACCCAGCCGAGCCCACACGGACCCCAGTTCCAATCCAATGGCACCGCCGCCAATGACGACGAGCCGCTCAGGCACTTTTTCTAAGGTTAGTGCCTCGGTCGAACTGATTATGTGTTTTCCATCAAAGGGCAGATTCGACAACTCCACGGGCGTGCTCCCCGTGGCCAATAGGATGTGCTTGGCAGACAGCACTTGCTCGCCGTCTGAACCTTGCACCGCCACGCTTCCTGAGGCGAGGACTTGGCCCGTGCCGACGAAATGCGTCACCCCCCGGCCCTTAAACAGCCCCTCAATGCCCTTAGTCATGGTCTGGACGATTTTCTCTTTTCGCGCCATCATGGCCTGCAGGTCCAGACCCACCTCGCCCTGTCCGATTCCGTGGTGTCCCAATCCCTTCTTGGCCCTGTAGAACAAATCACTCGACTCTAGCAGGGCCTTGCTGGGGATGCAGCCGACGTTGAGGCAGGTGCCGCCGAGGTAGCTTTTGTCGATACAGGCCACCTTCATGCCGAGCTGCGCCGCCTTGCTCGCGGCCACGTAGCCTCCCGGTCCTGCGCCGATGACGATTAGGTCGAATGCAGTGTCGCTCACAGTTGTTCCTTTTTGCGTGATTGAGTATTTAGAATAGCCAACGATTAGATAATCACCTGACGAGCTTTCAAGTATCACCGAATCCTTTCAGTCTTCTGCACGCTTAAAGGGCGCGTTCATTATCTTGAATCTCAATCACTGCACGTCGGCGCATTCGCGTATCTACGCCAACGCTTCCTCAAAGAACCATTACTATGGACTGTCCAATAAATGGTTCGGATGAGGTGTAATTCTTCGTAGCTAACTGTTTCGTTAAACGTATCAAAAACTGGTTTCAGATAGTCGGGGCCAAGCTCGTCGAAGGCCTCCAGTACACGGTCTTTGATATCGGATGATAATGAGGACTCGGCGTATAGTCGCTCCTAAGTACACGACAGTAATCTAAGTTGTGGTACGGCCCTGCTTTAGGTTTTATTTGTAATCGCCGAAGATTGCATCTAAATCCTAAATACAGGAGCCGCACCATGCTTATTCATATGCTAAAGAAAGCCCTCATGCAA
>JAJDVZ010000126.1:0-46845 GCA_022825835.1 Candidatus Latescibacterota bacterium
CCCCATAAAAAAACATGGACGAAAAGCCATAAGCCTCTTTCGAAAAGGATTAGACCAACTCACACAGATCATACACCAAACACGAGACCAACCTAAACGCGCCCGACAATATCAACCCATGTTACTGTCGTGTACTTAGGGGTTTGAGTTTGACTTTGGCACCGCCGCTTGTCGCTTCTGCGTCCTCGGGTGGGTCGTCCTCTTCGGGTTCGTCGCTGGATGCTCCTTTGCCCGCTTGGGCGAGGAGGTCGTGCTGGTTGACGAGGGCGGAGTCGGAGAGGTTGCACGACAGGGCGTAGAGGATGCAGCCGCCGATGGGAGCTTCTGCCATGCCGAAGTCGTGGCGATGGAGGAGGTAGTAGGTGGTTACGTCGTCGAGGCCGGTCGCGGCTTCTTGGTCGCCGTCTTGGGTCAGCACGCGGCCGACGACGAAATCGACGACCATGCGCCGCACTTCGCGCAGGAACTCCGAGACGGACATTAGTTGGTTGGGATCGTTGGCCTTTTTGACTACGGGGTGCTTGCTGAAGGCTTCGAGGGCCGGGCCGGTTGCGGCCCATACGAAGTCGGGGCCGCGGATACCGGCGTCCCAGAAGTCGCGGAGTTGCTGGGTGATGTTGTCGCGCATTTCGTTGAGGACGGTGGTGTCCCAGCCGGGGCGAGCCGCGGGGCGCTTTTTGCAGACGATCCAGACGGAGGATGACAAAGCGGCGGAAGCCATTGCACGAGTCCTGGTCCCCATTTCCGTCTGGATGGGCCAAGAGCCGTCCACGACGAAACCGGCTCGAATCAGGGCGGCTACCAAAGTTTCCCAAGCATCGGGATGCTTGTTGGCGAATACGACCACGAGCCGTCCGTCCGGTTGCAAGGCAGCGTGACAAGAGCGGAACGAGCGGGCCATGCCGTCCTCATAATTCTGCTTGGACCGCTCTCTGTCACCACCAAATCGGCTGGCGTCGTCTATGAGTTCCCCGTCGTCGGTGTCATGGTCCCATTTGGGGCCAAGGGCATCGGAGAAGACTGACTCAACCTCAGCAGACAATCCTGGAATCGAACGCCTTAGCCAGACATAGAAGAAATCCACAGGTCGGAATAGGGGATCGCGTCATAGTAGGGTGGATCCGTTAAGATTAGATCGACACTATCGGTTGGGCAGGTGATGGCCGATGCACAAATACTCTTGCCGCTCCATCCTGAATCGACGCTTTTTTGCAGATGTTCGCAGACTTTGGAAACCCAATCAAGTGCGCCGAGAAAGTTGCCGGAAGAATATGATAAAGGATTGAGTTCGGTATAATCCCAGACGATAGGCAGAGCAAAGCGCCCAAAAGTATTTCTAATTACCTCTCTTCCATTGTGCCAAGAGCAGATCGCACTAGAGTAGTCGGCCAAGCGATCATTCACGAGTGCGAGATTTGCAATCAGCGCCTCGCGCCAATTCTCCGGCCAATCGTCGAGTTCTTGTATCAGCCTCCGAAGGATCAGAACGAACCCTCCAATCGCCAATAACTGCCGGTCCGTAAACAGCTTCCGCCAATTGTCGAAGCCGTATAGTGGTACGCGGAAGCCGAGAGCATCTTCGCCCGCCAAGGGTTCCTCCGGCAACCCAAACGGGATGTCCTCATACAGCGTCTGAAGCTGTTCCTCGGTCACTTCCGCCACCGCCCGTTCATGGTCCGTCGGCAAGCGATATCCCTTGCCCTTGCCCTTCGGCCCATCTACCACCACAGCCGTCATCACCGCGCCCAACCGCCCAGCGCGTCCTTCAAAACGTATATCCTCCATCGTCGTGATCGCGCCGCAGCACGGGCAGGTTGCGCCAGTGCGCGACATGGTGCCCGCTCCGATGCGCTTGTCGTGCTCTCGCCGTTGCGCCGCGTTGCCGCCGTTGTGCGGCACGTCGCTCTGTACGCCGAAGACAACGCCGGTCTGATCGTCCTTCGGCTCCATTGTCAGCAGCACGCGCTTGCGATCCTTCTTGCACAACCAGCGCGTCTTGAGCAGCGGTAACGTGGCGCGGCACTGTTTGCAGGTCACGGTGCGCGCCCAGAGATAGGCCACCGTTGGCTTGGCGATCCAGCGCGGGTTGAGCGGGTTCTTGAGATAGGCATCGTCGAACTCGGCGTTGAGCGGATCGACCTGCGGAACTCCCGCATCATCAACCTCTAAGAGCCGCATGGGACGCGGCTCATACTCCTCGTCCGGCTTGAGCGGCTCGAACTCAGCATAAGTCGGATAGTACGCAGCCAACTCCGTGCGCGCCTTGGCCAGCACCCACCGGCCCCAAGCGCGGACGTGCCAAGCGAGATCCGCCTCAAGTATGGGATCGTCCTGTTGCAAGAGATCGAGCTGGATTTCGCCGCCATCGCCGTGGCCGAGCCGCTCCAAGAAGGTCCGCAAGCTGGCCCCCTTAAACCCCTTCGCCTTCAGGAACGCCTCCATGAATTCGCCGTCCTCCAGCGCGAATTCGGGCAGCGGGCGGGTCTGACCGGCGAGCTTCTGCGGATATTCGAGGGTACACTTGAGGATGAACCAAGCCACCGGATTGATGTCCATAGCGGTCACATCGCAGCCGAGGCGCATGGCTTCGAGCGGAATGGCACCGCCCCCGGCAAACGGGTCCAGCACCTTGGGTGCCCGCCCACCGTACGCCTTGCGAATCTCTTCGCGGAACCACGCAAGATCGGGGTCATTCTCGCGCCCCCAATGGAGAATGCCGCCGACCGTCTCCTCCTTTACCTTCTCGACCACACGCCCACCCACCCGCTTGCGCTCAATCTTCTCGACGACGCGACCGGCCATGCGCTCCAGAATCTCCTGCCGTTGCTTGGGATCGCCGGGATCGGCAAGCAACGTCGCAATCAGCGCCGCCCGCGACGCAGCCAGCGGCCGCCGCGCTGGCCAAATGTGCAGCGTGGAGATATGGCCGTGCCGCACGTTCTTCTCGTGGACAGAGTCGAGGGAAACCTGTTTCAGGGGGAAGGCGACTTCGATTAGGCGTTTGTCGGTCATCTCATTGGTCATATCACTATTATCCCTCTATCAGATGTAGAATCTGAAAGTGGGTTGTCGGTTGGTCACAGTCGGGTTGCTCACAAGGATCTCGCCCACCGCATCAGAAAATTTGACAGTAACTGGCTGGGTGTCACCAGCATTACAGGTGTTGTAATTGAGCTTTGTCAGGCCAAGGATATCGCGCGCCACATCAACGATATCCGCATCTCCATGTTGAATGTCGATCTGTAGAGGTACGGGTGTCTCCCATCCGTCGTAGGTTCCGATTCGCGGTTTAAACCCAGATCCGAACAAATATCCCCGAGTTGGAGAATGCTTCCACAACGTGCCCCGAATCACTGGCCACCGCTTGTCCGGTCGGTAGAGTCGTGGACCATCGCGGCATGGACGCACGCGAATACCTACGACCTTTAGTCCGTCGGGTGCAGCAGATCGGTATCCCTTGAACTCCTCGGCACTAATGTCTGACCGCGAGTGCAGAAAGACTTCGGTCAAGCTCTTTCCATGTAGCTGGGTGTACGTATCAAGAGCCCCTTTGAGCAGATCGTGTGCAGCTTGGGCTGTAAGTCGGTATTGATTGTCTTCCGGCGAGTACCACGGACCGTAGTTACCCAAGAACACCACGCCATCCCCATCGTCGAGGAACATCTGGGCGGCGCAGGCTGCGGTCTTCGGCCCGCCTTTGGTATAGGTGGCATCGGTCCGACGAAAAGCGAGACCGACATAGCAAACTCCTTCCCTAGCGGTAGCCAGCTTCCACGGTTTGCCGCCTCCTTTGTAATACAACGCGCTCGACAGATTCCACATACGATTCGAGAGCGGTGTTAGCTCTCGTAGCCCAAACCGCTTCTCGTCATTGAGCCTCAGCGTCGATTCACGGATAATCTGGATCGGAACATTATGGATCATCGTCCGCGCTTTGATCTGCCTTCGAAAATCCAGCGAGAGTTCGTACTGCTCCGGCTCGTACTGCGAGAAGAATTCTAATTGCCCCTTCTTGCGCGACTTCCGCTGTTCATTGGAAACGGTATCTCCGGTCGGCTGTTTCACACGCGACTTAATACGGCATGTTTGGTAGATTTCGTCAGGAATGACGCAGACCATGACACTTACGCGCTCATCGAGCTTCTGCAAATCCTGAAAAGCCGCGAGGTACTGGTTTACGGTCGAATAGACCCGTTCGTGATGATCATGACGATGAGCCACGTCACTCAGTCCATGACTATCGAGCACATGTTTCCAAACTGGTTCGTTTCGCCAATCGCAGGCAAACGCTGCCTGAAACCCTGGGTACGGTGGCCACAAGTGGTGACGGTTACTCGGGGCATCTGTCCACGAGCGGATCATTGCGTTCGACCATGCCAAAAACAGATCTATACCTTCACCTGTGCCGACGACACCATAGGATAGGGCACTTGGGTGACCGGGAGCGTCTGCGTCGTACGGGCCAAATAATGACAATCCATCACGTGGATCGGTGACTGGCTGGCCGTACCGAAATTCTAGCGCTGGCTCATCGAGAATCTTGATCTCGCTCAACATCGGGTCTTTACTTATCTGCCTCGACATCGTCAACCTCCGTCTCATCCTCCTCATGCCACATCGTGTATATCTCATCGGGTTTGTCTACGAGTTCGTCGAGGATACGTTGGGGAGCATTCGGGACAATCGGCATGGCACTGATGACGAGTTGCTGCTCTCCGTCCGGTCCGAACCGGATGTACATATCATCATCAGCCAGTAGCTGGATAATGCCAAGAGTTCGTGCGCCCCACTCGTAGTTGAACCATCCTTTGCATAAATCTTTGCGACGTGATATAATCTTCCGGCCTTCAAGTGGTCTGCCCTTATTATCAGTGAGATAAACACGATTTCGGAGGAATAGGACGAAAGGATCAATCTGACCACGCAGCACCGAAAACGATGGGCTCAGGTGATAGCGATATACCTCTCCACCATCTACGGTCGGGTAGGTACGTTCTCCAACCCCATTAAACCAGCTCTTCTTTCCACTAGGAAAGGTGAATGATACATGGTCGTTGTCTAGGAGTCCCTGTGGTATATACCACTGCTCCATGTTCTTTCTGTTTTTCCTGTGCTCCGTGATGACGGAGTATTTCATTCCTTTATCTCTCAGAAGAAGATCCAAGCACTTGTGTATCAGGCTAACTACGAGATGTCGTGTATCAATTCCATCCACTAGCTTTGTATCTCGCCAAGATATCTGCTCAATACACTGAAAACAGTAGCTTGCGTTCACTGTAGTCGGGGGATCGTCAAAGGCGAACACGTGGCGTGGCGACACATCGCGACATGCCCATTCTCTCTGCAATCCTCGACGCTTATCTTTAGAGAGATCGGTCTCAACCTCGTACTTGCGAATGTATCGTGGCGTCTGCACAACCTCGAAACAGTTGCTTAGCAGATCTTCGGGTTCGTCTCGGACCGCGCTACTTGCAACGATTGATTCTATAGCAACACGGGGTCCGTCATTCAAGACCCGGGGTGCATCTATCGATTCGAGTTTTTTCAACAGTATAGTGAGACCTTCGGCCCAACTTGGCGTGAACGGAATGTAGTTGATGGGTTGAAGATTCCAAGTGATTTCGTCTGACTGGAGTCCGTCGGTGTTCAATGGGATAACGAAGTCTTCAATGCCCAGCTTTTTTCCAAGGGCAAAGCCCTTTTGCCATTCACCCTGCGGATTCGGTTTCCTTAGCGATTCCCGCGATAACAGCGCAACCATCCGGAAGGTACGCTCGTCTATGGCCACATTGATGTCATTGATCCAGTTTTCGCCCCCAAGCAGCTTCTGGCGGTCACACCATATAGCGTATCCTTCGGCGGCAAGCCGACGGGCAAGCCAGTCGCATAATGCCGACTGCTCAGTCGCGTAACTGATGAAGATGTGATCGCGTTCTTGTTTCATATCAGTTCCGTCGAAATCCGGTACAGTCAAACTAACTCCTCAATCTTCACCGAGCCGTTCTCCACTACGTCCACTCTTAGGCTGTGCCTCCTGAGCAATCCCATTCCTACGAGGGGAGTAGTATCGGCCGCAGCTACTTCCACCGTGCGGTCCTGCCCGTTCCACAACACTGTTCCAATGTACTCGTCGAATACATGCACACTGCCGTCGGCGATTAGTGCCTGACTACGACCTTTCCAAGACAGGGCTAGGCGGTCAATCAACGCTGTTGGGAGGGTGAGATAACCAGTAAAGCCAGTGTCGATGATAGCCTCGATTTCCCGTTCCTCTCTAGCAACACCGCGAAGGATAAGGAGGATTGTCGCCTCGTAATTCTCGTTTACTGTACCATCAATTATGTCAAGCCACTGGCATGTGAAGCCCCGAACCGATGCAGTGCTCGGTAGCCGATACGCACTAACCACGGCTGTGCATCTGGACAACGCGCAAAAAGTTGATCAGATGCGGCAAGCGGGTCGTCTGCTACCTCGAACTCACCCGTCTCAATATCAATCGCCACGATCCTGCCGCGATTGCCTTCTTCCACCTGCGGCCTCACTCGTTGCTCGTAGATCGCCTGACCGCGCCGGGCGAACTCCTCTTTGCTGTAACGCGGCTTTCGTACTGCCATACCGTTCTCCTTTCTCGATTACATTCACAGGCTCTTGAGCCGCACAGCCGGCAGCTTCTTCAGTCGCCGGTTGAGCGGATCGATTTCGATACCGAGGGACTTCAGAGCCGTTATCCCGAGCAACGGCTCGGTGTCTGCATCACTACCTCAAAATTTCCCCTATGAGTTTGATTCATGCAATCGCATCTGAGTCACTCGGCTGCCTCTATAACAGCCCCTGGGTTGATAATGTAGGCAATAGACTCGCGGCTCCTGACGAGCAGCTTGGCAAATGGGTCGCGCACCCGCATCAAACGCGGATGAGGCGTGGCACAGTCGAAGACGACGTAGAGCCAGTATTCGTCGCGGAGATTGCAAGCCTTGGCCCATTCATTATCACTCATTTCAATGCCGCCGGTACCGGCCCGTCCCTTGACTTCTATGGCGCGTCGTTCTTCTCCGGCACGGTGAGAAAGCAGATCGAAGCCCGGCCAGTCGGTTAGCCCGGCGCGCCGCGCCAATTCGGGCCGCGAAACATCCTGCACCTCGGCACCGAAGCGATTCTCATAATCGGTAGCCACCTCCACGGCAATGGCTTCAACATCGGCATCGTAGCGCTCAGCCTCCTCGGAATCTTGGGCCGGCACCACGAGGGCATGAACGAGGAACTCGATCTCACCGGCTTGGATGAGGTCTGGTTCGGCTTGCAGTTCGGCGAGGCGATGATTGCGGGAATCCGTTAAGCTCCGCTGTCGTTCCTTGACCGTGGGGAGTTCCCTTTGGGCGTAGCGATTACCTTTGCGGGCCATTTCGCTAAGGCGGGATCGAGCGGCGGCGAGTTCGGCCGCCTGAAAGTCGAAGCCGCGATTGACGAACTCCAGGCGTGCGGGCAGATCGTTGAGGCGACGCTGTCGATGGACTTGCACGACGCGCTCGCTCACTTCCTCGCGGACGAACTGGTCAGCATCAGCGACCATGTCGCGAGCCAGAGTAGCCAGTGGCACCCGGCTCGGCGCAAAGCCGTGAGCACCTCTGAGCAGCAGTAAATGCTCGACCGGACATTCCTCTACCGTGCCGTCGCTCGATTGGCGCAGCCCGATCAGGCGCGATTCGAGAGGCTGCGGGGCGGTCGGTCCTGCGTTGTCTTGGCTATGCTGTTCGACGGAAATCAGTGCGATATGGAATAGATATGCCTCGGTCGCATAAGGGTCGGTGAACACGGCTCCCTTGAGCCCGTCGCGCCCGAAGCGGCTCAGGACCGTGGCTGAGAGGCCGTCGAACACCGGCTCGCCGGGGTGCATCCAGACAGCGTCCTCGTGGTTTGCTGGCTTGTACACCGTCAGCCGCTCGCGCGCTTCCTCGGAATAGACCTCAAGTACGGGCAACAAGGCATCAGCCGCGCGGGGCCGGTCGGGCACCAGCGCAAAAGTGGCTCCTAAGTCGCCCTCGATGCGCAAGTCGAGCAGTGGCACGGCTCGCTCTACAAAACGGCGCACGTATCCGGGCAACAATCGGCGATAGTTTTCCTGCTCTGCCTCGTCGTTGAGATGCTCCAGTCGTCGTTGCACCTCGCCGCCTTCTCCAAAGAGTACCCGCTCCCGCTCCGAAAGAGCTTGGACTTGTTGCTCCGTAAGGTTACCCTCCAATCGTTCGGCAACGGTGTCGGCGTCTCCAGTAACTGCCTGCTCTAGATATTCCCGCATGGACAGCTCCTCAAACAGCCGACCCACCACATCGAACACCTTATCGGATTGAAGCTGGCGGCGGATCGCTTCGAGTTTGTCGAGCAAGGTCTTCAGCACTCGACCTTCGCGCGTACCGCCAGCCACCAGATTGACGATAACCACTGGATCGTGTTTCTGGCCATAGCGATGGATGCGGCCCATCCGCTGTTCGAGCCGCGCCGGGTTCCAAGGGATGTCGTAGTTCACCATCAGCCAGCAGAATTGCAGATTT
Source organism: Candidatus Latescibacterota bacterium (assembly GCA_022825835.1). GTDB lineage: Bacteria > Latescibacterota > UBA2968 > UBA8231 > UBA8231. The sequence goes on from JAJDVZ010000126.1 coordinate 8,550, forward strand.
ATCCCCTCACCAGCAGCGTCGGTGGCCACTAGGTAATTGGCCCCGCCTTCCGCTGCTGGTCGGCGAAAAAACTCGACTTGACGCTCGCGTTCTTGGTAGGGTAGGCCTCCGTGGATCAGAGCCACTTGACCGGTAAAGCCGAGCCCTTCAAGTCGGCGCACCAAAAACTCCGCAGTGTCGCGGTGCTCGGTGAAGATGATGAGCTTCTCGTCGAGGTACTGCGGATCGCTGAGCACCTCGCGCAACTTCTCAAACTTGGATTCCTCGCTGGTGTTGAACAGGCTCTGCGCCTTGTTGAACAACGCTTCGACTGTGAGACGCTCTACCTCCAGCTCGCTGAGGTTGACCGCGATGGTGCCGCTTAGGGCCTTGCTCTCGAACTCCTCGTGTTGCTCGCCTCCGTCCTCGCTTGCGGCGTCCTCATCAGCAGTCCGCGTTTCAAAGGCGTCTTCGAGCTTGTCCAAGCCCCGTTGCTGGCGCATGAGTTGTTCCTCGGTGAGCCGCCCGTTCCGAATGTCGTCAATCAGCCCGGCGAGCTTCTCTTGGCGGCGCTCGAAGGAGCGCATGAGGGCATAGGTGGAACTAGCGAGACGCCGCTGGAAGACGCTCATCGCCAAGCGGGCAGCAGATCGGTTCAACATTCCGGCGCGATTGTAGTGATGCTGGAGGTACTCGGTCGTCTCGTCGTAGAGTTCCTGTTCACTTTCTGGGCCCTGCGAGAGATCGTAGCTCAGGGTGGCGCAGTTTCGCTGTGGATACAGGGGGGAACCATCGAAGCGGACCATTTCCTCTTTGGTCCGGCGGATGAAGTGCCTCTGCCGAGAGTCGGGGGGAAAATCATTGAAAGCGTCGTAGGTCGAGAGCGCGTCCGGCAACAGCAGACGCCACAGGAAGTAGTAAGGATGGTCCTTGCCCATGTGCGGCGTGGCTGTTAGCAACAGCAGGTGTTGGGCCGACCAAGGAAGCTCCCAGCTTTCATCCTCTACCTCAGCACCGGCTAGGGCTTCCGCCAACTTATACCGATCCGTCTTGCGCTCCCGAAAATCCGGCTGGCGATCCGCAGATAGCTTGTGCGCTTCGTCGAAGACGACGAGGTCGTAGGCATCAGTTTGCGGGTCTTTGAGGTGGCCAAACATGCGCTCTCCGGCCAAGGTGTCGATGCTGACGATTACTTGGTCGCTCTCTGGACCTAGGAAGGGATTACCGGCGCGTGCGTCTTCGCCGCTGACGATGCGGAATGGCAGGCGGAACAAGGTGCGCATTTCTCGCTCCCAGTTGCCGACTAAGCCAGCCGGGGGCACGATGATCACGCGACGGATGAGGCGACGGGACAGCATTTCTCGCACATATAGACCCGTCAGGATGGTCTTGCCAGCTCCCGCGTCGTCGGCTAGCAAGAATCGCAGGGGGGCCTGTTGCAGCATTTGCTCGTACACGGCAATGCGCTGATGCGGGAGTGGGTCAATTAGCGAGGTTTCTGCGGCGAATGCGGAATTAAAAAGGTGGCCGTAGGCGAGACGATGCGCCTCGGCAACGGCCGAGACAGCATCTGGGTTGGCAGAGAAGTCCATGCTCGGCGGCACCACAGAGTCTCTAGACATAATCCCTATTCCTTCACCGCACCGGCCGTCAGCCCCTGCGTAAAAAATCGCTGGGTGAAGAGGAAGAACAGCACCGTCGGCACCAAGGCGATGATTGAGGCCGCTGAAATGTAGCGCCAGTTGACGCCAAAGACGCCTTGGAGGCTGGCCAGCCCCAATTGCAGGGTGTACAGCTCGCGGCTTTTGAGTACCACCAGCGGCCACAGGAAGTCGTTCCACTGGGCCACGAACGTGAAGGCTGCCTGCGCGGCGAGGGCTGGTTTGACTAGGGGCATCATAATGCGTGCATAGATGGTCCACGGGCCGCAGCCGTCGATGCGTGCGGCGTCTTCTAAGTCGGTGGGAATGGTGGTGAAGGCTTGGCGCAGGAGGAAGATGCCAAAGGCGTTGACTGCCACCGGCAGGATAACGCCGGCGTACGAATCCACGAGGCCGAGCTTCAAGGTGACGATGAAAAGCGGGATTAAGAGGACTTGGAACGGCACCATGGTCGTGGCCAAGATGCAGTAGAAAATGGCTTGGCGGCCGCGGAAATTCATGCGGGCGAGGGCGTAGCCGGCCAGCGAGCAGCACGTCAAGTTTAGCAGAACCGTGGCGATGGCAATGTAGAAGGTGTTGAAGAGATAGCGCATAAACGGGAGGATGTTCCAAGCCTTGGCGAAGTTACCCCAGACGATGGGATCGGGAATCCACTGCGGCGGATGAGCGAACAGATCAGCCGACTCGGCTTTGAGCGCGGTAGATAGCAGCCAAGCGAAAGGGGCGAGCAAGACCGCGCCGACCGCGCACAAGATTGCGTAGAGCAGAATGCGCTGGACCATTACACCCCGCCCCCGGTATTGTCGCCTCCGGCGATGCGAAAGTTGAGTAGGGCAAAGATCAATATGACGACCAGCAAGCACAGCGAAACGGCTGCGGCGTACCCTACTTCGAGGTATTTGAACCCGAGCGTGTAGATGTAATAGGCCAACAGGTTGGTGCGGTGGAAGGGGCCGCCGCCGGTCATTACGTACACTTCGCCGAAGGTGCGCAAGGCGGCGATGGTGGCGATGATGGAGACCACAAGCGTGTAGGGTTGGATCGTCGGGATGATGACGTGGCGCACGACCTGCCACCAACCAGCGCCATCGACGCGGGCGGCTTCTTTGAGCTGGGCTGGGATGCCCTGCAAGCCGGCCAGATAGATGATCATGTAGTACGGCGCGGCCTTCCACACGGTGACCATGGCCACGGCAAACAGGGCAATCGCTGGCTCGGTCAACCACGCGGCTTGGGTCTCCACGCCCAGCAGGCCCAAGAACGCCTCGGGGACGCCGCGCACATCGGCCAGCCACGACGGGCCGCTGACGCCCAGCCCCTTGAGGAAGGCGTTGAGCAGGCCGTCGGCGTTGTACAGCCACTTCCAGACGATGCCAGCGACGACGATGGAGGTGACAACCGGAATGTAGTACAGAGTGCGAAACACCTTGATCAGCCGCAGGGAGTTGTCGAGCAGGAGCGCCATGAAAAACGAGAGCACGACGAGCGCGGGCACGACGATGATTGCGTAGAGCAGGGTGTTGGCCAAGACCCGCCAAAACAGTTCGTCGCCCCAAGCGCGGCGAAAGTTGTCGAGGCCGACGAAGGTGGGCGGTGAGAAGACGTTGTAGCGGTGCAGGCTGAGATAGAGCGTGTCGAGCAAGGGATAGGCGAAGAACACGACTAGGAGCAACAGCCCGGGGGCGACGAAAAAATAAGGTGCGTAGCGTCCGTGCATGGTCAATTAGGAATTAGGAATTGGATCGGGTTGACGATCCAGTAATAAGTTCATAATTGGGTCTCAATGAAAGCGCGACAGGTGGTTCCACTTGGATTCGATGCGGCTCAGGGCAGCGTCCGCGCTCTGCTGGCCGGCCAATGCCTTGGCGAATTCCTCGTGGAGGATGTCCTCCATCCGGCTCCAGCCCTTGACATCGGGCGGGGCCATGACAAAGGAATGGGGGATGTCGGCCGCGGAAAGCTGGTTGGCGGCGTCGGCCAACGTGGCGGGCGGGCGACGGAAGTAGGGGTCGGCGGCCGCTTGGACAGTCGAGGGCAAGATGGCGACACGGCGGCAGAATTCGAGTTGGTTGGCGTCGTTGGTGACAAATAGCCCGAAGTCAACGGCTTGCTCTACGTGGGGCGAGGCTTTGGGCACGACCAAGACTTGGTTGGTGGCCGGCACTTGGCCGAGGCGGCCGCGCGGCATGGGTGCTGGTACTGCTTTTTTGGCAAAGGAGTCGTCGAAGTAGCGGGTGATCCAGCCGCCGGAAAAGGGCAGCATGGCGGCGCGTCCCTCGATGAACCAATTGACCTCGTCGCGGTGGGAGGCGGCGAGGGCCTCGGGTGGCACGATCTCCTGCTGATAGGCGTCGATCCACTGCTGGAAGATGGCCTTGGCCTCGGGGTGGTTGATGCGGGTGCGTCGGGCGTTGGGAACGAACAGCGGCCAAAACCCGTCTAGGCGTAGCAGCGCCCAAGGCGGGGCTATGAGCGAGGGATGCAGCCGCCAAGAAACGCCGTATTTGCCGGTGCGCTCGCGGATTTGGCGGCCCATGGCGAGCATCTCGTCGATGGTGGCGGGCGGGCGCTCGGGGTCGAGGCCAGCTTGGGCGAAGAGGTCCTTGTTGTACCAGAGCATGGTGACGCCGACGTACCAAGGGATAGCGTAGTTGCTGCCTTGGAAGTAACCGATGCCGCGCCAGAAATTGGCGAGCCGTTTGGCCTTTTCGGCGGGTGCGACTGCCTCGTCCATGTTGACGAGGATGTCGTATTGCAGGAAGCGAGGCAGGTCGTAGATGTTGGCCAAGTCTGGGGGCGCGTCGCCGACCAAGGCGGCGAGGAACTTCTCGGCCACTTCGCCGCCGCTGACATCGACCCACTTGACCTTTACGCCGGGGTGCGCCTGCTCGTACTCGTCGATCATGCCCAAGATGTAGTCGGCGAATGCATCGCCGAGGGCAATGGTCCAAAACTCGAGGGTGATGGTGGCGTCTTGGCGCGGCTCAGGGCTGCAGGATGAAAGAGTGAGGAAGAGCGAAAGGGCTAATGGCATTGGGATTGGGAATTAGGAATTAGGAATTAGGAATTAGGAATTACGAATTACGAATTACGAATTGGGAATTGGAGATAAAGGGTGGAGTACATGGGGAGTACAGAGCCTTGTTCACAGAAATAGAATTGGGCATTATCGCACGGCGCGTGCTGTTGACAAACTACGTTTAGGTGCATCAGCAAGCAATGCGCCAACCCGAAAGGACATTCTATGCGTCTGTTTTTCTTTACCTTGATAAGCGCGGCTTTTTTCGCCTGCGCGGATAATCCGCTCTTAGAACAGCGGCTCGACGAAGTTGAAGCCACTCAAGAGGAGGACCGGCAGAGCCTGTTGGCGCGGCTCGATGCTCTCGCTGAGACAGCGGAAAATGCCGAGGAGATCGGCCAAGTGCGCGCCAAGCTGAACCAGACGGATATTACGCGGTCAGAATTTGAGGAGCTAGAAGAGCGCGTGGATGAGCTGGAAGGTCAAATTGGGGATTGGAGCGGGATCGTCCATTCTTTGCAGTACTCCGTGTACGCCGTGCTCCACGGGGTGTACAACGAGAACATAGCCGATTGGACTATTACATTCGTCGGCACCAGCTTTGCCGTGGAGAGCGGTACGCTTGTTACCAATGGGCACATCATAGATGGACTGGTTGAATTGGACGGCCAAGTAGCGGCATTCAACAATAGGTATGGAACCGATTTACAGGGTACGTGGATCGTGGTGCAAAACCTGACGACCGATCTCTCGTACCAAGAAAATTATTTCTTCATTGGTGATTATTGGTCGCACCCGCAATGGGACCCCGACGATCTGAGCTCGCCCGATGTGGGTACGCTGCATATCTCCGAAGGTTTCATTGGGCGGCGCGCCCGCTTGGCGACGAGCAACGCAGTTTATCGCTTGAGAGTTGGTGCCCCGATCGCGACGTTGGGATTTCCCGGCGAGCTACAGGGCGGCGAGCTATCTCGTCTCTTCCCGATTGGCACCTTTAAGAACGGCACGATCAGTGCCTTGCGCCCGCCCTTCCAAGGCGAATCGTACACCACGTCGGACACCTACGTCGTCCAGCACAATCTCGACCTGTCCGGCGGCACTAGCGGTAGCCCCATTTTCGACGCTTCGGGTCAGGTGGTGGCCATCAACAACGCGGGTATTGAGAATGTGGTGCTCAACATAGGCGGTGCCCCTGCGCGCATCTCACAAGCTGCCTTGGGCTTCGGCATTCGCGCCGACAAAATTCACGAATTGCTCGACGAGGTGGGCGTAGTGGCCAAGCCGACGACGGACGCTAATTTCAGCGAATTAGCCAGCCGTTTAGATGGGCGAGACATTAGCTCACTCGACATAGTGACGACGCAGGAGGACTTGGCGGAGCGATTGGCCGGGATGGAGTAATGAATGTGCGACAACCTAAGATCCCCTTTCACCCGGGAGAGATGCTTCTCAAGGAGTTTCTCGGCCCCATGGGGATCGACTTGACGGCATTTGCAGAGAAAATCGGCTGGTCCCAAGCTCAACTCAATGCGTTCATTCGAGGCGAGCGCGACGTAACGGCCGATGCAGCACTTGATCTTGCCGAGGCCCTCGGGACATCGGCGAATCTCTGGATGAATATGCAGTCAACGTACGATTTGGATAAAGTGGCCAAGGCACGTAGTTTAGTTGTTTCGAGTACTTAGCAAACTCCCCAAAACATACCGACCTATTCGGCTGTCGGTACTTTCAAAGTAACTTACTACCCGCATTCTCAAGCAATGCGCCAACTCCGAAAGGAGCTCTTCATGCGTTTGTTTTTCTCCGCCGTAATCAGCGTGGTCTTTTTCGCCTGCGGGGATAATCCGCTCGCCGAGCGAGTGGATGAATTAGAGCAGCGTCTCGACAAGGTTGAAGCCGCCCAAGAGGAGGATCGGCTAAGCCTGTTGGCGCGGCTCGATGCCCTCGCGGTGACGGCGGACAATGCCGAGGAGATCGTCGCAGTGCGCGCCAAGCTGAACCAGACGAGTATTACGCGGTCGGAATTTACGGTCCTCAAGAATCGAGTGGCAGCGCTTGAAAGCCAGATTGCGGATTGGAGTAGGGTCGTCAGTCCTTTGCAGCGATCGGTGTATGCTGTGTTCCACCACTTAGATATCCCTGATGCGGATGCGTATGAAGACGCATTCTATTTTTCGTTTGTCGGCACAGCCTTTGCCGTGGAGAGCAGCACGCTTATCACCAATGCACACATCATAGATGCACTGCTTGATTGGGACGATTTTATTGACTCATTCAATAGAGAAAATGAAACCGACATCCTAACTTTTTGGATAGTGTTGCAGAATCTAACGACCTCTCCCAACTTCGGACTCGGCGACCAACAGAATGCCTTCTTTTGTTGGGAGTACTCATATCATAACCAATGGGATAGCGATGATGTTAACTCACCCGACATAGGTACGCTACACATTGAGGAGGGTAGCCGCCTTTCGCAGTACGTCACCTTGGCAACGAGAAGCGCGGTTTACCAATTAAAAGCAGGTACCCCGATAGCGACTTTGGGATTTCCTGGAGAACTCCAAGGTTTTACTGATTTGGGAGCTCTATACCCGATTGCCACCTTTAAGAATGGCACGATCAGTGCCTTGCGCCCTCGCTTTGAAGACCGATCGTACACCGCTCCGCGCGACACCTATATCGTCCAGCACAATCTCGACCTCTCCGGTGGCACCAGTGGCAGCCCCATTTTCGACTCTAGGGGCCGAGTGGTCGCCATCAACAACGCGGGCATTGATGCGGATTTCAGTGGTATGGGCATAGACGGAGATTGGCCCCAAATCTCACAAGCTGCCTTGGGATTCGGCATTCGCGCCGACAAAATTCACGAAGCACTCGGTGCTGTGGGAGTCGCGGCTAAGCCGATGCCGCACGCCGATCTCAGCGAATTAGCCAGCCGCTTAGACGGGCGGGACATTAGCTCCCTCAACATTGGGACGACGCGAGAGGATTTGGCCAAGTGGCTGGAACGGATGCAGTGAGTGAATGCCTCCCGGCTCTACTAAAAGTACCCACTACATGAACCGCCCGACGTGTCTACGACATGAACATGTCGAGCGGATATGTCTAAAAAAGCCCGAAAAATCGACATGTTTTCGGAATATGTCCACGATATGGACATATCGGACGCCCAATCAATCGGCCTGGATCTTGAACGACTGTTCGACGATATGCTCGTGATCCGACATCCGCGCTTTCTTTAGGGCGTGCTCGGTTAGCGGCAGGTGGTAATGGGTCTCGGCGTTGGCTTTGATAAAGCCCTCGGCGTAAGCGCACCCGGCGGCTGTGCCGAAGGCTCCGTCGCTGGTCTCGATCCGCTTGCGCGCATACGCTCCGCCGTAGCCTTGGCTCTCTAGGCAATCCAACGCCGCCAGCTTTTTGGCGACCACGTCGGTAATGTCGATAAAGACGTCGTTGTAGTAGCCGCCTTCCGAATCCCAGACGCTGCGCGGAATTGACGCAGCCCCAGTGCCGAAATAGAAAACCTGGGCGACTCGGTGCGGTGGACGGCTGTCGCCGGGATCTACCCCATAGGCTAACGCGAGCGCGTGGAGGACGATTTGCCCGCAGACAGCATGGGCATTGGTCAGCCCGTCGCCCTCCTTGGGAAAGTGAGTCAGCACCACATCCGGCCGCAGTTCGCGCACCAGTCTCGCTAGGCGGCGCACAGCTTCTTCGGTAACTCGCAACACGGCGTCGTCGGCCCCGAAAAAGTGGATTTCCTCGACGCCGAGCAGGGCACAGGCTCGCCGCACCTCGTCGGCCTTGACGTCGGCGCGCTCGGCCATCAGCTCCGTTAATTGGTCGGCTTGTGGGACTTCTGACCGGTGGAACATCTCGTCGCTGATCACTTTGTCGTGGACTCTCGCGCCGTGCGTTAGCACCACGCAGCCGACCCAGTCGCCGCGGGCGACGTGATGGGCCATGGTGCCGCCCGATTGGTCGAAGATGTCGGCTGGATGTGCGCCGATGGACAACAGTCGCAGGTTATCACTCATGTTCGGTTCCTTTCTCGTTTTGTCTGCACTCACGCCGAGACCACGACTGGCACTCGGTGAATGACGTTGCCGAGGTAGCCTTTGGGGTTCCAAGGCTGGCGGAAAGGCTGGGCGTTACCCGCATCGTCAAACGCCCGCGCCCAGATTTCGTAGTAGCCCTTGTTCGCAAAGGTTAGCTCGGTGGACCAACCATACCAAGCGTATTTATTGGCTGGCGGGGTCAACTCGGCCTCTTGCCAGTGGATGCCGAGGTCGGTGGAGACGAGCACCTTGACCACGCTGCGCTCGCCGGCCCAAGCGTGCCCGCTAACGCGGAGCGAAACGCCTGCTTGGACGGTTGCGTTGGCTTGCGGCGCGGTGATGAGCGACTTGACGACCCACGAGGTGGCAATGGCCATGTCGGCTTCCGGCGGCGGTTCCCCCGGTTCGACCGGATAGGCTGGGACGCGGTAGGAATAGCCGCTCATTTTGTCGGAGTCGTGGACGGTGTCGCGCACCCATATACGATTGAGCCACTTCTGCATGGAGCTGCCGATCCAACCCGGAACGAGCAACCGGGCGGGGAATCCGTGGGCTGCCGGTAGCGGCTCGCCGTTCATTTTGAGCGCGATTAAGGTGTGCTCGTCCATGGCTTTCTCGATGGGAATGCCCCGCGAAAACGGAGGATCGTCCTCGCCGTAATTGGCGAGGTACACGGCTTTCTCGGTTACTTCGGCCGCTTGCAATACATCGCGCACGCGCACGCCCGTCCACTCGCTGCAGGCCACGGCCCCGCGAATCCACTGCGTACCGCCCACCGTGGGGGCGAATGCGCTTCGACCGTTTCCGGCGCATTCCAATACGACCTTTAGGGTGACTTGCGGCAGGCTGTGCAAATCGTCGAGCGAAAAGGCGCGTTGGTTGCGGACCTCGCCATCAACGGTCAGGCCCCAGCCTTGGGCGTCTTGGCGTAGGGCGCGTTCGGGGATGCTGCCGTTGTTGCGCACAAAATGGCGCGCGGTCGGCGTGACGTCTGCGGCGAGAAGATGCGGGGGAAACTCGCCGTTGAATGGGTGTTGCGAGTGGACGATCATATCCGGCTTGGGCAGCCCAATCCCATCGGTCGCTGGCTGAACAGGTCCTTCGCTGTAGCTTGGGCCAGCGCCAAAGACGCCGAGGCCCGCTAGCGCTGCTCCCTTGCCTACGGTCGCTAGGAAGTGCCGCCGCGAGGTGATTCGGTCCAAGTGCGCCAATTCGTCCGCACGCGTCCCGTTTTCTGCTAGCAGATAGCTTTGTTTGTAGTTCGATTCAGGCATGAAGACCTCTTTTGCTCCAATCTAAGAAGCTGTTTAGTTAAACGCGAATATCGGGAAAATCAGGCGATTTGCTTTGCCGTACTTGATGTTTTAACGCGATTAGGTTATGGTGTTTTGTATGAATACGACCAAACGAAGCACCATCTACTTTGATCCGGAGATTCACCGAGCCCTCCTGCTGAAGGCAGCCCAAGCAGACCGGTCAATCTCTGCCTTGGTCAATGATGCAGTAAAGCGCTCCCTAGCCGAGGATGTCGAGGATTTGAGCGCCTTCGACGAGAGGGACGCCGAACCCAATTTGTCATTCGAGGATGTCGTTAAAGACCTCAAGCGCAGTGGCAAGCTATAAAATTCTAATCAAGCCCTCTGCCGTCCGGGAAATTGAGGCAATTTCGCAAAAAAAACAGAGACAACGCATTATCGCTAGGATTCGTGCTCTAACGGATAACCCTCGTCCACGAGGGGCTGAGAAACTTTCTGGCTTAGACCAATATCGAGTGCGCCAAGGAGCTTATAGAATCATCTACTCAATTGGGGACGAGGCCCTAATCATCTATGTTGTGAAGGTAGGGCACCGTAGTAGCATTTATAGGTAGAGAGCGTCGATATTTTTTTTCAAGGCCGCGCTTTTCGTCGTCCTCACTTGAACAGGCTCTTGCGTCCTATCCTGCTGCACAAAAGGCACTCGGCCGGTTGGTGTCCACGCGCCGGGCAGTGCTCGCGGCCAAAATAGATGATTTGCAGGTGCAGGTCGTTCCAGCGCTCCTCGGGGAAAAGGCGCTTGCAGTCCCGTTCCGTTTGCTCAACGTTCTTGCCGTTGGACAATCCCCAGCGGTAAATCAGCCGGTGGATGTGGGTATCCACGGGGAAGGTCGGCACGCCGAAGTTCTGCGCGAGCACGACTTGCGCGGTTTTGTGCCCCACCCCGGGCAGGCGTTCGAGCGCGGCCAGATCAGGCGGGACTTGGCCGTCGTGTTCGGCGAGCAGGATTTGCGATAGTTCCCAGATGGCCTTGGACTTGCGCGGAGCCAGTCCGCAGGGGCGAATGATCTGCTTGATCTCTTCTACGGCCAGTTCGACCATGCGCTCGGGCCGGTCGGCGCGGGCAAAGAGCGCGGGCGTTATTTGGTTGACGCGCGCATCCGTACACTGCGCCGAAAGCAACACGGCAATCAGATGCGTGTACGGGTCTCGACGCTTGAGCGGGACTGAGGGATTGGGATAGAGCCGCTGGAGTACGTCGAGGACGATCTGAACTTTGGCCGCTTTCGTTAGCACATTATTTCCTCCATGGACGGGTGTTGGGGCGATTCGCGAATCGCCCCTACGTGGATGATTCTTTGGCCGCCCATTGCGTTTTCATCTGGTCCATTTCCGCGTTGGGGCGAATTTTCCTACTGGTGATTCGGTTCGCTGGATCGTACAACCACTGGCCTTGGTCGTCGCGCAGGACGGGCAGGCGCTGGGCGACGGCGGGTGGTTCGGCCACGCGGGTGGGTTCGGCGGCGTACCAGTAGGCGACGCTGCTCATCTCGTTGCAGAGGTGGTTGCCGTGGCCGTGTTCGATGGTGGCCTTGATTTCCCGCTGGAAATGGACGGGGTTTTCGAGGTGGTGGACGTACGAAGTTTGGTAGCCGTTGGTGTTGCTTTCGTGGATGGAGGAGCCGTTGCGCAAAAAGGCGTTGTCCTGCATACCCCACGCTTGGTTGAGATAATCTTCGCTGCCGGTGCCGTGCAACTCGGGAGGCCACTTGTAGCCATCGACCCAGATCATGTCGTCGCCTTCGCCCCACCAAGTGCCTTGGAAGTTGGTGACGCTGATGTTGCAGCCGATGTAGTGGCCGCGGCCTTGGGTCTCCAAGATGACGTAGTTGTTGTCCCAAGCCGTCTGTTCCTTGTTGACGATGTTGGCCTCTGGCGAGTTGACGCGGATTTCGTGGCCCCAGCCGCCAAAGGGGTTTTCGCGGCGGAACTCCGCGTGGAAGTACCCGGCCTCGCTCGGCACAGCACCGGTCTCGTAATCGACGTAGAAGTACTGGCGGTGCCGTTCGCTGCTTTCGTTGACCAGCTCGACGACAGCCCGCTGGCGGAAGGGCATTTGCGCGTACGCGTTGAGGGCGCAGCCGGTGTTAAAAACATTGTTGCTGCGCGTCGAGGCCGAAAAGAGCAGGGACTGGTAGGAGTTGACGATGCCGTGGCCGAGGCCGAAGAAATCGCCCAAAGGACACACCACGCTGGGAGAATCTGCGTCGTCCCAAGTGATCTTGAGCAAGCACTCTCGGTAGTGGTTGGATTGGGTCAGCCAGAGATGGGTGATGCGGCCGGGGCCTTTGATGTCGGCGAGGATTGCGCTCTCGCCGGGTTCGATCCACCAGGCGTCGCTGTTGCGGCCGGTTTCCTCATAGGACGAGGCGCGCCCGGTCTGGGCGCTGCGGAGATAGGCGAGTTGGTCGAGCATGAAGCGTTCCTTTCTAAGCCTTGAGTTTGCCTTCTTTTTGCACCTGTTCATAAATCCGGGCGAATTCTTCCGAGCCGTCGTCGTTCCAGACTTCGGTGCGCACGCCGCGCACATTGCCCTCGACAAATCCGGTCAGCCGCTCGACCGCCGGGATGCTCGGGGTGTAGTACGTGGTGCCGCCGGGCAGGTGCAAGACGCCGACGTGGCGCGGCAGCTCGCTCTTGGGCCGCGCGGCTAGCTCTGCTAATATCTGTTCATTGACCTCTACGCCTAGCCCCGGTCCTTCGGGTACCGGCGTGCTGCCCTCACTCACTTCGAGACGGCCGCCGGTCACATCTTCCGCGTACTGATCGTCTAAGTTCGTCGAATGCGAGACATTGGGAATGACCGCGCCCAAGTGCATGGCCATGGCCTTGCACAGGGTGCCGCCAGTGAGCTGGACCACGGTCGAAAGGCCGGCGGCCGCCGCAGCCAAGCCCCGGCGGATGGACTGGCCAATGCCCATTTCGCCGATCATGTAGAGGTCGGCTACATCCCGCTGAATCTCCGGGCCGCCTCCGAGCTGCGGCACGTGCATCAAAAGCGGCAGGGAGGTCTTGGAGCGCAACAGACGCCAGCCCTCGATGTCGTAGGGATAGAGCGGATCTTCCAAGAAGCCGACGACCGGAAATTTTTCCAACTCATCGACGATGCGCAGCACGGCGGTAGAGGGCCGATTGTGGTTGAAGTCCCAGTGGACCTTAAAGCCAGTCGGCGCGACTTCTTGGGCGGCGCGCGTCTGCTCGATCACGTCGTGCTGTTCGGCTGAGTGCATCTTGAAGATGGTGTAGCCTTCTCCGGCGGCGCGCTGGATTTCGCTGGCAAAGTCCTCGGGGGCTGCGGGCCGGGTCCACGCTGCCACGGGCACGCGGTCGCGGACCTTTTGGCCCAACAGCTTGTACGCTGGCTCTTCGATGGCTTTGCCCATAGCGTCGTACAGCGCGCCCATCAAGCCGGTGCTGAGCGCGCCAGCGACATAGTTGAACGGCGATTGGTCGATCATGCCTGCGATTTGCCCTTCGGACAGCGAGGTGTGGCCGCGCTCGTCGCCGTAGCCGACGACGCCGTTGTCGAGGGTTACGCGGAAGACGGTCTGGGTGTCGATGCCGGAGAAGCGAACCTCGTGGCCTTGGTAGCGGTCGCAGAGGCGCGGATTGAGGTGGAAGAATTCGACGTTGGTGATTTTCATGGCGATCTCTCTAGGTTAAGGGGAATGGCGGCTTCAGATGCGCAGGATTTTGCCGGGGTTCATAAGGTTGTCTGGGTCGAGTGCTTTTTTGATGCGGCGCATGACCTCGACGCCTGGGCCGCACTCGGCTTCGAGCGCGTCGATTTTGCCCAGACCGATGCCGTGTTCGCCGGTGCAGGTTCCCCCGGCTTGGAGTGCCCACTCGACGATTTGCTCGCCCAGCCGCTGGACCTGCGCTAGTTCCTCGGCATTGCCCGGTTCGATAAGGCAGACGACGTGGAAGTTGCCGTCGCCGACGTGGCCAAAGAGCGGAGCGGGAAAGTTGAGGTCGGCTAGCGCGGCTCTCGTCTGGTGGATGCAGCAGGCGAGGGCTGTGATCGGCACGCAGACATCGGTTACGTAGCCGACTGAGCCGAGGCGGAGCGCACGCGAGGCGTAATAGGCATCGTAGCGCGCCTGCCATAAGCGGTCGCGCTCGCCCTCGGCCGTGGCCCAGCGGAAGGGGCCGCCGCCCCGTCGGGCTACGTGCCCACCGGCGGTTTCAGCTTGTTCGACGACTCCCTTTTCCGTGCCGTGGAATTCAAAAAAGAGCGTTGGAGCCACTTCGTAATCGAGGCCCGCGTATTGGTTGCAGGCCTGCATTTGCACTTCGTCGAGCAATTCGAGCCGCGCGACGGGGATTCCCGCGCTCAAGACGTCGATGGCCGCGGCGACGGCGGTGTCGAGGTCGGAGAAGGGGCAGACGGCGGCGGAGATGGCCGCTGGCAGCTTGGCTAGGCGCAGGGTTACTTCGGTGATGAGGGCCAGCGTGCCTTCGGTGCCGACGAGTAGGGCGGTCAGGTCGTAGCCAGCCGAGGATTTGCGCGCGCGTCCGCCCGCTTCGACGACGGTGCCGTCGGCAAAGACGGCCTTGAGGCCCAAGACATTGTCGCGCATGGTACCGTAGCCGACCGCGGCGCTGCCCGAGGCGCGGGTGGCGGCCATGCCGCCCAAGGAGGCGTCGGCACCGGGATCGACTGGGAAGTGCAGGCCGGTATCTTGTGTCCGGAGGTGTTCGTTGAGTTGCTGACGGGTGACGCCGGCTTCAACGGTGGCGTCCATGTCGGCAGTGCTGACGCGGAGGATGCGGTTCATGTGCGAGAGATCGACGCACAGGCCGCCGCGCACGGCGACGATCCCGCCTTCGACGGCCGTGCCGGTGCCGAAGGGCACGATTGGCACTTGGTGCGCGGTGCAGATCCGGGCGATTTGGGCTACTTCTTCGACGTTTTCGGGAAAGGCCACGGCCTGCGGCGGTTGCGGAGCGTGGTACGAGGCGTCGGCAGCGTGGGCGCGGCGGACCTCAGAAGTGGCATCTAGACGCGGGCCGAGTAGAGCGGTTAGGGCCGCCAGGGCTTGGGGGTCTATGGGGTTCATGGGCGGCTAATATGGCCAACGGCTGGGGGGGCGTCAAAAAAGGCGATTATTGATACTCAGAGGAATAGCTCTTGACAAACATGTTCGCTATTTGCGAATTCGGCATAGGAGGGAAGTCTATGGCTGACACCGGAACCATTACCTTGCCTCGGGCGGAATACGATGCCCTGATCGCCCGCAATGAAGAACTTGAAGACAGGCTGGCTGCTCTCGATGCGGACGACGGCAGCCGCATTCCCCACGACGTGGCGCTTGCCATCATGCGCGGTGGGAACCCTGTGGCCGCATTCCGCAATCATCTCAGCATTACGTTGCGCGACCTGTCCGAAAGGACGGGGGTCGCTGTTAGCTATCTGTCCGAAATCGAGCGCGGACTCAAGCCCGGTTCTGCGGCAACGCTGTCCCGGATTGCCCATGCGCTTGGCACGACGATTGATGTCTTGGTGGTTGAGCCTTGAGCCTCGGTGGGAAGCATAAGGCCCTTGTATTATCGTTTTCCACCTCTAACCGGAGCCTAAACGAAATGTCGAATCCTCTTCTCAGCGCCGCCGAAAGCCGCCAGAATCGCGTAGATGAATCATGGGGCCATCTGACTTGGGTAGCGGGCCGTCCGCAGGGCAATGTCGAGGGCCTCACTTTGGGCCGCGTCGTCCTCAAAGCTGGCCAAGCCAATCCGCGCCACGCCCACCCCAACTGCGAAGAGGTGCTCTATTTGCTCGCCGGTCGCGTAGAGCACAGCTTGGGCGACGAGTCTTTTACGCTGGAAGCTGGCGATACACTCGCCATCCCGGCCGGCGTCTTCCACAACGGAATTAGCCTCGGCCCCGAAGACGCGGATATGATCGTGGCTTACTCGGAAGGCGACCGCCAATTCGTGTTAGAAGAGGACGGCTCGTGACTCGCAACGGCTACCAACACATAGTGCTCAAATACTACGTCGGTCGCCTGCGGGCGTTGCGCGCTTGGGACGGCATCCGCTCCTTCGACTACTTGCTCACCGCCCGGAAGTCGATCCACCCTCGTCGGACTGACGGGCAATCCTAATCGCGCACTGCGATGGACGCCTATACCCAAGCCGAACTACAGAGCCATTTAGAAGCCCTCGGCGTCGAAGCGGGGGATATGCTCTTTATCCATTCCTCGTTCAAAAGCCTAGGGCCTGTCGCCGGTGGAGCGCAGACTGTGATTGATGCGCTCCAAGCGGCGGTTGGTCCCGATGGGCTTATCCTGATGCCCTCGTTTCACCTGATAGAGCGGAGCGAACGAGCGCGACGCTGGGACTGGGCGACTACTCCTTCGACCGTGGGGTGGCTGACCGAGTTCTTTCGCTGCCTGCCCGATACTTACCGTTCGGATCACTACTCTCACTCGGTAGCGGCCCGAGGGCGCGGCGCGGCGGATTTTGTCGCGGATCACTTGCGCCAGGAAGGCTATACGTCGTCTTGGGATCGGGCTCCTTGGGGACGGACCTATGGCACTCACTCACCCATGTTTCGCGCCTATCGACGCGGCGGCAAAATCCTCATGCTGGGCGTCGATTACCAGACTTCCACCTACATCCATCTGGTCGAAGTGCTCTACTGGCACCACTTGCGTCGAGCCGATACCCAAGCTGCCTATCCTGCCCTAGACCGACCGCGTCTGGGGGAGTATTGGGACGCTACCGGTCCGCTGACACGGGGCTTCGTCGGCGCATCCCCGTGTCGGCTTTTTGCCATAGATGTGTACGTCGATACGCTGCTGGCCGAGGTCCGGGCAAACCCCGAGCGCTATTTGGCCTGATTCTGACCGCCGAGATCAGACGCGCATCCGCAGCATAGGGCGGCCAAAAGACACTTCGAGGAATTCTCCGGTATGCGCTGAGCGCGTGCCAGGAGGCATGAAGTGAATGACAAAGGCGCGGCGCTGGCGATTGGTTTGGTTGGGTGGGGTGTAGTGGAGGGTTTGGCAGTGGTGGAAGAGCGCACCGCCCGCGGGCAGGTCGATGACGGCGGCTTGGGCTGCATCGACTTGGTCGCCGTAGTCGAGTAAGGCACTGGTTTGGTCTGAGCGCTCGTGTCCGACGGGCGTCAGGTGCGATTCGGGCAGCAGGTGCATGGCTCCGTTGGTTACATCGACGTCGTCGAGCGTCATCCAGCAGCTAACCAAATTGGCCGGCATACATTTCCAGTAGGCGTTGTCTTGGTGCCAAAAGACGGGGCCGCCGTGGTGGGCGGGTTTGTACAGGGCTTGGTCGTGGAAGAGCTGGATATTGGGGCCGATGAGGTCTTCGGCAATGTCGAGGATGCGGGTGTCGTAGAGTAGTTGTCGAAAGTGGATGCTGCGCTCGCACATTTGCATGATCTGCAACATCTGCTCGTCGGCGTTGTTCTTTTCGTTGAGGTCGTCGGTGTCGCTGATGGACAGGTTGCGGAAGCGCCCGTTTTGGCGCGCCTCGGCAAAGAGGCGGTCGTATTCATCGCGCAGCAAGGCGACGAGATCGTCGTCTAGCAGCTTGCCGATGGTGATGAAACCGCGGCGGCGGAATTGGTCGATTTGCTCTTGGTCCAGTGCTTTGTGGTGTTGGGTAATGGACGGGGCTGTGGTCATCTGTATCCTCCTCGTGAGGCGTGCAAAGTAACAAGGGCGGCGGTGGATTACAACTCTCGGCTCAACGTAAGTACCGCGATTTCGGAAGGGGCACCGAGCCGCAGCGGCGGCCCCCAGTAGCCGGTGCCTCGGTGGACGTAGATCCAAGTGTTGCGAAATTTGTGCAGGCCCGCGACATAGGGCTGTTGCAGGGGAATTGCGTACTTCCAAGGCACGAACTGACCGCCGTGCGTGTGGCCCGACAGTTGTAGGTGGCAGTCGGCTTGGCTGGCGGCCTCTATGCTGCGCGGCTGATGCGCGAGCAGGATGCGCACATCGGCCCCATCGCTCGCGGCAAGAGCTTTGGCCGGGTCCGACGCGTGGTCGGGGGCTAGCTCGCCGGCGCTGAAGTCGGTCGTGCCGGCCAAGGCGATCCGCCCACCGCCGCAGTCGATCTGGCGTAGCTCGTTAATCAGGACGTCGAAGCCGAGGCGGCGCGCCTGCTCAGTCCAGCTTTCCACGCCCGAGTAGTATTCGTGGTTGCCGGTGCAGAAATAGACTCCGAGCGGCGCGGTGAGTTCGGCTAGGGCGGCCGTGTGTGGGGCGAGTCGTTCGACCGGCCCGTCGGCGAGGTCGCCGGTGAAGGCGATTAGGTCGGGTTGCAATTCGTTGACGCGGGCGACGACGCGCTCGACAAAAGGGGCCTTGATGGTCGGGCCGATGTGGAGGTCGCTGATCTGGACGATGCGCAGCCCGACTAGCGCGGGTGGGAGATTCTCGATAGGGACATCGACGCGGCGGACCGCTGGAGTGCGGCGGGCTTGGTAGTAGCCATAGCTCACTAAGACCACGGCTAGGACGAAGGTCGCCAAGTCGATGCTGGCATTGAGCGCCGCGTCGATGGGATAGATCAGGCTTAGGAGCAGACCCCCTATATCGCGCAGGACCAGCAGCGTCGAGCAGACGGTGAAAAAGCCCATGCCGAGATAGGCCACCCAGGAGAGGGGATCGGTCAGCCAAGCGAGATGTGGACGGGAGCGCAGGCGAAAGAGCAACAAGGGCGTCAATAGCAGGAACACCAGCGCCAGTGCGGCACCGATCTGTGCGGACGGAGAGAGATAGGGGATGAGCCGCCAGCCCGCATAGCCGTAGATCGAGCCGAGCAGCGATAGAAAAATCAGCGCAAACATGCCATAGTCTTTGTTTGAGAAGAAGTGCGGCCTTTTATTGTAGAGGCAAGCCAAGACCTTTACAAGTCGAGGTGCGCTGGCCGACGGGTCTTGTTCCCCGGCGGTCGAGTCGTTATAACAAGGGAAATTTGGACAACAGGAGGTCAACCGTGAAAACAACCAGCCAACAGCTCGACTTTTTTGCGGAGGAAGGGTACGTCATCATCAAAGGAGGGCTTACCGACGACGATCTCGCGCCGCTCATCGAGGATCACGATATCATCGTCGATGAAATTGCCCGCGATCTACACGGCCAAGGTAAGATTGCCAACCTCTACGAAAACGAGCCGTTTGAGCGGCGCTTGGCGTGTCTGGCCGAAGAGTGCGACGAGGTCGATGGCTGTCCCGACATCGGGGAAACCCGCCGGCGCGGCACCTTTGAGTTTTTGCGCAACCAGAACCTCGTCGATCTGATTGAGCCGTTCATCGGTCCAGAAATTACCTGCAATGCTGTGTCGCACGTCCGACCGAAGATGCCGTCAACAGATGTGATTTTTCATCAGGATGCCGTGTTTACCACTCAGGAAGCAAAAGGAATCCTCCAGGTGACCGTTTGGATTCCCCTCGTCGAGTCAACCGAAGAGAATGGCTGCTTGCAGGTTCAGCCTCGGGTCCATCAGCAGCGCATGGTCTATTGGCGGTACGGGCAGGACTTGCCCCAGACTGAGCGAGTTAGCCTGCCCATGCAGAAGGGAGACGTTCTGTTCGTTCACAAACTGACGCCCCACGGCTCAGGGCCGAATAACACCAACGCCGTGCGCTGGAGCATGGATTTGCGCTACCAGAAAACGGGCGAGCCTTCCCCTCGGCCCGAATGGCCCAGTCTCGTCGCCCGCAGCCGACGCGATCCCGCCTTGGAGACCGTCTATGAAGACTGGCGCGACCAATGGGCCGCCGGACTCAAAGAGACGCCTAAACAGATTCACTACGAACGTCCAAACAAGCCTTTGCCCTTCACCGGCGAGATGTTTCTAGCGCGTTGAGCAAGAGAACGACAGACGCACCGCAGTTCCCCGAGCGATTCCTGCGCTACGCGACCCGAGAATTTGGTAAAGAAGGCGAGGCGTGGCTTGCGGAACTGCCGTCCATTCTCGCGCGGTGCTGCGATAAGTGGGGTCTGACACTCGGCCGGCCGACCGAGGAGATTAAGGTCAACTATATCGCCTACGTCGAGATGGAAAATGGGGAAGAGGCCGTGCTCAAGGTGGGCGTCCCGCACGGCGATTTCAGCGCAGAGATGGAAGCGTTGGCGATCTACGAGGGCCGTGGGATCAATCGGCTCATCGACTGCGACAAAGTGCTCAACGCCATGCTGCTCGAACGACTGCGGCCGGGCAAGATGCTAGATTCTGTTGAGAACGCACGCGAGCAAAGCGAGATTGCGGCGCGTATCCTCCGGGAGTTACACGAGACTCCGCCGCCGTCGAACCACACACTGCCGCACTTTATGGATTGGATGCGAAGTGCATTCGCGGACGCTAGAAGCTGCAAAGATTCAGTGCGAGCGCGGGGCTATATCGAGCAGATTCCGCGCGTGGAATCTATGATGGGAATCCTGATGGAGGCGGATGAACCCCAGATACTGCTGCACGGCGACCTCCATCACTGGAACATTCTGTCTGACGCAGACCGCGGCTGGATGGCGATTGATCCCAAGGGCGTCATCGGGGCCTCGTGTTTGGACGTCGGCCGGTTTATCAACAATGCGATGGGATTCGGCGAGACTGCGGCGGAGAAGCGGGAGATCTTACTTGAGGCGGTGACGGTTTTTAGCGATGTGCTGGGGGAAAACGAGGAGCGGATGTTTGCGGGGGCCTTTTGCGACAAGATCATGGGTTCATCGTGGGGACTGAAGCAGGAGCCCGATGAGCACGAGGCGAGCTCGCAAGAGACACTTAAGGTAATGGTTGAGGCGGCGAGGGATGTGGATGATCGTCGGCTGCGATGTCGAGCCGTCTAGCGGTGCAGGCGCGCCGAGCCATGCCGCGTTGCACCTACTCGCGCAGATGCAACGCGCATCGTGCATGGCTGATCGGGCATTGAGGCGGACTTGCGCTTGCAGCCGCTCATCCGCCTGTCATGGTTAGCCCTTGAGCCGGTTGATCGTCCTTCTGACGAGGATGGTTATGACGGCGGCGTATAGAGCGATGCTGACCTGATCGACGATGGCGTCTAAGCGATCGCCAAGCGTGTCGAGAAGGTCCTGATCCAGCACGTTCGCACTTGCTGCAGCGCCAACCGCAATGGTGACCGCCAAGTAGGCCGTCGCGTCCTCGGCGTCGATTGCTATCGCCCCGTATATCAGGCCCAGAACGACTAGCGCGAGCGTCAGGATGCCTCCTCCGATCGGGGCACCTGCCACCCCCTGAATGATGGCCACAAGAGCCATCAGGCCAACGATAATCCTGACTGCCATTTCTCCCTCCTAAGAGTAAGGTTGATAACGACCGACGCCCTCAACCTCCCGTGACGGTCACCGAAGGTATAACGCGGCCGCAGGAACCACACCGCCAATGGAGAAAAAAACTATCTCAGAAAAAATCGATTATATGCCTATATGTCGTTCCGCCGGGATCGAATCTGTAGCTTGGTGCAGCTTGGTCAATTTGGTATAGGAGTAGCCGAACCATGCAGCGCCGCACCAATAGTTCGGATGGATAATGTAGAGAGATACGGTATTATCGGACGCGCATCAAGAAAATAATGATGCGCCGTAGTGCGGGAGGACGTTTATAGGGGCGCTAAGCTAGGCGATGATGCCGCCGCCGAGGCAAATTTCACCGTCGTAGAACACCGCGTGTTGGCCTGGAGCAATGCCGGGGTCGGGTGTGGATAAGGCGACATGGGCGCGATCCGGCGCGAGCATCTGCACCTGACAAGGGATCAGGGCTGGCCCATGCCGCAGCTTGACTTGGAGCACCGTCTGCTCCGGTGCTCCGGCAATCCAATGGATTTGTTCGGCGATTAGTTCGCGGCGTCCGGTTCGCGTTGGCGCGCTGCCGTGGGCGATGTACACGATGTTGTTGGCGACGTCTTTGTCGGTCACATACCAAGGTCCGCCGCCGAGTTGCAGGCCATGCCGCTGGCCAATGGTGTAGAACCAATAGCCGGGGTGCTCGCCCTTCTTTTGGCCGCTCGCCTGCTCAACGATGTCGCCCCGGAGTTCTCCCAAGTGGAAGCGGACGAAGTCCCGGTAGTTGATCTTGCCCAAGAAGCACATGCCCTGGCTGTCGGGGCGGTCCTTGGCCGGCAGGTCGAATTCCGCGGCGAGTGCGCGCACTTGGTGCTTGGGCAGGTGGCCGATGGGCAAGCAGAGCCGAGCGAGTTGCGCTTGGCTCAGGTTGGAGAGGAAATAGGTCTGGTCTTTGACTGGATCGGCGGCGCGCCGGAGCTGATGGCCGGCCGCGGTCTCCTCGACGCGGGCGTAGTGCCCGGAGGCAATTTGCTCGCACTCGTTGGCCACCCGCTGATAAAAAGCTCCAAACTTGACGCGCTGGTTGCACCAGATGTCTGGACTGGGCGTGCGCCCCAAGCGCAGCTCGGCCAATGCGTACTCGACGATGTGGGCGCGGTACTCGCTTTGCAGCGGCACGATTTCGAGCGGCACCCCGAGCTGTTCGCAGGTGGCGCGGGCGTAGGTCAAATCCGTTTCCCACGGGCAGTCGCCGAGCGAAAATAGCTCGTCCTCTAACCAGATCTTGAGGTAGTAGGCTTTGAGGGCGAGCCGCTTTTCGCGCTGGAGCAGCGCGAGGGCCAACGAGCTATCGACCCCACCGGAGAGCAGGACGGCGACGTTCATGGGATGCTAGTAGCGATAGTGCTCCGGCTTGTAGGGGCCTTCCGCTGGGATCCCCAAATACGAGGCTTGGTCGTCGTCTAGTTCGTCGATTTCGACGCCCAACTTTTGCAGGTGGAGACGCGCCACTTTCTCGTCGAGGTGCTTGGGCAACATGTACACGCCGACTGGATATTGCTCGTGACGGGTGTGCAACTCAATCTGCGCCAAGACTTGGTTGGTAAATGAGTTGGACATGACAAAGGAAGGATGCCCGGTGGCGCAGCCGAGATTGACCAAGCGGCCCTCGGCCAACAGGATGACGCTGCGTCCATCGGGAAAAGTGAACTTATCGACTTGCGGCTTGATCTCAACGCGCTCAATTCCGCGATAGCCCACTAGTTCGGCTACTTGGATTTCGATGTCGAAGTGGCCGATGTTGCAGATGATGGCTCCGTCTTTCATCCGCTCGATATGGTCGATGCGAATGATGTCGCGGCACCCCGTCGCTGTGACGAAGATGTCGCCTTCGGCAATGGTGTCGGCCATCTTCTTGACCTCGTACCCTTCCATCGCCGCCTGCAATGCACAGATGGGATCGATCTCGGTGACGATCACCCGCGCCCCCAAGCCCCGCATGGCGTCGGCGCATCCTTTGCCGACATCGCCGTAGCCAGCGACCACCACGACCTTGCCGGCGATCATTATGTCGGTCGCGCGCTTGATGCCATCGGCGAGGGACTCGCGGCAGCCATAGAGGTTGTCGAACTTCGACTTGGTGACGCTGTCGTTGACGTTGATGGCTGGCACGGCGAGCGTCCCGGCTTCGAGCATCTGGTAGAGGTGATGGACGCCAGTGGTCGTCTCTTCGGAGATGCCGCGGAGGTCCGGCAAAAGCTCTGGGTGCTTCTCGTGGATCCACTTGGTCAGGTCGCCGCCGTCGTCGAGAATCAAGTTGGGGCCGTCGCCGTCGGGCCAGCGCAGGGTCTGCTCGGTACACCACCAATACTCGTCCTCGGTCTCGCCCTTCCAGGCAAAGATCGGGATGCCGGTGGCGGCAAGGGCCGCGGCCGCGTGGTCTTGGGTCGAGAAGATGTTGCACGAGCACCAGCGCACTTGCGCCCCAAGCGCGGTGAGTGTCTCGATGAGTACCGCGGTCTGGATCGTCGCGTGCAAGGAGCCGGCGATTCGCGCACCCGCGAGTGGTTGGGCGACTCCGTACTCTTCGCGCAAGGCCATCAGCCCGGGCATCTCTTGCTCGGCGAGAATGATTTCCTGCCGGCCCCATTCGGCCAGCGATAGGTCGGCGACCTTGTAGTCTAGGTCAGCGGTTTTTTGTGCCGCGATTTCCATTGATTTCTCCTTATAAGTGATAGGCGTTGAGGAGTCACGTCAGTTTATAACTGATGTGACGCAGCCTTCTATCGTCAGCCGCTTTCGGTGTCCCCTAGTGTCATTCCCGCAAAAGCGGGAATCCACGCCGTCGGCCCCCGCCCGACCCGCTGGACGCCCGCTTTTGCG
The DNA here is from genome assembly GCA_022825835.1 of Candidatus Latescibacterota bacterium. Lineage (GTDB taxonomy): Bacteria > Latescibacterota > UBA2968 > UBA8231 > UBA8231. The sequence goes on from JAJDVZ010000126.1 coordinate 32,736, forward strand.
GGAATGACGGAACAGGAAACAGTAGCGCGTAACGTCAGTTTATAATTTAGGCAATTAATGATATACGTGCCTGCGCATGAGCAAGCGCGTCTCGCTAAGTTGACGGTCTATCTCCCACCCCATACTTTGCTCCCACTCCAACAAATCCTGTCCATCTTAGCCACTCCTACTCATCCTAGTCCATCATGCAATCCCTCGTCTCGCCCTCCCTCCTGTACCGGGATAGCTTCCTCGCCGGCGCGGCTGAGTTTTTGGCCGAAGGCCGTTTCGACTCGACGTACGCCCGATCCCTCGGCTACGACAGCGACTCCCTCGCCGACCAGTTCCCGCAATTCGTGCGTGACCTCAAGGCTCTGGCCGATGAGACAGGTTTGCGGGTGCGGTACCCAGATCGGGTGCTCTGGCTCGTACACGAAGGCGAATACATCGGCCAAACCTCTATAAGACCCGAGCTCAGCACTCCGTATTTGCTTACTTACGGCGGGCACATTGGCTACAGTATCCGACCCTCGCGGCGGTGTCGCGGCTACGGCAAGGCCATCCTCGCCCTGACGCTGGAGGTATCGCGCGAAATCGGGCTGCGCCGCGTGCTGGTCACCTGCGACTCGGACAACATTGGCTCGCGCAAGATCATCGAGCACAACGGCGGTCAATTCGAAAGCGCGATGGCCATGCCCAACCAAGCATTCCGCGCCGAGGGCCGCAAACCCGCGCCGCTGATCGAAAAGTTGCGCTACTGGATTGACTTGTGATGGGAATTAGGAACTAACGTTACGCAGCCTTTGTCATGTCTGCGTAAGCAGGCATCCAGAAAGTCCCATTGGTGGCCTAGGTGCAGACTGGATTCCCGCTTGCGCGGGAATGACCATTCGGGACAGCAACGGCAGGAAGCCGCAAACAATAAAACTGCGTAACATCAGGGCTTAATTTTTCCGCTACTTTTTTCGCTAACATTTTCCGCGCGTAAAACTTTTTGTGCTCGGTCTTCGTCTTAGAGGGTATGAGCGACGCCGATCTCATCCTGCGTTTCAGGGCTGGCCAGCACCAAGCGTTCAATCTCTTGGTATGGCGCTGGCAGAATCGCCTCTACCACTTCGCGCTCCGCTACAGCGGCGATGTCGAAGACGCGCGCGACCTCTGCCAGCAGAGCTTTATCCGCGCCTATCGTCAGTTGCACAAGCTGCGCGATCCCGAGCGCTTTTCTACGTGGCTCTACCAGATTGCCGCCAATCTGTGCCGCGACCACCTGCGCCAGCGAGTGCAGCACGTTTCGCTCGACGCGTACGAGGAAGCAAGCGACCGGCCGCATCCGGCCCTGTGTCAAGCCGCCGATACGGACAAGGGTGAGCTGCGCGATCTGCTCAACCGTGCCTTGCAGGCTCTGCCCGAAGAACAGCGCGTGGTGGTGGTGCTCAAGGAATACGAGGGGCTGAAGTTTCGGGAAATCGCCGAAGTGCTCGACGCTCCGATCAACACGGTTAAGTCGCGCCTCTACTACGGCCTCAAAGCACTGCGAAAAACCTTTAACCAGTGGGGCATTGACCGAGATGAACTGTAACGTGAAAAAAGAAGACTTGCTCACCTTTTTCTACGGCGAATGCGAGAAAGGTGAACAGGAGCGTATGAAAGAGCACGTGGCCACCTGTGCGACGTGTCGCCGCGAACTCGACGCGCTTGCCAGTACGCAGGCGTTGCTGCGGGCTTGGCCGGACGAGGCTCCGCGCCTCGATTTGACGTTTGTCGAGGCCGAGGTGCCGCGTCGGCGTTTCCGGCTGATGGCGAGTTTGGCCGCTGCTGCTGCGGCCGCTGTGGTCCTCTTTTTCGCCTGGCCAGAGTTTGAACTCAGCTATCGCGCCGGCGAACTCGACCTCAAGTGGGGAGAGACACTGGCGGACGAACCTCCCACGCGGGCGGATTTACTGGCCACACAGGAGGGCACCGTCGCGTTAATGAACCAACTGCTGCGGGCTTCTGAAACGCGCCAGCAGCGCGTCTTCGACCATTTGCTGACCGAGATCCAGGCCCAGCGCTACCAAGATTTGCAGCTTATTAACCGCCAATTTGAACAGTTCGACCGCGAGATTTACATCCATTTGCGCCGCGACGAAGCACCCGTGATGGAAGTGCTGCCGGCAATGCGCTATATCGACCCATAGGAGGCTGTATGACCACGCTCTACATCCTAGTCGCTGGCTTCATGGCCACGGCCAGCTTCGCTGACATGGACCCCCAGCGCATGCAGCGCGACATCCGCATCATGGAGGGGGTACTTGGCAACTTACATCTCGACGCACCTAATCCGATCGACTCTTCCCCCCGTGGTTTGTACCTCGACAGCTACGGAGTCCTCTTTCTTACCGAAAGATCATGGCCTAGGCAGGCACATCCCAGCCTATCGGCCGCATGGGATGAAAAGGGCGTCAAGTTTCTTGAGTTAAAATCGGGGGGCGGCCCCTCATCGTACGAGAAATCGCTGGCAGAAATCCACGACCTAGTCGCCGAATTTCTGGGCAACTACGCCGGCAACATCGGTCAGCTCGACTCAGACGACCGGATTACGGTCTGCTACCAGATTGCTCGTCCAAGCGACCTAGCAAGCGTCCTAGAACATTACACCGATGGCTATATAGTCGGTGTAGATTCCGCATCTTTCGACCTTACCAAACAAATCGAAGCCATTATGCCCATGGCTGTTGGGGAGGGGGCCTTCGATTTTGAGAAGTTCGTCCTGACCTTTGGGGATTCTGTGTCGTTCTTAGACACAGACAAACAAGTCGCGGCGATAACCAGACTGAGGAAGCACCTAGAAGAATTACCCACGGAGAGCGAAGTCGAAGTCAAGGGAATAGTCGTGGGGGTAAGAGACTCTCTGTTGGCTGACGTTGCGGAGGCCGATGCGCCCCCCCACGGATCCATAGTCGCTCAGGTCCACGGCCTTACTCCCCGCCATCATCGCGCTGCCGCTGCTGCCTCTCTAATCACCGCCACTGCTAAAAAATCAGCCATTGACGCCTTTCGCGAAGGGCGTATAGACTCGGCTGCTTTTCGCCAGCGCATCGCCTTTTCTGAACACAGTGTCTCTAAAAAAATCGACATCATGGCCGGCATCCTCGGCCAAGTCTCGGGGCAAGATCATCATCCCTTAATTGGTAGCCAACCCACTCTGGGGATGTATCAGCCAGATTTAGGGGCTCTTTTTCTTATTAATGACTCGGTGTTCCGCTTCAGACCTCTACCCCTCGACGACGTCAAGGCCAACATCGTCGAAGCCGTTGCCGATTACGGCCCGACCCTCAGCCAACTCCAATCCGACGAGCACGTCATCATCGAATATCGCACTGGTCGGACGACCCATACTATGCAGGGTCCTGAACCCAAAGCCATCAAATACGACCCAGATCGAACTCACCTTCTGCGGGTCCCTAAATCTACCATTGACGCCTACGCTCGCGGCGACTTGGATCTCGATGACTTCCGAGAAAAGATAGTGTGGGAAACGCGGTAAATAAAAAAATCGCCTGTAGTCTGTCGGCTAAGTACGCGACAGTAATCGAGTGGACGTTAGGCATGGGAGTGCTGAAATGCTTCGACTCTGCCTTGCTCCGCTCAGCATGACCGATGCTGACGCCCATGGTGTCATGCTGAGCGAAGCGAAGCATCCCATACCGCTCTACTGTCTTGTACTTAGGCCTGCCGGGTATATCCCACTATCGCCATTTGCGGTGTTTTATTTCTTTCGTACTCCACAATCTGCCCCGTTTTTAATTTTTTTGCTCTCCCGGTAAAACTTTTCTCCGTCGATATCCGTCTCATTAATAGAAGCTCACAATAGCATACGCAGGGAGGCTTGCTATGAAAACGCTAATGCTATTTTGTAGTGCATTTATTATCGGCCTAAGTTCGCTATCCTCGCCGAGCCAAGCGCGAGAAGGAGGGTATGGCGGCTTTACTAAAGAAAACATACGGGAGTTTAACAACTACATAAACAGCCTTGAGATGATTAAGGTGCAAGCAGGTGAGGAGTTAGACCAAGCCATCGACGCGATACCGATCAACTTGGAAACGGCCATCGACTTGGAGCAAGAGCGTGGCTTGAGAGATTGGTTACGCCAGTATTTGATTGCGTTTTCCGAGTCGGGCAACGATAGCTTGGCAGCGAGCTTTTATCTAAGGGCGGGATTTAACAAGGAAAGATACATAAATCAAAGTATGGGATGGGCTAATTTCGCTCGGGAAAATGCCCAAAATCCAAGCATCATCATCAAAGGGCCAGATGGTACCCCACTAACAAGCGAAGAAGAGATAGAGAAGGTAATTAAAAAGTTCATTGATGATGTCAGAGAGCAGGCTGAGACCGCTGCACAGGAAGGGGCACTACCGTTTTTTCGCTCAATGCACAAAAATGCAACAAGCAACCACGAATATATTATAGAAAACGTATCGTTCCACGACAGTAGCTTTAGGGTATTTGAGTTGAGGAAAGAGGATCCGACATTCGTACGCTTGGCATCTGATCGAGGAATGTTACCTATGGGATATAGACATTATCCGACAGATCTAAATGGTAAACTTCCAGCACTTTTAGAGGTCGGGAAGAAAATCATCTGTGCGGATGTATTATTCATTGTAGAGGAACCACTCGCGTTTACACCTGATCCAGTCCCAAAACCAAAACGCACATTATCGTTTTTTCGTTTGATGTGGGATCAAGACAAGAAGCTGTGGCGTCATTTGGAAGTATTCTATAGCCCTGGAGAAGTAGGAAGGACCTACTTCTTTAACTTACTGTAAATCTTTTACAGGAGGAATTCACCATGAAGCGGATATTCGTACGAGCAGGGCTCACTCTCGTCGGCCTAACGGCTTGGCTCTTACCGAATCAAGCAAAGGCCGAGGAGACCGAGGAGAACTGCAGCGTAACAGCGGGTGGCCACACAGTAACGTGGTCATGCCCTTCTGATGACCTGTGCAGGTCGACAGTTACTTTCAGTAATGGTAATGTTTCCATTGAAACTAGCTGCGCATAGCACATAGCACATCCATCTAGCAAAGCTAGAGAGTAGGTAAGCTCGATCAATATTTGCTTACCTGCTCTCTAGCTTATCGGAGGTAGCTAGCTATGATAAAAACCATCTGGAAAAAAGATTTGCTAGAGCAGCTAACCAGTCGGCGCTTTATTTCCTGTACCCTGATTGTAGTATTGCTTATATGGGGCATTGGACTGCTGCGCCTAGCAAGTTACGAAAGAGCACAGGCCGAGCAAGATCGCATAGTCGCAGAAACGGCCGACGAACTCCGCAAGATAAATGGCTACCACAAATTGCGGACCAAAGTTGTCCGCACACCGAGTCCACTCGAAGTCATGGACCGGGGCGTCACCGAGCAAAAGAACTCGGTAGTGCCCATTGAGATATACGAGATACCCTACCTTGCCGATAAAAATACCTTATCGACCACCGGCAATCCCTTACTCGCCATAATAGGTTCATTTGATGTCGTTCACGTCATCCAAATTTTTTTAGCACTGTTGGCTATTCTCTTCGCCTGCGAGTCTATTTCAGGAGAAAAAGAAGACGGCACCCTAGCACTGATGCTGACGACGAACGTCTCCCGAATGCAGGTCGTGATAGGCAAATTCTTGGGCGGTATTACGCTCCTCAATATACCTATCTTCCTGGGCTTTCTCGGGCTGGCAATTTTTTTCATTGCTTCTGAGCATGTTCAGCTTACAGAGGCCGACTGGATAGGCATCATCGGGACTTGGCTGGCTTCCCTGTCTTACATCGCCATATTCTATTTGATTGGCATGGCTATTTCGTGCTACACCCACAACACTTCGACAAGCCTGATATACAGCCTATTCATCTGGACTCTTTTGGTGATTATTCTGCCGAGCAGCATTACATTTTTAGTCAATCAGCAGTTTAATCGGCAGGCGGATGCCCAGCAAGCTGCGGCTATGGAAGATGAACTATGGGACAAGTACCAAAGACAAGCTAACGACTTGGTGCGTACGGCGGGGGCGGGCGATACCTATCCTCCGTTCCGCTTGGTCACTAATATGCATGGATATAGTAGTGGAAGCACACCGGGTTTCCAGATCGGAGCGATTCGGAAGGATGGCCGTACAGCCGACTTCTTAAACATGCTGAAGGCTGGGGAGAATCTACGCCTCCAGTATGCCCAAAAAGTTTGGCATGCTTGCAGTTCGCTTTGGGAAGGTCGGCCCCGGTCACTCATCCACCTAAACGCCCAATTGCAGAGAATTATGCCAGCGGGAGCCTACCTAGAGGTTACTGGCGGTTTGGCTGGCACGGATGCGGGGGCTTTTTACGATTTTATCAATCAGGCTCGTCAGTACCGTGAGCAACTTTTGGAGTATCTAAGGGCACACGACGCGTTCGAGAGCATGGAATTTGTCGGGAAACCAAGTTTCACACGTAAAGAAAGATCGGCTAAGAGATCAGCTCTCGACCTCAGCGATCTTCCTGTCTTTGCCGAGCGCCGCGAGCCCCTCGCGCAACGGCTGAGTAGAATTGCGCCGGGCCTCCTATCTCTGTTTATCTATGCGGGCCTAACTTGGCTTGCCGTAATAAGGCTCTTTTCTTGCTACGACATTAGACGGTGAACGGATCATGCTGACGACTATTATCAAACGGGAATTCATCGCGCATATCCAAAGCCTGCGGTTTAGCCTTGCGCTGATGCTATGCGTTGGCTTGATGGTGCTCAATGCGCTCGTCCTCGTCTATAGTACCCATCGATTCGAGCGAGATGTATATAGAGAAAATATCACGCAGCAACACCAAACGCTGCGCGATAATGGTGCCGCAGGCCTGCGCCAGCTACTGCTTGAAGGTCCTGGGGTGTTTTATAAGAAACCTAGTGAATTGGCGTTTTGTGCTGGTTTTGCCGACAACAAATTACCAGACAAAGTAGGTGCTGAATCATACTTGGTCTATATGGCGGTACATAGCGGAGGCAGGAGCATTGATAAAAGTTTTTACTGGCCGTGGATTCTATCTTTTCCGACCGAATTAAAAGATGCTCCCCTACTCTCCACTTTTATCACCATTGATTGGGTTTTCGTCATCGGCGTCTTGCTGAGCTTGGCCGCCTTCCTGTTTACCCACGACGCCATTGTCGGCGAAAAGGAGAGTGGCGTCCTCAAACTGGTTATGGCCAACAGCCTGCCGCGCCATACGCTGCTATGGGGCAAATTTTGGGGTGCGCTGCTGGTCTTGAGCGGGGTATTGGTACTCAGCGTGGTGCTCAACCTGTTAATCGTCTTGGTGCTCGCCGAGCTGTCGCTGGATTTCTCGCATGCCGTGCGTATCGTGATCATGGTTTTAATCTCGGTGGTCTATCTGGCGGGTTGTACCTCGCTAGGGTTGCTCATATCAGCCCATAGTTCCACTAGGCGGGTCAGTCTGACGACGGTGCTCTTCGTCTGGGTGAGTATGGTTTTGCTGTGGCCGCAGACCGGGAAGACTATAGCCGAGCTATTTCACCAAGAGACGCATGAGTTAGAACACACCAAGCATGTGTACGAGCACGGCGACGGCACTTTCATTTGGCATCCCATTCGGGGGCATGCTTTCGGCTTGGCAGAGGAAAATAATAATCGGCTCGATCCTGCGTTTATCAAAAAATTTTCCAGCGCATTGCGGTCAGAACGTACTCACCACCAAGAATTAGAAAATGCCCTGCTACTGCGTCGGATACAACAGGTCAATTTAGCCCAGAACATCGTCCGAGTCTCTCCCATGGGAGCCTATCAATACGCAATGGAGGCAATGGCAGGTACTGGCCTACCGCGGTATCGTCATTTCATCGATCAAGCCCGAAGTTATGCACGGCGTTTCGAGGAAAGTCTGCTCGCCCTAGATCGGGCCGACTCGCGCAGTTTGCATATTCCATTTGTAAAGACCGGGCTATCTACACAAAAGGTAAAACTGGATCAGATACCGGTATTTGCAGAAAACCTCTCCGCAGCGTCGTTAGCCAGCTCGGCCATCGTCGATTTAGCTCTGCTGGGCTTCTTTGCGGTGTTCACCTATCTGGCCGCGTACTTGGTTTGGTTGCGTTCGTCTATTGTCGATTAGGACTCACTGTAACCGCAACGAAAGGCGTTGGTTATGTTCCTGCTCATACTGCTGTTGATCGCCCACCCAATAGGTGCCCAGTTGCCCTCAGAAGTGGTACTGGATTCGGTGTATAGCGGCCAAAACAGCATACACTCGATTGCGTTCAAGCCCACCACCGATATCGAGATAGAAAACGTACAGACGGGCTGCGGCTGCACCGGGATCGAGTTCCCCACGGGTGTGTTGAAAGCCGGTGAAGAATATCAGCTAAAAGTCGATGTAAATACGGCGGATCGTTCAGGCTCCTTTAAGAGCCATGTTGCAGTCAAAATCGCCGACGAGGATTCACTGTGGGCTCTGAATCTCCAAGTACAGGCCGTGTCGCCCTTTCCCGCCGAAATAGACTTCGGAGAAATAGACTTCACTACCCTGCCTTTAGAGCGCCACCTATCGCTTGCCCAGATTGCCGACCAGCCGCTAGTGATAGACTCGGTGGCAGTGCAAGGCGAGGGTGTCGTAGCATATCCTACTGATGCAGGTACGGGGTTGTTGATTCGGACAAATGAGGCGTTGACTTGGGGCCGTCGCATAGACGGCCTAGTCGAAGTCCACTTGGCAGGTAGTGACCGGACACTGCGGCAGACTGTGCATGTCGAGGGGAAGGTCCTAGATCAGTTCCAAGTAGATCCATCCGCTCTTTCTTTTGGCATGGGCAAGCCTCACCGACGGCAAGTGAAAACGGTCGCGGTGCGCGTTGCACCCGATGCGGCGCGGGTCCCGGTCCGAGTGCAATCGAAGTGTCCAGCCCCCACATTCGCTTTCGATTGGCATTGGAGAACAGATCGGCGGCTGGTCGTCGAAGTACGCAACGAGAGCAACTTCCCGATCGGCCAGACCGATTGCGAAATTATCGTCCATATTGGGGATAACCCGGTAGCGATTCCCATATTCGCCCTGACGCGGTAGGCATCTAATAGATCGAGGCTATATGTTACATTCTGCCATAGCTAAACTTGCTGAGCGATTGCTGCTTTGGGATCGTTGGCTCCGCCGGTGGATGGAAATGGACCAACTGGCGCGAGATCAACGAAAAATCCTCGTCTTTCTTCACGGGTACAGCTTGGCGCACACCATTCGCCCGCTCGTGCTCGCTCGCGCCCTGCGGGAGCGAGGGTATCCGGTCGAGTGCGCCGGGCGCGGCCCCCATATTGAGCGAATCGCCGATGAAGAGTTCCCCGTACACGATGTCGAAACCTTGCCACAAGAACGGATGGACGAATACGTGGCTCGAGGTGAATACGGCTATTACGACTTGGAGTGGATTGATCGCTGCGTTCAGTCGGAACGGAACTTGATTCAGGCCATCAAACCGGCCCTAGTAATCCAAGATATGAAGCCGACCCTCTCCATAGCGGCTCAACTCGAAGGGGTTGACGAGGCCATCATAAGCCAAGCGTATAGCCAGCCGGGCTATCCGTTTCCCATACGGCTGATGTCGTCGTTCAGCATCGAACCGGGGCCGTTTGGTGCGTATCTCAAGAGCAAGGCACATGAGGTGAAGCCGCAGAAAAAACTGTACCTGCTGGCGGACATCCCCGAATTCCATCCGCCTCCAGAACAAGCGGCTCCAGGGTATCACTACGTCGGTCCTTTGCTGGATGCCCCACAGACAAAAGGGGCGATTGCGATTCTTGACCAAGATTGGGATTTGTCTTGGCCGCTGGTCTATGTGCCCTGTGGCAACAACGGGCGGCCTCCCAACTATTTGGAGGGGCTGATTGAGGCTGTGGCGCACGAACCCATCCGTTTGCTCGTCACCACGGCTGGCCGCTGGGATGGAACGAGCCGTTATAGCAATGTCCGGGTGACGGACTTTCTCCCCGGCGAGTGGGTCTTGCAGCAGGCGCGGGCGTTAGTGGGGATCGTCGGCATGGATGCTATTTATCAGGCCCTGCAGTACGGGGTACCCATCATCGGGGCACCCGAGGACTTGGATCAGGAATACCATTTGAATCGCATTGAGCAACTCGGATTGGGCATAAAATTCGACCGGAAGGCATTTCAGGCCGACGAGATTTTGACGGCCCTGTATCGAGTACTGGGAGATGATTCCCAGTTCGCGGCATCGTGCCGTGCTTTAGCCAAAAAGGCGTCCCAATGGCACGGAGGCCAAGTCGCTGCCGACCTAATAGATGGCTTCTTCCTCTCCCAAGAAAAACCGCATCAACTCGACTCGCGTCATGCTATGGAAAAACGGGAATTCGTCCGCTATCTGGTCGCTAGTACTCCGCTTTCAACCGAGGACGTAGAGGCGATTCTGCACGAAGGCACGGGCCGGGGACTGCCGCACCACAAGGTTCACGGGGCGTTGTATTACGACCGCATTGATTCGTGGAATTGGCTCTACGACCACGAGTCTCGCTTTTTTGAGGCCGATTATCGAGCATTGGAGCACAAGCGCAACCGATTTTTCATCCGGGACGAAAAGGGCGTCCGGGGTCGCAAGAAATGGCAGCGATATCGAGTGACCTATCAGTTGCGGATCGATCCAGCACCACTTCAACCCGGTCAGCGTACCCGAATCTTCCTGCCTTATCCCATCGAAGGGGGCGGCCAACGGGCTATCCAATACATCACCTGCGAGCCTGCTGATATGGAAGCCGTGTTGGTGCCGGCGATGGGCTTTTTCTACAACTACGAGCTGACCAAAGGTTCCGCTGAAAGCGAGACTTGGGAGCTGAGCTATGTCTGCGATTTGACCGTGGAAGAATTCCCGTCGGCCAATGGATTTCAGCCGGACCCTCTAAGTCCCATTGATCGGAAACGGTATTTGAGCCTAGACCCTGCTCTGGTGGATTGCCCCGAAGTCGAGGTTTTCCGGCAGGAACTAGGCCCTAGGGAAAGGCGCAGCGACGAGTGTCGTGCCCGTGATCTATACGAGGCTCTGATACACACCAAACGATTCAAGAAAACCAAAGACCCCAGCCAGAGTATTGGGTACAGTACCCAAGCCATCTTGGGCGATACCGACGGTCATTGTATCACACTTTCCCGAGCGTTTATGGCTCTGTGCCGTCTAGACGGAATACCCGTGCGCGAGGTCGCCGGTGCCTTGATCGGGTATCCTAGCGGGGACGATAGCTTTGCTCTTGGCACCTATAGAGAACCTATCTTCGGCCACACTTGGACTGAGGTCTATTTGGCGGAAAAGGGCTGGGTGCCCGTCGAATTCCACGGCATTGTCATCGGGCAGACCGCCCTGACGGACCACAATGTCGCCGACCCGGCACTGCGCCGCCTGATCGAGACGAACACTGACCCGTATTGGTCCTACTACTTTGGTCATTTGGACACCCAACGCATTCGGTGTTCCAATTCCGTCAAAAATATCTCGCAATGCCTCGTAGAGCGGCCAGACGCTCAGGCCAACGATCCCAATCGGTGGGACTTGCAGACCGAATTGCCGTACGAGTGCCGCTTGCAGACCGAGATCCTCGATGAAGGATGACCATGGAAATTAGTGTCGTCATACCTACGCACAACCAACGGGAACGGCTCCGCTTGGTTTTGAGCGGCTTGGAGGGCCAGACTCTTTCACCCGAGTGCTTTGAAGTCTTGGTGATTGATGACGGCTCGACCGATGGCACGACAGAGATGCTCGATGCGTTGCACATCGACAATATGAAGCCGATCAGACTCTATCCGAACGAAGGGCGCTGCTCGGCGCGGAACCGAGGGATTGACCAAGCCGCAGGCGACCTCGTCGTGTTGCTCGACGGAGACGCTCTGCCGGCCCCTGACCTGCTACAAACGTATTTAGACGCCTTTCGAGAACACGGGCCAGATAGCGTATTGTGCGGCCAGCTATACTCACTGGCCGAGTTGGAGTTTTTCCAAGACCCCCAGCGTGGGTCGCTCGCTAATGTCGCCATCCCCAGCGTCCAGAAAGACTACCTAGAGAGCCACCGGACAGAGTTGATCTTGACCGAAGCGATGGTTCGCCACGATTTTGCGGCAATCCACGAGCGGGCCCTCCCCGGCGGCTACCCGTTCCCCGAACTGGAACAGATGCAGGACGAACAAATCGATCTCTTTCGCCGCTGCCCGGACGCTGCTGTGGCTTGGCTAGGTCTGACTCCTCATAATAGCGCCCTTCCCCGCGAGGTACTGCGATCCCTCGGCGGGTTCGATATCAATATTCCTTTTTGCGAGGGATGGGAGTTGGCATACCGATGCCAACAGTACGGGTGTCGGCTCTATGGAGTGCCGGCCGACACCTATCATCTATACCATTTCCACGACTTCAACGCCGCAGAGACGGCGGTGCGCCATCGGGCCATCGAGTATATGGCTGACAAATTTCAAGAGCCGCGTATCCGCTTGCTCTACTTTTGGTTCGCTCACCTGTGGCCAGACCCGTTCCTGCCCGAAGAATCCCTAGTAGAGGACTTAGTCGAGTTCGACCAACGCTACCGGACCCTCACGGATGCGGACTGGCAGCAGTACCAATTCCTGTTGGACCATCGTCCGAATCAGTGGGCTTTGGGCTGAGAAGGAGGGTATTTCGAACACATGGAAATCATTCCGTTAATTCCCGAACGCGACGTAGCGATACAGCGGGCGCGGGTCGCACAAAATAGCGATATACGCACCCAAGCGAAGGCTTGTCTCCTGTTGGGCCGCTATTGCAAGGAACAAGGTGAACTCGACAAGGCCGAAGGGCTTTACCGAAGAGCCCTTGCGAAAGCACGGCAGTGGCAGGATCGGGAGATGGAAGCCGATGCGTGTAGCGGCTTGGGACTTATGTACCAAGTCAAGGGGCAGATGAATAAGGCGGTTGACTATCTCAATGCGGCCTTTGAGATCAATAGTGAACGTCGTGATGAGGATCGTCTAGCCGTCAACTACAGCAACAGAGGCTTTGTCGCCCATCTCCAAGGAAACATCGCCGAGGCGCGAGACCTGCACATCCGCGCTCAGCAACTCCACGAGGCGTCGGGCAATAGAGCCTATTGGGCGGAAGAATGCGGCAACTTGGGGCTGTTGGCACTCCAGCAAAACAAACTAGAGGAGGCTGAGGCCTACTTCCATCAGGGGCTGAACGTGTGCGAAGAGCTCGGCGATCTGCCGGGTATTTCTGGCCACTATCAGGGCTTGGGTATGGTCTATCTCCAACAGCAGCGTTTAGCTGAGGCCGAGGACATTCTAAAAAAAGGCATTGCGATTGAGGAGCGGCTCCAGCGCGACGAGGGATTGGCGCATCATTACAGCGTCTTAGGAGGCGTATATAGCCAGACGGGTCGATTTGATGAGGCGGAAGCCATGTATCGTCGGACGCTGGCTACCCAACGAAAATTAGGCCATAAACAGTTTGAGGCTCGCACCCTGGGCGGTCTAGGGCAGGTGCTATTGGAGAAAGGTGACACGCCAGAAGCCACGGCGTTATTCCAGCAGGCGAAGGCACTATTTGACGCGATTGGAGACGACAAAGGCCAAGCGATACAGACGACCGTTTTGGGTAATGCCTACGTGAGCGTTGAAAACTTTCATGCGGCAGAAGAGGCGTACCGGCAAGCCGTGCAACAGTTTGAGAAAGTATCGGACTTGAAGGCCGTAGCCGACGTTAGAGTTAGCTTAGGGGGAGTCTATGCGTCGAATCAGGCTCCTTATGATGCCTTACTTCAGTGGCGGCAAGCATTGGAATTATACCGCGAGCTCCAGATAGACGACAAGGTTGAGTTCGTAGAACAGCTGCTGAGGACGAGCGGCCGAATGTAAAGGACAACTGAGTTGCTACCGAAAGGAGTGCCGCCATGTCTTCCATCTTATATGTTTTCGGCCTGCTGGTGTTCGCCTTGGCAGCGCAGTCTGAGACCCTGACCAAAGAACAGCAGCGCATCCTGCTCGACCTCGAAGAGGCTCACTTAATGCTAGAGCAGGCCAAAGCGCGCGAAGCCGAAGTCGAAATCGAGCACGAGCAGATGATCGGCCTCAAGGAGCGCGGCGTGGTCACCGGCCAAGAG
>JAJDVZ010000143.1:0-9109 GCA_022825835.1 Candidatus Latescibacterota bacterium
ATACTGGCAGTAATCTAAGCGCGTCGGTTGGGCCATAATTCCCTCCAAAAAGGCAAGGCTTTAGCTACGCAGGCAGGGCCAATACCCCACTGATTGACCAACAGTAGAATACGCCTGTTGAGCTCTGTGCGTAAGTCCTACTAATATGAGATAACGCATGATTCCTTCCTTATTCGCGGTAAAGGACTTCTGCCGGAGACGCGGCGGTCGCGGTCTGGTACCCGGCTTGCTTGAACAGCAGGGACAGCGACGTGGTCACGGAAATATCGTCATCTATGACTAGGATCATTGCCCAGTCCTCATCTGCGGCGGCGGCGTTCGGGTTGGGTTCCCAACTGTACCGTCTTCTCCATTTGGACACCATTGCGCACTAGCCCGAACGCAACCTTGGTGCCGGGTTTCATACGCCTCAGTAGGAAGTCTAGTTGGGATGGGGAAATTATGGGTTTCCCTGCTAGGGTGAGCAAAATGTCGCCTAGTTCAAAGCCAGCTTCTTGCGCGGGACTATTGTCCTCTATTCGGTCAATGACCGCGCCACTCTCGCCCTCGGCCAACCATACGCCGAGCCAACCCCTCTCATCTGGGGAAAGATAACTCACCCTACTCGATTCCAGCAGGCGGAAAGTACCGGTTTGCTCGTTGTGAGCCACCCTGAAGGTCACCGTAACCTGATTGTCCCGGTAGAATTCGCTGATGGCCTGTTTGGCCCATTCCTCCCCGTCGAAATACTGGACGAACAACGCTGGCCATTCGCTCTCACTCATATTTCTGAAGGCCAAGCGATGAGTAGCCCTTCCCCCTGGAGGAGCGAACGCCTGGGACGTCAGATAGTTACTATAATAGTCCCCCGATTGCACTTTAAGCCCGATCTCGTCGAACAACTCTGTGAACCACTGTAACTCTCGGTGGGTTGAATCCGGGCTAAGTTCGAGTTCGGGGGGATAGTGTCCTTCTACTATATTTTCGCCGATGAGTTCGAGTTGATCTAGCAGGGCCTGTTTGGCCGCTTGGCGTCTGTCGTACTCAGCCGAGCGCTCGGCCACGACGATGGTCCCTTCAATGACATTATTGGTCTCGTCTGTCTCAGGCAGATTGTCTTCCTTGTCCAATATCCAGCGATACGTGTACGTCCCCGGTTCCGTCGGCTTGAAGTGATAGTAGCCTTCGGCCTTCGAGTAGGTACTAGTCCCGCCCGGCCTCAAACCTCCCGTGCCGTGATCGAAGCTGACGCACTCGCCGTCCACGTAAAAATCGACCCAATAGGTGCGGGGAGGAATGGCGTCGGTGCCTTGGTTGGCCAGATGGTTGACGAATACGACTTCATCGCCGACCACCACTTCCTCAGGTATATGGACGACTTCGACGGCCACCAAATCGTAATTGCCCTCAGGTGCTTCTTGGAGTGGCGCGGCATACGCCGACGACGCGAACAGAAAAACGGCTAACATGAGATAACGCATGGTCGATTCCTTCCTCATTCGCGGTAAAGGGCCTCGGCTAGCCCAAGCGTCCGGTGAAATTCGTCCGAAACATCGCTAGCAGCAACATGTTGTCTGTCAACGTCTTTACTTCACAGTAACAGTACCCCCAAAATCAAAGCGCACCAAACTCAACCCCACGCCCCAGCCGGGCCGATCCAAGCGCCGGGTGAAATCGATGCGCAGCAGGTGATACAGCATGAGCGAGACCCCCACCTCATGGTGGAAACTTTCCTTGTAGCGCGGGTCGTACCCCATTTTGGCTCGCCGCTCCGGGTCAATCCACGTCCGCCCCGAAGCCCCGTGTACCACCAACCCCGCGCCCCGCATGGCCCAATCCCACAGCCCCAATAGCTCAAAGGGCGTGGTCTTGAAGTTGTGCTCCCAGTACAGGGCCGCGTAGTGCTCCCCCTCATAGGGATGGCCGCGCACCGTGCGGAAAGCGCCAAAGGGGGAGAAGAAGCCCATGCTGGCCTCCAAGCATCCAAAGCGCTGCATTGGCACATCGCCGATTGAGTATCCCGCCACCAATCGCACATCGAGCGAGTTGGGCGTGACGCGGCGCTTGAGGAAGGTTTTGAAATGGCCGTCCAAGGCCAGACGCAAACGGGTGAAGGAAAAGTCGCTGCCCAGTCCGGCGCTGCTATGCTCCACCCCCACTGCGACTCGCCGATTCTCCGTTATTCCAAAAGGTTGGTACGACCCACCCCATTCGAGGCCCGCCTCTACCGAGCGCAGCCGACCTTCCTCAATCGCCGGGTTGGGCCGCGGCCTCCGGTCCCGATTTAACAGACTAAAACTGGTCGTCTCCTGTAGCGAAGAATGCTCCTCGTGGTTAAAGCCCACTGCCAAGCCGACCTGACCCGGCAGGGAAAGATGTAGCCGCGCCCGCAGCCTTTCGTTCCAGTAATAATCAAAATAGTCGTCCAAGCCCAGCAGGAATTGGCCGCTGTTGAGCAACGGGAAATAGCTGTCCGAAGGAATGCGCGGCACCGGCCCTCTCCCGTATTCCAGAGCCGCCTTACCTGCTGTCTGCTGCCAGCCGACCCGGCCCCGGTAAGACCAGCGCTTCAGACCGACGTTGTATCCGGCAGCGGCACCAGCCTCCAGTCCACCGCCCAGACCCCGTTTTCCCTCCAACCCCAGATGAGCCCCACCCACCCGGTCGTATCGCAAAGCGGGCTTCAGATTGACCGATCCCCAGCGCGACGGCTCCACCCGCACTCCCGTCTTTTCCGTGGTCTGTTCCGTCCGCTCCTCCGTCTCTTCCCCTTGCTCCTTCACCAACAAACGAGCGAGAAATCCCGTCGGCCGGAAAGCCTTTTCGAACTGCATAGTGCTGTCGATGGTCGCATAAGCGGCTTGTTCCCGCGCCGACAGGGGCACCTTGTCGGCCAGCCGGACAAAGGAACTGTCCTGGGCCACGGCCAGCGAATCGACCCGCAGCACTTCCTCGCTGGCGTAGAGCGAATCGGGCATATCGACATTGACTTGGCAATCGCTCAGCCGCGTTATCACATTGTATTTAATCGCGGGAAAGTGCAGCCCCACCGTGCTGATTTTTACTGCCATAGAAGCTCGGTAATCGACCGGCAACCACACCCCTCCAGCAAAGCCGCGGAACTGCTGTTGGTAGGCGAAATCCATGTGCTCGATCAGGGGCAGGGGAACAGCCGAGGTCATACTCGCCCGGCTAGGTGCCAACTCTACTTCGAGCAAGGCGAAATCCTCATCCAATACCGCGACGCGACCAACAAAAGCGGCTTGCAATTTATTCTTTGGCTCAACCGAGATGTCGAATACCACCTTATCGTCTAAATAGCGCCGGCCGATCAAGTCGAAGCGGTAGTGCTTGAGGGCATCGGGATGGGTCGGCCCGATCAGGGTGTGGCCGATAAAGGGGATATCGTCGTCGTAGAAATTCGCAAACCCCGCAAAGGCCGAGATGTAGTCTGCTTGGGCAGCCAAATTTTGGGTCACGCGCCTCGACTTGACCACTTCGCGCAGCCCCCGCTCCCGCTCCCAATAAATCTCCGAGGCCATTTCGCCGATCGAGACAATGCCTTCTTCGTTTTCCAAAACGCGCCGGGCATAGGCTTGCGCCTGATAGCTGGCCAAGCTGGGCCGCCACTCCTGTTTGCGGCGAATGACTTGACGCATGATACTCTCGGCTGAGGTTTGGGCAGTCACCACAATGGGATCGAGCAGAAAGGGCACTGGCGTCAAGGCGAAATCGATCCGCTCCACAGGGGCCGTCACCACGCGCTCTTGGGAGACGTAGCCGATATAACTCACTGTCAACGTCGCCGGTAACTGCTGCACCTTGAGCGAGTATTCGCCCTCGTCATTAGCTATGGTCCCGCGATAGGTGTCGGCTAGCTGGACGGTAGCCGCTGGCAGGGGCTGCCCGGTGGCCGCGTCGGTGACTGTGCCGCGCACCAGCCACGGCTGGGCATGGACTGGGGAGACGGTCCATAAGGCAGCCAAGATGGCCATTGTTAAAAGCAACGTCGCGTTAATTTTTTTGCAGTCCATAATATCCCAACTCATTCGTGGTGAGGCACCTCTAGCGAAACTGGTAGTTCCGGTGAATGGTTGTAGAATGCTCAAAGCTCGTTCAACAGCGAGCCGATAACCATATCGATCCTGTCAGCGGTATCAGGACTGTAGCCATGGACATCGTAGGCGACTTTGCCGTTGCCGTCGATGACCACATGGCGCGGATAACCTTGGCCGAAAATGTACACGGCTTCGTCATCCGCCAAAGCGATGTCAAAGGTGAACGGATGCTTCTCCAAAAACGGCGTCAACTCTGCCATTTCATTGTGGGCAATGGCGAGAAATTTGACATCGCGGTCCGCGTATTTCTCGACCAGTCCGTTGAGTTCGGGAATCTCCGTGATGCAGGGTGGACAGAAGGTTTGCCACCAGTTGATGACAACGGGCCTGCCGCGCAGCGTGCTCAGATCAATGGTGGTGCTGTCGAGCCGAGTAACGGTGACATTGGGCATCTCAAAGCCCACGGCGAGCGCGACCGTTTGATCACTGCGCTCAATCACTAACTGATCCCCCGTCGCCGACACATGGGCTAGTTTGTAGGCCCGACCGTCGATCAAGAAGGGTTCGTTGACCCAGAAAGCCTCGTCCTCCAGCACCTCGGTTTGGCCGTATAGACTGGTCAAGAATACGCCGTCCCCGTCGCGGTCAATCATGAGCTGATGTAAAGTAAGGTCCAGTGAGTCAGCAGGTAGGGTATAGGCCAAGAAACCCGGAGACCTCATTATTGCCAAGGCATAGCGCCTGTCTCCGATGGTTGCCTTGCCCAAGCGCAGTCCTAAGGGGCGGTGCAACACGTCATTTCGTTCGCGGCTGATAAAGAGTTCGATCTTGGACTCAGGCGCTTGACCAGCCGGAGGTACGGTCAACTCGGCTCTCAGAGCGTCATCACCTGGAACGTATTTAAAAGGACCTTTTGTCAACTGGAGTTGATGCGGCTGTGCAGTAGAATCGGCAAGGGCGAAGGCAATATCCTGTCCGTCGTTATCTTGTCCCACTATGATAATCGGCTCAGCCGACGAATCGTCGAAGGACAGGCGGGCGTGTAAGGACTCGTGGATTTCTAGCTCAGCAACCGATTGAATTTCGGGCAACCCTTCCACCAACTGCGAGCCGCCCAAAGCGCGCATCAGACCAGGCTGGAAGAGGTGCTCTACGGAATCCTCGCGCACGGATTCCATTTTCACCGTGATGCTCTCCGCGCTGGCTATTCCACAACTGAACGCCGTGGCGACGAGGGCGATGATGGTGATTGCAGACTTGATCGATTTCATGTCATCCTCCTATGGGATGTGTGAAATGCGTTTGGGGTTGTTTGAGCTTCGGACAGCCACATTCCGCTTCATTCGTGGTGCAGCGCCTCGACCGGCCGAACCTGACAGGCTAGCCGCCCTGGGTACAGGCTACACACGATCACGAGGCCGTAAATTACCAGCGCCGCAAAGGCCAGACTGAGCGCGTAGATCCCGCTGGTGTAATTGAGCAGTTCCAGCAATGGGAATTGCAAGATGACCAGCAGACCAGCAATTACGCCGACACTGGCGACCACCACTATCTCGCCCGTCAACTGCGCGTAGATACTGGCCGCGGACCCTCCCAAGGCCCTTCTCAGACCGATCTCCTCGGTCCTCAGCGTCGTCCGCTGCCACAACACGCCACTCAACGACAGAGCCACCATACCCAGCACCAACACCGAGACGACCCCGAGAGCGAACAAGGGGACTAGAGTCAACTTGAACGACGAGGTTCGGGAATCCGCTAAGGTCGTAATGTTGACTTCGTAGCCCGGTGCCATGGCCTTAAGCCGTCTATCGATTTGCTCTTGGGCAGCCAACGGCGTATCGGGACGTACTTTGACTAAAAAATTGCCGCGATTTTCTTCTTCACTCTGGCGAGTAAACACGAAGAAACCAGGATCGGAAAACTCCCCGAGGCGGCGATAGTCAGAGACCACCCCGATGATCCGTTCGTTAGACCCCTGCCACTCTTCAATCTTTTGGCCGATGGGATCTTCACTGCCAAAGAGCTCCTCGCTGAGCGGCTGGGTTATCACGATTGGCTCCCAGTCCAGAGCCGCGTCCTCTTCGCCAAACCACCGCCCGCTGACCAAGTCCAGCCCGAGCGTCTGGTGGAACTGGTCCGAAACACTGCCAATGGAGACAAATCGTCCATCTACGGTAAATAGGGCCTGAAGACCGAGCCTATAGGGGAGGGCCATGTAATCCGCCGAGGAGACCGACTCAATCCAGTCGAATCCCTCTAAGGCCAGATAGACCTGTCTGCGGCTCACAGGCGGCTTCTCCCCGCCGACCCGCCCGCTGACCCGATCCGGGTGGAAGTTCACAACCCACCTGTCTTCGTAGGAAAATCCAAGGGGTCGCCAATAATTGCCTGCTTTGTCCATGGCGAGGGAAGCCGTGGTAAAAACGAGCAGGAAAGAAATGAAAATCTGGAGGGCTGTTAACGCGTTCGCCCTTTTGCGATTCCAGACTATCTTGCAGAGATGGCGTATCATTGCTTCCTCCTTCTGAGGGCCTCTACGATATGCAGGCGCGACATTTTCCACGCCGGATAGACGCCAGAAATCAGACCGAAGACTAGGGTCATCACCAAGCCGTAGAGGAAGATGCGATGGTTCAGATGGAATTCGGCGTATTGCACAATGTCGCTGGCACCGAGCATTTGCAGGACGAGAAAAGTAAAAACCAGCCCCAAGGCACCGCCCAAGAGCGTGAGAAGCACGTTTTCTACTAGGAACTGTCCCACCAAGGTGAGCGAAGATCCGCCAAATGCCTTGCGCACCCCGATCTCAGAAGCGCGCTCCAAGATGCGGGTAGTGTTGATATTGACTAAGCTGACCACCGGCAGGAGCATGAAGAGCAGGATGAGAACGCCAACCAGCGCTATGAACCCACGGCTCGTTAGCATGCTAAAGGAGAACATGCCTTCCAAAGTATGTTCTAACAGCGTTGTCGGGCCGCCAGAGATGTGGTTGACTTGGTCGGGATTGGGGTATTCGACCCGGGTGAGCACATCGGCGAATTCCTCTTTGATAAGCGGTATTTCGGCCGCACTAGGCGCTAGGATAAGTGCCTGATAGCCGCTAAACACCGAATCGTAACGCAGGTAATCATCTGTTTTTTGGGCACTGACGGGTACCCAGATATCAGCAAAGGTCATCAGGCGGAATGCCGGCACATTGGATACGACTCCTACTACGCGGAACGCTTGTTCCTTGAGTTCGATGTGCTTGCCCACGGCCTGCTCTCCTCCGAAAAATACCTGGCGCGTCGCCTCATTGATTACGGCTACCCGTTGGCCCTCCTCTACCTCTTGTACTGTATAGGGGCGGCCTTCAAGGAAGTCGAATTCGAGGATCTCCCAGAACACCCCGTCCGTGTACTTGAGCTCGGATTCGATCTTCTCGCCTTTGCGGAACGTCGCTTCTGTGGATGCACCGCCCCCGGAAATGGACACCTTTTCCGCTTGGGCCAGTGAAGACACATACCGTTTCAAAAAGGCATAGCTAGGCGAGTTAACTATATAGCCTGTCTCTCCCAATTTTTCCCCTTTTATCGACTGCAAGATGAGCGTCCGATCCGCCCGTGTCTCCGGCGGGAAGGAGCCAAAGACGTGGTCGAACAAGGCCGTCGCCACCATCAGCACCATGAGCGTAAAGCTGATGGTAACGAGGCTGATGCAGGTAAAGACCTTGCGCCGCAGCAGAACCTTGAGCGCCATTTTGATGTAGTTCTTTAGCATCTCATCCTCCTCTCACTGGACCTGCCGCCCGTCGAAGAGCCGCACCGTGCGCCCGGTTCGATCTGCTAGGCGCTGGTCGTGCGTCACCATGACGATGGTGGTGCCCTCTTCGTTGAGCTGGTGCATGATGCCCATGATTTCGTCGCCCATCTGGCTGTCCAAATTGCCCGTCGGCTCGTCGGCCAACAGGATGTGCGGCTGCGCAACAATGGCCCGAGCCACGGCCACGCGCTGCTGCTGCCCACCCGACAGTTGCGACGGGAAGTGCTTCACTCGCGAACTCAGCCCGACCCGATCCAGCGCCTTCAGCGCCATCTGCCGCCGCTCCTTGCCCGACAGCCCTCGGCGATAGAGCAGGGGAATCTCCACGTTATCGACCACGTTCAAATCGGCGATCAGGTGGAAACTCTGGAATATGAAGCCGACCTCCTCGTTGCGGATGCGCGCCAAGTAGCGGTCGGCGTAGGAATTGATGGCCTGCCCGTTGAGGACGATTTCGCCAGCGGAAGGTTCGTCGAGCAGGCCGATGACGTTGAGCAGCGTGCTCTTGCCCGAGCCGGACGGCCCCATCACCGAGATGAACTCCCCCTCGTCAACGGCGAAATTGATATTGCTCAAAGCCAAGGTCTCGACTTGCTCGGTGCGGTACACCTTTTCGATGCTTTCGAGTTTGATCATGGCAGTCTCCTTTATTTGATCTGGACTTCGTCCAAGTGCAGGTAGTCTTTCACATCCGAGATGATCACCTCGTCGCCCTCGATTAACCCCTCCTCCACCTCGTAGTACTCGAAATTGGCAATGCCGATGCGCACCTCGGTTTTCACTGCGGTTTGGCCGCGCACCACAAAGACCTCGTGCAGGCCCTCCCGCCCGCTGATGAACGGCCCCCGCTTGACGCGCAGGGCGCGGTCCTTGCGCGCGGTGACGATGTAGGCGTCCACCCGCTGGTTGGGCCGCAGCAGCGCATGCGCTGAATCTTCTAGTTCGACTTCGAGCTGGATGATCCCACCTTCGACCGTGGGCAGGATGCGGGCGATGTGGCCCTTTACGTATTCTTCTTCATTAATGCGCGAGCGCACCCACAGCCCGGTCTGGAGCCGGCGGGCGTGGATATCGGAAACTGTGACATCGACGCGGAACGAGCTAAGGTCGGCGATGCGGGCGATTTCTTGGCCCTGGTTGATGGAAGCGCCAACTTCCGGCGCAATCGCGGTGAGCACGCCGTCTCTGTCGGCGCGGATGTGGGCGCGCTCCAAGCGGCGGCGGGCCTCCTCGACCTCGCGTTCGAGGATATTCATCTCCAATTGCAGGGC
>JAJDVZ010000125.1:0-50465 GCA_022825835.1 Candidatus Latescibacterota bacterium
CCAGACCTTTGGCATCGACATCCGCACCCTTCAGGACTGGGAACAAGGCCGGCGGATTCCCAGTGGTCCGGCGCAAGCACTTTTGAAAATCATCTACCGGGAGCCAGAGGCTGCTAAGAGGGCGGTAGTGAGGTAGTGGGCTACTTTGAAAACAAAGGCCCCGTACCAAGGGGCCTTCTTATGTACGGCTATTTTCAAACTGAACCACTACCGGCGATTCGTATGCGGAACATGCACTATAGAAGTCAAGTAATGGCGATTTACCATTCGGCCACGCGCTTTTTGGCGAAATAGGCCCGGTCCCACTCGGCTCCCCAGCCGGGGCCGGTCGGCGGCGCAATGTGGCCATCGACGGGAAGCGGGGGATTGAGTAGGCCGATCTCGCGGCCGATTTCGTCGCGGCTGCCGCCGGGGAAATACTCGTAGTACGTGGTGTTTTGCAGGGCGCAGACTAGGTGGGCGTGGACTAAGCCAAAAAGTCCGCCTGGACCGTTGAGTTCGATGGTGGTGCGGTGGGCAGCGGCTATAGCGGCGAGTTTGAGGGTGGCTGTGGTGCCGTGGCGGGCGTTGGCGCGGATGAGATCCGTGGCCTTGGCGCGAACCCAAGCGACGCAGAGTTCGTAGTCGTGCATCAGAGTTTCAAGGGCCATGACGGGTATGTCGAGTTCGGCGCACAGCGTTTGCAAGCCCTGGAGGTCGCGGTCGGAAATGGCCTCCTCAAACCAGCCGTAGTTGAGTTCCTCCAGTGCGCGGCCAACGCGCAGGGCTTCGCGCAGGGTGTAGGGGCTGCCAGCCGCGTCGTGCAATAGATCGATGTCGGGACCGACGTGATCGCGGATGGCGCGCGACCACGCGATATTAGTGTCGGGAGGGCCGGACCAATGGTCTTTGAGCGCCACAAAGCCCGATGCGAGTGCTTGGTCTGCCCCTTCTAGGGCGGCGTCGAGACTGCCGGAGGGGAAGTTGTAATAGGCTCGGCAGCGCGGGCGCGCTCGACCGATTAGAGCGCAAACCGGAAGGCCAGCGGCTTGCCCGGCGATGTCCCAGAGGCAATTGTCAAAAGCCCCGTGCCAGCCCGGGCGCGAAAACAGCGAGCGGGTGGCCCAGCGCAGCTTGTCGTAGAGCTGCTCGCGGTCGAGTGGGTCTTGGCCGATGGCCATGATGCACAGGGCTTCCAACTCCTCGCGGCGCATGGTCTGGTAGCGGGCGTCGCCGACCGTGCAGATGCCTTCCAAGCCTTCGTCGGTCAGCACGTGCAGCACGTGGATGGGAGCCTCGGCGCGGCGGTGGCCGCGGGCCTGCCAGCGGGTGTGATGGCCGTAGGGAACTTGCTCTAGATCGAAGAGGGTGGTGGTGGCTGGAAGCTCGAAAACGGATAGTTTGATGGCCGTGATTTTCACGCTGTTTCCCGCCCATCGCGCACAAATTCCTCCAGAGTGGCTACGTCGTCTCTGCTGCCGATGAACAGCGGCGTCCGTTGGTGTAGTTCGGTGGCCTGCAAGTCCATGATGGGCTGGGTTCCGTTGGAGGCTGCGCCGCCGGCTTGTTCGACGACAAAGGCGAGGGGGGCTGCTTCGTACAAGAGCCGCAGCTTGCCGTTGGGCGACTTGCTGTCGCCGGGGTAGAGGAAGATGCCGCCCTTGAGCAGGTTGCGGTGGAAGTCGGCTACGAGCGAGCCGATGTAGCGCGCCGAGTAGGATTGCGGACCTTCTTTGAGCTGCTTGACATAGTGGCGCACTGGCTTGTCCCACCTAGGATAATTGCCCTCGTTGGCGCTATAGTACTGACCTTTCTTGGGGATTTCGATGTGCTCGTGCGAGAGCAGGAATTCGCCGAGGCTTGGGTCGAGGGTAAAGCCGTGGCTGCCGCTGCCGGTGGTATAGACCAGCATGGTGCTGGAGCCGTAGATGATGTAGCCAGCGCAGACTTGCTCGCGGCCGCAACGGAGGAAGTCGCTGTGAGCAACGGTGTCGGTGCTTTTCTTGCGGTAGATGGAGAAGATGGTGCCGATGGAGACGTTCACGTCTATATTGGACGAGCCATCAACCGGATCGAAGACGAGGATGTAGTTGCCGCGCGGGTGTCTTTCCGGGATGGGATAAATGTCGTCCATCTCTTCGGAAGCCATGCCCGCAAGCTGGCCCGTGTGATCGGTGGTGCGGATGATGAGCGCATTGGCGAACTCGTCGAGTTTTTGCACCTCTTCGCCGTGGACGTTGGTGCGGCCGGTGATGCCCATTACCTCGGCGAGGCCGGCCTTGTTCACGTCGCGAGAGATGATTTTGGCCGCGCTGGTCAGGTCGGTGAGTAGGCCGGTGAATTCGCCAGTGGCCTCGGGGTGCTGCCGCTCTTCTTCGATGATAAAGCGAGTGAGGGTGGTGCCGATTTGCATGAGGGACCTTGCATCAATTGAGGGTGTTTGACATAGGATGGGATAAAACAATACAATCCCATCTATCCTGTCCATTCGTTACATTCGCAACGCTACTGAGGAGAACAAAATACTATGATCAAATTGGCGACTATGAGCAGCGCGTGTCCGGACTGGACCTTGGACGAGGTCGTCGCCGGCATGAAGCGGCACGGCTATCAGGGGTTTGAGCCGCGCGTTGAGTGGGATCACGCCTGCGGCATTGAGGCTGCGCTTGCGGCCCAAGAGCGGCGGGATATTCGCCGGCGGATGGAGGACGAGGGGCTGGAAATCTGCTGTATTGCTACGGGTGCGCGGATGGCGGTGCCCGATGCGGCAGAGCGGGCCGGACACGTGGAGGACTTGAAAAAGTACATCGACCTAGCGGCAGATTTGGGCTGTGGCTTGGTGCGGGTTTTCGGCGGCCAGCGCGACCGGGGCCGCGAGTGGACTGCTGTCGTCGATTACGTGGTGGAGGGCTTTGCGCAGGTGTTGCCCGCGGCGGCTGAACGCGGCGTGACGTTGTTGCTGGAAACGCACGACGATTGGTGCTGCTCGGCACCGGTGCGCGCGGTTGTCGAGCGGGCTGGGCACCCGAATTTGCAGGTGCTGTGGGATTTTATGCACACGCAGCGGGTGCTGGAAGAGCCAGCCGAGAGCTTCCAGATGCTGGGCGCGCATACGCGCCACATCCACGCCCACGATGGGACGATCGTCGATGGCAGGTTGCAGGTCAGCGATGTGCTGGGTGCAGGTGTTTTCGATCACGCTGAGCCGCTACGACTACTCGCAGAGGCTGGGTTTGATGGGTATTGCTCGGTGGAAGTGATCCATAAGCGCGGCAGCGGGGATCGGGCCGATGCGATGCTTGGGCAATATGCCGAGGGGCTGCGGGGGATTGTGGCTGGTTTTTGAGTGGCCAACGGTTAGTAAGTTCCTATCTTAAAGCCGCTTTTGCGGGCGAGATGCCCGCGTCCCAGACGACAAAACGGAGTGTATTATGGACAGCGCGCAAAGCAGCATTCGCGAGGCCCCGTCTCATTTTGGCGGCCTCTTACGCAATATTGGACCCGGCGTCGTTGTTTCGGGATCGGTGGTTGGCTCGGGGGAGTTGTTGGTGACGACGCGGATGGGGGCCGAGGTTGGATTTGTCTTTCTCTGGGGCGTGATCTTGGCCTGTTTGGTCAAGTTTGTGATTCAACTCGAATTGGGTCGGCAGTGCCTGTTGCGCAAGAGCAGTACCGTGCAAATCCTCGACCAAGTGCCGGGCACGCGCTGGCGCGGCACCTCGTGGATCGCGTGGCTCTGCGTGGTGGGCTACTTCTCGGTGACGGTGGCCGTCATCGGCATCTTGGGATCGGTGGCCGGGCTGATGGTCACGGTTTTTCCCTTTGCGTCCGAACAAGTGTGGGCGGTGGTCATTTTCCTCGCCATGTCGGTTTTGCTCTGGCGGGGGCTGTACGGCGACTTGGAGAAAATGGTTTCCGCGTTGGTGGCGACCTTCAGCTTGGTCGTCATCGGCTCGGTGCTCGCACTGCAAGGGACGGGCTACGCAATCAGCAGCGCGCAAATCGCCTCGGGTTTCCGCTTTGCCATGCCTGCCGAAGGCGCGTTTGTGGCGTTGGCGGTGATGGGATCGGTCGGCGCGACCGCGGTCGAGCTTTTCATGTATCCCTATTGGATCGTGGAAAAAGGCTACCCGGATTTCGTCGGGCCAAAAGACGATAGCCCGGAATGGCAGGCGCGCTACCGGGGCTGGATGCGGGTCTTGATCACGGATGCGGGCGTGTGTACGGGCATTGCGCTGGTGGTCACGTGCGCGTATTACCTGCTGGGCGCGTCAGTGCTCAATCAGTTACAAGTCTTGCCCGAAGGTATGAAGGTCGTCGAGCAAGTATCGCTAATTTTTACCGAGAGCATCGGCGGCTGGGCGTATTACATCTTCATGTTCGGGGGGTTTTGCACGCTCTTTTCCACGCTGCTGGTTTTCGCTGCTTCTTCGGGGAGGATCGGTGCCGACTTTTTGCGGCAACTGAAGGTGAGTGCGCTGGCCGAAGAAGAGGGCTACCGCCGCTGGATTCGCATTTTCCAGATCGTCTTCCCGTTTGGCTGGCTGCTGTTCATATTGTTCGACCCGCGCACTCTTGACTTTGTGCTCAAAGGGGCCAATGCCAACAATCTGCTGCTGATCCCAATGGCCTATGCGGTGCTGCATCTGGCGATGCGGGTGCCCAAAGACGAGAGGATGTCGCTGTGGACTGAGTTGGCGCTGCTGTTTACGATCTGGGCCATCATCAATTTTACGGCGGTCAATTTGTTTAAGCTGTCGGGGCACTAGCGGCTTTATCTCAATATGACCGGCCAGCTATTCACTCACTATTTCCTCACCGACGGCATAAAGGCTACGGCTGAGTGGCAAGCGTCTCTCGCTCAGCCAGAGGCGTTTGTTGCGTTCAAAGACGGCGTTGCCCGGCATCACGACGCTCTCAGCCGTTCCCGAAATCCCAACGAAGCTCGTACGGAGGAAGAGCTTATTCGTCCGATTCTGGAGCTATTGGGATGGACCGAGTACGTGCCTCAGCCAAGCGCCGCCGGCCATGAGGACATTCCCGATCATCTGCTTTTTGCTGACGCCGACTCCAAGGCGCGGGTCGGCAACCCCTTCGAGTACGCGACAGTGGTTGAAGAGAGCAAGCGCTTTGGGCTTGCGCTCGACAGCCGGGACCGGAAGGATCGGGCGCAGCGTGGGACGCCGCACGGTCAGATTCTTCGATATTTGGCGACGGCTGAGATCGAGTCGGAAGGGCGCATTCGCTGGGGCATTCTGACCAATGGCAGTATCTGGCGGCTCTACGACTATCGCGCCAGGCCGCGTGCCAGCGGCTACTTTGAAGCCGACTTGGCAGAACTGCTCCAGCCCGGCAAGGAAGATGAACTCCGCGTTTTTCATCTATTATTCCGTCGCGAATCCTTCACGCTGCGAGATGGGGCCACGAGTACGTTTCTCGAAGAGGCGCTAGCTGAGGGTCGGCGCTATGAGGAACAGGTCGCGCAGGATCTTTCGGGGGTGGTGTTTGAGCGGGTGTTTCCCAATCTCGTCAATGCGCTTGTGCAGAAATCGGAGGAAAGCCTCGTCGCGAGCCGGGATGCGGCGTTGATCTTTCTCTATCGGCTGCTGTTTGTGCTCTATGCCGAGGATCGGGGGCTATTGCCGGTCAACGATGAGCGATACGACGACTATGGTTTGCGCAAGCCTGTCCGCGATGACATTGCGAGCAGGATGGCGGCTGACGATACGTACTCGGCGATTGCTACCAATTATTACGACCATCTGACGACGTTATTTAAGCTCATCGACAAGGGCGACGAGTCTATTGGTTTGCCGCCGTACAATGGCGGGCTGTTTGCGGTGGAAGCTGCGCCATTGCTGGAAACGGTCCGTCTGGCCGATGGAGAAATTGCGCCCATCATCTACGACCTGAGCCACGCCGAGGATTCGCAGGGCGTACGTCGCTTTGTCAACTACCGCGATATGTCGGTGCAGCAGCTTGGCTCGATTTACGAGCGGTTGCTAGAGCGCGAGCCGGTGCGCGACGACGACGGCAAAATCTCCATTCGTCCTAATCCGTATGCCCGCAAGGACAGCGGCAGTTTCTATACCTCTCAGGAACTCGTCGATCTGATTGTCGAGCGGACCTTGAAGCCATTAGCCGAAGAGCGGCTCCAAGCCTTTGAGGACAAGGCCGCTGAACTTAAAAGCGACCGTCGATCCAAGCAGGAACGGCGGGAGGAGCTTGAGCAGCTTGATCCGGCAGAGGCCGTACTAGACCTCAAAGTTTTGGACCCGGCGATGGGCAGTGGACACTTCCTCGTCACGGCGGTGGATTTTCTGTCGGACTATATCGCCGAGTTGATTGAGCGCGTCCCCTCGGTTCCAGAGTGGCTGGACGGTGAGTACGCGTCGCCGCTGGTAGGGCGTGTGGCGGCGATTCGGGAGGACATTCGCAAACGGGCCAACGAATCGAATTGGGTCTTGGACGAGGCGCAGCTTACCGACCAAGCCATTATCCGCCGCATGGTGCTCAAGCGCTGCATTTACGGGGTGGATAAGAATCGGCTGACGGTCGAGTTGGCCAAGGTGTCGCTATGGCTGCACAGTTTTACAGTGGGCGCGCCGCTGTCTTTCCTCGATCACCATTTGCGTTGCGGCGACTCGCTGGTTGGTCTGCGGGTGCGGGATGCTACCGATGAGTTGCATCGGCTCGGTGGGATGTTTGCCAGTAGCGCCATTGCCGGGGCGGAGACGGCTACCGACGGGATGCAGCGGATTGAGGAGATGTCCGATGCGGACGTGGCGGAGGTGCAGGAATCGGCGGAGTTGTTCGACGGGGTGGAGGAGACGACCGCTGATTTGCGTGGCTTGCTCGACTTTTTGTGTGGCTGGCGTTGGCTGACGGCGGGCATGAAGAGGGACGAACGAGCTGAATTTGAAGAGCCGCTGGTTAGGACGCTCGGCCAGCATACGGCGATGGCGTACGAACTTTTGGCACAAGGGCCAGCGGAGAACATTTCCGACTTTTCCGAGCTATGGCACAAGGCCACGTCCCTTGCCAACCACGAGGACTTCTTGCATTGGGAGGCGGCCTTTCCGGGGGTGTGGCATAGGTGGCAGGAAAGCCGTCCGCAAGGTGGATTTGACGCGGTTATTGGCAATCCGCCGTGGGACCGAATCAAGCTGCAAGAGGTCGAGTGGTTTGCAACTCGTGACCGAGAACTCGCTCTCGCACCGACCGCAGCGGCGCGGCGAAAGGGCATTCAGCAGTTGCGCAAACAGGGAGCGTCTCTTGCGGCTGAGTTCGACGCGGCCAAAGCGCAGGCCGAAAGTCTGAGTCAAGTGGTGCGCTCCGGTGGTGATTATCCGTTGCTCAGCGGCGGCGACATCAATCTGTATTCGCTATTCGTCGAGCGGTCCATGCGCCTGATTAAACCGAATGGATTTGTCGGCTTGCTGACGCCGTCGGGCATTTACGCCGATAAGACGGCGGCCCGGTTCTTCAAGTCGGTTTCGACCAGCGGACGGGTGGGCGGCCTGTTGGATTTTGAGAACCGTCGTCTTGAAACCGACCTGCCGCCTTTCTTCCCGGATGTGGATTCCCGCTTCAAATTCTGCGCCCTCATCTTAGGTGGTGAGGAGCGACGATTCGACCAAACCCAATGCGCCTTCTTTCTGCACGACACGAAAACGGTCTATGACGAAGACCGCTGCTTTCCTTTGACGCCGGACGACTTTGCCCGCGTGAATCCGAATACTGGCACTGCGCCCGTTTTCCGTAATCGGAGGGACGCGGAGATCACGCGACGTATCTACGAGCAGCATCCGGTGTTGGTGAAGCATTTGCAAAACAGAAAGAAGCGTGCGTGGCAGGTGAAGTACGTGCGTATGTTCGACATGGCTAATGACTCGCACCTTTTTAGGATGGCTGAACAACTCGATGCGGAAGGTTTCTATCCAGTCGAGGACAACCGCTGGAAACAGGGCGAGGAGCTGTATTTGCCCCTTTACCAAGGCCGAATGATTCATCAGTTCGACCATAGGGCCAATTCTGTTCGATTCAACCCAGAGAGTACGCACAACCCTTACCTCAGCGAGGAAGTAACCGAAGCGCAGCACACAGATCCCGATTTCCTTCCTCAAACACAATATTGGGTTCCAGTATCAAATGTGGAATCAGCTATACCCCAAACTCTTGGCTGGTCATTGGGCTTCCGCGACATTGCTAGGCCAACGGATGTAAGGACAATGATCGCCTCAATTATTCCCCAAGTAGGTTGTGGACATACGTTACCTATTCTTATCCCATATAGCGGTCAATTGGATGCTCTTGGCGCAGCATGTCTCACCGCTAACCTCAACAGCTTTGGTCTTGATTACGTCTCTCGCCAGAAAGTTCAGGGGACCCATCTCACTTGGTACACAGTCGAGCAACTCCCCGTCATCGCCCCCGCCGACTACGACCGCTCCTTCGGCGCGACGACCGCCCGAGACCTCGTCCGCGACCACGTCCTCCGCCTCACGTACACCGCCCACGACATGGCCCCCTTCGCCCGCGACCTCGGCTACGACGGCGAACCCTTCATCTGGGACGAAGAGGAACGCCGCCACCTCCGCGCCCGCCTCGACGCGCTCTACTTCACCTCTACGGCCTGTCGCGGGACGACGCCGAATACGTGCTCGACACCTTCCCCATCGTCCGCCGCGAAGACGAAGCCGCCTGCGGAACATACCGCACCCGCGATATGACGCTGGCGTATATGAATGCGCTGGCTGCGGGGGATACAGAAGTGGTGGTGGCGGTGTAGAGCGACAAAGTGCAGTGACAGCGGCGTTGACAGGGTTCGGGTAATCCGACACGTTAGGCTAGGCATGACAGACCACTTGGACGAGCGGGCATTGGTAGAGAGAACAGAACCCGCTAAACCCTGATACTGAAGATTGACAGTCTCATCCCTGAAGAAATTGTTATGAAACAGCTTACCGATTCCAACATTAAAGAATTCTTGGAAAACGACCCCTTGTACGTCTGGCAAGAATTCGAGAAGCCCGCCAATCTCATTGACCTTTGGATTTGCGAAATCGATGCGTTCTGCGAAAAATGTGAACAATCCAAGCCGTTCCAAGACTTGAGAACGAGAGGCGGCGGTCCTGGTCCTGGCACAGGTGGTCCTAGTCCTGGCACGAAAATCCAATATCTACAGACTGGAACCTCGCACTTAAAATTCACATGCGTCTCATGCAGAAAATCTAGGCGCGAGTACCATGTTGAGCAGATAGTCGATGGAGAAACAATACGACTCCAGAAATACGGCGAGTTACCCAAAAAGCAACTTGAAAGGAATCCTGTCCTGCAACGGTTCTTGAAGGATGATCTAGAAAACTACGAAAAGGCCGTCGTCTGTTTCTCTCATAAGTACGGGGTTGCTGCTTTTGCTTACTTCAGAAGGATCGTTGAAAACAACATAGATAAGCTTCTTGACCTAGTTCAGGAAGATGCACAATCCTCAAGCGCAAGTACTGAAGTTACTTCTGCACTTGCCGAACTTAAGAAACATGTCCCGATGAAAGAGAAGATAAAGAAAGCAAATCGCGCCCTGCCAGAACACTTAAATCCTGATGGCCTAAATCCACTCGGTAAGCTCTATCAAGTACTGAGCGAGGCTGTTCATAACTTTTCTGAAGAAGAATGTTTGAACAAAGCGAAGATAACGAGTGAGTGTCTTGCGTACCTAGTCAGCGAACTAGCTTCGCGAAAGAAGCATCGCGATCAATTCAAGAGTATGATTGGAGGGCTTTGAGAACATGGACAAGGACTATGTAAAAGAGATTATTGAGGGATTGGGTGGTGCCAAAGCCTTGATGGATGAGATGAACGAGTACCACGAAATCGTCGCTCGCATGAGAAAGGAGCGCCCTAGTCTAGTGGAAAGGCACCCTGACAAGTGGGTCGCAATGGGGCAGAAGGGAGTTTTAGCCATCGGCGACTCCATGGATGAGGTGCTTAGGGAGGTTGAGAGCCGGGGGCTACACGGAGCGGACGTAGTGATCGACTTCTTGGACACGGATCCTCCCCTGCTAATCCTATGATCATCGGCGAGTTTGATGACCGGGGACGACCATACGTTGAGGGCCTCGTTATCATCCCACGCCTAAATGTCCGTGAGGTCGTAACATTCCTGTTGGACACGGGGGCTGATGGGACGTGTCTGCATCCACGAGATGCCCGAAGGGCACGTATGCCCTTTAATCAGCTTGAGAACAGGACAACCTCTAAAGGCATAGGCGGTAGTTCCTCTTACTTTCTCGAACCAGCGATTCTCGCTTTTGCCGACAAGCCGCAGACGAGACTCTATGGGCTAGAGTTGTCCATTGCCGAGCCGCACAAGAGCAACGAAGAATTGCCATCGCTGCTCGGGCGGGATGTAATCAACCACTGGTATATGCAGTATGATCCTGCGGTCCCCAAACTTGAATGCACCGTCCGGTACGCCGACCACACTCTGGACGCTACCTGACCCTCGGTTTGATCTTCAATGAGAGACAGCCAACTCGACGTCGGTCAGTATCACTTGCTTGCGGCGATCTTTTTGCCCCACCACTAGTCGCACGGCGACCTCGTTCGCCCCTGTCGCAAGCGACCCCTTCATCTGGGACGAAGAGGAACGCCGTCAAGCTCTACAAGTTGGGACGGTTGTCCTCGGCCTCCCCTCGGTATGCCAACATATCTTCGTAGCGCAGCCCCGTGCCCCCGAAAATATCCAGCGCCGCTCCTACCGTAAAATCCAGTTTCCCTTGTCCGAGCTTGCGGAGGACCTTGATGTCCTCGGTGCTGCTCACGCCGCCGGCGTACGTCGTCGGAATGGGCGCGATCTCGCCCAAGAGCGCGACGAGTTCGTCATCGACCCCTTGCTGCTTGCCTTCGACTCCGGTGGCGTGAATGAGGAATTCGCTGCAAGACTCGGCGAGGAGCGCCAAGTTGTCCGCGCTGATAGCAAAATCCGTGGCCTTTTGCCAGCGGTCGGTCATCACCACGTAGAGCCCGTCGCGGTTGCTGCAACTGAGGTCTAAGACCAGTTGGTCGCGTCCCACCGCAGCTACCATTTGTGCCAGCCGACTGTGGTGGAGTTGGCCGTCGCTGAAGACGTAGGAAGTGACGATTACTTGCGCGGCACCGCGGCTGAGCCAAGCCGCGGCGTTGGCGGGGCGGATGCCGCCGCCGACCTGCAAGCCCTCGGGGAAAGCGGCCAACGCCTGCGCGGCTGCGTCCTCGTTGCCCGGGCCGAGCATGATGACGTGGCCGCTGAAGAGTTGGTCGCGGCGATAAAGCTCCGCAAAGTACGCAGGTGGATGAGGGGCGATGAAGTGGGTCTGGGGGGCGCTACCGTCGCGTAGGCTAGTGCCGACGATCTGCTTGACTTGCCCCTCGTGCAGGTCGATACAGGGCCGGAAGTGCATCAGCCGTCGCAGCGGTACTCTGCGAGTGCGTCCTCGTCGAGGGTGACGCCGAGGCCCGGCCCGGGTGGCGGGAGGATGTACCCGTCGGCGATGGGCAGCTTTTCGCGGATGATGTCGCCGCTGTGATAGACGCAGCCGTTCACGTCGCTGGCGTAGCCCAAGTTGGGCATGGCAAAGGCGAGATGGGCTTGGGCTGCGGTGCCGATTCCCAGCTCGGGCATACTGCCGATGATACAGGGCAGGCGTGCGGCTTCGGCAATGGCGAAGATGCGTGCGGCCGCACCCAAGCCGCCGGCTTCCGACACGTACACGTTGAAGACATCGACGGCTTGGTGACGGACGCAGTTGAGGGCGTCGGCCGGCGTCCAAACGCTCTCGTCGGCCATGATGGGCAGCGAGACGCGCTCGCGGACAAAGCGCAGTCCCTCTAAGTCGTCGGCTGCTAGGGGCTGCTCAACCAGTTCTAAGTCAAAGTCCGCGATTGCTTCGATGCTGCGCACGGCTTCCTTGGCGGAGGACCAGCCCATGTTGGCATCTACGCGCAGGACGATCTCGCTGCCGACTGCGCCGCGCACGGCTGCGAGTACGGCTAGGTCGGCGCGCAGGTCTCGCCCGATTTTGGCCTTGAGGGTCTTGTATCCTTGCGCCACTAGGCTCTGGGCTTGGGCGGCGATGGCCTCGGGGTCGCCCATGGACAGCGAGTGGCTCAGCAGCACGCGGTCGCGGACTTGGCCGCCCAGCAGTTGGTAAACGGGCACGTCGCAGGCTTTGCCAACCAAGTCGTAGAGGGCCATTTCAATGCCGGCCTTGGCCGGGAAGGAGCGGTGCAGGACTTGATTCATGCGGTCGGCGATCTCGCGGATGCGGCGCGGGTCTAAGCCGCAGAGCATATCGGCGAGCAACCCGTTGATGGCTTCGCTTTCTCCGCGTCCGCGGCGATCCCAGATGCTGGAGGCTTCGCCGAGGCCGGTGAGGCCAGCGTCGGTGTGGATTAAGACGACGGCGTTTTCAGAGGCTTGGTGCGTGCCGAGGCTGCTTTGGAACGGCTGTGGACGCGGCATGCGTACGGGTATGGCTTCGACGTGGGTGATTTTCATGGGATTAGGTGGCGATAGATGCTGAGGGTGGTGTTGCCGTAGGTCCGCTGCTGGGTGAGCGCGAGGTGGCCGCTCTGCTCGGGCACGTCTAGGTCGATCTGGTGCTGCACGAACAGCAGGCCCTCGTCGTTGAAGAGCGGGGATTCCCCGAGGGCTTCGATTAGGCCGAGCAGGAGCGGGGCACCGCAGTAGCGAGCGTGGTACGGGGGATCGGCGTACACAATGTCGAAGCGGCGGCCGGATGCTGCCAATTGGGGGATGAGTTGTTGGGCTTTGATCGAGTGCAGGCCGGCGACGCCGGCTTTCCATTGGTAGAGTAGCGAGCGGATCTGCCGCCGCCGCCGGTGATCTGGCTCGTTGAGCTCGACGCTTGCGCCCCGGCTCAGCGCTTCGAGCCCCATCTGGCCTGAGCCAGCACACAAGTCGAGGAAGGTGCGGCCCTTCAGGTTGGGGCCGAGCATGGAGAATACGGCTTCTTTGAGGCGCGTGGAGGTGAGGCGGATCTGGCGTAGGCGTTGCCCGGAGGGAATCTGCCGACCGCGATAGGTGCCAGTGACAATGCGCACGGCTAAGCCTTGAGTTGAAGTTGATATAGACAAAAAAGTATCGCGTTTGGGACTAGTAGCGTCAAGTTGTGGGTTGCGGGCGCTGGGGGAAGTTTGAAGTTTGAATTAAGGTCCTCTTGAGGGATTCGATGGGAGGTTAATCAAATGATTACAGAACAATACGATGTCGTCGTCGCAGGGGCTGGTGGCATGGGCAGCGCTGCTCTGTACCACTTGGCGCGCCGCGGCGTGCGCGTCTGTGCTGTCGAGCGCTTTGGTATAGCTCACGACCGGGGATCTTCGCACGGGGATACCCGCATCATTCGCAAAGCCTATATGGAGCATCCCGACTACGTGCCCCTGTTGCACCGGGCCTACGAGTTGTGGGAGGAGCTAGAGGCCGAAGGGACCGGGGAACTCTTTGCCCGCGTTGGGTTGCTGGTGGCGGGCGATCCCGACTCGGAGGCGATGCAGGGGCAGGCGGCCTGTTATCAGGCGCACGACTTGCCGTATGAGGAGTTCGATGGGACAGCGATTGCCGCACGCTACCGAGGTTTGGCTTTTCCCGAGGAGTGGAGTGGCTTTTACGATCCGCTAGGCGGTTTTCTTCGGGTCGAGGACTGCGTCCGTCAGCACGTTGCATTGGCCCAGCAGCACGGCGCGAAGATCCACACTGGGGAGGTCATGCTGTCGTGGCGGCGCGAGGGCGAAGGAGTGGTGGTGGAGACTGAGCGACGGCGCTTGCTCGCTGCGCGGTTGGTGCTGGCGACTGGGGCTTGGGCGGTGCCGGAGCTATGCCGGCTGGGCGTGGCAGCGTGCGTGGTGCGCAAGGTGCTGTTGTGGTACCAGGGGCGTGGCGTGGAGCAGTACGCGCGCGGCGCGTTCCCCTGCTTTTTCATCGCCGACGGCGAACAGTACTTCTATGGTTTTCCCGCGGAAGCGCCGTGGGGCCTCAAGTTGGCCGAGCACAATGTGTCGCACGATCCGGTGGACGACCCGCTCCAACTCGACCGCGCATTGACCGACGGCGATCAGCCCTGCGTCCTCAATTTTATCGTGCGATACTTTCCGGCGCTGCAACCAGAGCTGAGTAAATACGCCGTCTGCATGTATTCGCTGACGCCGGATAAGAACTTCGTCTTGGACATCCACCCCGAATGCCCAGCCGTGGTATTAGGGGCGGGTTTTTCCGGCCACGGCTTCAAATTTTCTCCGGTAGTGGGCGAAATTTTGGCTGAATTGGCGCTGGAAGGCCATACCCAACATCCCATCGAGTTCCTGCGTCTTTCTCGTTTTGCACAAAGGAGGTCGTAAATGGATCTAGGACTGCAAGACAAAATTGCTCTGATAACTGGAGGGAGTCGGGGGATCGGCCGAGCGATTGCGTTGGCGCTGGCCAACGAGGGGTGCAAGGTGGCAATTTGCGCCCGCGACCAAGTGCCGCTCGAACGCGCATTGCAGCAGGTGCGGGCGACTGGGGCCGAAGCCATTGCCGAGGTCGCCGATGTGCGCTCGCGGCCGGAGGTGGAGGCCGTTGTCGAGCGTTGTGCGGCCGAGTGGGGCGGCGTCGATATTTTGGTCAACAATGTGGGCGGGGCGGCTGGCGAACAGAGTCTGCTCGAAACTACTGACGAGGACTGGGTGGAGACCTTTGACCTAAACGTGTTCCACGCTGTGCGCACGACGCGGGCGGCCCTGCCCTATATGCGGCAGCGAGGCGGGGGCGCGGTGGTGATCGTCTCGTCGATTTCGGGGTGGAAGCCCGGGCCTAAGTCTCAGTACGGAAGCGCGAAGGCTGCGGAGATTTTTCTCGCTGGTGCGCTGGCGCTGGAGTTGGCCGAATGCGGGGTGCGGGTCAACGCGGTTGCGCCGGGGTCGATACTTTTTTCCGGAGGTGGGTGGGCGCGTTTTCAGGGGGAGCAGGCCGAGCACTTTGCCCAGTTTGTGGAACGGGAGTTTCCCGCCGGGCGCTTGGGGACGCCAGAGGAGGTGGCGGATGTGGTGGCGTTTCTGGTGTCCGAGCGCGCGAAGTGGATCAATGGAGCGATGATTCCGGTGGATGGGGCGCAGGGACGGCCGACGGCGTTTTGAGGGGCGGCAATTGACCGCAATCAACGCAGCAGGATGAGCTTGTGCGCAACACGTCTCGAGTTGACCTAGATGTGGGTGGAGAAGCTCGTCAACGCGAAGGGACGATACGGAATTGGCGCTTGCCGTCAATGCGGTAGGTCTCGAAGTCGTCGTGATCGATGGCTTAGCCGCCCGCACGGCGTTGTTGCAGCCGGTCGCGCACCCGTTGCCCTACCTGCTGTGAACGGAGGGGGTCGCCGCCCCGAATGGTGCCAAAGGTCTGCATGGCGGCTTTGCGAAGCTGGTCTTGTATTTTGTCGTCCCCAGTCTCTTCCCGGTCGAGCCACTGGGACGCGATCTGGTCGAGCAGTTGGGCTACGCTCGTTTTACGGGCTCGGGCCGCGGCTTCGAGACCGTTTTTTACTTCGGGCGAGACGCGCCAGCTATATACTTCGCTTTTGTTCATGTAGTACAGTGTACTACATATATGATGCCGTTGCAATAGCACGAGTAAACTACCGCCCAAGAGATCGGCAGAGTATGTGCCGGTTCAGCACGATGTAATCAACATAGTAGGGTGAGCTTGCGAGTCTCACCCCTGAAACAGCGACAGCGCCCCATCGACGTACATCTCGGTTCCCGTGATATAGCTGGCCTCGTCCGACGCCAAGAAGAGAATGGCGTTGGCGACCTCCTCGGCGCTGGCGGCGCGTTGTTGTAGGGGAATCATGCCTTGGGGGAACTCGCGGGGGATGCGGATCTTGTCGATGTTGCGGGGGAAGGTGTTCTCGCCGATG
Source organism: Candidatus Latescibacterota bacterium (assembly GCA_022825835.1). Lineage (GTDB taxonomy): Bacteria > Latescibacterota > UBA2968 > UBA8231 > UBA8231. The sequence goes on from JAJDVZ010000125.1 coordinate 15,930, forward strand.
CTGGTTTTGGTGGCCCCCGGGCAGACCACATTGATGCGGATGTCCCACTGCGCCAGTTCGACTGCGGCCATTTTGGCGAAGGTGACTTGGGCGGCTTTGGAGCAGGAATACGAGGTGAAGCCGAAGTTGGAGAAGATGCGGTTGCCGTTGACCGAGGAGACCACGATGATGCTGCCGCCGCCGGCTGTGCGCAGGTGGGGAATGGCGTATTTGACGGTCAGGAAGGTGCCGCGCACGTTGATGTTGTGCGTCTGATCCCATTCCTCGGGGGTGATGTCCTCGATGGGGGCGAAGACGCCGTTGATGCCGGCGTTGGGCACGACGATGTCGAGGCGTCCCCAACGCTCGACAGTGGCGGCCACTAGTCCGGCGATGTGCTCGGCGTTAGCTACGTCGCCGGGCAAGGCCAGCGCTTGGCCGCCTAGTCCTTCGATTTCGGCGACAGCTTCCTCGCAGCGCTCGGCGCGGCGGGCCGTCAGCGCGATGTTGGCTCCTTCGCGGGCCATAGCTACGGCCGCGGCCCGGCCAATGCCGCTGCTGCCGCCGGTGATGAGGGCCACTCTGTCCTTCAGCTTCATGTCGATCTCCTAAGTTGACGAAAAAATGTGGGCAGAATATCATTGGAGGCCCCTAAAATACATCCAGCGAAAATGGAGACAAGAATGGAAGAAAATGTGAACCCGCACTCTCGACCTGCGGATCTGAAGATTACGGATCTGCGCGTCGCCAATCTGCGCGGCGCACCGTTCCGCGCGACGATCATCCGCATCGACACCAACCAAGGCATCTCTGGCTACGGTGAGGTGCGCGACGGCGGCAGCCCGACCTACGCGCTGATGCTCAAAAGCCGCTTGCTCGGCGAAAATCCCTGCAACGTCGATAAGCTCTTCCGCAAGATCAAGCAATTCGGCCACCACGCGCGCCAAGCCGGTGGCGTCTGCGGCGTCGAGATGGCGCTGATGGACCTAGCGGGCAAAGCCTATAATGTGCCGGCCTACCAACTGGCCGGCGGCAAGTTCCGCGACCGGGTCCTCTGCTACTGCGATACCCCCACGCGGCAGGACGGCCGCGAGATGGGACAGTTGCTCAAGGAGCGGATGGAGCGGGGGTTTAAATTCCTCAAAATGGACGTTGGCATTGGGTTGTTACGGGGGATCGAAGACGCGCTGATCGCGCCGCCGGGCATGTTGGAAAGCCAAGGCATCATGCACCCATTTACGGGGATCCAGATTACCAACAAGGGCATTGATATCCTCTGCGAATACGTGGCGCAGGTGCGCGAGGTGATCGGCTATGAAGTGCCCTTGGCCGTCGATCACTTTGGCCATATTGGCGTCGAGTCCTGCATCCGCTTGGGCAAGGCGCTGGATCAGTTCAGCCTCGCTTGGTACGAGGACATGATCCCCTGGCAGTTGGCCGACCAGTGGCAGCGGCTCGCCGAGGCCGTGGATACGCCGGTATGCACGGGCGAGGATATCTATCTCAAGGAAAACTTCCTGCCGCTTTTTGAACGGCGCGCCATTGCCGTCGTCCATCCGGACTTGGCCTCTTCCGGCGGAATCCTCGAGACCAAAAAGATCGGTGATTTAGCGCAGGATTACGGCATTGCCATGGCGCTGCACATGGCCATGTCGCCGGTGGCGGCGTTGGCTTCGGTGCATTGCGCTGCGGCGACGGAAAACTTCATGGTGCTCGAAAACCACTCGGTCGATCAGCTAGAGCAGTGGAGCAGCTTGGTCGAGGGCTTGCCAGTGCCCCTGATTGAAGACGGGCACATTGCGGTGCCGGAGGGGCCGGGGCTGGGCTTTAGCGGCCTCAACGAAGAAGTGCTGCAGTCGTTTGCCGATCCAGAGCAGCCGGAGATATTCGGCCCCACCGACGAGTGGGACGACGAGCGGCCCCACGACCGCTTGTGGAGCTAAAAATGGCCTACGACATCGCCGTGCTCAAAGGCGACGGCATCGGACCGGAGGTTATGGACGAGGCCCTAAAGGTGCTTAATGCCTTGGGGACTCCTGCTCTTGCCTACTCTGAGTACCCCTGTGGCGCGGGGTGCTATCTGGAGCAAGGGGATCCGCTGCCGGAGGCGACGGTGGAAGGATGTCGTCAGGCGGATGCGGTGCTGCTGGGAGCGATGGGATTGCCGCACGTGCGCTGGCCGGACGGGACGGAGATGCGGCCACAAGTCGATTTGCGGTTCCAATTGGATCTGTACGCGGGGGTGCGGCCGATTTATCTCTATGCGGCAGCGCATACTCCGCTCAAAGGCTTAGAGGCAGGCGATATTGACTTCGTCATTCTGCGCGAGAATGTCGAGGGGCTCTTTGCCTCTATGAACGGCGGCATCCAGTTGCGCGGCGAAGTGGCTGTGGACTCTATGGTCATTACGCGCACGGGCACGGAGCGCGTGGTGCGCTACGCCTTTGATTTGGCGCGGCAGCGCGGCCGGACGCCGATGAAGGTAACGTGCGTTGACAAGGCCAACGTCTTCCGCTCGATGGCCTTCTTCCGCAGCGTGTACGACGAGGTGGCTGCCGACTATCCAGACGTAGAACGCGACTATGCGTACATCGATGCGCTGAGCATGTACTTGGTGCAGCAACCGGCGGGATACGACGTGCTGGTTACCGAGAATATGTACGGGGACATTATTTCGGATTTGGCCGCTGGTTTGGTCGGCGGCTTGGGGCTGGCTCCTTCGGGGGACATCGGCGAGGACGCGGCTGTGTTCCAACCTTCGCATGGCACTGCGCCCGACATTGCTGGACAGGGGAAGGCCAATCCGGTGGCGATGATCCTGTCCGCGGCTTTGATGCTGCGCTGGTTGGGCCAACAGCATGGCGACCCGATGGCTGCGAGTGGGGCGGATCGAATCGAGGAAGCGGTGCGTGCGGTAATCGGCGAGCAGGGCGTGGGGACGCCCGATTTAGGAGGTCAGTTGAGTTGCCGCGAGCTAGGGGAGCGGATTGTCCAAGCGATCTGACATGAATCGCCGGACCTTTCTCGGCTTGGGGCTAAGCGCGGCTGTGTGGCCTGCATTGGGTCGCGCTGCGCCCGTGCGGCCGGAGCGGGTGCGCCTGCGCGAGTTGGGGATTGTAATTGGTGACTTGGCGACTGGTCCCTATAACGCCATCACCGATGTCGAGGGGGTGCAGGTTGGCCATGTGACGCTGATTGAGGATGGGGGTCCGGTGCACACTGGCGTGACGGCGATTGTGCCGCGCCCGCCCGCGTTTGCCGCGGACTTTACGCTCAACGGCAACGGCGAGTTGATGGGGGTAGGTTCCATGCGCCGCACGGGCCTGTTGGCCGGTCCCGTCCTTTTTACCAACACGTCCAGCGTCGGCGCGGTGTACGATGGGGCGGTGGAGTGGATGCTGGCGCGCGATCCCGACCTGTTCAAAAGCGATTTGCAGCCCGCGCCCATAGTCGGCGAGACGTGGGCTGCGTTCCTCCACGACGAAGTCGGGCGGCACGTGCGACCTGAACACGCGGTAGCAGCCCTCGACGCGGTGCGCGACGGGCCGGTGGCCGAAGGCTGTGTTGGCGGCGGGACCGGGATGCGGGCCTATAGCTTTAAGGCTGGCATTGGCACGGCGTCGCGCAAAGTTGCCTGCGGCGATCAGATCTATACCGTGGGCGTGTTGGTGCAGGCGAATTTTGGTCGGCGGCCCCAACTGCGCGTTGACGGCGTTCCGGTGGGCCGGGAGATTAGCGACCTGATGCCGGTGCGCGGCGGCAAGAGCAAGTCCATGATTGCCGCGGTGGCCACGGACGCGCCGTTGATCCCCATTCAACTCCAGCGCGTGTGTAAGCGGGTGGCTCTGGGCATGGCGCGCACGGGCGCGATCTCTACCCAAGGCAGCGGCGATCTCTGGCTGGCGTTTTCCACGGCTTCTCCTGAGCCGCCGGGCGCGCTCGCGATGCTCAGCGACCGCTGGATTTCGGGACTGTTCCAAGGCGTAATTGAAGCTACGGAGGAAGCCATTCTCAACTCGCTGACTACGGCCTACACCATGACTGGCCGCGGCGGCAATACCATCCACGCCCTGCCGTTGGACCGCTTGATCGAAATCATGCGCGCATACGGTCGGCTTAAATAGCAGTCCTACATGATTTGCAAGGTGATCCGCAGATGGACGCAGATAGACGCAGCAGGGTAGAAAAAGACGATTCACGTCAAGTCATTTAGGGTTGCTAAATGAATCGCACGCGCCTAGCAGGCGATGCGGCGGGGCCGCACAACGCCATTGTCGATGTGGCCGGAGTTAGCGTGGGCCGTGTGGATATTCGCACATCGGACCTGCACACCGGTCTTACAGCCATTGTCCCGTATCCAGCGTCGGTAGAAGAGCGCAAGTTGTTTATCGGTCGCTTCTCCATAGACGGCGGCGACGCCATGAGCGGCCTTGGGGTCGCCGAAGACTTTGGCACCTTTTCCTCGCCCATTGTCCTTGCCCCGACCCCGGTCGTCGGTCGGGTGTACGAATCCTTAATTCGCCACAGCTTGGGCCGCGACACTGGACTATCGACGGTGGCTGGCTGGCCGCCGGTGGTCGTGGGGATCGACGACACGGCTGTCAACGATCCTGCGCTTGTGCGCAAGGTTTTGACACACACCCACGCAGACGAGGCGTTGGCGAGTGCTGGCAGCGCGGTGCCCACGGGCAATGCTGGAGTTGGTGGCGGGTTGCAGGCCTTTGGCTACAAGGGCGGCATTGGCACGGCCTCGCGCCGGGCTGGCGAATACGCGCTGGGGGTGCTGGCTGCGGTCAATGGGGGGCGCGAGTTGCATTGGGCCGGTCGCGTCCTACCGGTGGGCGAGCAGACTGAGGGACCGCAGACTTTTGCCGCGGTCGTGGCTACGGATGCTCCCCTGATCCCGCGTCAACTAGAGCGGTTGGCTGGCCGCGCTGCGCTGGGGCTGGCGCGGACGGGTTTGTGGAATCCGCATACGCGCGAGGGCCTCGTCCTCGCCTTTTCCACCACGGGCATTATCCAAGAACCGGACGCACCTGTGAAGATGGTGGACGAAGAAAAGCTCTATTCGCTTTTTGCCGCTGGAGCTGCGGCCGCTGAGGCTGCGGTCGTCGATGCCCTCTTGGCGGCCGAGACGGTTGGGGATCTCAAAGCCATGCCGCAGATCGGCTGGTCGGAAGAGGGGGACGATTGAGCCGCAGCTTGCTCGACGATCAGGATGCGCTCAGCGTCTTCCGCGCTCGGCTCTTGGCTTGGTATCGCCAAAACAAGCGGCAGACGAGCTGGCGCGACAGTGGCAATCCCTATCACGTCTGGGTATCCGAGGTCATGTTGCAACAGACCCGGGTGGATCAGATGGCTCCTTATTTCGAGCGTTTTATCCGCGCATTTCCCACGCTTCAAGCGCTGGCCGCTGCTTCCGAGGATCAAGTGCTCAAGGTATGGGAGGGTTTGGGCTACTATGCGCGGGTGCGCAACATGCACAAGGCGGCCAAGCGCATGGCCTTTGAGTTGGGAGGCCGCATCCCGGATACGTACCAAGAGCTGATCGAGTTGCCGGGGATTGGCCAATACACGGCCGCGGCCGTCAGTAGCATTGCCTTTGACCGCGACCACCCAGTGCTCGACGGCAATGTGACTCGCGTGCTCTGCCGCTTGTTGCGGATTGAGGAAGAGCCGACCCGCGCCCACGTCAAGGCGCAACTCATCGCCGCTGGGGAGGCCCTGCTGGCGCGGGGCGAGGCCGGTGACTTCAATCAGGCGATGATGGAGTTAGGGGCGAGGGTTTGCACGCCGCAAAGCCCTGCTTGCCCGACGTGTCCGGTCGGCGACTGGTGTCGGGCCAAGGCCGAGCTGGACGACCCCGCCTCCCTGCCGCGTAAGGCTCCTAGGAAACAGAGGCCGCATTATCAAGTGGCGGCGGGTTTGATTCGCAAGGGCGACGAGTTACTAATCGCCCAGCGGCCGGCCGAGGGGATGCTCGGCGGTCTGTGGGAATTTCCCGGGGGTAAGCAGGAGCCCGGCGAGACCCTGCCTGAATGCTTGGTGCGCGAGATCCGCGAGGAATTGGGCATTGAGATTGAGGTGGATGAGCGTCTGACGAGCGTGGATCACGCCTATTCGCATTTTAGCATCACCTTACATGCGTTTGCCGCCCGTTATGTGCGCGGTACCCCCGAGGCGCTGGGTTGCGCTGATTGGCGCTGGATTGCGCCGGAGGCGTTGGACGACTTCGCTCTGCCGCGAGCCGATCGCCTGATCGTGGAATTCATGCGCGAACACGCACAGCAGATGGAGCTGTTTGGTGAAAGAAAGTGAGCTGCTAGTCGAGGGGAGACGCCGCGCACCCGGACTGGTCTTGCGCGGGCTGTGCATGGGTACAGCCGATGTGATTCCCGGGGTTTCCGGGGGGACGATCGCCTTGATTACGGGCATTTACGACGAGTTGGTCGGGACTATTGCCGCAGTTGATCAACGGCTCGTGAGTGCTTTGGTGCGGGGACGCCTGATCGAGGTGTTGCACAGAATCAACGCCTCCTTCTTGGTGCCGCTACTGCTCGGTATCGGCTTGGCCATTGCCTCGCTGGCTAAGTTCATAACTTGGCTGCTGGCAACGCACCCTCAGCCCGTGTGGGGCTTTTTCACCGGCTTGATATTGGCCAGTGCGCTTGTGGTCGCGCGGCAGGTTGCTGGATGGGGGTCGGCGCAGTGGGGGCTGACGGCTCTCGGCGCAGTGGTTGGCTACGCCATCACTACGTTGGTGCCGGTCGAGACTGGGGTGGAGGGCTACAAATTTGCGCTGGCTGGCATGGTGGCCATTTGCGCGATGATTCTGCCGGGGATTAGCGGTTCGTTTCTGTTAGTGGTCATGGGCAAATACCAGCAGGTTTTGACTGCTGTACACGAGTTCGATTGGACGATCTTGGCCCTCTTTGGCGTTGGGGCGGTCATTGGTCTGCTCGGCTTCTCGCGGCTACTCAAACGCCTGCTGAATCACTTTCGCGCTGGCACTATGGCCTTTTTGGTCGGGCTGATGTTGGGTTCCCTGCGCAAGGTGTGGCCGTTCCGCAACGCGCTGGAGGATGGGAGCTACGAATGCGCGTGGCCGCAGGAATTCAGCGGCGAGGTTTGGCTGAGCTTGGGGCTGATTGTCGTGGGCGTTGTGCTGGTCTTGGTGTTGGAGCGGCTGGGCAGAAGGCGGTAACTGCGAGCTCAATTTTGCGAAAGATCATCCTCGTCGCGCTTGGGAGCGGGGCCTATCTGCGGGCCGTCATCGGCATCGCGAAGGGCGTTGCGGGCGTCGTGGAAGCGGCGGATGCGCCGCACGAAAATGAAGATCAGGCCCGCCAGTGCTACGTAGAGCAAGTACTGATAGATCGGCTCAGTCCAGCCTAGCACTACGGGCCAGAGACTCGCGATGCAGAGCAAGATGAAAATATCTTCGATCAGCTTGTGTCTTTTTTCGCGCGGCTGTTCTGGTTCAGGCGTCATCGGATAGGGCCTTGTAAATGGCGTAGTTTCTGAGGACTAGCTTGACGTAGATCCGGGTCTCCTTGAAGGGGATGCGCTCGACGAAAGCGTCCGGGTCCTCGGAGGGAAAGGTCTTGAGCCATCGGCGGGCGTTGTGCGGGCCGGCGTTGTACGCGGCTAGGCCCAGTTCAAAGCCTAAGTCTGAGCCGGCGCTGGTGGCAAATTGGCGCATCTGGTCGCCGAGGAAGTAACTGCCCAAGCGGATGGAGACGGCCGGATCGAAGAGTGCGCGCAGTTCAAAGGGTTTCACCTCCAACCTCCGCGCGAGGTTGAGACCAGTGTGGGGCATGATCTGCATCAGACCTCTAGCGCCCGCCCTCGACACCGCTTTTTCGTTAAACGTGCTCTCCTGGCGAATTACCGACAGGACCAGATAGGGGTCGATTTGGGCCTCGGCTGCGGCCGCGGCAATCTCTTCCCAGTAGTACGTCGGGTAGATGCGCGACAGTTCCTCTGGGTCTTGCCCGTCGAACAGGCGCATCGACAGCCGCATCGCTTGGTCGCGATAGCCGAGGGCCTCGTAGTAATCGCGGATGGCCTTGAGCGCAGTCTTGTGGCCCGTGTAGTCGCGGACGGCTTGTTTCATCTCGGCTATTGACCAATCCCGCAGCCCTAATTGATTCAGCAAGCCAGCGCGCTCGAGATGGGCCCGGTGCGCCAGCGGGGGGACGTCTTGACGCAGGTTTTCCGCGGGCCGCTTCTTGAGTTGGACCTGTTCTCTATGGCCCAATAGGACAGCGCGGGCCGAGTAGTACGAGCGGGGAAATCCGGCGGCAGCGCGGCGATAGAACGCGGTGGCGTCCTGTGTCTGGCCCAGCCGATCGGCGCTTTTTCCAGCCCAGTACAGGGATTGGTCGATGATGTGGGGCTGGTGCGCCTGCTGACTGGCGCGCTCAAAAGCGGCGAGGGCTTCGGAGTATTGTTCTTGGCAGTAGAGCGCGAAACCGACGCTCCAACGCGCTTCGTCGCCGTAATCGGTTTGCGGGTGGTGCTCGGCTAGGCGGCGATAGAGCGTCTCGGCGCGGGCAAACCGGCTTTGGCGTTCGGCGGCTTTGGCGGCCTGCCATAGAGCGTCGTCGGCCAAGTCGTGCTGGGGGTAGCGCCTAGCAAAGTTCGCATAGGCTGCAATGGCCTTGTCTTCGCGGTTTTTGCGGACCGAGAGACTGGCGAGGCGATACAGAGCTGACGGGCTGCCGTGGCGCTCGTGAGCCGTGCGAAAAATCTGCTCGGCCTTGGTGTAGTGCCCTGCCGACTGGTGGGCCCGGCCGAGCATGTAGTGCGCTTGGGCAATGCGCTGGTCGCCGCTGTGTTGGCGGATGAAGTTCCGAAAGCTCTTGATGGCTTGGTTGTACCGCTTGTGGCTGTAGTAGGTGTACGCCTTGGCATAAGCCGTGCGGGCGTCGAGCTTCTTGGGCAAGTCCGACAGGCTATTGCGAGCGTGCTTGGAACTGGGGTGCTTTTCCAAAAGCTCTAAACGCCACTTTTGCGCCGCCACCGGATTGCGCTTTTGGCTGGTGGTTGCGAGCAAGTAGAGGACCCGCGCTGGATCAGTGCCCTGCGCGAGTTGCTCCTTGTACAGGGCAAGGGCTTTGGCGGGGTGGCCAGCGGTCCGGTAAAGAGAGGCCAAGTGCATGCTGGCGGGGTTGCGGAGGAGCGGGTTAGTCGAGGTGGCTAGAAAATTTTCGTACTCGGCGATGGCGTCGTGCGTCTGGCCCATATCATCTAGAGAACGGGCCATCCAGAAGCGGCGGTAGTCGTCCAAGGCCGGTAGGTCGAGATTGAGCAAGCGGTCGTACGCGCGGCTTGGCTCTTTGAGCATGCGCTCGCAAAACGCCCGCTGGAATTCGAGGTGCGCTTGAGCGGTCGGCTCGTGTTGGATTGTGTCTAGCGCGGTGAGGCGGGGATAGGCGAGGTCGCAGCGATCATCGGCGATCAGCATGGCGATTGGGCTGGGCGGCTCCGGTGTGAGGGCCTTGAGGGGAGCCTCAGGGAGCGGCTCAGGGGGTTCCGAAAAATAGAAATAGGCTGCTGGCAGCAGGACCAACAGGCTTAGGGATAGTGTTGTCCAAGCCCATTTGGCTTTGTTGGTCATAGGTCTTATGGTGGTTTGAGGTGGGTGGTTATTCGGTGCGCTAGTGGCACATCCTTCTCTTAAAAATACAATAGTATCGCAAAGGACCAAGCGGAAAATCGCCGCGCGGTGATGCCCATTGACGGAGAGGCTGGCGAAAACGACAAAGTTATTGCCGCAGGCGTCTTCCTCATTGGCCCGGAATGGGCGAGGTGGGGTCAGCACCCATCATACCGAACATGCGCTGATCAGCGAGACGCCTAGCGAATGGCCGCTAGCGGTGCGGGCGGAGGCGCTCTTAGGACATTAGAGGTCGTGCTTCAGCGGCGTTTGGGGGCGTAGAGGTGTGCGCTCTGGCCGTAGTGGCTTTCGGCCGCTTCCATGAGGGTTTCGGAGAGCGTGGGATGGGGATGGATCGAATGCTGGACATCTGCTGCGAGCGCGGCCATTTCCACGGCTAGGACGCCCTCGGCGATTAGCTCGCCCGCGCCGCTGCCGGCAATACCCACGCCTAAGATCCGGCCGGTCTGGGGATCGATGAGTAGCTTGGTGAGGCCGTCATTTGCGCCTTGGGTCATAGCGCGGCCAGAAGCCGACCAGGGAAAGCGTGCGACTTCAACCGAACGGCCCTGCTGTTTGGCCTCTTCCTCGGTGAGGCCGCACCAAGCGATTTCCGGGTCGGTATAGACGACGTTGGGAATGGCTTGGGGTGCGAAGACCTGTTTTTCATGTCCAGCTACGACCTCGGCGGCTAGGCTTCCTTGGTGGGCGGCCGTGTGGGCGAGGGCCGCGCCTACGAGGTCGCCAATGGCAAAAATTGAGGACTCGGCCGTGCGCAGTTGGTCATCGACTTGGACATAGCCGCGCTCGTCGAGGCCGACGGCGGTGTGTTCCAAACCCAAGTCTTCGCTGTTGGGAACCCGGCCCACGGCGAGCAGTATTTTGGCATAGGTCTTGGAAAAGCTCTGGCCGTCGCTGTTCTGCAATTGTACCGCTAAGCCATCGTCGCTCTCTGCGAGCGCGGTCACTTGGGTGTTGAGCATGATCTCGTCGAAGCGCTCGGCGGCCTTGTTGTGCAGCGGTTTGACCAAGTCACGGTCGGCTGGGGGGATCAGCCCGGGAAGCATTTCGACGACTGAAACTCGGGTTCCCAGCGCCGCGTACACTTGTCCCAGTTCCATGCCGATGATGCCGCCGCCGACGACGAGCATGGAGGCAGGGATGTCGGGGAGTGCGACGGCGGCGGTCGAATCCATGATGCGGTCGCTCGGCTGGTCAAAGAGCGCGGGCACGGCTGGCCGCGACCCAGTGGCGAGGATGGCGTGTTCGAACTGCAAGGTGCCTTGGCTGCCGTCGGCTTTGTCGATTTGCAAGGTGTGGGAATCGAGGAAGTGGGCGCGTCCTTGCACGTAGGTCAACTTGCGCGCTCTGACGAGTTGACCCAAGCCCTGCGTCATCTTGGCGACTACCTCATCCTTCCAATTCCGCAATTTGTCGAGGTCAATCTCGGGCGCGGAGAATTGGATGCCCCAGTGCTCGGCTTCCTTGGCTTCGTAGAGCAGCTTGGAAATATGCAGGAGGGACTTGGAGGGGATGCAGCCTCGGTAGAGACAGACGCCGCCTGGATGGGCTTCGGGATCGATTAATGCGACATCCAACCCCAAGTCCGCGGCCTTAAAGGCGGCGACATAACCGCCCGGACCGCCGCCGATGATCGCTAGCTGGGCTTTGTCCATAGCGGCCTCAGCCTTCCAAGAGCGCGATAAAGGGGTCTTCCAATGCCGTGCAAATCCAGCGGAGGAAGCGCGCGCCATCGGCCCCGTCGATCAGGCGGTGATCGTAGGACAGCGACAGGGGCAGGAAGGTGCGTGGCTGGAGTTGGCCGTCGATATAAGTAGGTTCGACTTGCGAGCGCGCCACGCCGAGGATTGCCACTTCGGGCGGATTGACAATGGGCGTGAAGGCGGTGCCGCCCATGGTGCCGACATTGCTGATGGTCATGGACCCGCCCTGCATGTCGGCCGGCGTGATTTTGCGCTCGCGCGTCTTTTGCGCTAGCTCGCTCAACTCGACCGCTAGCTCGATGATGTTCTTTTGGTCCACGTCGCGCACCACTGGCACGAGCAGGCCGTGGGGGGTATCGACGGCAATGCCGATGTGGAAGTAGCGTTTGTACACGACTTCCCGCTGGGCTATGTCGATGCTGGCGTTGAACTGCGGGAAGACCTTGAGGGCGATGCCGAGCACTTTGATGAGGATCGCGGTCGGCGTCAGCTTGCCGCCGGCTGTCTCGGCCTTTTTGCCGTATGCTGCGCGCCACTTTTCCAAGCTGGTGATGTCGGCCTTGTCGAATTGGGTGACCTGTGGGATGGTGGCCCAAGCCTGCGCGAGGCGCTCGGCGGTTATCTCGCGCACTTTGGTCATGGGCTGGCGCTCGACAGCGCCCCACTGGCTGAAGTCGGGTAGTGGGGCGGCTGTGGTCGGGGCTGCGGCCCGCGTTGCGTGCAGCTTTTTTGAGTGCGCCTTGACGTCGTCGATTGAGATCCGGCCGCCCGGTCCCGAGCCTTGGACTTGCGCAATATCGACGCCGATCTCGCGGGCTAGGCGGCGCGTCGATGGCGCGGCTGGGACGGGGCCGTCCGTAGGCGTAGGCGCGGAGGGAGCTTCTTCGACGAACGAGGCGGGTGGGATCGGGGTAGGAGTCGGTTCCTCTGCCGGTGCAGGCACTGGAGGTGTTTCCTCGACAGCCGGGGGCGTCTCTTCGACGGCTGAGGCTGTGGTCCCCTCGACTTCGAGGATGTGCTGCCCGACGGCGATGGTGTCGCCCTGTTGGACGAGAATTTCGGTGATGGTACCATCTACGGAAGAAGGCACCTCAATGACGGCCTTGTCGGTTTCAAGCTCGATGACGGTCTGATCTTCAGCGAGGCGGTCGCCGACATCGACAAGGATGCGGATCACATCGCCGCTTTCGATATTTTCTCCTAAGTCGGGTAGGGCGAATTTTACGGGCATAGTGTGGTCTAAACTCACTGGTAAATGGGATTGGGTTTTGCCGGATCGATTTCTAGGTCTTGCATGGCTTGGGCGACTGCGTCGCATTCGATTTGCCCCTCGCGCGCCAGCGCGCTCAAAGCTCCTAGGGCGATGAAGCGGTAATCGACCTCAAAGTGGTCGCGCAGGGCCTCGCGGGTCTCGCTGCGGCCGAAGCCATCGGTGCCGAGGGAGACGGGCGGGTTGGGAAACCAGCGGGCGATGGATTCTGGGAGGGCCTTGACGTAATCCGAGGCCATGACGTACACGCCGCGCTCCTTGGCTAGGCATTGTTCGATGTAGCTGAGACGGGGCTTTTCGCCGGGGTGCATACGGTTCCAACGCTCGGCATCGAGGGCGTCGCGGTGCAGGGCCTTGTAGCTGGTGATGCTCCAGACATCGGCGCTGACTTGGTATTTTTCTTCGAGGATGCTCTGTGCTTTGAGGGCGCTGTTGATGATTGCGCCGCTGCCGAAAAGGTGAGCCTTGAGGCGGGTGCGTTTCTTGGCCGAGGGTTTGAACTTGTACAGGCCCTTGAGAATGCCTTCTTCGACGCCGTCGGGCATCTCCGGCATGGAATAGATGTCGTTTTCGACCGTCAGGTAGTAGAACACGTCCTCCTGCTCGACGTACATGCGGCGGATGCCCTCGCGGATGATGACGGCGATTTCGTAGCCGAAAGCTGGATCGTAGGCTTCGAGATTGGGCACGGGATAGGCCAACAGGTGGCTGTGCCCGTCCTCGTGTTGCAGCCCTTCGCCGTTGAGCGTGGTGCGCCCGGCTGTGCCGCCGACCATGAAGCCCTTGACCCGCATGTCGCCAGCTAGCCAGACCAAATCGCCGATTCGCTGCATCCCGAACATCGAGTAGTAGATGAAGAAGGGAATGGTGTTGATGCCGTGGGTGGCATAGGCCGAGCCGGCCGCGATAAAGGAGGACATAGAGCCAGCCTCGGTGATGCCCTCTTCGAGTATCTGGCCGTCTTTGGCTTCTTTGTAGTAGGTGATGACGTCTTTGTCAACTGGCTCGTATAGCTGGCCTAGGCTCGAATAGATCCCGAACTGGCGAAAGAGTGGCTCCATGCCGAAGGTGCGCGATTCGTCGGGGACGATAGGGACGACTAACTTGCCGATTTGCTTGTCTTGCATGAGTTTGCGCATGACTGCGACGAAGGCCATCGTCGTGGCAAACTCGCGCTTGCCCGAGCTCTTTTTGAATTCTTCCCACAGCGTTTCCGGCGGCATGTCCAGCGGGGGGGCCATTACCTGCCGCTGGGGCACGTACCCGCCGAGGCTTTCCCGCCGCTGGCGGATGTATTGCATTTCCGGGCTGTCGTCCGGGGGCCGGTAGAACGGCGTCTCCGCGACCTCGTCGTCCGAGATGGGGATGCCGAAGCGAGTGCGGAAAAGGCGTATTTCGTCCTCGTTGAGCTTTTTTTGCTGATGGGTGATGTTCTTGCCCTCGCCGGCCTCGCCCATGCCATAGCCCTTGATGGTCTTGGCGAGGATGACGGTGGGTGCGCTCTTGTGGGCGATGGCTTGCTGATAGGCGGCATAGACCTTTTCTGGATCGTGGCCGCCGCGCCGCATTTTCTGGAGTTGTTCGTCCGAGTAGTCCTCGACCATCGCAGCTAGTTTGGGGTCGGTGCCGAAGAAGTCGTGGCGGATGTAGCTGCCGTCGGAAACCGAGTACTTTTGGTACTGGCCATCGACGACCTCGTTCATGCGCTGGGCCAAGCTGCCGTCGGCGTCTTGTTCCAAGAGCGGATCCCAGTCGTCGCCCCAGATCACCTTGATGACGTTCCAGCCAGCGCCGCGGAAGACCGCTTCGAGTTCTTGTATTATTTTCCCATTGCCGCGCACCGGGCCGTCGAGGCGCTGGAGGTTGCAGTTTACTACCCAGATGAGGTTGTTGAGCTGTTCGCGCGCAGCGAGAGTGAGCGCGCCCAAGCTCTCGGGCTCGTCGCACTCGCCGTCGCCCAAAAAGGCCCACACCTTGCTGTCGTCAGCGGACTTGAGGCCGCGGTTTTCGAGGTAGCGGTTGAAGCGCGCCTGATAGATCGAAAGGATGGGGCCTAAGCCCATAGACACGGTTGGAAACTGCCAAAAGTTTGGCATTAGCCAAGGGTGCGGATAGGAGGCGAGGCCACCGCCTTCTTGCAATTCGCGGCGGAAGTTTTGCAACTGATGCTCGTTGAGGCGCCCTTCGACGAAGGCGCGGGCGTACATGCCGGGGGAGGCGTGCCCTTGGAAGTATATCTGGTCGCCGGGATGGCCGTTGCTCGGAGCGCGAAAAAAATGGTTGTAGCCGACCTCGTAGAGGGTGGCTGAAGAGGCGTAGGTCGAGATGTGGCCGCCGACGTTGGAGTCGTGATTGGCGCGCACGACCATGGCCATGGCGTTCCAGCGCACGATGCTTTTGATCCGTCGCTCAATCTCGCGGCTACCCGGATAGGGGGGCTGCTGATCGCGGGGAATGGTGTTGATGTAGGGCGTATTGACGCTGAAGGGCGTGCCGACGCCGGCTTCTGCGGCGTGGGTTTGGAGCTGTTGCAGGAGCTTGAGGACCTGCGCGGGCGTCCTGTGGGCCAGCACGTAATCGAGAGATTCGAGCCACTCGCTCAGTTCGGCTTGTAGGTCTTGGGCGTTGCTCATGGCTGAAATAATTCCTTTGCGTAGGCCGTTTTATAGGTCAAAAAAAGATAACAAGCACCTGTTTTCTTGGCAAAAAACCGTTTTGTTACAATCAGTTATATTATAGATACTGCTCGCACGCGCTGATGGGCGGCGCAGAAAGAGAGACTCCCCGTGCGCAGACACCGAACCGCCTATATTTGTTTGCTGGCATCGCTGCTTTTGCATCTGACCGCGCTTTACCTAAGCGATCACCTGTGGCGCGACGAGTTGGACGCGGAGGCCTTTCGCGTGCGTCTCGCTCGCATCCCGCCGCAGTTTAAGCCTCCCCGCCCGATCTCCCTACCCCGCTTGGACGTAGAGGCTCTGAAGGTGGAGATGGAGTATCTGCGGGCCGATCAACCGGCTGTGGCCGTCCGCGACCCCAATTTAGAAAGCGAGACGACTCCGCCCGAGATAGAGTCGCCGACGGCCCCCTTGGCGTTGGGCGAGATGGCCGTCGGCGCGAAGGAAGATGAGCCAATTTTGGAGCGCGTAGAGATGATTTCGCCCTCGTCGTTGGGTTTGGCCGACAGCATGGGTGTTGCCTCGATGGATCTGTTGCGGCTAGAGGACATGGCTCGGGCGAACAAGGATCACGCCGCGGTCATCCCCAGCCGGGCGACGCGGCGGGACTTGTCTGGCTACGTGAACTTCACTCAGTTGCGCGTCTATGGGGCTGGTTCGGGTCGGGGCGCGCTCGACGCCCTGAGCCGCTACGTGCGCGACCACACTCACCTGTTGGCGCAGGTACGGGACCAGGCCTACCAGTATTTCGTGTCGGAGCAACTGCTCAAGGATCCCATCCACTTCCTCTTTGAAGACACCTTGTCTGCGTACGACCCGAACATTCTGACCAAGTTCAGTGCGGAGGAGAAGGCGCTTTTGGGCCGTTATCTGCGCGAGGGCGGCTTCCTGTTTATCGATGGCACCAACCGCTATTTGCGCGAAATGAAGGACCAACTGCGCGAGATTTTGGGGTCTGAGGCGCGTTTGGCACCCATCCCGACCTCGCATCCGCTGTATCACTCCTTTTACGAATTCGGCGGCGGCTTCCCCGGCGAGGACCGGTCGCGCAGCAGGTATGCGGAGGGCAACCGCTCTTGGTATTATCCAACCAACAATCGAAATGATCTTTTGGCCATACAGCAAGAACAAGCACCCGTTGTATCCGGGACCGAATCCGAGCAGGAAGCCGGGTCGTTGCATCCGTCAGAGGGGCTGTGGGGCGTCGAACTGGACGGCGAATTGGTCGCCGTGTTAAGCGACTTGGGGTTCGAGGGGAAGTGGCGGGCCAGCTTCAATACGGAAGGCGAAGCTACGGGGATTTCGACCTACGCGCTGATGGCGGGGACCAATATCTTGGTCTATGCGCTGACGCGCAAAAGCGGCATCACGCCCCAACTGCCGCCGCCAGCTTGGACGCCGGAACAAAGGCCCGTAGCCATGGTACAAGAAGCTCCGCTCGCTATCGAGGTCGCCGTCGCCGACGAGTTGCTGTTCGACGATCTCGACGCTTGGCTAGCCTTGATGGCAGCCCCCATCGGCAGCGAGATCACCGAGGATCTCGCGGTGCGCTTGGATGGCCGCTACTCGCTCGAATTGCTCAAGCGCGGCTATCAGGGATTGCTTTTCCACAATCTGCCGGCTGGCAAGCACTGGGTGGAGTTGAGCTATGGCGGACAGACCCAACAGATGGAGGTCGAGCTGAGGGGGGGCAAGGTTACCACGCTGACGTTCGCGCTCAATCGCTTTGCCTTTGTGGTGCGGCTGCGGATGCAGGAGCAGGAGGAACGGGCGGATTGGCAGCGCTGGTCTGCGGCCTTTGCCGACTTGGAGGTCGAGGAGATTTACTTGGCCGCAGACCGCGAGTGGTTGGAAGGCGGAGACGCCCCCTGAACCCTACTTGTAGCGCTTCATCTCGCCGCTTTTCAGCCGACCCCAGTAGTCTTGCAAGCACGCCTTGATCTGCGGGCTGAGGATGACGCCGCCGATGATGTTGGGGAAGGCCATGCTCAAGATGAGCATATCGGTAAAGTCGAGCACGTTTTTGAGCGTGACGACCGAGCCAAAGACGACGAAGACGATGAAAATGACTCGGTAAATTAGCGTGAATTGGCTGCCGAAGAGGTACTCCCACGCCCGCTCTCCGTAGTACGACCACGAAATCATGGTTGAGTAAGCAAAAAGCATGACGCCAATGGCGAGGACATAGCGGGCACCGGGCAGGAACGAATCAAAGGCCGCGGCGGTCATTTTAGCCCCGACGATAAAGCCTTCACTCGCTTGGAACTGAGGATCGGTGTACACCCCGGTAATCATGCAGACCAAAGCGGTCATCAAGCAGATGACGATCGTGTCGATGAATGGGCCGATCATGGCGACCATGCCTTCGCGGGCTGGCTCGTTGGTCTTGGCCGCGGCATGAGCAAAAGCCGCGGAGCCGAGGCCGGCCTCATTGGAAAAAGCGGCCCGCTTGACGCCGACGACTAGGACGCCCAAAAAGCCGCCGTACAGGGCCTGCGGAGAGAAGGCTTGGCGGAAAATGGTCGCGATCATGGCGGGTACTTCTCCGATGTGCGACAGAATGATGACGAGGGAGGCCGCCACGTAGAGCAGGCACATAAAGGGCACGATCCGCGAAGTAACGCGGCCAATTCGCTTAATGCCGCCGATGATGACCAAGGAGATCAACGAGGCGAAGAGGAGGCCGAAGACCCAGTTGTATTCTCCTACAGCCGGGGATACGGTGCTGAGGATCTCGACCGTCTGGTTGACTTGGAACATGTTGCCGCCGCCGAGGGAGCCACCGATAGCGAAAATGGCAAACAAAATGGCGAAGACGCGGCCCAATGACTTGAGTCCTTTACCGGCAAGCCCATGTTCTAAGTAGTACATCGGCCCGCCGGAGATGCGGCCATCGGGGTGAGTTTTGCGGTACATGACGGCTAGGGTGCAGGAGGCCAGCTTGGAGGACATGCCAAACAAGGCGGTCAGGAGCATCCAGAAGACCGCACCCGGCCCGCCCAAGCTGACGGCAATGGCGACACCGGCGATGTTACCGAGGCCGATGGTAGCCGATAGGGCGCTGGTGAGGGCTTGAAAATGGGATATCTCGCCCGGATCGTTGGGATCGTCATAGCGACCGCGGATGACGTCGATAGAGTGGCGGAAGCCGCGCAGGGAGAGCCAGCCGAAGTAGAAGGAATAGTATATGCCGCCTAGGACGAGCACCCAGATGATGAGGGGAACTCCCGTGCCTAATTTGGCGAAGAGGACGGTGCTCATCGCCGAGACGATGGAGCCAAACGCGGCGTCTAAGTTGGCGATGGCCGCCTGAATCCAGTTTTGGTCGGCTTCTTGGGCTAGAGCAGGGGCGGCGAATGCGAGCATCAAGGCGGCGGCGTAGAATAAGCGCATGGGCAATTTTCCTCTCGAAGGATTAGCGGTCCTATCTATTATCGTTGAGCAATTGGTCTAGTTGAGCGCGTTTTGCAGGGGCCATGTGCGCTGTGTTTTCAGCCGTGGGGAAGTGGCCTTCAGCGACTTCTCGGCAGTACGTTTTGAACATTTCAATCCAATCCTGGCGCGTTTGGCCGTAGGCTTTGGTCAGGATTAGGTCTTCTTCGTTGAGGCCGACGAGGTCGTGGACGATCAGCACTTGGCCGTCGCAATAGCGGCCAGCGCCAATGCCGATGACCGGAATTTTGAGCCGCTCGGTGACGGCTTGGGCGGCTTCTTCAGTGACCATCTCCAAGACTAGGGAGAACACACCGGCGTCCTCTAAGCGCAGGGCTTGCTCGACGAGGGCTTTGGCCCCCTTCGGTCCCTTGCCGTGAAACTTGGGCACGGTGCCGCGCCGGTCGCTGAACAGGTAGAATTCACGGGCCTGAGACTGCGGGGTAAATCCGAGGTGGCCGACGACTGGAATGCCGGCGTCAACGATGGCTTTTAGCTGGGGCAAGACTGGCAAGCCGCCCTCCAATTTGACGCCTTCGGCTCCGCCTTCCTGCACCAAGCGCCCGGCGTTTTTGACCGCGGTTTCGACCGACGGCTGAAAGGACATGAAGGGTAGATCGGCGAGGAGAAAGGCCCGGCGCACTGCCCGGCGCACTGCCCGCAGGTGGTGGAGGATGTCGTCCATGGTCACCTGCTGCGGGCCGCGATAGCCCAAGACATTGGTACCCACGGAATCGCCGACCAAGATCACGTCGAGGCCAGCTTCGTCTTGCAGCGCAGCCGTGGGGTAGTCGTAGGCCGTCAACATGCAGATCTTCTGGCCGCGCTCCTTTTTGGACTGGAGCGAGGAAACGGTGATTTTATTGGTCGTTGTCGCCATGGCAGCGGAGGGCAAGTTTACAGGCGATAGTATAGAGCGGCGCACCTTGCGCGGCAAGTCTGTAGGCGGCTCGCCTTGCTTGGGCGAATCATTTGGCACAGCTTCACCTTTATGCAGGGAAAATTAGATTTTATTTACGACGAATTGGCGCGGCGACAACAGGCCGGGCAGATGCGGTCGTTGCGGACTTGGGAGCCGTGCGGCGGTGCGCGCGTGCGCGCCCATGGCCGCGAGTTAGTCAATTTTAGCTCCAACGACTATCTCGGCTTGGCGTCGCACCCGCTGTTGCAGGCGCGGGCCATTGAGTTCGTCGGTCGCTACGGGGCCGGTGCCACGGCCGCGCGCTTGATTTGTGGCTCGCAGCCGGGCTTTGCCCAGGTGGAGCAGACCTTGGCTAGGCTCAAGCAGACCGAGCGGGCGCTGGTGCTCAATTCCGGCTATCAGGCCAACGTTTCGCTGCTGCCGACGCTGGTTGACCGGCGCGCGCTCATATTGCTCGATCGGCTCTGCCACAACAGCTTGGTCCAAGGGGCGGTCTTGGGGCGCTGTCGGATGCGGCGCTACCGCCACGGCGATTTGGATCACCTGCGCGCTCTGCTGGCGGAAAGCGCGGGGGCGGACCATTCGCGCCGGGTGATTGTCACCGAATCGGTGTTTAGCATGGATGGCGATGTCAGCGACATCGACGCGCTCGTCGAACTGGCTGGGGAATTCGACGCGCTGCTGGTCATAGACGAAGCGCACGCCACGGGCGTTTTGGGCGAGCGGGGAATGGGGCTGACGTGTGGCAAGGCTGTGGACGTATGCATAGGCACGTTTGGCAAGGCGCTGGGGTCTTTTGGGGCGTACGTGGCCTGCGGCGAGAAGCTGTGGGAGTACTTAGTCAACTGCTGCCCAGGGTTCATCTATACGACCGCACTGCCACCAGCCGTCTTGGGAGCAGTGGATGCGGCGCTAGAGCTGGTGCCGCAGATGGATGCCCAGCGCCGAACATTGCTCGGCCATGCCGACTACTTGCGCGGCGCGCTCAGGGCACAAGGATGGGACACGGGCGCGGCGACCGCACAGATCGTACCGCTGATGGTGGGTGCGGAGGACGACGCGCTAAATCTGAACGCCTATCTAGAAGAAAACGGCGTCCTGGCTGTGGCCATACGCCCTCCTACGGTCGAACCGGGCCGGGCGCGGATTCGCTTGGCGCTCAGCGCCCTGCACCAGCAGAGCGATCTCGATAGGCTAATTGAATTGCTCCAGAAGTGGCGCGATGGTCGGCGTTGACGTGGTAGCCCAACACGGGTGGGGCTTTGGCGCTTGGTGCTGGGATCGCTGGCGGGATGTCTTGCCCGCTAACTTTGCGCTGCACTGCCCAGATCGAGGGTATTTCGGCCCAGCTATGGCGGTCGAGGTCCAGCCACGCATCGTCTTGGCGCACTCTCTCGGCTTGCACTTGTTGTCGCCGCAGCTATGGGCGGCAGCGGAGTTGATCGTGATTATCAGTGGTTTTCGCAGCTTTCACTCTGCATGCGCCCGCCAGGCCCGGCGCTCGCGCCGCACGGTAGAGCAGATGCTGATGCGCTTGGAGCGCGAGCCAGCGGCTTTGTTGGCCGATTTTTACGCCCGTTGTGGTGTGCCGTCGGACAGCCATCGGTCCGGGACTGTTGACGCCGACAGCTTGCGCCGCGATTTGCAACTGTTGCAGGAGAGCGTGCTGGAACTAAGCGCGATACCGGCTGCAGCACAGGTGCTCATTTTGCACGGCAGCCGCGATCGCGTGGTGCCCGTGGAGCGGGCCGAGGAGTTGCGCGAGATGCTGCCCAATAGCGCGCTTGCCATCGTCGCGGAGGCAGGTCACGCGCTGCCCCTGACGCATCCCCGCGCGTGTTGGGAACGAATTGAACGGGCTTGGCGCGGGATGCGGCCTGTATGACGGAAGCGAGTTTCAAAGCGCGCGTCGTGGAGAATTTCTCCCGCAGTGCCTCGACGTACGACTGCCATGCCGAGGAGCAGCGCGTTGGGGCTGCTACTTTGGCTAAATGTGCTGCCGAGTGCGCCGAAGACCTAGTAGAAGGCCCAGTGCTCGAAATCGGTTGCGGCACGGGCTTTTTGAGCGCGTCCTTAGCCGAACTCTTCCCCGAGCGATGCTTGGAGTTGACCGACCTTGCGCCAGCCATGGTCGCGCATTGTCGGCAGAAAATGGCCGCCGAGACCGCCCATCCAGACATCTGCTACCGAGTCTTGGATGGGGAGCAGTTAGGAAGCGAGGGACGCTACGCCTTGATCTGCGCCAGCTTTGTGGTGCACTGGTTCGCCGATTTGCGCGTTGGGCTACAGCAGCTATTGACCGCACTCAAACCCGGCGGGCGATTGCTCTGTTCCTATCCGGGGACGGGCTCATACGCCGAATGGCACAGCCAATGTGTGCGCCAAGGCATCCCCTGTAGCGCCAACGCCTTGCCCGACTCAGCGTCCGTTGCCCGCGTATTTGCCACTGAGTCGGTTGCCGTGCGCCAATGGGAGCAGGTGATTGCACTGCGCTTTCCGACCGCGCGCGCCTTTTTGCGTCACTTCAAGGGCACGGGAGCCCACACGTCGTCTCGACTGAGTGCCCTCGGCCCAGCGCAATTGCGCCAGTTCTTGCACGACTGGGATCGCGACTGTCCCAACGGCGTGGAGATCACGTGCGCTATTCATTATTTAGCCGTCGAGAAAGCGAGGGATTGTGGCGGCTGAATTTCCCCCGCGCTTGTTCGTCACCGGCACGGATACGGGCGTTGGCAAGTCCTATGTGGCGGCACTGCTGGCCGTGGGGTTGGAGGCCGCCTATTGGAAGCCCGTGCAAAGCGGAGCCGATGCGGACGCCGATTGGGTGCGACGCGTCACTGGCCTGCCAGCCGAGCGCGTCCTGCCGGAGACCTATCGCTTGCGCGAACCTCTGTCGCCGCACGAGGCGGCCCGGCGCGAGGGCGTGCAGATTGAGATGAGTCGCTTTGCGCTGCCCGTGCAAAAGCGCTTGATCGTCGAAGGGGCTGGCGGGGTTATGGTGCCGCTCGACGACCGGCACCTGATGGTCGATCTGATGGTCGATCTGGGGCTGCCGGTGCTGGTGGTGGCGCGCAGCGAGTTGGGGACCATTAATCACACGCTATTGACGCTAGACCAGTTGCGCCGCCGAGGTTGCCCACTCTTGGGCGTGGTGGTCAACGGTCCCCCAAACCCAGCCAACCGCCAAGCTATCGCGCACTACGGAGAGGTGCCTGTGTTAGCTGTAATCGACCGCCGGGTAGAGCTGTCGCCTACCAAGGTCCGAACGCTTTTTGCCCGCTATTTTGGCCCCCATGACTGAGCATACTTCCCACGTGTGGTCGCCTTTTACCCAGATGAAGGCGGCGCTACCGGTGCAGCAGGTGCGGGCTGGTCGCGGGGCGGTGCTAGAACTAGAGGACGGGCGGCAGATCCTCGACTGCATTTCGAGTTGGTGGGTGACCTTGCACGGCCACGGCCAACCCGAGATCGCCGCCGCGGTGGCCGCGCAGGCCAAAGAGTTAGAACAGGTAATAGCCGCCGGATTTACCCATCGCCCCGCCGAAGAGTTGGCCCGGCGGCTGGTGGATGCCTTGCCCGCGCCGCTAAAGTGGGTTTTCTACTCGGACGACGGTTCGACGGCCGTGGAAGTCGCGCTCAAGCTGGCCTATCAGTTTTGGCGCAATCAAGGCGAGCGAGATCGCACGCGCTTTCTGCGTTTCGAAGGGGCCTATCACGGAGATACGATTGGGGCGATGTCAGTGGGGGATCGCTCGCTTTTTACGCGCCCTTTTGCCGACTTGCTCTTTCCGACGGACGCCGTGCCCTTTCCGGCTACTTGGGAAGGCGATGGGGAGGTAGAGGCCAAAGAGGCGCGGGCACTTGCGCGACTGGAGGAGCTGTTGACGCGCCATTCTGGACAGTACGCGGCCATGATACTCGAACCGCTGGTGCAGGGCGCTGGGGGTATGCGGATGTGCCGCCCGCACTTTCTCGCGGCCGTGCAGGCGCTTTTGCGCCAATGGGATGTGTTGGCCATTTACGACGAAGTGCTGACCGGATTTGGGCGCACTGGAGCGCTCTTCGCCTGTGAGAAAGCCGCGACCCAACCGGATATCATCTGCTTGGCCAAGGGGCTGACCGGCGGCTTTCTGCCCATGGCGGCCACTGTTTGCAGCGAGCGGATTTTCTCGGCTTTCTATCACGACGATCCCACTAAAGCCTTCTATCACGGACACTCCTATACGGCCAATCCCTTGGGCTGCGCGGCTGCGTTGGCCTCGCTGGATTTGCTGGCTGGCGAGCCTTTTCGTCGGCTAGCGACTTGGCAGCGCGAGGAAGCGGTGCGTCTGCGCAGCCACCCACGGCTCAAGCGGGTGCGGGTGTGCGGTACGATTGTGGCGGCGGACGTGATTGTCGAAGGCGAGGAAGGATACCTGCACGAGGTGGGGCCGCTGCTGCGGGAGCAATTTTTGGCGCGGGGCTTTCTGTTGCGGCCACTGGGCAATAGCGTGTACGTGCTGCCGCCCTACTGCATTGAGCGACCTCAGCTAGCCTCGATCTACGACTGCTTCTGCGAGTTGATCGACGCGCTCTGAAGCGCTTTGCGGCGGCCGCGCTTCTAGGTCGAGCAGGTCGAAGAGGGCTTGATCGGCGTCGGTGCCAGGGTGAGGAGTTGTCAACAGGCGGTCGCCCGAGAAAATGGAATTAGCCCCGGCCAAAAAGCACAGGGCTTGTTCGGCTGTTGAGAGTTGGTCGCGGCCAGCCGAGAGGCGCACCATAGCCGTGGGAAAGAGGATGCGAGCGCAGGCAATCATGCGGACGAGCTCCCACGCGGTCACTTTTTCGCGGTCGCCGAGCGGCGTGCCGTCGATGGGTACTAGGGCGTTGACCGGTATGGATTCCGGTGGCGTTGGTAGTTGCAAGAGCGTGCAGAGCAGGTCGATGCGGTCTTCTTCGCTTTCGCCCATGCCCAAGATGCCGCCGCAGCAGACCGATATCCCGGCGCGGCCGACGTGGCCTAGGGTTTCGATACGGTCGCGATAGGTGCGGGTGGAGACGATTTCGGAGTAGTAGTCTTCCCCAGTGTCCAAGTTGTGGTTGTACGCGTGGAGGCCGGCTTCTCGCAACTGGCGGGCTTGGTCGGCGGTGAGCATGCCCAACGTGCAGCAGACTTCCATGCCGGTGGCAGCGACTGTGCGCACCATGTCCAACACGCGATCAAATTCCGCGCCGTCGCGGACTTGGCGCCAGGCCGCGCCCATGCAGAAGCGCGTGCTTCCGGCGGCGGCGGCGCACTCGGCGGCCTCGCGCACGGCATCCAGCGATAGCAGGTCTTGGCGTTCGAGGCCCGTATCAAAGTGGGCCGATTGCGAGCAATAGCTGCAATTTTCAGGGCAGCCGCCGGTCTTGATCGACAGCAGGGTGCAGACTTGTACTTGCCGCGGGTCGTGGTGCTCGCGATGGACGGTTGCGGCGCGGTATATGAGGTCGAGTATAGGGCTTTTGTAGAGAGCGGCGATTTCCTCGCGCGTTGCGGACGCATTCAGGCTCATAATTCCTCGATCAGTTTGGTGAATGAGCGTCTAAAATCCGAGGTTTCACCCAGTTTGGCAAGGTCTGCCGCGCAAATGTCTTGCTCCATCGCGTTTCTTGGCTTTTATTTTTAGGCTGTTTGCGGAGGTAAACGGGCTGGACGGCGCGCCCGCGCTTTGATATCTGGCCGATTATGAGACATAAAGACTCTTTGATGGCAAATAAATGTCCTTTTTTCCTTGACAGGTGGGACTAGCTGGCTTGAACTGGTCAGTTTAGTGATATTTACTTTTGAAAGGGGATCGCGCAGCGCACATAATGGCCAGTAGTAAAATTGTAATAAAAAAAGGATTAGACCTGCCCATTGCTGGTGCGCCGGAGCAAGTGATCGAAGACGGCCCAGCGATTGAGAAGGTGGCCGTCTTGGGACCGGATACTATCGACCTGCGGCCGACGATGGCCGTAAACGAAGGCGATTCGGTCAAAAAAGGGCAGTTGCTCTTCGAGGATAAGAGGAATCCGGGCGTGCGCTATACGTCGCCGGCGAGCGGCAAAGTGATCGCCATCCATCGCGGTGCCAAACGCGTCTTGCTCTCGGTCGTCATTGAGGTTGCCGGGGACGAAGAAGAGCGATTTGAGCAGCACACGCGCACGGCGCCGGACCAGCTAAGCCGCGAGCAAGTGCGCGAAACCTTGGTGGCCTCTGGCCTTTGGACTGCGCTGCGCACGCGGCCCTACAGCAAAGTGCCCCTGCCCGATAGTGCGCCGCACTCGATTTTCGTCACCGCAATGGATACCAATCCCCTCGCGGCCGATCCCCAAGTCGTGCTTCGCGAACACGAAGACGATTTTGCTCGGGGTCTGACCATACTGGGCAAGCTCACCGATGGGCCGGTCTATGCGTGCAAGGCTCCCGGTGGGAACATCTCGACCGACGGTGCCCAAGTCGTCGAATTTGCCGGCCCGCATCCCGCGGGCTTGCCCGGCACTCACATCCACTTTCTCGATCCGGTCGGGGCGGCCAAGACTGTTTGGTACATCGGCTACCAAGACGTGGTGGCCTGCGGTAAGCTCTTTGCCACCGGCTCGTTGTGGACCGAGCGCATCGTGGCTTTGGGCGGTCCCCAAGTGGAGCAGCCGCGCCTGTTGCGCACCCGCCAAGGGGCCTGCCTGAGCGAGCTGACCGCCGGGCAGCTCAAGCCGGGCGAGAATCGGGTCATTACTGGGTCGGTGCTATCAGGTCGGAGCGCGTCCGGCCCGTTGGATTTCCTCGGCCGCTACAACACGCAGGTCTCGGTGCTAGCCGAGGGACGCGAGCGCGAGTTCTTAGGGTGGCAGAAACCGGGCGTCGATAAGTTTTCCATCAAGAATGTCTTTGCCTCCAAGCTGCTGCCCAGCCGGTTATTCGATTTTACTACTTCGACTGAGGGCAGCGATCGGGCCATGGTGCCGATCGGCTCGTACGAGCAGGTGATGCCGTTGGACATCCTCGCGACCTTTCTCCTCCGCGCGCTCATTGTCGAGGATACGGACCGCGCCCAAGCCCTCGGCTGTCTGGAGCTAGACGAGGAGGACTTGGGGCTGTGTACTTTTGCATGCCCCGGCAAGTACGAATACGGGCCCATGCTGCGGCGAAATTTGGACAGAATTGAAAGAGAAGGATAGACGCATTCAATGAAGGTTTTGCGAGATCTGCTCGACCAAGCCGAGCCCCTCTTCCACAAGGGGGGACGGCTGGAAAAGTTCTACGCTCTATACGAGGCAGCCGATACATTTTTATATACTCCCGGTCGCGTCACGGAGGGGCCGACGCACGTGCGCGACGGCATTGACCTCAAGCGCACCATGATTACGGTCGTCGTCGCACTCGTGCCCTGCATTTTCATGGCCATGTGGAACACGGGCTATCAGATCAACTCGGCTATGCAGCAGATGGGGGCGGCCACAACGGGCGAATGGCGTGGGATAATCATCGACATCCTCGGCATCGGCTACAATCCCAGTAACCCGTTGGCCAACGTATTCCACGGCTTCCTCTATTTCTTTCCAGTCTTTTTGGTGTGCAATATGGTGGGTGGTTTGTGGGAGGGGCTTTTTGCGATGGTTCGCAAGCACGAGATCAACGAGGGCTTCTTGGTCACGGGTATGCTCTTTCCCTTGACCCTGCCGCCGACGATCCCCCTGTGGCAGGTGGCCATTGGCATTAGTTTCGGCGTGGTAATAGGTAAAGAGGTCTTCGGCGGCACCGGCAAAAATTTCCTCAATCCAGCGCTGACCGGGCGGGCTTTCCTCTATTTTGCGTATCCCGTCGAGATCACCGGCGATGCGGTCTGGGTCGCGGTCGATGGCTTTACGTACGCTACTCCGCTGGGAGCTGCTGCGGCCGATGGCATGGCGGCCGTTACCGACTCGGTAACTTGGATGCAGGCGTTCTTGGGCACGATCCCCGGATCTATGGGCGAAACATCGACGCTAGCCTGCCTGATCGGCGCAGCCATCCTCATCGCGACTCGGGTCGGCTCTTGGCAAATTATCGTCAGCATGACAGCGGCGACGGTAGTATGCGCCGAGTTGCTGTACGCGATTGGCAGCGATACCAACCCGATGTTCGGGATGAACGCGGCTTGGCATTTGGTGCTGGGCGGATATGCCTTTGGCTGCGTCTATATGGCGACGGACCCGGTATCGGCGACCATGACCCCGGCTGGGCGCTGGGCGTACGGGGCGCTCATAGGCTTTATGACCGTGCTGATCCGCGTGATCAATCCGGCCTTTCCCGAGGGCGTAATGCTGGCCATTCTCTTTGGCAATGTCTTCGCGCCCGCGATCGACTACGTGGCAATACAAGCCAACATCAAGCGCAGGCTGGCCCGCACCGCCGTCAGTTCTTAGGAGAGATAGACAAAGTGGCTAACGATTCGGTAGGTAGAACATTCGGCGTGGCGCTCGGCGTTTGCCTCGTCTGCTCGGTGTTGGTATCGGCGGCGGCGGTGTCCCTGCGGCCGACCCAAGCGGTCAACAAGACGCTCGACAAGAAGCGCAATATTCTAATGGCCGCGGGTCTGCTAAAATCCGGCGAGGTCGCCAGCGGCGAGCGCATCGATGCGTTGTACCAAAATATAAATACCCGCGTCGTCGATTTGGCGACCGGAGAATACGTCGATGGCGTTGACCCGATTGAGTACGACCAGCGGCGGGCGGCCAAAGACCCGGCGCAGAGCGAGGTGGTACCAGACGATGTGGACATCGCCAACGTCAAGCGTCGCGCGCTCCATGCCTCGGTGTACCTGGTCTCACAAAAGGGGAAGATCAAAAAGGTCATCTTGCCCGTCCACGGCTTAGGGCTGTGGTCAACGCTCTATGGATTCGTGGCCCTCGACGCTAGGGACCTCAATACCATCCGCGGGCTGGTGTACTACGAACACGCCGAGACTCCGGGTTTGGGGGGCGAGGTCGATAACCCTAGCTGGAAGGCCCTATGGGACGGCAAAAAGGCCTTCGACGAAAGCGGTGCCGTGCGCATCGAGGTGATCAGGGGTAAGGTCGTCCAGGGACGGCCCGAAACCCAGTATCAGGTCGATGGGCTGTCGGGTGCCACCATTACCTCGCGCGGCGTCAGGGACATGCTGCGCTACTGGCTGGGTGCGGAATCCTTTGGGCCGTATCTGGCCAAGCTCAAAGAACGAGGAGTTAGTTAAAATGGCTGACAAACCGAGAGACGTCCTCTTCAGGCCGCTCTTTGACTCCAATCCCATTGCCTTGCTGAGCCTCGGCATATGCTCGGCACTGGCGGTGACGACCAAGCTGGAGACCACCGTCACCATGTGCTTGGCGGTCATTTTCGTGCTCTGTTGTTCCAACATGGCCGTCAGCGTGATCCGCAACTACATCCCGGCCAATATCCGCATTATCGTGCAGATGACGATCATTGCCTCGCTGGTGATTATCGTCGATCAGTTCCTGCGCGCCTATGCCTTTGATATCAGCAAACAGCTCTCGGTCTTCGTCGGCCTGATTATCACCAACTGTATCATCATGGGGCGGGCCGAGGCTTTCGCCTCGCAGAATGGTCCTGGACTGAGCTTTCTCGACGGCTTGGGCAATGCCTTGGGTTACAGCGTCATTCTGCTGGTCGTCGGCATATTGCGCGAGCTATTCGGGTCGGGTTCGCTCTTTGGTGTACCAATGTTAGCATTGGCCGCCGAGGGAGGTTGGTACGCGCCCAACGGCCTGATGCTCTTGCCGCCGAGTGCGTTTTTCATCATTGGCTTGTTTATATGGGCGCTCAGGACTTGGAAACCCAAGCAGGTCGAGAAGGAGTAACCGGACATGGTCGAAGCCTATCTGAGCATATTTATGAAGTCCGTGTTCGTCGAGAACATGGCGCTGGCCTTCTTTTTGGGGATGTGCACTTTTCTAGCGGTCTCCAAGGAGGTGCAGACGGCGTTCGGGCTTGGGATCGCCGTAATCGTGGTGCAGACGGTTACCGTTCCAGCCAATAATCTAATCTACCAGTACCTGCTCAAGGAAGACGCCCTGGCGTGGGCGGGCTTGAGTGGAGTGGATCTGACCTTTGTGGGGCTGATTAGCTACATCGGCATTATCGCCGCGATGGTGCAGATCCTCGAGATGTTTCTCGACAAGTTCGTGCCGGCCCTCTACAATGCGCTGGGTATTTTCTTGCCCTTGATTACCGTCAATTGCGCGATTCTGGGCGGTTCGCTGTTCATGGTCGAGCGCGATTACAACCTCGGCGAGAGCGTGGTCTTTGGCTTTGGCTCGGGTTTCGGCTGGGCGCTGGCCATCGTCGCGCTGGCGGGCATCCGCGAGAAGATGAAGTACAGCGACGTGCCGCCAGGGCTGCGCGGCCTCGGGATTACCTTTATTACGGTGGGCCTGATGTCTTTGGCCTTTATGTCCTTTTCCGGTATTCAGCTCTAAAAGGAAAGAGCGTCTTATGACTGAAGTTATTTCCGGCGTCGGCATGTTCACCGGCGTAGTATTGGCCCTAGTGACCATAATTTTGGTCGCACGCTCCCGGCTGGTGCCCAGCGGCAACGTGCGGATCCTCATCAACGACGACGAGAGCAAGGCTCTTTCCGTTCCGGCGGGAGGCAAGCTGCTCAACGTGTTGGCCGACAACAAGGTCTTCGTGTCTTCGGCCTGCGGCGGCGGCGGCACCTGCGCCCAGTGTAAGGTGAATATCTACGAGGGTGGTGGCGATATCTTGCAGACCGAGACCAGCCACATTACCAAGCGCGAGGCGACCGAGGGCGTGCGGCTCTCCTGCCAGGTCAACGTCAAGCAAGACATGAAGATCGAAGTGCCGCCCGAAGTGTTCTCGGTCAGAAAATGGGAGTGCGAAGTAGTATCCAACGACAATGTGGCGACCTTTATCAAGGAATTTGTCGTCAAGCTCCCCGAGGGCGAGACGCTCGATTTCCAGCCCGGCGGCTTTATCCAGATCGAAGTGCCGCCTTTTGAGTGCGACTTCAAGGACTTTGAGGGTGTTGACGAACGCTTCCATCCCGATTGGGATCGCTTCAACGTCTGGGACTTCAAGCTGGTCAATACGGAGCCTGTCTTTCGCGCCTATTCAATGGCCAATCACCCGGCCGAGGGCGACATCATCATGCTCAACATCCGCATCGCTACCCCGCCGCCCGACCGCGAAAAGGGCGGCTGGGAGGATGTGCCGCCGGGTATCGCCTCTTCCTATGTGTTCAGCCGCAAGCCGGGCGACAAGGTGACGGTCTCGGGGCCTTTCGGCGAATTTTTCATTCAGGAAACCGACCGCGAGATGGTCTATATCGGCGGTGGCGCGGGCATGGCACCTTTGCGCTCGCATCTATATCACTTGTTCCACACGCTCAAGACGGGGCGCAAGGTGTCCTATTGGTACGGGGCGCGCAATCCCAACGAGGTCTTCTACGAGGACCACTTCCGCAAAATAGAAGAGGAGTTTCCCAACTTTACCTTTCACATCGCCATGTCCGAGCCGCGGCCGGAGGACAATTGGGACGGCTATGTGGGCTTTATTCACCAGGTGGTGTACGACCATTATCTCAAGGATCACCCCGCCCCTGAAGACGTCGAATATTACCTGTGCGGCCCGCCGCTGATGCTCAGAGCCGCGCTCGGGATGCTCGACGATTTAGGCATTGAAGAGGAAATGATTCGCTTCGACGAGTTTTAAGTCGGGAGGAATTCAGGATGACTATGAGCACGCTTATTGCCGCTTTCGCTGTTTTTGGGCTGATCATGGCCGCCATGGCCGTCGGCGTGATCTTCAGCAATCGTCGCCTCCAAGGTTCGTGCGGAGGGCTGGGTACTATGCGCGATGCGTTGGGCGAGCCTATGTGCGAGTGCGGTCAGGCTCCCGGCTCGTGTGGGGATGCCGAGTCGAAAACGAGCTGAGCACTGTCGGCAGCTTTGATCTAGCGGCGGGCGGCGGTCCGCCGTTTTTCTTTGCTCGTAGAGAATATGGGCGCTAAAAAAAAGACCGGGGCATACGCGGAAATCGGTCCTTACGTCAGTCTGGGGATTCAATTCGCGGCGACGATCCTGATCTTTGTGTTTCTCGGCTGGTGGCTCGACGACAAATTTGCAACTACGCCACTCTTTCTCGTATTGGGTACCCTGCTCGGCGCGGGTGGTGGATTTTACAAACTCTATCGGACGCTGATGGACTTAGATGAGCGGCGCAAGCGGGAGGACGGACCGTGAGTTGGGACAGCATCGCCGCTGGCTTGGCGGTCGCCGGAGTCAACGGTGCGCTCGCGCTGGCGGCAATTCGCTGGGGCTGGGGCAAGGGCATGCAGACCTTTGTGATCGCCTTCTTCGGGGGGATGATCGCGCGATTGATCGCGGTGGCCGTCCTGTCGGTAGTGGTGCTCAGATGGGCTGAAATCCATGCCGAAAGTTACTTCGTCGCGCTAGTGGCTGCGTACTTGCTTTTTCTCGCATTTGAAATTTTTTACGTACTCAAATTACAAGGCCGTTCAAAGCGCTAGCAGCGCCCGTGAGGTGTTGACAGAAATTTGCGGCCTAATTAATTTATTCGATTGGTTACTGCAACAGATTCCCTCCGAATTTTAGATATTTCACAAGGCAGTAAATGGCTGGCGAAACGCAGGCGGCAGATGCCGCAAATGCGCAAGTGGACATCATAGGGCACATTTTAGATAGTCCCTATATTGAATTGCCCTTTGTCGATTTTCATCACCTGCTCGCAGGCAAAGTTTCTCTTCCCTCGCTAGAGCTTTTCGGCATTGACCTCTCCATCACCCGGCACGTAGTGATTATGTGGGTGGCGAGCATCCTGCTCATAGTGCTCATGCTCAGAGCCTTCCGCAAGCCGCGCACCGTGCCTTCGGGTCTGGCCAATTTCTTCGAAGCCATCGTCCTCTTCCTGCGCGACGAGGTCGTATTGCCCATCATGGGCGAGGACGGCAAAAAGTACCTGCCTTTTTTGCTGACGCTTTTCTTTTTTATCCTGTTTTGCAACCTGTTGGGACTAGTTCCCTACAGTGCTACAGCCACTGGCAACATCAGCGTCACGGCGGGTCTGGCCCTCTGCTCCTTTTTGGTCATGCTAGGAGCCGGCATCGCCAACAACGGATTGTTCGGCTACTTCAAGAGCCTGATCCCTTCCGGGGTGCCGCCCGTGCTGCTCATCATTCTGATTCCCGTAGAAATAATTGGTTTGTTGGTCAAGCCCTTCGCTTTGTGCGTGCGTCTTTTCGCCAATATGACCGGCGGCCACGTGGCGATTTTGGTTTTCTTGGGCTTGATTTCCATTCTGCAAAGTGAGTGGATCGCCATTGGCTCTGTGCCCTTTGCCGTGGCGATTTACATGCTCGAAATTTTCGTGGGATTCGTCCAAGCTTTTGTCTTTACCCTGCTATCGACGGTCTTTATTAGCATGGCTGCTCATCCAGACCATTAGCAGGGGTTCACACCGTTCACAAGAGGGAGTATTTGGCTATGGAATTTGCGTACATGGGTGCCGGAATTGGCATGGGGCTTTGCGCTATTGGCGCAGGTTTGGGCATCGGCCTGCTGGCCGGTAAAGCATTGGAGGGCGTCGCCCGCCAGCCCGAAGCCGTAGGTGATATCCGCACTAACATGATCCTGACGGCCGCTCTGGTCGAAGGCGTGGCCCTGATCGGCGAGGTGTTTTGCTTGCTGATCGTGCTGACCAAGTAGCGCAAGCGCTATGTTACTCGATCCCCATGAGGGGCTCATAATATGGACGATCATCACCTTTTTGGTGGTGCTTTTGGTCCTCAAAAAGTTCGCTTGGCCCCACCTTTTGACGGCCCTCGACGAGCGCGAGAAACGGATCAGCGACGCTATCGCTACGGCTGAGCAGGCGCGCCAAGAGGCCGAGGAGGTCTTGCGCGAGCACCAGCAGAAGCTCGCCGCGGCCGATGAAGAGGCGCGGCAGATCGTCGCCGAGGCCCGCGAGGCTGGGGCGAACGTGCGGCAGACAATCGTCTCCCAAGCGCGGGAAGAGGCGGAGCGGATGCTCGACCAAGCGCGAACCAGTATCGAAAGCGAGAAGCGCGCCGCCATCGCCGAGCTGCGCCGCGAGACGGCCCATCTTGCGGTTCAAGCCGCTGGTGCGCTGATCGACGCCAATTTGGACGACGAGAAAAACCGCGGCCTCGTCGATGACTTTATAGCCAGAATTCCCGAATCCAATTGAACGCCATTGTGCGAGCAGGACAATGAACGCACCCGAAGTAGTGCGACGCTATGCGGTTACGCTGCTGGAGGCCGCCGATGAAACGGGTGAGACCGCGGCGGTGCAGCGCGACGTCGAGCGGCTTTTGGAGACCGTGCGCCAATCCGGCGAGTTGGCCGAGTTTTTGGCCAATCCTCTAACCGCTAGCCAAGTGCAAGCCAATGTTTTGCGGGAGCTTTTCAGCGGTAAGGTCGAGGTGCTGACCCTGAATTTTCTCCGGCTCATGGCAGCTAGGGGCCGCGCCTCTATCATTGGCGCAGCTCTCGAAAGTTTTCTCGACCAAGTCGCCGAGCGCGAGGGCATAATCCGTGCTGAGGTGCGTTCAGCCGTGGCGTTGAGTGAGGAGCAGTGCCAGCGCCTACGGGAGTACTTAGAGCGCCGCAGCGGCCGCACCGTGCGCTTAGATATCCAAGTCGATGCCAGTTTGCGCGGTGGAGCGGTCGTCCGCGTTGGCGACACCGTATTTGACGGCAGTGTGAACACCTATCTAGAGCGCCTACAAGCGCGTCTGGCCGGTTAGTCAGCAGGAGGATTTATGGCCACTGAAACGATGGTTCAGCCCGATGAGATTTCCCAAATTCTCAAGCAACAGCTACTGGGCTTTGAA
>JAJDVZ010000176.1:0-30129 GCA_022825835.1 Candidatus Latescibacterota bacterium
TACTGGCAGTAATCTAAGCGCGTCGGTTGGGCCATAATTCCCTCCAAAAAGGCAAGGCTTTAGCTACGCAGGCAGGGCCAATACCCCACTGATTGACCAACAGTAGAATACGCCTGTTGAGCTCTGTGCGTAAGTCCTAAAATAAAAAAAGAAGGAAAACTTTGACAGATGCGGTGGCTTACACCATCCATTTAGAACGCCGTGCTGAACGAGAATTTCGGAGAGTTTTCATCCTTTCCACGCCTGAGCAAAAAGGCCGAGTGAACCGGGCGCGTATCCGGCGTAGTGGTTGTTGAAAAATACGTACACGGGCCGCTCCGGTGCGACCTTGGCCAACTCCCGGACTTGCTGTGCCCAATGCTGGGTCTCAGCTGCGCGGTCCCAGACGAGGCGGTCCCAATGCCGTTCCTGCTCGCCCTTGCGAATCCGCTCTTCGACATAGGCGTCCATCTTTTTGCGGTCGCCCAAAAAGCGCACGTAGAGAAAGTCAGCCGTTACAGGATCGACGCGATTGAGGGTCTCCGCTAAGCCTGGCATGGTGTAGTAGTTGTTCAACACGAGTGCCACTCCGTGTTCGCGCAGCAGGTCTAACAGTTCCGCCCGCAGCCAGCTCCCGTTGCGCACCTCCACTGCAAAGCGGAACTCGCCCGTAGGTAGCTGCGGCAAAAAGTCCGCTAGGCGCTCGGTGAACGCGCTGCCGTACTCGTTTTCGTGCGCGTCCTGTCCCCGCGCAATGTATGGAAACTGCATCAGCAGCGGCCCCAACCGCTCGCTGAGTGGGGCCATCGCGTCGAGGAATTCCTCCATTTCCCCCATGCAGTCCACGAGCATTTTTTCGTGGCTGATCACGCGGGGAATTTTGGCGGTAAAGCGAAAGTGCGGATGCGTCCGCCGCAGCCATCCTTCGATCGCCTTGGGCGTCGGCACCCGATACCAAGTCGAGTCGATCTCCACGCTTCTGAAGGCTTTGGCATAGTGTTCGATGTAATCGGCTGAGGCGCAGCCCTCTGGGTAGATCAACCCTTGCCAATCCTCATTCGACCAACTCGTCGTTCCCAAAAAAAGCTGCGCGGGCAGTCCTTCCTGCACCTGCTGCATTCGCTCGACGTGCCGGGGCTTAGCCGGCGGCATAATCTCGGAGAAAAGGTCTTGTTGTTCTGCCACGATTTGCTCCGTAAAAAAAGAGGGCGCGGCACCTACCGCACCCTCGCAATTACCGGCGAATGTCCTGTATGCGCTATGCTTTCTCCCGCACCATCTTCACCACCTGTTCCTTCCCCACTAGCTGCACCAGCGACCCAAATCGCGGCCCTCGCTCCTGCCCTAGCACTACCTCGTAAAACATCCGAAATAACTCCTTGGGAGGGATTTCGGCCTCGCGGGCCAAGTCGAACGGAATGGCCTGTAACTCCTCCTCAGTAGCTCCGTTAGCCGCACTTAGTCGCTTCGCCAACTGCCCTAGGAGCGCCCGTTCCTCGTCTGTAGGCGAACGAAACTGCTTGTTTGGCAACACCACGTCCCGGTAGTAGTTAAGTCCCTTCTCCACCAATCCCCGCGTTACCTGCGGATAAGTAGCAGCCTGGGCGTCGTAGCGCGCCAGATATTCTTCCAACACTTCGACTGAATCTACACCCAAGGCGGCGATCAGATTGTTGACTGTCGAAAAATTGACCCGAGACGCGTACTCGGGCACGTCTTTACCGCGGTCGCCGATGTGCCACAGGGCCTGCTCGAGGCGCTGCTCCTCTGCCACATCGGGATAGTGCCGCAGCGCATCGAGATAGTCATCAACGCATTTGGGGACGATGTCCCAGTGCAGACGCTTGGCCCGCTTGGGATTTTGGAACAAGAAAAAGAGCAGGGATTCTATTGGCGCGTACTTTTTCCACGCATCCACCGTCACCCCCATGCGCCCGGTGCTGCTCGCCACCTTGCGCCCTTCCTCGTCGAGAAAAAACTCGTAGCACAAGCCGACCGGCGGCTGCTTGCCCATCAGGCGTACGATGCGGGAGGACTGGCGCACCGAGTCGATGAGGTCTTTGCCGTACATTTCGTAATCGACCTCGTAGGTGTACCAGCGCAGGGCCCAATCGACTTTCCAGCCCACCTTGGCGTTACCGCCGAGCACTGACTGCTCGCCGCTTGCGCCGCACCCGGTGTAGTGGCCGGTGTCGAGGTCGCAGGTGAAGCTCACGGTGCCCCGGCTGGGGTGGTAGGCGGTGACGCGCGTGGCCATGATCGAGCCGCAGCTGGGACAAATCGGAAAGAAGGGCGACCAGTGCTCGCGATTTTGTTCCCGCAGCGTCGGCACAATGATCTGGCGAACCTCCTCGGCTTTGTCGAGGAGAATCGACAGCCCTTCGTCGAAGTCGCCGCGCACATAGGCTTCGCGTGAGCTTTGAAACTCGTAGTCGAAGCCAGAGGCGTCGAAAAACTCGCACAGCTTGGCGTTCATGTGGTCGCCAAGATTTGTATAGCAACCAAAAGGATCGGGGATGGCGTGTACGGGTTTGCCGAGGTGGGCGGCGAGCATGTCGGGCTGCGGAAAGTTGCTAGGCACCTTGCGCAGGGCGTCCATGTCGTCGCTGAAGCAGAGTAGGCGGGTCTTTAGTCCGTAGAGGTATTCACAGGCGTTGCGCACCCAAGAGGTGCGGACGCCTTCGGAGAAGTGACCTAGATGGGGAAAGCCGCTGGGGCCAAAGCCGGTCTCGAATAGTACCGGGCGGTCTCCGCTGGGCCGGCGCTGCTTGACGATCTGTGCCGCCTCTTGGAAGGGCCAAGCCCGATGCGTACTGGTCTGGTTCCTCTCCATGTAACTTGGTCGGGTGTGAGGCTCGTCGAGACGGCGCTTAGGTGGTTTTGCGCGTCTCAGCGGTTGCGGAAAGTGATGCGTCCGCGGCTCAAATCATAGGGCGAAAGGGCCACGGTGACTTGGTCGCCCGGCAGTACGCGAATGTAGTACTTGCGCATCTTGCCGGAGACGTGGGCCATAATCTCGTGGCTATTTTCCATCTCGCACTTGAAGTAGCCGTTGGGCAGGGCCTCTTTGACCACTGCTTGGACTTCGATTGCTTCTTCTTTGGCCATTGCTCTCGCTTAAAGGAGATGGTGGCGTCGTTTTGCGCACCACGGAAAAAGTAGCCGCTAGAGCGGCTGTGCAAAAAGTGTCAAGTGTACGCGTTAGCCGAGCAAAAGTCAAACTTATTCGGTCAGGTAATTCACGTCGTACGAGGCGTGTTTAACCGCATCAATCGTCGATAGATGCGGGGCTAGCTGCTGGACTTTGCCGTAGTATTGGACGGCTTCCGCGTATCGCTCGGTTTTTTCGCAAATCACGCCGAGGTTGTGCAGGGCGGGGATGTGATCGCCGGACAATGCGATGACCTGCTTGAACGCCGCTTCGGCTCCGGCGAAGTCGCCGCTGTCGAGGTGGGCGAGGCCCTTGGCGAAGAACATGCTGTCGTTGTCTTGCTCGTACTCGACGGCCTTGGTCAGCACCGGGAGTGCCAACTCGGGCTGTTGGGCTTGCAGCCGCACGAGCCCAAGGCTGTAGTAAGAGCGGGCCAGTGCGCGGCGCGCACCGCGATAATTGAAATCGACCTTCAGCAAGGTCTCTAGGTGTTCGATGGATTTTTTGAAATCGCCGACCTTGTGATACGCCACGGCCATGTTGAAGCGAGCGTTGACGTGATCGGGCTGGATTGCGATGACTTTTTCGAGGTATTCAAGGCCCTCGACTTGGCGCTCGGTGCGGCAGAGCAAGGTTCCCAGTCCAGCCATGGCTTCGACCATTAGCGAATCCAGCCGCAGGGCTTCTTCGTAGTGGTGCTTGGCCTCGCGCTCGTATCCTTGGCCGTGGAGCATGACTGCGAGATTGCAATGCGCCTCGGCGTAGTCGGGGTCGAGTTCCAGTGCCTCAAGCAACAGCCTTTTGGCTTCGTACTTTTGCCCGTCGTCAAAATACGCGTTGGCGAGGAGGACGCGCAGTTGCGGGTTGTAGGGATTGATGGTGACCTTGGCGTTGAGATAGCGGATCTTCTCTTTGGCCCAGAGGTTGTACGCCCGCTTGTTTTGGCGCTGGGACTGACCTTCGTTGCACAGCACGGCCAGCAATAGCAATGCGAGCACGGCCTTCATGGTTGGAACTTCTGAATCCGATCATTGAAGGTATCGGCCACGTAAATGAACCCTTCGGCGTCGCGGGCGATACCGCCGGCCACCACCTCGCGCTCGTCCTCCTCGCCCGTAGCCATATCGACGACAACTTGGAGGCGGCCGGTGAAGCGGAATTGGTTGTCGCCGCCGCCTTTCTCACCCCATCGCGTCAGATAGACCCCGCGCTGGAAAACCTCGATGCGGCTGTGGCCAGCATTGACCACGAAAGCCCGGTCGGCCGCTTCATCGACGGCAAAATCGGTGGGCCGCAGCAAAAGCCCGTTGCCGCGGTCCTGATGCGATTTGGGATCGCGGCCGATGACGCGGCTGGCCGCGGCGCGCTGTGGGTTGTCGTACACGACTAGCCGAGGTGCCTGCCAGTCGTCGGCGCGCAGGGCCAACGGCTCAATCAGCGCGGCGAAGCGCCCTTGCCAAAGCCGCAGACTAGCCACCAGCAGGGCCGGGATGGCGTACTGAATTTGCTGTTCGCCGGCTTGGTTGAATAGCTGCAATTGGCTGATGCTTTCGATGTAGATAGCATCGCCGTCGATGACGATGTGGCGGGCAAACAGCCCGGCGAGTGGGCGCGTCCACAACAGCCGACCGTCTGGGGCGAATTTCGCCCAAAAGGCCGCTGGCTTCTGGCCCGGACGGTGCAGGTTGTACACCACATAGAGATGATCCTCGTCGTCGAGAGCCAGTGCCGGCCCGTCCAGCGCACTCGTTTCCATACGGGCCAGCGGCTCAGTGGTATAGACCCAGGCATCCAAGGAGCGGCCCGTGCGGTCGAAGCGCTCGACGCGCCCGGTGCCCACGCCGACGGCAAAGACCGTGCCGTTGCGGCTGATGGCCAGTCGCGTGGGGGCCGTGCCCTTGTCCAGTGACCAGCTTGCGATGCGGCGGTGGAACCCGCCCGCAACCGTCGTGCTGATTAGCTCGTGTACGGTCTCATCCTCGCCGTAGAAGCTGACGATCCGGTAGCTATACTGCGTGTTGGCCAACAAGCCGACGTCTGTAAAGGTGGTGTCGGTGGCGGATTCCACGCGCGCTATGGTTGCGAATTCGCCTCCTGTGGCGCGCTGGATTTCGCCGTAGAGAAAGCTCGCAGCAGACACTGGGGGCCAGACCAGATGCGCGGCGACCTCCTCATTGGAGAAGGTCGCTTTGAGCGCGGGGGAGGCTGCAAGCCAAGGCGGAACCTTCTTGCCGGCGAAGGGGCCGACACAGGCGACGAGTGCTGTGGCGAGGAAGAAAAAGAGTCTATTCATAGCGCAAAAGAGATAGGCCCACCCTCACGCGGTGTCAAGGAATATGAGATCACCCCAGAATGAAAACGGCGTTGCCAATTTTGCCGGTGAAGTAGTCGATGACCAGCCAAAGCCCGTTGCACAGGGCCTCACCCATGATCAGGCCCATGAAGAAATGCTGGCTCGTCCGATAGTGCGCCGCCCCGCCAAAACGCAAAATCAGCTTTTTGAGCGCCCAAGCCAAGAGCACGCAAGCCCAGATTTTGTCGAGCATGAAGTTCGCGCCAATCGGGAAGCCGATGGGATGGAAGGGCCACCACAAGACGTGATGCCGCGCCCAAGTCAACAGGGCCATGACCACAGCTCCACCAGCGAAAAACGCCAGTCCCAACCAGTCGGCTCCGGCTGGCTCTAGCGCGCGCTGTGCCGCGTTGTAGATGGTCGATGGGCCGCCGTGAAAGCGCCAGCTATCGAGGTTGATGCCCCCGTACTTGTAGGCGAGGTGGAAGACCATCCAGCAGGAGCCCGCTACGCCGATAAAGATGGCCGCCACCAGCGCCCAGAAAACGACTCGCCGACTGCGGCGATCCATGTTTTGGATCAGCTTCAAGCCATTGGCGACCATGGCCAGCAGGAATATGCGGATGTCGGCCGACCAGATGTAGGCAAAGGAGAGGTTGAAGACGCCAGCCGCACCGATCGTCTGCGAGCCAATGCCTTGCACGATGAGGTCGGGAGCGATCATGGGCGAGCGCACCGCCGCTAGGCCGGCCTCGCACACGACCCGCGAGATGCCGATAAACACCAATAGGGCCACCGCTGCAAAGAGCGCACCGACCCACAGCGGGGTCCCCATCAGCCACAGCCAGCCGGCAATACCTCCAGTGCCGAAGGTCACTCCGATCACGGCCGCTCGATAGGACATAATTTCGTCGCCGTCATCGATGTTTGCATTGCGGTTGAGGGCCTTGCGCCACACGTCCCGCAAGTGGCCGCGTCCCGTCCACAGCCCCAAGAGCACCATGGCGATGAGCGCGCCGCCGCCCTGATAGGCCAAGAGCGGCTCGTACGAGACCCCATAGACGAATTTGCTGGTGGATTTGAGGCCGGATAGGGCGAGGAATTCGGCTTCGACCTTGGAGAGCAGATAGAAAATCCAGATGCCGGCCGCTATTTGGGTGCTGATGAGATAGGAAAAGCCCACGAGCGCGAAGCTGATCCAGATTTGCAGGTTCTGCTGGCCGATAAACGACGGCAGAAACCAAATCAGGCCGAAGTTGGGCAAGGACGGGTAGTATTGGTGCAGGGCCTTGAGGCTGCCGTACGCGAGCGGCAAGGCCGCGCCCCACCACAGGACGCCGTGCTTGAGAAAGCCGTTGAGCAGTCCGGTGCCGCGCTCGCCTTGCACGATGGCCACCCCGAGCTGGGTCAGCGGATAGGCCAACCGCTCGCGCTCGACCCACTGTCGGCGCAAGATCACGGCCGTCGATACCATCGCCACGTACAGCGAGAGGAGCAGTAGTGCCCACCAGCACAGTGGCTCGACCCAAGTGGCGTAGGGAATGTCGGCGAGCGCGCCGCCCTCGTAAAAGCCGCGGTTGCCGGTGCCGTCATCGACGAGGATGCGCTGCGAGGGAAAGAGCGGAAAGAGCTTTTCAGCCCATTGATTGGCCGGGGAGGCGTAGTAGAAAATGCCAGTGAGGGCTGGCAAAAGCTGCTGGGTCAGCCCCATAGTGCAGAGGGCGGAGACGACCAGCAGCATCGCGTACACCAGCACTAGTTCGGCGCGGTTGAGTGCGAGGGTGCCCCCGCGCTGCACCACCGGCACGTTCCACAGCGCAGAGAGGGCGAGGAAGGCACCAAACCAAAAACCAGGCGAGTACCAATCGACCGCGCCACGGCTGACCCAATAGCCGCAAAAGCCGCCCGTGGCCAGCAGGGCTAGCCCCACTGCTAGGCGGAAGTCGCGGGCGGCGAGCTTGAAGAGCGTGTTGAGCAAGCCGACCAGCACCAAAAACAGAAAGATGGCCCCCGGAGTGTTGAAGTCGAAGGCCATGTTGGTCGCCCGCATCGCCATGTTGGCGTAGGGCGCACCAATGGACAGGAAAAAACTGAGGAACGCACCGACCCAAAAGCCGCGCAGCGTTAGATACGAGCGGCCGGTGGCATCGGTGAGTCCCTCGTCTTGGCTGCCCCGGAGGTGTTGGCCATACGGAGAGGGGAGCGATCTATTCACCGCTCACCGCACGGTCTGGGGCTTGACGGTGCAGGTGGGACAGACGCGCCGCAGGTGTTCGCGCCGCACCTGCCACAGATCGTGAGCTTTTACCAATTCGCATTCGGCCTGCCCGACCTTACCCCGCCGCTGCAACTTCCTCCGGTCGAGGGTTGAGTCCAGCTTGTGGGTTGGAACCGGGCAGGGACCGCTGCGAAAGGCCAGCCCCAAGACCTCTTCTACGGTCCCGTCGTCGCGCACGATGCGGTCT
The DNA here is from genome assembly GCA_022825835.1 of Candidatus Latescibacterota bacterium. Classification (GTDB taxonomy): domain Bacteria; phylum Latescibacterota; class UBA2968; order UBA8231; family UBA8231. The sequence goes on from JAJDVZ010000176.1 coordinate 7,889, forward strand.
GGAATCGCAAAAGACTCAATGCAGCCGCAGGGCACGGACATCTCGGCCACGTGATAGGCCGTGCTCGTGTCGTGCGTCGAGCCCAGCGCGAGGATGTAGCCGCCGTCGTGGACCAATTTGCCGATTGGGCTGTCTTGCGCCCAGATCCCAGCTTCGAGATGACCTTGGCAATAGTAGCTAGCGCGTGGCCCAATCGCTGCTACCGCGTGGGTGGGATGCATGCTGCGCTCGGCTTCGGTGCGCCGCCACAGCGCGTCTGGAATGGTGCCGTTGGTGGTGGGCGTGGTCAGCCGGTTGAAGACTTTTGCCGCGCGGTGATTGAACGAAGGGGCCAGTAGGGTGCCTCGCTTGCCGACCGCCTGCAAGAGCGCATCGACGACGGTTTCGGCACCGCCCTCGACAAAGCCGATGGCCGACAGGGAGCTGTGGACCATCAGGTCCATGCCTGGGGTGACGCCCAAGTGGCGCAAATCCCGCACCAATTCCCTGCGGCCGATCATATTGGCCGGGTCGATCAACTCGGCATAGCCCAATTCGGCGTGTGCTGCGAAGTACTCGTGTACCCGATCGACGGCGACGGGGCCTTCCATCCGCGGCCCAGCCGGGTAGTCGGCTTCCTCACAGGCGATGCGCTCGGCGATTTCGCCCAAATTTCGGCGTCCGTCGGCCCAAAACAGCGCCCACTGCGGTAGCTTTGCGGCCGAGATGCGGGCATTGATCGCGGCTGGCGTGTTTTCGGCGGTGGGCGCGAGCACGGCTGTGCGGCGCGGTACCAGCCGCGCTTGGGCCGTGCGCCGCGCTCGCTTGCCTGGCAGCGCGGCCTCGGTTGCTGCTTCCGCCACTTGCCGCTCGCTTTCGTCCATGGCCGCCAAGATCTCGCGCCGACTGCCGCCCCAGAGCCAGCGCGCCAGTCGCTGCACGCTGCGGCTGTGGGCCTCGCGCACGTACTCGGCCTCGGCGCGGGGCCGCTTGTTCTTTTTTAATACGGAGAGAAAATGCTGAGTTTCGGTGCGGACCAACTCCCCCACTTCGCGGCTGCCCATGTCGGCTAGGTAGTACAGATAGGCCGCTGTCGAGGCCGCGCAGGTCTCCAGTCCCTGCGGGCTGAGCAGTGCCTCCACGTCAGCCGAAGAGTGGTAGGCGTCGAAGCCGCGCCCGCTCTTGCGGTGATGGGTGGTGATCCAAGGGCAGGGAAATCCGTACTGGGGATCGCCGATCAAGGTGTCAGACGTGGACATGAAGCGCGCTAGATGCACGCGATAGCCGGGCTTGTGTTGCCGCACCCCGGCCCGCAAGATAGCCGCGCCAACTCGATCGACGAAACCTGCCGACATGGGGATCGTCGCGTGCCACTCTAGCCGGCCATCGCAGACGGCAGGCCGGGAGCCGATCGTGTCGATACACACGCCGGCCAACGGGGTCTGCAAGCGCCGCACTCGCTCTAAATAGGCAAAGAACCCGTAGCACTCATAGGCGTTGAGCAAGCGAATGGTGCGCTTGGGCCGTGCGAGTTTTCCCGCGCGGATAAGCCCTTCGAGCACGCGGGCGATCTCCAAGGTGGTGGCCACGCCCGAAGCGTTGTCGATGGCCCCCGGCTCGGCGCTGTGCGCGATAGCCCACACTTCGTCCTGCGGATCACCGGCTCCCTCGATGATGCCGCTGACCACGTCGTGGCTGCCGACGTATTTGCGAATGTCGGCTCGTACGTGCAGGGTCAAAGGGCTGTGCTGCTGCGCCAGCCGCCGCAACCGCTTCCCTTGCTGCTCAGATATCACAAAGCCCACCAACCGCGCCGCCGCATGTTCGAGGGGAATGGCGCCCCAGCCGAATTTGGTCCACGCCACGGCCTTGGGCAGGTTGGGCACTGGCCGGTCGGCGATGACGGCGGCGGTCCCTTTAGCGGCTAAAAGAGCGAGGTGGGTGCGCGGGTCTAGCTTGGTCAGCACAATAGCTCCTGCGAGCCCGTCGGTTGGCTGACGTTGGATGTCTTCGACTTGGTCGAGAATCACCAGCCGCAGCCGCAAGCCATCGGCCGGGGTCGCCGCGCTCCACTGGATGACGTGCCAAGGATTTTCCTGCCAATCCAGTATTCGCTCGGAGACTGGATGTACCACCTCCACAGTCGCGCCCGCGACATCGGCGGCCTCGCGGATGATCCACCGGCCCGACCCTAGCCGCCCTCCGGTCTGGATGGATTCGACCTCCACTCGCGCACCCGCGGCCTCGTAGCGGCTCGTTAGCGTGGCGGTCGTGTCGCCGAAGCGATCAAACGAATTCCAGCGATCGGTCTGTACCACATCTCGCACCGCCGCCATCATCTCCTGCCCATCCGCCTGCTGCAACATCAGCGGTAGAGTTTGACGACAAAGCTGCTGTAACGACTTCGCGCTAGGCATGAGCGCCTCCTTTTTAGACCCTAATAAAAGTCGGCGCGTGGATTGAAACAAAAAAGCGGAGAGCTAGCGGACGAAAACGTCCACCAACTCTCCGCTGGCCAAGCGCAGTAGGCGATGCCTATTAGTTGAGGTCGAGGACCTCCTCTAGCGCCTCGATCTCTTGCAGGTCGATGTCGATGTCTTCTAAGAGATCGTCGTCGCGCTGGCGGCCGAACTCCTCGCGCCGCCGCCGCTTGCGCGCATAGGGGGTCTCGATGTTGTAGAGTCGGCAGAGCCGACTGAAACTGCCCGGGGCAATACCCAGCGCACGGCTGGCCTCTTGGTTGCTCGCGTAGATGCGCGCCGCGCGCCTGATGCGTTCTGGCTCGATTTTGCGCATGAGTTGTTTTCTCTCCAGATCTTCAATTGGTGCGAAGTTCGACGAAATTGAACGAAAAAAGCCGCAGCATTTTTGCGCCACGGCCATCAAAAAAGCCGCTGGAAAGCGGCTGTATCGAAATCGATGTATCGCCGGTTTCCGGGACGCAAAAGTGCCCTCCTGCTCGAAAGCGCTGTCCCGAAAACCCCGTGGGAAAGCCCTTGCACGCGCGGTCAATCGCCTGAGACGATTACATTGCGAATGCGAGGTGAATTCCCGATTCGGCTGGGTGTTTTAGCCAGCCGATGCACACAACCTGAAGAGTCGTGCGTGTATCCTAGGGATTGGGACGAACGCGCAACGCTCGGATGCTGTTCGTAGGCCACATATTTGGGACCGTATGGCCGCCCCCATCCGGGAGCTGGCTCCTGAGACTACACGAGGATCGATGTGCGAAGAGATTCATTATTTGAGGCCCTCCTCTCCTATGGTGATGTGCAATTTGCTTTGCACGGTTTTTGACTGCCTTTTAGTTTCAGTTTCAAGGTGATATAGTGTCAAGGAAAAAATGGCTAAGAATAGAAAAAAAAGAACTTTACGTCATTTTTTGAATATCTCTTAATTAATCCGCATATTTATCAGTCAATTCGCGTTAAACGGTGCGCGATTCCTAACAATTGAGGAGATCATTATGTATTCGATTGGTTTGGGCATGCGGCTGCGTCCCGATGCGTACGCCGAGTACAAACAGGCCCACGACGACCTGTGGCCCGAAATCGCCGACAGCATGGCCGACAACGAGGTCAGCATGGCCATCTACCGCTTGGACGAGCACCTCATCATCCACGCGGTTGCCCCCACCGAGGAAGACTGGCTCAAGAGCCGCCAAGTTCCCATTCTAGAAGAGTGGTACGACTACATGGCCCAGTTATTGGAGACCGACGCCGAGGGGGAGATCATCTTCGAGGAACTACCCGAAGCCTTTGCCTTCGGAATGTTCAAGGAAGAGTAAACGCTAGGCCGCTTGCACCGGGTTTTGTAGCTGGCCGATCTGGTCTATTTCCACGATGACCTCGTCGCCGCCGGTAAGCCACACGGGCGGTTTGCGAGCAAAACCCACGCCCTGCGGGGTGCCGGTGAGGATGACCGTGCCCGGCAGCAAGGTCGTATCTTCGCTGAGGAATTCGATCAGTTCGGCGACTGTGAAGATCATATCGCCAGTGGTGTGGTCCTGCATGGTTTCGCCGTTGAGGATCGTGCGGATACCGAGGGTTTGCGGGTCGGGGATTTCGTCGGCTGTGACCAGCACCGGCCCCAAAGGGCAAAAGGTGTCAAAGCCCTTGCCGCGGATCCACTGGCCGCCGCCGCCGTGGAGCTGCCACTTGCGGGCCGAAACGTCGTTGGCGCACGTGTATCCGAGCACGTAGCTGAGGGCGTCGGCCCGCGCTACGTTGCGGGCGGCCTTGCCGATCACCACCGCGAGTTCGCACTCGTAGTCAACTTCTGGACCGTGGTTGCAGCAGGCTGGTAGCAGGATCGGGTCGCCCGGGCCGCAGACCGCGCTGGTGGGCTTGGCAAAGACGACGGGCTGCTCGGGCGGTTCGAGCCCGGATTCGGCCGCGTGCTCGCGGTAGTTTAGCCCAATGCAGAAAATGTTGGTCGGGGCCAGCGGGGCGAGCAGTTTTTTGACGGCTACCTGTTCACCCGTGGGCGCTAGTTCTGCGAAGAGATCTCCGGTGAGGACGGAGGCTTGGCCGTCCTCGGCTTCGAGACCCCAGCGGACGACATCGTCAGCGTCGATAAAGCGGATGATGCGCATGTTTTTCTCCTTTGTTTTTTCAGCAGTTGCACAAACCTTAAGGCAGGGCTAGCAGCCCGTCAAATGACCTTGACGCTCAGAGTGGGGCCGCCTATTTTCCCCATTCTTACATTTGAATTAAACGCGAGGAAAAAAGCGTGCCCCAAAACGTCAGCGAAGAACACGTACGCAAAATAGTAGAAGAAGTGGTGCAGCGAGTCGTCAGCGGCGGGAACGGCAGCGCGGGCGGGGACACTGGAGTCTTCGCGACGATTGACGCGGCCGTCCAAGGCGCGACTCGCGCCCAGCAGCAGTTGGTCGCCTTGTCGCTGGAGGAGCGCAAAAAGATCGTCGAGGCCCTCCGGCAGACGGCGCATGTCCACGCCGAGGAATTTTCGCGGCGGGCCTTGGCCGAGACGGGCATGGGGCGGCTGGAAGACAAGATCATCAAGCACCAAGTCGCGGCCGACACCACGCCCGGCGTCGAAGATCTAGAGGCCACTTCGTGGACCGGCGATCACGGGCTGACCGTAGTCGAAATGGCCCCCTATGGGGTCATCGGCGCGGTTACTCCATCGACGCATCCCGTGCCGACGATGGTCAACAACGCCATTTGCATTGTCGCCGCAGGGAACTCGGTCGTCTTCAACGTACATCCGGCGGGCAGAAAGGTCTCCATGTTCGCGGTGGGCTTGATCAATCAGGCCATCGTCGGGGCTGGCGGCCCGGCCAATTTGGTGACTGCGGTCGAAACGCCGACCATCGAGACGGCCAACGAATTGTTCAATCACCCGGACATCCGCCTGTTGCTGGTCACAGGGGGGCCGGGCGTGGCCAAGGCCGCGCTAGGCAGCCCCAAAAAGGCCATCGTCGCCGGTCCGGGCAATCCGCCGGTGGTCGTCGATGAAACGGCCGATTTGGCCAAGGCCGCGCGCGACATCATCGACGGAGGGGGATTCGACAACAACATTCTCTGCATCGGCGAGAAGCAGGTTTTTGCCGTCGCTTCCATTGCCGATGAGCTCAAGCGGCTGATGGTCCAGTACAATGCCTATGAGCTCGATGCGCGGCAGGTCGAAACGCTCGCGCAGGTGGCCTTTGTCGAAGGGCCGGACGGGCATCTCGTAGCCAACCGCGAGTTAGTGGGGCGCGACGCCGCGGCGCTGGGCGAGCGCCTCGGCCTGCGGCTCGACTCGTCGCTGCGCATGCTCATTGGCGAGACGGACGCCAACCACGTCTTCGTGCGCGAGGAGCAAATGATGCCCTTCTTGCCGATCGTGCGCGTGCCCAATGTCGATCAAGCCATCCGCGAGGCCGTCATCTCCGAGCACGGGTACGGGCACACGGCCGTGATTCATTCGCGCAACATCGAAAACATGCACAACATGGCCTGCGCCGTGGATACTACCATTTTCGTCAAGAACGGTCCTTCCTACGCCGGGGTAGGCTTGGGCGGCGAGGGTTTTGGGACGTACTCGATTGCCGGGCCGACGGGCGAGGGGCTGACGTCGCCGCGCACCTTTACCCGCCAGCGCCGCTGCGCCCTCGTCGATTACTTCCGCATCACCTGATGCTCTTGGGTCAAGTCAAAGGGCACCTAATTTCCACGGCCAAGGTCCCGAGCCTGCACGGCAAGAAGCTCTTAGTGGTCGAAATCGCGTCAGTGCGCGAGCACGGTCTGGTGTTGACGGGGCGGGATATGGTCTGCATCGACGCGGTGCAAGCGGGCAAGGGCGAGTTGGTGATTTTGGTGCAGGGCAGTTCGTCGCGCATCGCCCCGAACCTAGGCGATGTGCCGACCGACGCGGTAATCGTCGGGATCGTCGATTCGCTACAGGCGCTGGGCAAGGACTTTGACTGTCGGCAACTGAGCCGCGAGGGGTAGGCGATGGAAGCGGCGGGATTGGACCGCAAGCAGATTGAGGTGCTGGTGCGCCGGGTGGTGTACGATCACCTGCCCGACGCTCAGCTAGAGCAAGCGCCCTCAGCTCCGAGGTTGGTCGTCAATATGTCCGCCCGCCACGTCCACCTCAACCAAGAGGCGCTGGACGCGCTCTTTGGCGCGGGTGCCGAGCTGACCGTGCAGAAGGCCCTGTACCAGGGGGGCGCTTTCGCCGCCGAGCAGACGGTGTCGGTTTTCGGCCCGCGCAAGCAGGTGATTCCCAATGTCCGCATCCTCGGCCCATTGCGCGATTACAACCAGGTGGAACTGGCCTTTACGGACGCTCGCTATTTGGGTATTGACGCGCCGGTGCGGCTCAGCGGCAACATCGAGGGGACGCCGGGTTGCTACTTAGTGGGGCCGGCTGGGGGGTTGGAGTTGGATCACGGGGTGATTCGGGCTGCGCGCCACGTGCATTTGAACCCGGAAGAGGCCGCATACTACGGGGTCGGCCCGGGAGACTTGCTGCGGCTGGTAGTAGAAGGCGATCAGGGTGGAGTCTTGGAAGGGCTGATCTGCCGAGTCAGCGAGCGGGAGCGCTTGGAAGTTCATATCGATACAGACGAGGGCAATGCGATTGATTTGGTACATGCCCGCAAGGTATATTTGGAGCGTTGAACGCAAAAATCCGCACAATTACTTCAGGAGGTAAGGGATGTCGGATGCAATAGGCATGGTAGAAACCGTGGGGCTAGTCGGGGTCGTCGAGGCCGGCGACGCCATGGCCAAGGCCGCTAGCGTCCAGCTTTTGGGCTGGGATCGAGTCGGCTCCGGCTTGGTGACTGTATTTTGCTCAGGGGATGTGGCGGCTGTCAAGTCGGCCGTGGATGCTGGATCGGCCGCGGCGGCCAAGGTTGGGGAGGTACATTCGGTCCATGTGATTCCCCGCCCGCACAGCGAGTTGACGGCCGTCGTGCCCGAGCGCGGTGACAGCGGCGACAGCGATGGTCGCGTCCGCGCCTTGGGCCTGATTGAGACGAAGGGGTCCATTGGCGTGATCGAAGCGGCCGACGCCATGAGCAAGGCCGCGGATGTGGAGGTCGTCAAGCTGCAGGACATCGGTGGCGGGTACATTACCGTCATGGTCAGCGGCGACGTTGGCTCGGTGCAAGCTGCGGTCAGCGCCGGTGCCGAGGCGGCCGAGCGCGTGGGCGAGCTCGTGTCGCAACACGTGATTCCCCGTCCCCACGACGATCTCATCGCGCTGTACTTGTAAGAGGAGAGAAATGATGAAAGCATTGGGTATGGTTGAGACCCGAGGTTTGGTCTGCGTCGTCGAAGCCCTCGACGCCATGTTGAAGACCGCGGACGTGAGCTATGCGGGCCAAAAGCGCGTGGGCAGTGGCCTAGTCGCCGTGCTGGTCGAAGGCGACGTAGCCGCGGTCAAAGCAGCCGTAGATGCGGGCGCGCAAGCGGCCCAGCGCATCGGCGAGTTGCGCAGCGTCCACGTGATTCCCCGCCCGACTGAGGGACTGACAGATCAGCTTGGTTAGCTAGGTGGCCGAGGCTTTGCACATCGACGCCCCGGTAGTAACCGGCGATTTGCTCGGGCGCGAGCACAAGGGCGAGCGGACGCTCAGCGTGGCTCCCAGCGCTATCTTGACGCCGACGGCTTGGGACTACATTCGCCAACACCGATTGCAGCTAAGTCGCGGCGAGACCGTTGCGGCAACTGACGACGGCATTGCGGACGCGGGCCAATGCGAGCATCCCGACCGCGCCTGCGGCTGCGAGCACGAGGAATTCGGTTCGGGGTACGTCGAGCCAGCGCGTTGCGGCGATTGCGCCGTTCACGAGCGCAAGCAGGCGGGCGACCCCGAGGCGAGTTGCGAGGGGTGCAATCGCTACAAGACGCTTCTGCAACAAATCGAGCAGGGCCAAGCCTCCGATCCAGAAGCCTTAATTGAGCAGATCACCGAGCTAGTAATTCACCGGCTGGCAGACTGAGAAGCTGTTGGGTTAAAACGAGTATCGGGAAAATTGAGCAATTTTACGGAATTTTAGCTCCCAGAAGACCAGAATATCTCCTGATGAACTCATTACTGGCAGGTTTCGTCGGGCTAGTGTTGTCGGCCCCAAGTGTCGCTGAGCCGCTGCTTGAAGGGCGGGTTCGGCTGGACTCGGGCGAACTGGTCGCCGATGCGCAGGTGCGGCTGTTCGATATGAGCGACCTACGGCAAGGGGCGATTGCCCGCGCCACGACCGATGGCACGGGGTATTTCGCGTTGCCGTTAGCGGCGTTAGGCGGCCATGCGCTGCCGCAGGGCTTTGCCTTGGGGCCGAATTACCCCAATCCGTTCAATCCCTCGACGATCATTCCCTATCAACTGGCGGTTTTGTCCGAGGTGCGGCTGGAGGTGTTCAATTTGCTCGGACAGCGCCTTGCGACATTGGTGGATGGGGCGCGGCCAGCGGGCTTTCACACAGCGACTTGGAACGCTACGGATGGGGCGGGTCGTGCGGTAGGGGCAGGGGTGTATATCTACCGAATGACGGTGGGCGCGGCGAGTCAGACGGGGCGGATGGTGCTGATTGACGGGCAGGCGGGCGTCGCGGCGGCGGTGCGACTTCTGTTGGGTGCGTCTGATGGCAGGTCTCATGGAGAGGAGGCACAGGTGTATGGGTTGATCGTCTCGGGCGAGGGGTTTGCGCCCTATATGGACTCGGCTTTTCGGGTTGAGGCGGGCATGGCACCGGTGGAGTTGGTGGTGTCGGCGGGAGTGCATTCGGCAGGCAAGGCCACGGACGACGACTGTGCCTTGTGCGACCTTTTCGACGCGTTCGACGACGCGGAGGAAGAAGACGCGGAAAACACGCCGGAAGACGAGGGAGTTGGCCCCAGCGGAAAGGCGCAGGCCACCCTCGAAGCGCCCCCTGCGCCGCTGAACCTGCGCGTCGAAGCCATTACGGATACGTCTGCCCGGGTCCGCTGGGATGCCGTGGAGGGAGCGACCGACTACGATGTCAACTACAAGAAGGCGCAAGGCGGCAAATGGACGAATGTGCCGCACAAGGGCACCACGCTCTACAACACCCTCACAGGATTGGAGCCGGGCACCCAATACCGCTGGGCCGTACGCGCCGAGAATAAGGACGGAGCGTCCAACTGGGTGTTCGGGGAGAATTTTAGGACGCTGGGAGCTCCTGATCCCCCGACCAATCTACGCATTACGGATCTCACCGAAACGTCCGTGCAGTTGCGTTGGGATGCCGTGGAGGGAGCGACCGACTACGATGTCAACTACAAGAAGGCCCAAGGCGGCAAGTGGACGAATGTGCCGCACAAGGGCATCCAGCTCTACAACACCCTCACAGGATTGGAGCCGGGCACTCAATACCGCTGGGCCGTACGCGCCGAAAACGACATGGGGGCCTCCGCCTGGGTATATGCAGACAATTTTACGACGCTGGGAAAGGGACCAGACCTGATCGTTCAATCGCCTTCGGCCAGCGCCGTCGTGCTGACGCCGGGGCAGGCGTTTACCTTGCATGTTACCGTGCATAACCAAGGCGACGAGCAGGCCACGGCGACGGTGCTGCACTACTATCGCTCCAACAACACGACGATTTCGGCCAGTGACACGGAAGTGGGTACCGGCGCAGTCGATGCCCTAGACGCCTCGGCTACGAGTGAGGAGTCGATTGAGTTGACGGCCAGTGTAGGGGGAGAGCGATACTATGGCGCGTGTGTGGCCAGTGTCCGTGACGAGAGCGATACCGATAACAACTGCTCCGCTGCGGTGAAGATCACGGTGAGCGGGACGGAGACGGAGGAAGAAGAGGAAGAAGAGGCACCGGAAGAAGGACCGGATACGCCGGAAGACGTGCCAGACGACGCGCTGGTGACCATCCCGGATGCCAAGCTGCGGGCGGCGATTACCAAAGCGCTGGGCAAGGCCCCCGGTGCACCGATTACCGTGGCTGAGATGAGGACGTTGCGCAACTTAGAGGTGGAGAATGCGGGCATCAGCGATTTGACCGGGTTGGAGTTCGCTACCAACCTGACATGGCTGGATCTTGACAACAACAGCATTTCGGATATTTCGGGGCTGCGGGGCTTGACCAACCTGACAACCCTGCATCTCAGGGGTCAACCCCTAAGCGCATCCTCCATTAACGATCATATTCCCGCCCTTCAGCGCAGCGGCGCTAAAGTGAGCTTTGACCCGCTGCTCCGCGAGAGCGACTTCGACATTGAACTCGTTTTCCTCGACGACCACTTCGATGAGAAAAACAAAAACGTGATCCGATATGCCGCCCGGCGCTGGATGTCGATTATTAGGGAGGACCTGCCGGACTATACATTTACTGGCGGCTGGTCGGAGCCGTGCGGCGATCGGTCGTATGCGATTCCGTCCGGGGAGCGGATAGACGACCTGCGGATCTATGTAGTCAGCTTCAACGACGATGACTACATAGATCCGCCGGGTGGGCTGGCCCAGACGTGTTGCGCGAGACCTCCCATCTGTCCGTCGTAGGATGTATGGGGTTCAATTTGGTTTATAACGTTCACCTCTCGACAGCCCTGCACGAGATAGGGCACGTGCTGGGGATCGGGACACAGCCTTGGAGCAAGAACGGCTTCGTTCAGGAGTCGCCTAACGACGTGCATTTCAACGGTCCGTGGGCGATTGCCGCGTTTAACGACGCGGGCGGACGGAACTATACCGGCAAGAAGGTGCCGTTGGAGGAAAATTGGGGGCACTGGCGGCAATCCGTGCTCAGCGGCGAACTCATGGTGCCGAGTGGTGAGGACGGCGCATCACTGAGCGCGATCACGATACAGGCCCTCGCCGATATCGGCTACAGCGTGGATGTCACCCAAGCCGCCCCCTATACCCTGCCCCGTGCCGCCGCCAAGGTCGTCGCGGCCGGCTCGACGCCTGACGACCACTTGCCGGGGCGGCTGGTGCCACAGCGGGCGTGCGGCGTCGGCCAACAGCATGAGCCGATCCACGTGGTTGACCCGCAGGGCCGCATCGTCCGCACCCTGCACAGGTGAAGCCGTGCCCGCATCCTACCCGCGCATTCCCTACGGCTGGGCCGATTTTCGCGCTATCCGCTTGGAAAACCGCCTCTACGTCGATAAGACCCGCTTCATCTACGCGCTCGAAGAGGAACGCTACGCCTTTCTCATTCGCCCCCGTCGCATGGGCAAGTCCTGCTGGGTGTCCCTGCTGGCGGCGACGCTGCGGGAGGCCGCGCAGCAGGTGCGCGGCTATCTGGCGGATCCGGGCTTGCAGCGCCGCTACCCGTCGGTGCAGCACATTGGCCTAGCGATGGTGTTTCACGGCTGGGAGATGGCGGCCTACGAGGCGGTAGGAGACGACGCGGAGGCCGCCGCGCCATGCAAAGGTGAAGCTAACAGTTGACCATGCCACAGCCCGCCACTCACCGCCCTCCCGACCCGAAAGCCTGCGCCGTCGCCCGCGCCGTGGGCGAGGCGGTCCACCCGGCCAAGGTCATTCTGTTCGGCTCCCGCGCCCGGGGCGACTTTACCCCGGACTCGGACATTGACCTGCTCATCATCACCGGCCCCGGCCCGGTGGACCAGCAGGCGTACCAACGCACCAGCGCGGCAGCTCGTCGCACCGTTGAGGAACTGTATGGCGACTCGATAGCCGTCGATTTGCTCCGCATGAGCGAGCGGGCCTTCCACGACGGCCGTCGGGCGCGCAACCACGTGGCCGGGCAGGCCGTCCGCGATGGTTTTGAAGCGAATGGAGACAAAGTGACCTACGACAACCCGCAACCGACCAACTGGCCCGACATCCGGCAGCGCATCGCCAATGCCGAGCGCTACCTCAGCGATTTAGAAATTCTCACTGAAAATCCCCGTTCTTCGCAAGAACTGATTGGGTTTACCGCGCAGCAGGCGCTTGAAAACGCCCTGAAGGGCTGGATTTCCGCGCTCGACGCCGACTACCACAACACCCACGACTTGGCGGATTTGATGGCGATTGTGCGCCAGCATCCGGCTGAAAGCGACACCTCGGCTGGCGAGCGGCTAGCGTGGCTGACCGAGTATGCAGTGCGCTACCGCTATGCAGGGGCCGAGGTGGTCATGGACGACCGCTTTGCACTGCTCGCGGCGGCTACTGAGACCGTCGAGGCCATCCTCGCCCGCATCCGCGTACTGGTCGCAACGGAAGAGGAAAATTTTAGCTCCGAAAAGGGGCAACAGAATTCGTCCGCGAGACCGGATGAATCGACGGCAGACTAGCGCGATGTTTGTGAAACAGGTGCCCCGCGCTGTCGGTCCGTCTGAATAGGTTACAAATCTCAATGGGTTCTAAAGTTATGGCAGGAGATCCAGCAGTCGGCATGATCGAGGTGCAGGGCGTGGCCGCTGCTATTGTGGGTGCGGATGCGGCCTGCAAAGCTGCGGACGTGCAGCTCGCAGGTTGGTCGTCAATCGGCGGCTATACCACGGCCTTTTTTACCGGATCGATCAGCGATGTGGCCGCGGCGCTGCAAAGCGGCGAAGAAGCGGCCCGTGGAGTAATAGAACACGTGGTGGCCGCGCCCCTACTCCAACCTGCTGCCGCTTGCCATCATTTCGTCGATTTTCCGGTCCGGTCTGACAGCAACTTTCCCGCTGGTGCCTTGGGGTTGGTCGAGACGCGCGGCTACGGGGCTCACATTCACACCAACGATCAGATGGTTAAGACGGCTGCCGTTGAGGTAATCAACGTGCTGACGATCCACGACCGCGTGGTATGTTCGCTAGTCTTGGGAGACGTAGGGGCCGTCAACGAAGCCATAGCCGTCGCGCAAAAGTTGCTCGCGGACTGCGAGTACTTGCTGGGCACGGCCCTGATTCCACAGCCGCGGCCCGAGGTTTTGGCTGCATACGCCGCGCCGATGGGAGGTAGCGGTGTCTAGCGGAGCGATCGGCATACTGGAGACGCGCGGCATGGCGTCGCTGATGGCTTCTACCGATGCCATGCTCAAGGCCGCTGAGGTGCAACTCTGCGGGCGGCACGGCATTGGCTCGGGTTGGCTCACCGCGGTAATCGCCGGTCAAGTGGCTGACGTGGAGGCGGCCATTCGCGTCGGCGAGGTCGAGGCGAATCGCACCGGCGAACTGATTGGCGCGCAAGTGGTGCCGCGACCGGATGCGCGCGCTACGGACGCCATGCCCCACGCAGCCGGTCTCGGTGCCGAACAGGTACAGCCGCGGGCGATAGGCTTATTGGAGACGCAGGGCCTGACGCCGCTGGTGGCTGGTGCCGACGCCATGCTCAAGGCCGCCCAGGTGGAGCTAGGGGGTTGGGCCTTCATCGGCGGCGCGCTGTGTCACGCGCCGATTTTTGGCGATGTAGCGGCCGTGCAGACGGCGCTGGAGGTTGGTCGGCAAGCAGCCGAGCGGATTGGCACGGTGTACGCGACGCTCGTTTTGCCCCAGCCCAGTGAGGGGCTAGGTCCTCTGCTGCCGCCTGCGCCAGCGGGCCTGACCCGCTCCACCGGTGCCTTGGGCCTCATAGAGACCATTGGTTACGCCACGGTCGTGGGCAGCGCCGACGCCATGCTCAAGGCCGCGGATGTGCAAGTCGAGCGCTTGAGCATCGGCAGCGGTGGGCGGATTGCCGCGCTGGCCACCGGCCATCTCGACGACGTGCAGGCCGCGGTGCGCGCTGGTGCCGAGGCAGCCACGGCCTTGGGGGAGCTCGACGCCTCGGCCATAGTCTCTAGGCCCGATCCCGCGCTAGTCGCCCGTTTTGCCACTGCGGCCGAGGGCCTTGGCGCGGGTGCGCGGCAGGCCATGGGGCTGATTGAGACGAGCAGTACCGTGGCCTTGGTGCGGGCCGTCGATCGGATGCTCAAGGCTGCGGCCGTCGAATACGAGGGAGCCTATAAGGTGGGGTACTACTTGACGGCTGCGGTCGTGCGCGGCGATGTGGGTGCCGTACAGGTCGCCATAGATGCGGGTCGAGAAGAGGCTGTCGAGCACGGAGAATTGGTCTCGGCCTACGCAATTCCGCAGCCCTACAGCGGCCTCGAAGGCCGCCTGCCGCACGTTTAGCGAGGACGCGAAAATGATTCGGATTGACGATGCAGTGATTACCGCCCAGACCTTGGAGGGCCGCCTAGCTGGCGAACGGCAGGTCGAGATCGGCCCAGGGTCTAAGCTGACGCCGTCGGCACAGGATTTTTTGCACGCCCAAGGCGTTGAGATCGTGCGCCGGGAAGCTGGCGAAGTCCCCGCGACGCCAACATCGACACTAACACCGGCACCAGCGGTTCCTCGCGCCGCCGGACGCCAGGCATTTGCTGGCATCTTTTGCCCCAATATCGTCCTTTTCGACAGTCAGAACAGGATCAACCACGCCGAGATGGAGCGCTACATCAACTGGCTGATCGAGGCTGGGATCCACGGGCTGTACCCCAACGGCAGCACGGGCGAGTTCGCGCGCCTGTCGCAGGAGGAGCGCCAAGATGTGGTGCGACTGGTCTGCGAGGTCAACAAGGGGCGCGTACCCGTACTGGCTGGAGCTAGCGAGGCCAACTTGCGCGACGTGCTCAAGATGGCCGAATACTACGCCTCGCTCGGCGTGGATGCCATTGCGCTGATGCCTCCCTATTACTACGAGATTTCCACCGAGAGCCTCTTCGAGTACTTCGCCGAAATCGCCGAAGAATCGCCGCTGGATATCCTGCTGTGCAATATCCCGCAATTTACCCAAGAGCTGTCGATAGATTTGCTGGAGCGGCTTTTGCCCTACGAGCGGATCTGCGGCACCAAGGACTCCAGCCGCGACCTGCCGAGGCTGATCAACACCATGAACCGCTTGCGCCAACACCGCCCCGACTACGTGGTGATGACCGGTTGCGAGGAGATCGTGTTCCCCTCGGTAATCATGGGCGTCAGCGGGGGCACCATCGCCACCTCGGGCATCGTCCCAGAGGTGATCGTCGAGCTGTATGAAAAGGCCAAAAGCGGCGACATTGAGCGGGCCCGCGAACTGCAATACCGCATCCTCGATCTCATCAACTTGATGCTCCTCGGGGTCAATTTCCCAGAGGGCTTTAAGACTGGGGTGGCGGCTCGCGGCTTTGACGTAGGCCCAGCGCGCGCGTCGAGCAGCGCGACCGAGCAGGAGTACCTGATCAAACTGGAGGCCCAAATCAACTGCGTCCTCGCGGATATGGGCTATCCAGTCCAAGGCCCTCGCGCCTGCCCGGCGACTAACCTGCCGCCGATCGTCGGTCGCTAGATGGCCCTGACGGGCGCGTGTTGGTGATCCGCAGATGGACGCAGATGGACGCAGGATGGCCCTGACGGGCGCGCGCGTGTTGGTGGTCGGGGCCGGTATCGTTGGCCGCTCGACAGCCTATTTCCTCGCGCGGCAAGGCGCGAAGGTAGTTCTGCTCGACGAGGGAATCCCCATAGGCTCGCCCACGAGCCGGGCCTCGTTGGGCGTCCTCACCCACTGCAACGGCGGCGACAATCCCTACGCCCAGCTTTTCCGCGACGGTCACGCTTTGCACGCTCGGCTGGCTGGCGACCTAGCCGAAGACTTAGGCGCAGACGTGGGCTGGCGTCCTCTCGGCGGCATCGATCTCTTTGCCGATCCAGCCCAGCTAGAGGAGGTATGGCGCTTCAACCGCGAGCGCGGCTGTCGGGTCGAGCGGCTCGACGAGCAAGCCCTGCGCGATGCGGAACCGGGGTTGGACGGCGGCGAGGGGCTGTATTTTGCCGACGATCACCGGGTGGATCCCCTCAAGTTAGGCGCGGCGCTTTGGGCAGCGGCCGTACAGCAGGGTGCATCCGCCGTTTGGGGCGAGTGCGTCTGGCGCATTGCCCAAGAGGGCGAGGCCGTCGAGGTTGCGACTACTCGCGGAACCTACCGCGCTGACTTTGCGGTGTTGGCGGCTGGGGCGTGGACCAGTGACTTGGCCGCCCAACTCGGTGCTCGCGTTGCGCTGCGCCCGGTGCGGGGCCAACAAGCGCGTTTTGTTGGTGCCCTGCTGCGCCACCTAGTGAGGATAAATGGACGCCACTTTATTCCAGACAGCGGCGAACTGATCGTGGGAGCGACGTCGGAGGAGGTCGGCTTTCGGTTGGAGACGACCCGTGCAGCCGCTGCGCAGTTTGCCTCGGAGGTGCGCTCCGCGCTGGGGAAGTGTTTGCCGCTGGTGCGCCAGCAGGCCGGCTTGCGGCCCAAGCCCCGAGGCGGGCGTCCGCTCATCGGTCCGCTGACGGATGCGCCGCGCGTTTTCGTGGCCTCTGGGCACTACAAAAACGGCGTCTTGCTGGGCCCGATTACCGGCCAGATCGTCGCCCGCTGGATCGCCGAAGGAACCCCGGGGCGCGACATGCGCCGCTTTGCGCCCGAGCGTTAAATTCACTGCCACTTAACACAGTTGAGGTTAAACATGCCATTGCAAAAAGAAGACCTACTCGCCGCGCTAAACTCGGTTACCTCCATCCCGGTGGTCCCTTTTCGCGGCGGGCAAATCGACTACGAGGCCCACGCCAAGAACATCAACTACTTGATGGAGAACAATCACTTGGATGACGACCGGCCCCGGGTGATTGGCATCGCCGGCACTAGCTTGATCCACCACATTAGCGCGGACGAGCAAGTGCAGTTGTTGGGATTTACCGGCGAGCAGATGGGGGGGCGCGGAGTGCTGATGTCCGGGCTTGCTCCGAATCCGATTGGGGATGCCGAGCGGTTGATTGAGCGGGAGGCCGCGCTCGAATATCCCCCGGATGTCTATCTCGTCATGCCGCTTACGGGCGTGGCCAGTCCAGAGGGCATTTTCGCGTACTACATGGATTTTGCCGAGCGGCTAGGGCGTTCGTGCGGGGCCAAGTTGCTCTACTACCTGCGCAACCAAGCCGAGCGCGACATAGCCGTGCGGCTGATGAACGAGTCCGAGCACTTCGTGGGGCTGAAGATCGGCACCACGGTTGATGATGTTGAGCCGATTGTCGCGGGTGTGGAAGAAGGGGCTGCGCTGGTGATTTGGGGTGTGGGGGACCGCTCGACCGGGCCGGCCGAGCGCGGCACTAAAGGGCATACATCGGGGATCAATGTGGCCTTTGCCCGCGCCTCAGACGGGATCAACAATGCCCAGCGCCGAGGCGATTTTGCAACCTCACAGCAGATTGAAAATCAGCTTGCGCCCCTAGAGGAAATTCGCTTCCGCAACGGTCGCATGTACAACTATTCAGCCGTGGTCGAGGCCATGCACTTGGGGGGATTCAGCGATGTGGACGGCGGCGAGGGCGGCCCGTTTAATCCGCGAGTGCCGGCGGAAGTGGCCGAGGAAGTGGCTGCGGCCATCGCCGACATTATGGACTATCACTAGCCTTCATTGCGCAGCCGCTCTAGATAGGCCGCCCATTCGATGGGGAGTAGGTGCTGCTTTTGGCTGTTGCAGTGCTTGCAGCAAGGTACCACGTTGGACTTGGTGGTGCGGCCGCCGCGGATGAGCGGCACCACGTGATCCATAGTTAGCTCTTGGGGCGCAAACGACTGCTGGCAGTAGTGGCACCGGCCAGCGGCCCGTTTGCGCTTCCACCATTGGGAGCGGCGTAGCTCCTTGGCCTTGTTTTTTTCTCGGGCGACGTGCTCGGCGTCGGCAGGGACGAAGTAGGTGTTTTCCATGCGAGAGCAAGATAGCGTAGAATGAGTTCTTTAATGGCCGTTACCAAATACGTACAACACCATACTGATCGAAGACGGTATCTCGACTCACGAGTGGAAAGTTTTCTACCATTGACTGGGCAACGAGCATTCGATCAAACGGATCCTTATGGTGAAAGGGCAACGTACTTATTTCGGCAGTATGATCGACATCAATCGGTAACACCTTCAAATTGTTAGCGACAATTTCGCGTTTGACAAACGCAGCAAGTGGTTCAGTGAGATTGTATTTGCCAATCGATATTTTAATCGCAATCTCCCCGTAAGATGCAGGGCTAAGATATAGCTCATTCTCGGTGTCAGACAGTTCTGCTCGCGCCGTCTCACTGAGTTGTGGGTCGTCGAGCGACATCCAAAGAAATGTGTGCGTATCGAGTAACAGGTTCACGGCAAGTAGTCTTGGAAATGCTCAAGGTGTTCATCGTCATCGGCAAGGATCGTCAACTTGCCCTTTCCAAGACCAAACTGACGTGCCTGCTTTTGAGTGCTATTCTTCACTAACCGCGCAACAGGCTCGCTGTCGCGTGTCAACTCGATTTCCTCACCCGGCTGTAGTTGGTCAATCAATTCGCTAAGCCGCGAACTTGCTTCTCCGATCGGTATCGTGGTCATGGCAGATACTCCAAAGATGTGAATATATGGTCAGACAGGTTCATAGCGCCGGACGCTGATCTCATTTGCACGGGTGCGCATCTGCGAGGCGTCGTACCAAGCCTGCATCTGCAGCAACATGTCCATACCCACGCCGAATGCCTTCTCGATGCGCAGTGCCATCTCCGGCGATAGCGCGGCGTGACCATTTAGAAAATCCGAAAGTGTTGCCCGCCGAATCCCGAGAATCTCAGCCGCTTTTGTCACGTTCAGATCCAGCGCCTCGATGATCTCCGTGCGAATGAAGCTACCTGGATGCGAAGGGGTCATGTTCACGTTAATGCCATCGATAGCCATTAGTAGTAATCCTCCAAGTTCACACGGTCTTTTCGATCAAGCGGCGCAATCCCCGGCGGTGGAGAAGGCGCAAGTGACAGTGGAAGAAGTTCTCGCCAAACTCGGAAATTACGCTGCTTGGTATCCCAAACCCCACACACGCAGAAGGGCGCGACACCCCTGTTCAAACGTTTGCGTAAAATCAATCATCTGAAAGGAATGCAGCGTCCAAGAAAGTCGCTCGTAGTCACAGGGTTGGTACAAAAGAGGGATAATTTCGTTTTCAAAGCGGTTCTGATTAAGAGAAAACATCAGCTCTCTCTTCACCCATGTAGATTCCACGGCACTCGGCGATAAGACAAGCACAAACCAATCACAGCGGCGAAGTGCTTCCCCAATTTCATCATGCCATTGCTGTCCTCCAAGTACATTGGTTCGACTGTACCAGACGGGAAGCCCATGTCGCCGCATCATGGCGACCAAGTCCTTCACGAACTGCCGATCGCGGTCAGAATGCGAGAGAAAAATTTCCTTTGGCAGCATAATTCAGAGGATTGATACAGATGTAGAAGGCGAGGTCGTTAAGCGGCCTGTAGAAGTGTCTGTGCTATCTGGTCAATTCCCTCTTCTTCCCTGTCGTATTCGCCCATATTGATCATTTGTAAGCGCCGGAGAATCCATGGAACGTCCTCTTTAGGTAGCTCCTCTGGGTCGCCTATAAGGACGGGGATCAGACGATTGCGGTAGCTCTGCTCGCCGAGAGCATACTGGATTTCCCAATGTACCCAGCTTGAACGCAAGGCATCTGGAGTGAGAAGGACCACCATGGCTTCTGACTCTTTCAATGCCCGTGCTACTTTGTCGGCCCAATTGTCCCCAGGCAGGATTTCGCGGGTGGCATCCCATACCTCAAGACCGACTTTTTCTAAGCCAGTCGCAACCTTTCTGACAAATGGCTCATCCGTGTACGCATGGCTTATAAAAACTTTCATAGTCCAACGATCCTTTCGACGATGCTGCCAGATTGCTATCCCTTGAAGTTTAGGCCATTTTTGTTCACCGCTTCCCTCCTTCTCTTCGAGGGCGAAAAATTCGCCACTTTAAAGTCATTATATCCTATCGCTTAAACCGGGTCAAGCACCTCTGGTGCCCGCCAACGGAAACCCTCAGATTTGCTTATGGATCAGGCCGTTTTCGGCGCATCGGTTAGCACCGCATCATTGAAACAGTGGATATGGACGAGCGCAAGCAAATAGCTGCCGCAGAAGCCTGCCCCTCGCGGATCAGGCCACCGCCAAGCAGAAAAGAATTACTCAGCCAGTCTTTGTGGAATAGGTTTCAATTTATACGCTGACCAGAAAAAGGCATTGGCCGCATCTTGGTCTCCTGAAAGGTTGTTTGCCTCCACGATCTTCCCATCTTCAAAACGATAGAGCAGCGCCCATATGGTATCGACATTGTCGGCACCATCTACATTAGACCAGCCTCGATGCACATCGACGACATAGTCGCCTTCGGCACCAAGATAGATCGGATCGGCTTTGAAGTCGGCATTAACTAGCTGCTGAAAAAAGGCCACCACTTCAGCTTTACCCCGTTTTTCACCGGACAAAGGATGGTGCCCTGGAATGCGCCAGACGATGTCTTCGGCCAAAAACTCACCCATCTCTTGCGTATTGTTTTCGGCGTAAGCAGCAAAGAATCCCTGTATCGCTTTGATGTGCGCCTCTGTTTTCTGCCGTTTGATATAAGGTACGGGATTGGCTATGGCGTTCTCGCTGGCTGGACCGAACACTGCGCGGGTGCCGCTTTCTGCGTGCAGGCGGAAAGTATGGCTTGTAATTCGCCAAAGCCCGTCTTCCCGTTGCAATTCATAGCAGTAATCACCCTTGACCTGCCAAAATAGATCACCCACGTAATGATCCGCGGAGACATCAGCCGTTGCCTCAGCCCGTGGCCCATTGATCTCCACGACGATATTTGAGATATCGTGCCGGGTTAAGTCGAAGCCGGGCAGAACGGCAGCCCATTGAGTCATCAACGCTTGCGGACTTTTCCTCTCTACCTCGCCGCCGCTGAGAGAGGTGTAATCTACCTCGACTTCATCTGCATAGAGTTTTTCGAGTGCTGAGAAGTATCCCTGATCTGCTAGGATGCCAACGCTCTCGACAATGGTTTTGATAGCAGCCTCGTCTTTCATATCGGCCTCTACTGGAGTAAATACGGCTAGGGTAGCGATCAATGCGCCTGTGATCCAAGTTCTCATGCTTGACTCCTTCTACTGCAGCGTCTGGCCGAAATGATCGGCTACCGCATCGCTGGCCGTCTTCACGGCATTGGGGTCGTCGTAGAAATCAAATTGCGTGACGTTTTCCAGCCAAAGCTCAGTGATGTTTCGTCCCATGCGACGGGCGTATTCCCGGGCCCCCTGCGGAATGGCAGCGGCTTCAGAATGGACCAGCAGCGTTGGCTTTTTTAGGTTGTCTGCCGTTTCAATCGCATCATAGGTCAACCAGCCCTCCCAAGAGGCGACATTGAATTTGTTGTCGTATTCCGGGATTAACCCACGATCCGTTTCTGTGTAATACGGTGCCTGATACATTACAGCCTTATCGTTGATCATACTGGCTGCTTCCAGAATAACAGGTTTTGGAGCCTGCTCTGCCTTTCGACTGGCTTTGATAAGACGATTCATTCCTTCGTCTCCGCCATAAACCTCCTTGACGATTGGGGCATTGTGCAGCCATGGAGCTACAAGGGCCAGCGATTTGATATAGCTATTAGCATACGCCGCATCGCTCATGTACCCAGCAGAGGCGCAAATCCCCAATCCGCCGATCCGCTCGTTATCCACCTCGGGCCGTGTGGCTAGGTAGTTTACGGCCGCGTTGATGTCTGCGGTTTTGCGCTGGGGGTCTTCCAAATACTGAATCGCGTCCTGCGATTGGCCCCAGCCCCGAAAGTCGAAGGTCAGAGCCGCATAGCCTCTGTTGGCCATTGCAGCCGCATAAGTCCCGGCCCTAAGTACACGACAGTAACATGGGTTGATATTGTCGGGCGCGTTTAGGTTGTTCCCGTGTTTGGTGAATGATCTGTGTGAGTTGGTCTAATCCTCGTCGAAAGAGGCTTATGGCTTTTCGCCCATGTTTTTTTATGGGGA
>JAJDVZ010000121.1:0-13109 GCA_022825835.1 Candidatus Latescibacterota bacterium
CCCATAAAAAAACATGGACGAAAAGCCATAAGCCTCTTTCGAAAAGGATTAGACCAACTCACACAGATCATACACCAAACACGAGACCAACCTAAACGCGCCCGACAATATCAACCCATGTTACTGTCGTGTACTTAGGTCTTCTCCTATTGATCGAGTAGCATTGTGCGGGTGGCCTGCCGACGCTCGGCGTCCACCCGCACGATATACAGTCCACTGCTGAAGTCTTGACCTTGCGCCCGGCCTCCTGTTCTGAGGAACGAACGACCTCATTGAGTGCGGCCTCCTTGTCCGCCTCGGTTTCGTATATGCACATTTCGTGCCAATGATCCAACTACGCACAAAAAAATCCTTCAGGATTACCCTAAAGGATTGAAAAATATGGTACTTAAAAATTATGAATAATTTTCTGTGCTTCACAGATCAGCCATCGTTACTCCTTCTTTTGCACAACTTTTTGTTCATGTTGAACAAATTTTTGTTCATTTGCACAATTTTTTGTTCATCTCATAGGCATCTCTTTTCATTGAACAAGCAGCATCTTGCGGGTGGCCTGCTGCCCGCCGGCGTCCAGCCGCACGATATAGGCCCCACTGCTGACGGCTTGGCCTTGGGCATCGCGCCCATTCCAAGTGGCCTGATAGGTTCCCGCTGGCCGGGTACCCTCCACCAAGGTGGCCACGAGTTGGCCGTGGGTGTTGAACACTTGCAGCGACACCGACGACGACTGTTTGAGGGTAAAGCCGATATGAGTGGAGTGATTGAAGGGGTTGGGATAATTCTGTTCTAGGTGGAACGAGCGCGGCTCTGTGGGTGTGGCTGAGGATTCGATGGCTGTGGGCAGGTCGGAGTGGTGCCACCGATACAGGCCAGCCCGCGAGGGGATCCACAGGTCCCCCCGACTGTCGATGACCGGGGTACGAAAGACCCTGAACTCCTCATACGGAAATCCGGTCCAAGTAGTCCCCTCCAGCACGCCGAAATAGCCCCCCTCCACTATCCACAATCGGCCCGCTGCGTCTTCCGTCATACCCTCAAGAATATCCCAGCGTGTATAGTCGCCGGTGCCGACCATGTCGTAGCGTTTCCACGTCGAACCGTCCTTGACACACAGTCCTTCCACATAACCCATCCAGACACGACCTTGGCTGTCTGGGAAGATCATCCTGAGACCGGGGAGCCGGTACATCGTCCACTGCGTCCCATTGAAAGCGAGCAGGCGATGCACTGTAATTTCTATGCTCGATCGCACCCCAAGGGTGCCTTTAAAAAAATTAGCAACTGCCCAGAGCGTGCCGGAGCCATCAAACGCGATGTCGGTAATGTAGACTTCCTCGTAGGCCCACTCGTTATCATAGCTCCCTATATCGTCGTAGGACCACCATATATCGTCGTGGTCAATCTGCTCGTTATCATAGATCCCTATATCGTCGTGGCCATAGGTCCACCAATCCTGCCCGTCGAAGCGCGCCAGCAGGACATCTCCGTAGCCATTACACCATACATCTCCATTCGGCGCTACCGCGACCACATTTCCTCCTAGTCCTTCAAACCGGTAGCGGGTCCATCGCTGGCCGTCGAAGCGAGAAAGCCCCTTCCCATACCTGCTCCCCGCCCACACCTGCCCCTGACCATCCACCGCCAGCGCGTAGATTACGCCGTCCACCAAGCCGTCCGCCGTGGTGAAAGTCGTCCACTGCCAGCCATCGAACCGGCTCAGACCCGCCGAAGTCCCTACCCACACGTTGCCCGACGCATCCGCTGCCAAGGACGAAATCCAGCCATCCGCATAGCCCGGCGTCACTTGCCCGCCAGCGCTGTCGCTGACCACGACCTCCACATCCGTTCGCCGCGTGCCCGTACCCGTGCCCACCACCGCCGAGACCGGGGCCTCCATCGGACTGGGCAGCCCCACGTCCACTACCATTGGCGTACTAAGTGTGCGCTTCTGGGAGCCGTCCGGCGTGTACAGGGTCACTTGACCAGTTTCTTGTCCGGCCAGCTCAACAGGAAACAGTAGCAACACTAGATAAGCCAGCATGAGACGCAACCGACTAGGACATGCGACACCGCATACATCGATCATGATGGGATCTCCGTTAAAGGATGGATGGAATACATACGTCCACCCAATATAGCACGGATTTTTGTTCAAGTTGCACCACTTCTTGTTCATTGGAACAACGTTGCACTCACGCCTTCTTGGGCCGTTGGATACCATACTTGCGCATCCGATAGCGCAGCGTCTGATCCGTCATCTCCAACAAGTGCGCCGCCCCCCATTCCCCAGAGACCACCCAATTGGTCTTACGCAACGCCGCAAGAATGCGCTGCTGCTCATCGTCGCCCGCGGCAAGCGGCAATTCATCTTGTTCCGCCACCGCCACGGCAATCGGCTCAGCCGACGACGGCAAAACCAACCCCACATCCTCCGCCGACCACACATCCGCCATCGCCATGCACTCCCCCTCACACACAATCACCGCCCGCTCCACCCAATATTCCAACTGACGCACATTGCCCGGCCAAGCATACCCTTGCAAGTAGGCCAGCACTTCGTCGCTCAACCGCCGCATCGGTCGCCGGTGCTCGTGGGCATACTGATGCACAAAATGCTGCGCCAACATCGGAATATCCTCCTGCCGCTCTCGCAACGACGGCACCGTGAGGGGAAACCTATTCAGGCGGTAGTATAGATCCTTGCGGAACGTCCCTTCCGCAATCGCTTGTTGCAAGTCGCGATTCGTCGCCGCCATGATCCGCACATCGATGGGAACGGAATCTGTGCCGCCGACGCGGGTGATTCGATCTTGCTCCAAGACATGCAGCAATCGCTGTTGCGCCTCCATCGACATGTCGCCGATTTCATCGAGGAACAGCGTACTGCCATCCGCCTGCTCAAAATAGCCGCGATGTCGTGCTACGGCGCTGGTGAAAGCCCCTTTTTCGTGGCCGAACAGTGTGCTTTCGACCAAGCCGGCGGGCAAGGCGGCGCAATTGACCGCATGGAAGGTTGCCGCACCGCGGGCGCTGTGGTGGTGGATGGTATGGGCGAGCAGGCCCTTACCGACGCCGGTCTCGCCCAACAAAAGCACTGGGATATGCGTGGTGGCCACCTGCGGCACCCTTTTTAACAGCAGGGCGATGGCTGGGCTGCGGCTGAGTATCTTGGCTGGGGGGGTGTTGCTTAACTGGGTCATGCTTCATCCCTCAAGCCCCCGACCTCTTCCACGCCAACCCTCCGTTAGGGGCCTACCCGTCGGCTTTGGCTGAGCTAATGCACATTCCGTGCCAACGAGCAGACCGCGCACAAAAAATCCTTTAGGGATACCCTAAAGGATTGAAAACATAAGACTTAAAAGGGAGGTGGGAGGTTCCTACGCTGCGTAGCTTAGCCTTTGTTGCGCGTCATCTGCACGACTTTTTGTTTTTGATGCACAACTTTCTGTTCATTTAAGCATCCCGGACCGCGTAGCATCGGTTAGACACTCCTTATCCTAAAAATGGACCTCTAGCGAAGGTGCTCGGGGGCATCCGACCGCTTCTATTCCTCAAAGAGCATACTCAAGTCCAACGCCGGTGCCGAATGCGTCAGAGCACCGATCGAAATGAAGTCCACACCAGCGGCAGCGGCCTCGCGCACGGTCGCCAAGGTATAACCGCCGGTGGCCTCAATCTCAATGGCGGGATCGGCGGCGCGTATGAGCGCTACGGCCCGGCGTAAGGTTGGCGCGTCCATGTTGTCGAGCAGAATGCGGTCCGGGCCGCCCGCTAGGGCCTCCTCGACCTCCGCGAGATTTTCGGCTTCCACGTAGATCGGTGCTGCTTGGCCCCGCGCCGCGCGGATGGCAGCGCGGACGCCGCCTGCGGCCGCGGCGTGGTTTTCCTTAATCAGCACAGCGTCGTACAGGCCCATGCGGTGATTGACGCCGCCGCCCAAGCGCACGGACCACTTCTGTAATTGCCGCCAACCCGGCGTGGTTTTGCGGGTGTCAGTGATGCGCGTAGCCGTGCTGCTTAGAGCCGCTACATAGCGCCGGGTCAGGGTAGCCACACCCGAAAGCTGTTGCAAAAAATTGAGCGCCGTGCGCTCCCCAACCAAGAGCGAACGAGCACGGCCCTGCAAGCGGATGAGGGTCTGGCCTTCTGCGATCTCGTCCCCGTCGGCAACTTCGGCACACACAGAAATGTCCTGATCGAGACGAGCGAAAACCGCACGGGCGATTTTGATCCCCGCGACGACGCCGGTTTGGCGGGCGATGATGTGGGCGCGAGCCTCGGCATCGCTCGCCACGGTCCAAGCAGCGGTCAGATCGGCTTCTACATCTACAGCGCCGAGGTCTTCCCGCAAGGCTAGGTCAATGAGTTGGTCATACGCGGCGGGGTGGAGAGAAGTGCTAGAGGGCATGGTTCCTCGCTGGAAAGTAAATTCGGGCATGGATGGGAAAGAGTACGAATCTAATCTCACGACACCAAGGGTGTTTTGGGAACCGCACGTGAACCTGTGAGATGCTTTGGCTACCTTGTCGAGGCTTAGGCGGCAATCTATTTTATAAGAGATTACCTTTTATAATCAACACAAGGAGGTATGAATGCCAATATCCGACGAATATGTTAATAGCTTACCTGAGATATACCGCGACATCCTTGCAGCCTTCCCACAGTTCAATCCGACGCGCAAAGTTGGCTATGGCTTATCGTGCCCATCCCTGTATTCGGCTTTGGATGGGAAATACACGCTCGGCCAGATTATGAAGGCATGTGAAAACATGGCCGAAGGCGGCGTTATGGTGATGAGGCGCAAGCTATTTGCTTGTCCGACCCCCCTCGGCGAGGAACTAATTACGAAAATCACGGGCATTGCTGCCCCTACGCTAGAAGTGGCTCCCTTCCCTCCTCCGCAAGAATGGGCCTCTTGAATGATCGGCGATTGGAAGGTTAAGTGTCTGCCGCTTTGCACCCATCATGTATTTCTCTCTCATTGTGCTGAGGATCGAGATCGTCTGGTGCAACCTGTGTACAGAGCACTAGAAAGAAACGACTACTTCCCGTGGCTCGACCGTCATCACTACCCGATAGGCCAAGGCCCGTTTGCCTCGCTTCGAGATAGCATTATACGCTGCCGGCACGTTGTGTATTTTGTCACGGCAAGCTTTCTCTCGCAAGGGCGTGGATGGAGTAGCGTCGAATTAGCCTATTCAAATCTGCTTCAGGAAAACCTGAGTTTCCGGTTGGAATTGTGCCATATTCAATTTCCCTTGTTCTTCGTGCCCCGAGGCAAGGCGAACTTACTGAGATCAGCATGGGGACCCCTCGTTGAACGTGGACGATTCTACCAACCCAGGACGAGTGGATAGCGGTGCAGTGCAGTGGGCAACTCGGCAAATTATTGCCTTCATCAGGCAGGAAGAGAAACGTGGAGGTTCTCTAGCAGATCAAGTTCAGAACGATCCCCGTCTCCAGCCCTTCCTTGAAGACGAACCACACTTATTACAGAGGATTATGTGTGGAGATCCAGTAAGTCCCTGAAATGAATTATATATGAACTGCACGAACAGGCTCTCCACATCTTTAACTCACAGTTTGGTAGCGGCAAGTGAGGAGTCGTAAAGACAATCAAGACGACGCGGCGGCTAGGTAGTGGATCATCTAACTAACTTTCTTCTTTGATTCGACTCTACAATGGCCACGCTCGTCCACGTCACGCACGAAGCCGTGCAGCAAGCCGGTGGCATCGGCACGGTTCTGCGCGGCCTGATCACCGCCCGCAGCTACCAAGCCCATTGCCAGCGCACCATCCTGCTCGGCCCCTTAACCGATCCAGACAGTGCCCAACCGCTCGGCCCAGACGGCGAGATCCTCTACGACGCCAGCCGTAGCATCCGCGCCGCCGACGTCGCCGACCAGCTCAGCGCGGTCGAGCGAAAGTTTGGCGTGCGACTAGTCTATGGCCGGCGCTTGCTAACCCAAGACGGACGCCGCGCCGAGCCCGAGGTTCTGCTGGTAGATGTGACCCACCCGCCCGAACGTCTGAACGGATTCAAGCGCGACCTATTCCTCCACTTGGGCCTCGAATCGCACCGCTACGAGCACCACTGGGAATACGAGCAATACCTGCGCTTGGCCGAGCCGGGTTTCGCGGCCGTGCGCTCCCTAGTCGGAGACGCGCCCTTCTTGCTATTAGCGCATGAATTCATGGGGCTAGGTACCGCCTTCAAAGCCCTGCTGAGCGATGCGGCGTGCAAAACCCTGTTCTACGCGCACGAAGTAGCCACCGTGCGACCCTTGGTGGAGGAGCGGCCCGGGCGCGACATTGCCTTTTACAATGCGCTGCGCCAAGCGCGCGCAAACGGCCAGTACATCGACGAGCTATTCGGCTCGCAAGACGGCTATTTCAAACACGCCCTCGTCAGCCAAGCCTATCGTCTCGACGCCGTCCTCGCCGTCGGCGATTGGGTGGAGGAGGAGTTGCGCTTTCTCGGGCCGGAATTCGCCGCTTGTCCCATTGACCTCGTGTATAACGGCGTGCCGGCCGCCGAGTTGTCCGCAACCGAGCGCGAAGCAGCGCGGGAAAAAGTGCAGGCCAGCGGAGCCGCGCTCTTAGGTTGGACCCCAGACCTGATCTTCACCCACGTCGCCCGCCTAGTCAAGAGCAAGGGCTTGTGGCGCGATTTGCTGGTGCTCGAACACCTTGATCACCACCTGTGGGAACGAGGGCAACGGGCGCTATTTATCGCGTTGGCGACCGAGACCGGCCGCCGCGACCCCGAGGACATCCAGCGCATGGTCGCGTACGGTTGGCCGCTGGTCCATCGCGAGGGGGGGAGCGACCTCAGCAGCGGCGAGCTAAAATTCGACCTTTTAGTCCGCGCCTTTAATGCGCGCACCCGCGCCGTCAAGGCGCTTTTCGTCAACCAATTCGGCTGGGACCAGCAAAGCTGCGGCGCGTTCCTGCCAGCCGACGCGGAGTTTGCCGATTTGCGCCGGGGCAGTGACGCGGAGTTCGGGCAGTCGATTTACGAGCCTTTTGGCATCTCCCAAGTCGAGTGCTTGAGCTCGGGCACCATCAGCGTGGTCAGCGATGTGTGCGGCTGCCGCGGCTTTGTGCGACAAACGGCAGGTGAATCGGGATTGGACGGCTTTATCGAGGGAGCTTATACCCAGCTCGACGAAGCCGGCGGCACCAGCCAGCCGATTGGTGCGTGCGAACGCACGCAGGCCGAAGCATTGCAAAGTCAGGTGGTGGCCAGCGCCTTGGCCGACCAGTTATCCACAGACGCGGCCGGCCGCAAAAAGCTGCTTGCCGAAGGCTATGCCGCGGCCCAGCAGATGAGTTGGGAGCGCGTGGCCGAGGATATGCTGTTGCCCGTTTTGCGGCGGCTGGAGCAGTGACATGGCTGGGTTGGTGATTGCACTCGCACTCTTGCTTGGCGGCTGCGTGCCCTTTATCGGCGGGCGCGATCAAGGCCGTCAACTAGCGGCTGCGGCCCAAGACCTCGTGGCAATCGCCGAAGCCCAAGAGGGCGAGGTTGATTGGCTGGGCTTGCGCGACCCCGCTGGCGTGCAGACCGAGGAGACCAAGGTGCTCGACGACTACTTGCTATCCGCGCTGATGAAGACCGAGGTCGCGGTGGGGCTGGTCGATACGACCGGCAAGCGGTGGCGCGGCGAGGAATTAGTGGGCCTAAAGCAAGGAGGGCGCGCCGCGCTCGCGTTGGGCGGGCGGCTCGAAGCAGACGCCCCGTGGATGTACGTGCGGATGTTTTTAGTCGAGCGAGAAAGCGGCGAGCTAATGGCAGCTCGCACGACCCGCATCTTGGAGCGGGACGTGCTCCATGAACTCGCCTCGCGCGAGCTTGGAACCGACGCGAGTCATGGGCCGATTGAAGTGGATTTGCACCTGATTGCCAAACGCGAAGAAGGAGGCGTCGCCCAAGTAGTAGAACTAGCAGAGGGCGTGCAATTGCAACAAGGCGACCAACTGCAACTGCGCTTCAAGCTAAGCCGCGACGCCGAAGTCCACGCCTTTTTGTGTAGGTCTGACGGCGCGTTAGAGACCGTGTTTGACGAACAATTCGTCTATTCGGACATCGTCCAATACGCCCCCGGCGAGAACGATTGGATTACCTTCAACGAACTCGATCAAGTCTATACCCTGTACTTCCTCGCCGGGCCGCAGCTATTGGCCGAAAACGCCGGGCCGTTCTACGAGCAATTCGCCATACTTGTCCGCGATGGCCAGATAAACCGCTTCGCTGGGCTGGAAATGCTCGATCAGACGCTGATCGAATTTCTCCAGCGCCCTGAACCCATCGCGGTTTTGCGCGGCGACGAGGATATTTTCCTAGGCCAGCCAGAAACCATCGTGTACGACGACGGCAACACCCTGTCGAGCCAAGCGGAAATCCTCACCGGCACCCCGGTGTTGATACGCGCCCTGAGTTTTTCCGTGCAGTAGGGGCAACCGGCCAGTCGCCTTCTGGATTCGAGGTATTCAACCGCCCCTACAAAACCGCAGCCACCGAAGAGCAGAAGTAATCGAGGTTGTCCTCGGTCAGGCCGGCGACGTTGATGCGCCCTCCCGCGACAATGTAGATCGCGTATTGCTCCCGCAGCACCTCGACCTGCTCGGCATTCAAGCCCGAAAAAGAGAACATCCCCCGCTGCCGCTCGATAAACGAGAAGTCGCGCTCCACGCCCTGCTCGTTGAGCCGTGCGACGAGGCGTTGACGCACGCGATTGATCCGCTCGCGCATCTGGGCTAATTCCCCTTCCCATTGGCGGCGCAGCACCGCATCGCCGAGAATTTCGCAGACCATGGCCGCGCCGTGGGCCGGGGGATTGGAGTAGCTGGTGCGCGCGGCGATTTTGAGGTGACTCAAGGCCCTTTCCGCGGCGTCCGCGTCCGCACCGATCAAAGTCAGGGCACCGACGCGCTCGTTGTACAGGCCGAAGTTCTTGGAAAAGGAACTGGCCACTAAAAGCTCACAGCCCGTGTCGCAGATTGCCCGCAGGCCCGTCGCGTCCTCGTCCAACCCATCGCCGAACCCCTGATAGGCAAAATCGACCAAGGGCAGCAGGCCGCGCTCGACGACGACCTCAGCAATCTGCTGCCAAGTGTCCGGGGTGGGATCGCAGCCGGTGGGGTTGTGGCAACAGCCGTGCAGCAGCACTACGTGGCCAGCGGGAATTTGCCCGAGCGCGGCGAGCAAGGCGTCGGCGTCGAGGCTGTTGGTACCGGCGTTGAAATAGGGATAGGTCTCGACCTGTAGGCCGGCTGAGGCAAAAATCTTGGGGTGATTGGCCCACGTCGGCTCGCTTATCCATATAGGCCGGTCGCCTAGGTTCTGGGCGAGGAAATCGCCGGCTAGGCGCAAGGCTCCGGTGCCGCCGGGACTCTGCACGGTGATGGCACGCCCGGCCGCCTCGTGCCCGACGCCCAAAATTAGCTCCCGCACGGCAGCACCGTATTCCGCGCTGCCCTCAATGCTCAAATAGCTCTTGGTCTTTTCCGCAGCCAAGACGCGCTCTTGCGCCGTTTGCACTGCCGCCAAAACCGGCGTCTGACCACTCGCATCCTGATAAACGCCAACGCTGAGGTTGATTTTGTTTGGATTCTCATTGCTCTTAAACGCCGCGCTCAACCCCATGATGGGGTCGGCCGGTGCCATCGTTAATTGTTTGAACATGCGTTATACTACCATCTGTCTTTTAGGTCTCCCCAACTAATAGGTGCCACGGCTGTGGGGCTGGGAACGCGGGTAAGCGCGAAGGTGTCGACCGAGCCGTCTGGATACGGAAAGGATAGATTGACGCTGTCGCTTGAGAAAGCAGCAGCGACAGTCGAGCCCCGTTCAGGCGTGCCGCCGAAGTGGGAAGTAATTCTTTCCACTAAATCGTCGGGTAGGTCGTCCGAGCCGAGTGCCTCAGCAAAGAAATTGATAAAGAACTCGACCGCCTCGGTATCGCCCAAGTACAGATCAATTTCGTCAAAATCCATCCGCAAGCTGTTGCCTTCGGTGCTATAGGTACCCATAAAGGCAAAAGTCATCGAATACCCATGCGGACTTGCGATTGCATCAATGGCTCGCTGACGCAAGGCATCTAAGTTGATAGTCGAATCCGCTGCGTTGAGGACGTCCACCAAATGGGGATCTCCTGCTAGTGCGAACAACAGTATCGCGAAGCCGTCGACGTCGACGAAACGCATCTCAGTTTCAAATTGGCAAGAGTTATCTTCTGCAAAGATTGCCCGGAAGATAGTTTCGCCCTCTAGCGTTTCGCGGTGGAAGGTGCCGTCTTCTTCGACTCTGCCAAACCCGACGACTCCTTCCTCAGTACCTTCCCAGGTACCCAGCAGGCCGTCCTCGCTAGCGGCGGGCAAAGCCCACAGGATTAGGACGAATAAAAAAGAAAGGCTGCGTTTCATGATAGTCTCCTCTCCCGATAAAGTAACTTAAAGAGGTGAATGTACACCGCCCGTCCTTATAATCAAACCCCAAAGACGGGTTTTATGCACCTCCTCAGCGGCGGCGATACGTCGCGAAGACCAATTCGTCTTCGCTGTAGCCGCTTATTCGCTTTCCCTTTTCACAAGCAAGTATCGCTTGTTGGGATCGTACGTGCTCTTGCCGATCATAACGATTTGTCCGGCCTTGATGAGGCGGGCGAGATGCCTACGAACAGAGCGATCAACTAAGCCAGTCCATTCGACGAGTTGTTTCATGGATGCACCGCCCTCCGCTTCGTATCGAGCAAGACATTCGAGAATTTGCAACTCAATGGGATTCTCAACTCCCTCATCCTGACGTAACAAGGGAAATATCACGCGAAAGTGATAGCCGAGCTCCTCAAATACCGGTTCAGGCAAATGTATCGCTTGGCAGGAATCCACCATGCGCTGGAAGCCACTGCCCCACTGTTCGATTAAATCCAACTCTTTGAATACCCTGCCGATCACGCGATTCCGGAGCATTGACACACCCTCTCGGATATTATCGATCGTCATTCCTGACATCAAGAGGCCGGGATTCTCAACTTCGATCCGATCGTCAAAAATCGCCACGCGAATCGGCGATCCTATCTGCGAGTAATCCGCGTGGACGATGGCATTAGTCAACGCCTCTCGGATCCCCTCTAGCGGCACATTCCACACATCCTTGCGGCGCAAGTCGCCAAACTCGGCAGAACACATCGCGTGTTTTTTGACGAAATCGAATGCTCTTTCCAACGCCAATGGCAAATGGTCGCGGACATCCTGCTGGTCCAGAATTGCCACTTTGTTCGTACCGCGAAATCGCCCACACTGAATCCAAGCATCCGAAAAGTAGCGTTCGCGCACAGTGCCAAAGAGGAGAACGCCGCCAATGGTTGGAACAACGCGCCCTTGATGGCGGGTGAGCAAATTCAGGTTTTCCGCCGTGTTCTCGTTCCACTCGTGCAACCCGGCAAACAACCCGGACGCAACCCGGACGTCCAGCTTGTCCGGGTTGATGTCCGGCATTGGCTGCTCGTCGTAGGAGAGGTTTAGGGCCGAGCGCTGCATTTCCGCCCGCAACTCGTCGGCCGCTTCCCATAGACGCGCTTCAATGGCGTTGCCGTTTTGCTTCACCTTGGATCTTTATTTAAAAAAGTCTGCGAAATGTATCTCTTGCGGCGATAGCTCGCAAAAATCAGCTCACCTTCACTGCGCTGGTTCGCTAGCTTCCATTCGCCTTTGTCCCACGCCGGAAAGTACGCATCGCCCTCGACTTCGATGGGCAGGTGCGTCAGGATCATTTCGTCGGCCAAGGGCAGGGCCTGCGCATAGACTTGGGCACCCCCGAGCACGAAGAGTTTTTCGCTGCCGTGGGCGCGGGCGCGCTGCAAAACCTCAGCCAAACTCGCGCAGACAACCACGCCCTCGGCAACCGCGTAGTCCGGATTGCGGGTGAGGACGAAGTTGAGGCGCTGTGGCAAGGGACGAACCTGAAAAGTCTCGTAGGTTTTGCGGCCGGCCACGACTGCGTGGCCCCGCGTGACGCGGCGGAAGTGCTTCATGTCGGCCGGATAGTGCCACGGGATGGCGTTGTCTCGGCCAATGACCCTGTTCTCGCTCAGGGCGGCGATGATAATGGTTTTCATGCGGACGAATCGGATGGGTTAAAGAAAGAGCGGACGACCGGCTGCTCCGTGCGCTTGGCCTCGGCGACCGTGCCGGTAAATGCCACTTGGCCTTGGTCCAGCATGATGAGGCGACCGTCGAGCCGCTCGATGCTGAGAAGTTCGTGAGTAATAATGGCGATGGTGATGCCCAACTCGCGATTGAGCATGAGGAGCAGCGCGTCGGTCTCGGCGGCGGTGACCGGGTCGAGGCCCGCACCCGGCTCGTCGCAAAAGAGAATCTCCGGGTCCATGACCATGGCCCGCGCCAGAGCAGCGCGCTTGCGCATCCCGCCCGACAGCTCGCCGGGAAAGCGGTCGCAGGCGTGCCCTAAGCCCACCGAGGCGAGGCGAGTGCGCGCAATCTCCCCAATCAAGGATCGCTCTAGGTCCGTGTGCATTTCCAAGGGCAGGGCGACGTTTTGCTCAACCGTCAACGAGTTGAGCAGCGCACCGTACTGGAACATCACGCCCAGCCGCTTGCGCAGGGCCGCTAACTCCTCCTCGCCGAGGACCGTCGCGTCTTGGCCGAGGACTTCAACGCGGCCCGAGACAGGTTGCACCAAGCCGATGATCGCCTTGAGCAAGGTGCTCTTGCCGCAGCCACTGCCACCGAGCACGACGGCGATTTCCCCTTCTTCTACGTGCGCGTCAATCCCGCGCAGAACAACCGTCTCGCCATAGGACACGCAGAGATTTTGGATGTCGATAGCACGAGTTACCATTTGAGATAAAAGATAATGCCCCAGAAGGCGTCGAGGATGATGATGCCAAACAGCGACGACACGACCGCGGAGGTCGTCGCCCGGCCAACGCCCTCGGCTCCACCGCTGAAATTGAGGCCGTGGTGCACCGAGATGATCGTAATAAGCCACGCAAAAGACGCGCTTTTGACCAGCCCAGTGAGCAAATCCTTGAGAAAGAGCGACGATGCGACTTGGTTGAGAAACACCGTAGCCGGGATGTCC
>JAJDVZ010000173.1:0-15003 GCA_022825835.1 Candidatus Latescibacterota bacterium
TCCCTATAAAAAAACATGGACGAAAAGCCATAAGCCTCTTTCGAAAAGGATTAGACCAACTCACACAGATCATACACCAAACACGAGACCAACCTAAACGCGCCCGACAATATCAACCCATGTTACTGTCGTGTACTTAGAGAATGGCTAATTTCTCTTCTGTCCATGGCCCTCCAAAGCCCGTATTGGCACTTCTCATAGGTTTTCTATCCCCACAATTTTTAGGTTCTCGGTTCCATAGTCATTTTAGCATGGTAGATTCCATGCCTTTCTGGAGGATCGAATGTCTATCGAACCGAGTCAACCCATTCCTGACTGAGGTATTGCTATGCCGATGGTAAGACTTGAGCTAGGTCTTTACGCCGTCGGCAGTGCAGCGTGACGCGCAAGAATCTCCGAGTTTTCAGACTGCAGCCGCATTCACTACTAAAATTTTGGTGTTGACATAAGTACAAAAATCTTCCTCCTCCGTGAAGCACCGATACCCAGCCGAGCTGGCCTTTGAAAGTACTTCAGCCGGTTCGTTCAGCAGAACCGCCACCGGAGCACTCAGTTCAGGTTGGAGACCATCGGGCCAAGCGAGGTCGAGTACGGCGAGTTGGGTGCCGGTGGTTTCATCGGACAAATCGAAATTGATCTGGCCCCGTGGTAGCCCTTGTCTTTCTACCCAGTCATTAATGGCCAAAAGCTCTCTTTCTTCCTCTTCCGCTTCAAGGTCAGCTATTTGCTTCTCCATGCGGCGTACTAAGTCCGATTTGTCGATGCCGCTGGGCGGGACTTCAGCGGCGGCAACAGTGTCAGCCGCAATCGGCTCCGTCGCAGTTGCCTCCGATGAAATATCTAGCCACTCCGTATCGCCGTGCAGAAGTTGAGCGAACTGACGGTTCGCTTCTATGGCCAAAAGCTCTCTTCGCGCCGCAAGAAAGTCGGAATAATACTCGATTTTCCAGAGGTTTTGGTCGTTGGGAATCCACTGCGATGCCAATACGCCCGGATACCGCTCCTCAACCTCGACGAAATACTCTTCGGGCAGGCGGTCACGAATGGAGAGATTCGAGCCCTTCGTCAGAAAGCAGTAATTGGCCAGTGAGTTGACCTCTTGTTTCTTGTAGTCGCGCTTGTACAGCCGAGCCTTGGGAAAAATATGATGTACTTCAAGCCTACTCATTTTGCCGAGAAGGTTCGCACGCAACGGAAGTCCATTGCCCCAATCTCGAGACCCGCCCATGCGCGTCAGCATGTATAGCACGGGATAGAACCGCGCTCCAAGGCCCCAAGATGCGAAGTGTTCGGGGTCAATACGAAGCGCACCATGCCATGACTTTAACTCCTTCAACAGCACGTCAAGGTCGTCTATAGACTCTTCAAGTGCCGCTAGATCCCGGTCAAGACTGGTTTCAGTCGATCCAGAGTAACGACCCCACATCCCGGCCTGAGCAAACCAGAACAACAATTTGTCGCGCTCTT
Organism: Candidatus Latescibacterota bacterium; assembly: GCA_022825835.1. Taxonomy (GTDB): domain Bacteria; phylum Latescibacterota; class UBA2968; order UBA8231; family UBA8231. The sequence continues at coordinate 1,468 of JAJDVZ010000173.1, forward strand.
TTTCGTCGAGCGTTCCTTGTTTCTGATCCAAGTAGCGCACCATGACAGGTACGGCTAAGCCAGTAAAAAAAACCCGTTTGTGATCGAGTCCAAGCCGTCCGGCGATCATGTTCAGGCAGTCATCGATGTATTTGGTGGCACGTTGTAGGCCGTCTTGAATGTCCAGCGAATCACGATCGTGCAGGTAACTGAACTGCGCTTTGCCGGTGATTACCGTGTTGACTGAACGCAACAGCCAGTTGAGCGTGAACTCGTACCCGGCTTCCTCCCACTCCCTCAGTTTAGCCTTCATAATGTCGCGGGCGTCAGGCCATTCAGCGCAAACTTTGGCGAGAGCTAGATCGCCTTGGGACAGTTTGGTTCCACCACTATTGACGCGATTGAAAATGTCCACGACGACTTCGAGGGTCTTGTCCGCACCGGTGACCTCCTCGTCATGCAGTTCAATATCGGCAATGCCGAGCAAATTGCTCAGACGACCCGCAAAGTCGCCGACCCTTTTATCATGTTCAGGACTCGAACTGAACTTGGCAATGAATGCTCCAAGGCCGTCGTTACCCTCCTGCATGAGCTTGGTCACGTCCACCCACAGCGGATCATCCTTCATCTTCACCGGCTGGTAGAACTCGAAGGTCTCTTCCTCTAAGTGAAACCGAAGCCCGGTAAACTTCGACTTATCGCCATCGAAGAACCTCGGTGGATGGCCACGCATCACGCCGTAGAGCGAAGTTATGCGCTGCTGACCGTCGAGCAGCAGCTTCACGGTTCCAGCCACTAGCGGACCTTCGCCCCGATGCGCCGCCCCCTTCGCTTCGGTCGCCCAGACCAGCAAGCCGCCTACTGGATGCCGTCGGTAGAGCGAGTGAAAGAGTCCACGCACCTGCTCGCGGCTCCAGACATAGCCTCGCTGAAATTCGGGCAAGGCGATATGGCCGGAATCGATGTGGTCGAGAATAGTCGAAATCTTCATATCAGCTCCTTAAATTATTTTGCTCCCACTTATCTTCTGAAAAATTCGTGCAAATATCGTCAGGCATGCGGAATCGGCGGGATTGACGGCCCATAGTTACGCTAGATCACAAACGCGCACCGCTATCGGTGCCCCTCTGAGTTGAAGCACGCGATTAGCGCGGCAAGATGTTATAGGCGATGAACACGGCCCCGTCAATACGCAACCGCCACAGTGCGCAAGACGGTCTTGTCCTCAACTTGAGCTCCCACCGTATTAGTACGGATGTGCAAGCGCACGCAGTACAGGCCCGGCGGCACCAAGTCTCCGCCCTCATCCCGTCCATCCCAGCCAATCTCATACGAGCCGGCGCTCAGGGCCCGCCGTTCGCCGAGGACCCGCACCCGGCGGCCATCGAGATGATAAACCGCCGCCGCCACGGGACTATCGTCTTCCACTCTCACTACTTTAAAAAGAAAAAATGTCCGATCGTTGATCCCGTCCCCGTTAGGCGAAAACACCGCAGGCCGCACGGCCACGTCCGTGAGCAGAGCTTGGGATTCAAAGGAACTAACCACCGTAGTGGTATTGCCGGGGATATGCGCCAACACATCGCCTGGGTCCACCCGCTGCCAAGTACCTCCATCGGCCGCAGCGCTGTTGCGCAGAGCCGCCTGCAAGACGGCACCCGTGGCAAAGAGCGCGGCAGTAAAATCGAGCCGCAGAATCTCTATCGCGCTGTCGGGGCCAACGCGGGGAAAGCGCACTAGCAGCGAGTCCGGCGCGGTCGGCACCACTTCCACCTGTTCCAGCGCCGGCACCTCATCTCCCTCTGCGTTAAACTCATCCGCCCGCCCACCAAAAACCCCCCCTAGGCTCAGCGCCATATTAGCCGGGGCCGTGAGGAGCAACTCATCAAAGCCGGGGTCTAGGCGCTCGAAGCGGGGCTGCACATAGAGCGAAAAGACGCGCTCGACGCCGAGCCGATCCACCTGAAAGGGCGCGATCTCCGCCCGTAAGCTCTGCGCCACGGGATCGGCAAAGTGCAGCCTAATCGAACGCAGGGTCGGCGTGCGATCCGGGTCGTCCGACAGCAAAGTCGCCCGAATGGTGAGGAATTCCCGTGGTGACGGCGAGGTAACAGGGCTGCCCTCAGCCCGGGCATATGGCTCGCTCCAGTCGCCCCAATCGCCCAGCGGCACTTCCTCGGCGACGACATCGCCCTTGAAGATCGACAGCAGCTTGCCGTACTGCTCCTCGGTCACTTCCGTGCCGTCTTTTTTGAAGTAGTGGAATACTTGGCCCAACTCGTCGCCAGTCCGAGTCTGGATCAGGACGCGCGTGCCCGGTGGTTCGTCGGCGTCCCACTCAATGGCGTGCAAATTGCGGCTGCCACCCAGCCGGATCAGGTCGGATTCTAGGCTTACTTCCGGCTGGAAACCCTCCCCGTATAGCTGCATCTCCGCCATGGTGGCGATTTGGGTACCAATCCGCTCCATGTTCCACTGAATGCGAGCGAAGCGCGCTTTGATCGGCTCGAATTGGGTGCCTTCAAGGCGGGCATTCGGTGCCCGGCCGTAAACGGTTTGACCCTGGTCCAAGATGGCCCGGGTGATCCATTTAAGTTTGCCATCGGCGGCTAGGGAGCCGTCGGAAAAGTCGAGCCGATAGTTGCGAAAAGAGCCGAAACGCCCCCCCCCGAGGCCGCTATAAGCCAGCCGATAGGTATCGATCCAGTAAAAAGCCCCTAGATCAAAGACCAGCTCCTTTACGGGATCGGGCACCGCGGATTCGACGCCGAAGTAGATGCCGCTGAAACTGTCTAAGTTGCCATCGACCAAACTCTTAAGGGCTAAGGTCTGCGCGGCCGTAGTGGCAATGGTACCGCCGCGGTCCAGTAGGCCGGCCACGAGCTCGTCCCCTTCGTTCCACACCTCTAATTCGGCTAGGCGGGGCCGCTCCCGGCGGAAGTAGCGAATGCGTCCCTGACGCTCCTCGTCGAGGAGCTCGTACACTCTTTGCGCGACGGGCATCTCGCGGCCGTCTAATTGCCGCTTGAAGTACTGGATGGCTCCCTGATCTGCGGTCAGTGCTTCGTACTCCGCACGGGTGATTTCCGTGCCCAATGGGCCATCGGTACCTGTCACCAGAACCTGCACAAAGCGCACAGGAGCGGCTTCTATTGTGGGCAAGTCAACTTCAAAGACCCGCTGGCTCTTATTTTTGCTCAAGGTGCGCAGCACAGTCTCAAAGGCTCGCGCTCCGCTCCCCTGCACGCGACTCGGTTCACGGCCGTTAGAGACTAGAACATCAAAGAGGAGAAAGGGGTCGCCTAGCCCCTCCTCGACAAAGCGCACGACGAGTTTCTTGGCAAAGACCAAGCGGCCCAGATCGACGATAAACCACCACTGCAAGGCCAGATCGACCTCGTCGCTGGGAGGGGCAGGTTCCCAGTAGGTGGTCATATCGCCGTCGAATACCTTGGCCACATCGACGACATTAGAGCGACCCTCAATAGCGTCGGTCAAGGTGATTGTCTCGGGAGCCTTGTCGCCTAGCGAAGGGGGTGGATTGAAGCGCAGATAGTCGACGATATCTAAGGCCGCATTGGTATTTTTCTCAATGCGCTGCGCCTGTACTTCTCCCTCGGGAGAGATGACCAAGGTTCCGGGGGGAAAGGTCCAGTTTTGCCAGTGGTTGCGACTGTTTATGACGACTTGATTGTCTCTGACCCGATGGCCGGCGTTCTGGGCCCAGACCTCGTGGATATCGGTCAGTACTAGGACTAACCCGAGGAGGCTTGCGAACAGGAGGCGTCCAAATCCCGTCATGTGAATGCCTTTTGCAAAGTTCTAGTACACCAGCGAAACGATTCGGCTGACGCGGTCCCTTCCCTTATCTGTCTCCACCTCTAAGCGCAACAGGTAAATCCCCGGCGGCAACAGCAAGCCGCTGTCGTCGCGGCCGTCCCAAGCCACCGCAAAGCGGCCGCTCGAGTGAGCAGTCCGGTCAATGGCCCACAGTTTTCGGCCGCTCAGATCGCACACGTCAATATACACCAGCGCCGCGCCAGCCAGATTGAGCAGGTCGTATTCGAGGCGCACCTCGTCGTTGACTCCGTCGCTGTTGGGCGTGCAAATAGCCGAGCCCAATTCCACCCGACCAATGGACTCAATGCCGACATCCGCTAGCGCCACCTGCAACGTCGCGCTATCATTTTGCACATCCGCGTCCCCTGCGACTACCGCTTGGGCCACCTCCTGAAGCTGGGTACTGTCGGAAATCCGCCCTGAGAAAACGGTGCCGTACTGAAATACCTGAGCCTTGAAGTCGATCTCGATAAGATCTAGGGATCGCCGCACATCAATGTGGGGAATCTGCACGGCAAAGCCCGACTGATCCAGCCTCGCCACAGCAAAGGCCTCATCGCGCCCATCAATGCGCACGGCATCGACGTTCACGGTGCGCCCGGGCGTGTCGATCTCCACTTGGTCGAATCCCGGTTCATCACCATCAAAACGGGGCAGCAGCTTGTAGGTGAAAGACACGGTTTGGCCGGGACGGACCTGTGTCGGCTCAATCTCCGCAATAATGTGCGCCGCCCGGGGCGGGGAAGCGGCGAATTGCAGATAATTTAGGCGACCGCCAGCCTCGGGCCGCGAGTGGAAATCGGCCCGCACCTGAGCAAAGCGCCGCGGCCGGTCCCCAATCGGGTTCCCGGTCTCGGCAACCAAAGCGATGGGGGCACTCCAATCGCTCCAGTTGCGGGTATCATAGGTCGTGCCAGCGCGTTCCCCCAATTGCAGGGCCGCGTACGTCTCCCGCGTTAGGAGCTTGCCTTGGCGATCGAAAAGAGTCTTCTCGTCGCCGCGAAACGTGGTGCGCCAATACAAGTTGGGATCGGGGTCGTCACCCAGCCGGGTCCGCACTTCAATGCTCGCTCCCAGAGGCTGGTCGCCGGCCCAGACTAAGGGACCTAGGATGAGGGATTGGCCCAGATCGATAATAGTGGATTCGTAGCGGGCAAAAGCGCTGAAGCCGGCCCCGTACATTTCGATTTCGGCGATCTCCCAGATACTGCGGATATTGCGGCCCACCGCAAACAAGATCTGGCGCACCGGTTGTTGGGGGAATTCCAGTTCGACCACGGCGTTTGTGTTCTCGCGGATATTGTGAATCTGGTCGAAGTCCGATTCTTCGGTAACCTTGAGATCCCGAGTCCCGTCCTTGGCGGGGTCGCCGTCGCTGACGCCGACGATAAAACTTTCCGCAAAGCGCTCAAAGCGGAAGCGGTCCCTAGGATAGAAGCGGATCTTTTGGATAGCGAAGCGTCCCCCGAGATCGAAAACCCAGTACTTGAAGGGTCTGTACGACCTATTTTCTCGGCGGTCGAAGATCCCCCCCCATGCAACCGACTCGTTTCCCTGGTAAGCAGTCTCAATGTCGCCATCCCAAGCCACCAACTCGCTCTCGCTGGGCGCAATCAAGCTATCGTAGCGGTTGGTAGTGAGGATCAAACCGCCGTTTTCGACAATGGACGGGAGGAGATTGACAGAGCCATCCAGTTGTTTAGGCTCGATATATTCCGCCTGCAATTGCAGGGATTGGGTCTGACCGCTCGCAGTCCCGACAATTGAGTTCCAAGACACATGCACGAATTCATAAGGCACCTCCAGCGCCGGCGGCGGTTGATCGTCCCCACCAATGCGGTAAATGGTCAGCCCCTGAACGTGCAGGGGCGAGTAGAGACCGAGCAGGAGCAACAGAGGATACGATCTCGCCATTTTCATTTTTGCCCTACTGGATAATACCTCCGCCCGTCGTAGAATACCGTCTTGGCGATTCTGGGGTTCCTCTCAGGCAAAAACCGTCAGGCGGGCGGGATTGGCGGGATTGACGGCCCATAGTTCCGCTGGATCGTAAACGCGCGCTACCTTCGGGGGGTGCGCCGGTAGTGTCCACTCTGGGTTGAAGCGCTCGATTAGCGCGGCGAGATTCTTATAGGCGATGCGGTCTTTAAGGTCGTCGTCAACCGGGGCCTCCTCAATAACCTTCTGCAATATCCTGTAGTCGTAATAGGGCAAGTCGGCACCAAAAATCAGCCGCTCGCGTCCCACCTTGTCGGCCAACCACGCGAAATTCCACTCAGAGCCTGGCCCGTCCGGGTACTGGACGACCTCGAAAAACACATTGTCGTACTTGGCCAGATGCTCGGCGGCCCAAGTGCTGGCATGGGCGATAAACGTGCAGTGCGGAAACATCGCGGCGATGCGGTCCATTAGCGGGTTGTGCATATGCAGGTTGACCAAGCCCTCGCGGGCAGCCGCGGCCTCTACGAAGGGGATGCACCACTCGGCAATGGGCGGATGGCCGACGATGCCGACCAAGCCCAACTCGCTCATGGCCTTCTCGGCCTCTTCAATGCCCAGCTTGCCAAAGCGCTCCTCAATCAAGGCCAAGCCAATGGGAAAGACGCCGGGAAAATCGCGACAGGCGCGGGCGATAACCTCGTTCTGATGGCGAATATCCACGATGCCGCGGGCAATCGGACTGCCGACGGCCGTAGGCATAGAGATGGCGGCGTGAATGTGGGTCTCGGCGAAGCGCGTGAGGCACATGGCGGTGTTTTGGCCGACCGGCGGCACGCGGTCGATGGTGCGGCCAATGTGGTTATGGCAGTCGATATAGGGACGCATTTAAAGCTCCGTCAGGTCGATGGCGCGGCGCACTTGGGTGGCACGGCGCGCTGCCTCGATGATGCTGAGGTTGTGATAGGCCCGCGCGGCCGTGATCGGCGGAGGATCCCCCGCAGCTAAGGCGGCAAATGTAGCAGTAAGATAGTCGGCGTGGCCGGTAATATTGCGCTCCGTGACGTCGAGGGGGATCTCGGACCAAGCGCCCGTCTCCCGCGAGAAGCGATGCAGCGCTCGCCCGCGACCGACGACGCGCAGACAGTCGCCGCGAGTGTGCACTTCGCAGAGATTGCCTAGCTCGCCAGCCCCACCGCCGACCATGCCCCACGAGGTCGAGACCGTGGAAATGGCTCCGTTTTCGTGTTCGAGGAGCAAGAGTGCTACATCGTCGACGTCGATGTCGAAAAAGCGCGTCTGCACCCTCGCCTCCACGTAGCGCACCGGCGAGCACATCAAGGTTTCGAGCGAATAGATCTCGTGGTACCCCGTATCGCCGATGCAGCCGCCGCCCGCCGCTTTGGAAGCCCGCCAAATCCGGGCCGGGCTGGCGCGGTGATGGGCCTCGGTCATGGGAAAGATCGATTTGGCGCGCCCGACTTGCGGTTCGGGCAACTCGTTCTCTTGCAAGAGTGCGATAGCGTGCAAGGTCCCGGGGGTAAAGACGGCGTTGTGGACGACTGTATAAACGACGTCGTGGCGCGCGACAGCGTCTAGCACGGCCGAGCCTTCCTCCAGCGAGGTAGCCATCGGCTTTTCGCTGATGACGGTACAGCCAGCCTCAGCCGAGGCAATAACTTGCTCGGCGTGGAGGTGGTGCGGCGTGGCGATGAGAACCGCATCTATGGCAGCTTGCTCCAGCATGTTGCGATAGTCGGCGTAGCGCTGGGCGGGCGGGACGCCGGTCGTCGCGCCGACTTTGGCCAGATTGTCATCGTCGGGATCAGCCAGCGCGACAATGCGTACCGTATCGAGTTCGCACAACGTCGGCAAGTGCTGCAACTGGACTATGCCGCCGCAGCCGATTAGTCCGAGGTGAATGGGAGTTTGCATAGGCTTAGGAATTACGAATTAGGAATTAAGAATTAGGAATTGGGGTGGGGCAATTCGTAATTCCTAATTCGCAGGAAAGGGCTAAGGGTAGGTCCCATCAGTTCTTAATACGGCGTATCCTTAGTGGTAATGGGGCACCAGCGGGCGGCAAACAAATAGTCGAACAATATCTCCGTCGCCTCCGGCGTTCCAATGCGCTCCAAGGTCTTGGCCGCCTTGGCGCTGACGTAGCGGTTCGGATCGTCTAGGGCTGCCACCACGGTCGGCTGCACGGCCTCGGCGGCCGGACCCAATCGCGCCAAGCCCAAGGCGGCATTGCGCCGCACCCATTCGTCGTCGTCACCCAAAATTCCGGCCAGTTCTTCCAACACTACTGAGGGCAATGTGCCCATGGCCCCCAAGGCTTCGGCGGCGTGGCCCCGCACCTCGTCTGACGCATCGCCCAACGCCCGCTGCAATGCCGGCACTGCTACGGCACCCGCCCGACCCATATCGCCCAAACTATCGACCGCAGCTAGCCGCACAGCCGGATCGTCGTCCACGCAGGCTTGCGCTAGCGCCTCGACCGCAGCCGGGCCAACAGCGGCCAAACCATAGCCAGCGTTGCGCCGCACGTGCTCTGATCCTTGGCGCAAACAGTCCATCAGCGGCCCCACGGCTGGCTCCCCAGTGCGACCGAGGGCATAGGCCGCCGCTTGACTCGCCGCCTCGGAATCGCCCATCAGCGCCTGCAGCAACGCCGACTGCTCACCGTCGCCAGCAAAGCCCTCGGACTGGCCGCCGTACCATTCCCACATACTGTGCCACATGGGTGCCTCGGCGTGACCATTCCCAGACCAAGGCTCCCCGCTCGCATCCCAACTAGGCCCTTCCGGCTCTTCGAGACGGACGAAGAGGAATTTGACCATATAGCGAGCCTGCTCGGTGCTATTGGGCGTGGCTCGGTGCCACAGATCGTAGTGGACAATGCCGACCGTTCCGGCCTCCCCCACGAGCGCGATTTGTCGCTCCTCATCTTCTTGGTCGAGGTGGTTGCGATAGTGACTGCCGGGGACCACGCCGGTGGGGCCGCGCTCGGCCGGCGTGTCCTGCGGATAGTAAAAGGCCATGGCCCAGCGCAGCCGGTGGTGCCGCCGGCTCCAGCTATCCTTGTGCAGCCGCTGCCCTTCCGAGCCCGGCTTGTTGAAATGGCAGAACCGGTGCGGATGTAAATAGTACCCCGGCCCCAAAATACTGGTCAGAGCACCCGCCACCTCGGGGTGGTCAAACACCTGCTGCAAGTCGGGGATGCGAGGCAACAGGTTATTGCCCGGATTGCCCTCGGCAGCCAAGACCTCCTCTATTTGCCCGTAAACAGATTGGTGAAAATCCGCAGGCAAATCCGTTTTGACCACTGTATAGCCGTCGGCGATGAAAGACTGCATGCGGCTGTCGTCCAACAAGATCGAGTCCATAGCAAGGCTCCTCGTTTAGTGCGTGAGCGCCTCGCCCGGCATCCGATTCCAAGGCACGGGTTCGGCGGCACCCTCATAGGAGGGCAGAAGATCGGCAACTTGTGCTCTAGCTTCGTCGTCCCAGCCGACCCATTCGCGGGGGCGGGCGATGGCGGCGCGGAGGCCATCGGAGAGCAGATCGAAGTACGGGAAATACCACAGAGTAATGACGGTGCGGCGCTGGGCCGATTTATTGGCGTGAGCCGAGTGCAACAGCCGCGCGTCGCCGATGACCACATCGCCCGCCGCCACGGGCACATCCACTTCTTCGGGAATCAACCGATAAGCCGGATGGTCGGGGTCGGCCACTCGGCGGAGTTCGTCGGTGTGGGCATCGGGCACCTCGTCGTGCATGCGGTGGCGCTGCAGATGCGAGCCGCGCAACAGGCGCAGGCAGCCGTTGTGCGGCGTAGTATCGACGAGATAGTACATCAGAAAAAGCTGCTGGGGCAGGGGCGTATAACTCGAAGGATCGTCCCAACCCCACCAGTCCTGATGCCAGAACAGCGCCGGGCTATTGGGCGGTTTGCTGATGACGTAGCCAGACATCCACCGAGGGCGCAGAAAGCCCAAGGTTTCGAGCGCGGCACGGGCGGGCGGGTAGGCGACGAGTTCGGCGAAGATGGAGTGGACACCGACATCGATCATGCTGCCGGTGGAGCGCTGCTGAGCGCGGATTTCGTGGCTTTGAGCGTTGAGGAGCTGGTCGGTGACTTGGCGCAGGCGGTGGAGCATGTCGGAATCGAGGACGTCTTCTATCAAGCAGTAGCCATCGCGGATGAGCTGGTCGAAGTTCTCTTTAGGGCCTTGTTGGGACATCGGCGGCGTTCCTGTCGGTTGTCGATAAAAGTTACTACGTTAGCCAACGTAAGATATGCGTCAAACGCTGTCCAGAAAGAAGCCAACTCTACTACACTACATTGCACAGAATGAGTCGCGTTATGAAATCGATGAAAGAGTACGTTGCTTACATATTTCTATCCATATCGATTCTTTTTTTTCGATCCACGCTTGAGGCTCAAGTTGGCATAGAAGCCGAAGTTCTACCTTGGCCCTCAGCGTCTAAAGCGGCAGTTAGTATCACCTTTGACGATGCCTACATCTCTCATGTCCGTCGGGCGATGCCTCTTTTGGAAAGCTACGGATTCCGCGGGACGTTCTTTTTAATTGTTGATAAGTTATTTCGCCAAGGCAAATTCATAAACGTCAGACCTTCCGCTCCTATCTCCGAGTGGCAAGCCGCCGCCGCAAGGGGACACGAAATGGCCAGTCACACTGTTAGTCACGCATCATTAGACACGATAGAAGTCCGTCAAATGAGGGCTGAACTCATCAATTCTAAAGCTATATTAGATTCGCTGTTTTTAGGCCAACCGATCGTTAGCTTGGCCTATCCATTTTCGCGAACCAATGCTGTCGTCTCCGCAGTAGCCAGTTCAATCTACCAGAGTGGTAGGGCCGGGCCACCCACGGACGGAAGTGCCGTGTATAACGATCCCGCTACGGTCGATTTGATGTCGATAAAAGCGTTTTTTCCGTGTAGCACGGTTGAACAATGGCATAGCGCAGTCGAGCTTACAATCGCTGGCAAAGGCTGGTTAGTTGAAGCATTACACCCGATTGACGAACCGGGCTTTTGCCGAGTAGCCACCGAGAATTTTGCCGAGCATTTGCACTACCTATCCCAGCAGCATCCAGCACTATGGGTCGCGCCGGTGCGAGACGTCGTTGAGCGGATTCAGCAGTGGCGCACTGTAGAAATAGAAATAAAAAGCATTTCTGAACGAGTGTATCAATTAAGTGTTATAGGACCACACAGCGATCAGCCCGACTGGCAGGTAGCACTATACCTAGACGACGCTCATCTATGGAGGGTTGAAGAAGAAAGTGGACAGATCGTATCCAGCACTATAGAAGAAGATGCTCTTGTTTTCTCTTGGCCTCAACAGCGGGCGAATGACCTATTGTTTTTGCGACCTAAAGACCAGACCCACATAGCCCAATACAGTTGGGGGGCATTGAAACATGCTATCCGCAAACGACCGGAGCATTGAGAGAGCGCCATTGAGTCCTGCGCTACCTAACCGGCCACCATCTCCCCTTGGCGCGAGCGCTCCTGCAAGTCGTAGAGCGAGGAAATGGCGTCCTTATACAGCGGGATGGGAAAGGTGCGGTCCTCGAAACGCGCTGTGTGTGCAAACCGGCCGCGCACTAGACGCGCATTCGCCTCGGTCTTATACGTCATTTCGCCAGTGTAAATCGGGAACGCATCGGCGGCGCGGTAGCTGAGGATCAGGGTGCGCCGCGGCTTGTCGGAGACGTTGGCGATGGAAGCATGGGGGGTCATCGCATGCATGAAGATGACCGTGCCCGCTTCACCGGGGATCGGCACGGCTAGCGATTGATCGACCGCTTCCGTAACCCGGCCCTGGAAAAATCCATCAGTGCTGTGCGACAGCAGCTCACCCTGATGACGGCGGGGGATAACTTGCAGACAGCCGTTTTCAACACTCGCATCGTCGAGATAAAAGAGGATGCTCACCGAGCCGCGATGGGTTAGCGGATAGTAGGAAAGATCCTGATGCCACTCGACGGGCGAGCCGACGCCGGCTGGTTTCATATTGATCTTGCTGTAGTGGAAGACCAAGTCCGGGCCGAGCAGGGCCTCGACCGCGTCGAGGAGCCGCTCCGATGCAGAGAATTCCCGGAAGACCTCGTAGTGGCTGCAAGGCTCGTACAGTCGGCGCACCTGCGTTCCGTCGGAGGGCTGGTTAGGCTCCATCTCCATCCGGGTGACGTCGTGGTTGGCGAGCGTATTGCCAGCGCTGACGGCGTCCATCTCGCGCAGGAAGGCCGCAACCTCCTCGGTGCTGAGGAAACCGGGGACGGCGACGTATCCTTCGGTGCGGTAGTGTTCAACTTGTGCGGTGGTCAACATGGGTAGGCTCCTCCTTACCATTTTTCGATAGCGCCCATCAGCATTTTCTGCTGGTCAGTACCCGTTTCGCGAACTTTCTGTGCAAAAGGGCCGTCAAAGGGCTCGCGGGATTTCATCCAGGCGGTCTGGTAGCACATCAGGCAGACGCGGCGGCGCACCGCCGAACGGTTGGCCGCGCCGCGATGGTAGAGGCAGCCGTCGAACATCACCGCCTGACCCGGTCGGGCGAAAACCCACTTCTCCTCCGGGAAGCGCGGATGACCTTCGGGCGGGCGAAAGGGGGCGCGGTGGCTGCCGGGAACGATGACAATGGCACCGTTGTCCTCGTCTAATTCGTCTAAGTAATAACCGCAGTTGATCTGACCGGGCAGCGCGCCGTAGGGCGTGCCGTCGGGATCGATGGGCCAAGGCACGTCGCGGTGCCAGTTCTGGTCCTCCTGTCCCGATTCAGTAATGCGGGCCGTGGCACTGTGAAGCTGGACGCAGGTGCCCAGAATGGCCTGCATCCTCGCCAGCACGGGCGGGTTGTCGAGCAGGAAAGCAAAGTCCTCGTCCTCTTCGAGAAGCTGGTGGATAAACTGCCTGCTGTTCCCACGCGCGCAGGCCGCGTCGAGAGCCGTGCGCAGGGTCTCGACCTGCACCTCGGTGATGGCATCCTCGACGACGAGATAGCCCCACTTGCGGAAGAAAGCTATGTCCTCGGCGATTTCGGGGGTCAGTTTGGGATTGAGGTGCTGAGGATAGGGCGGTTGCGCCATGGTGTGGGTAGTGTTGTAAGGTATGTCCGACTGGTCTTGCTGATGATGAGACGGTTTCTTATATAAACAGCATTCTTAGCATCCGCTGCAAGGAAGACCACATCCAAGCTACGCGGGACAGGTCTCCGCACCGGTCCCAAGCAGGAAGGAGCATTACGTATGATTGTTCGAGGTCATATCAAAGACAATCAAATTCTCATTGACGAAAATATCCAGCTTCCCGATGGAACCCAAGTCGAAATTCGAGTCCCTGATGAAGCCGTGACACAGGGATCCGGGTTGTGCGGTATTTGGCAGGATTCTCGAGAAGCCAAAGAAATTGTCGAGGAAGTAATTTCGTCGAGAACGCTCGGAAGAGATACAACGCTTTAATGTATTTGCTCGATACAGACACGCTCATTTACTGGCTTAATGGAAATCAGAACATTGAGCGAAAGGCACAGTCGATTGGAATGGACAGTCTCTACTACTCGGTCATTTCAAAAGCGGAACTTTACTTTGGTGCTTACAACTCCAGCTAAGTACACGACAGTAACATGGGTTGATATTGTCGGGCGCGTTTAGGTTGGTCTCGTGTTTGGTGTATGATCTGTGTGAGTTGGTCTAATCCTTTTCGAAAGAGGCTTATGGCTTTTCGTCCATGTTTTTTTATGGG
>JAJDVZ010000100.1:0-42997 GCA_022825835.1 Candidatus Latescibacterota bacterium
CTTACCACTGCTGAGGTCTCGCGCTGACAGGTCCCGATCGCCCGTGCTGGACCGGAAGCGAAGATTGAGCAGCATATCCTCGTAGCCACGGCGCAAGGCACCGGCTTGGAAGCGCCAGACGATCAGGGCAATGAGAAGAAAGGCGCTGCCCCATTGCAGGAACTGAATGGCCGGCGCATGAGAGGCGTCGAGGTTTACGGAAATCGCCAGACCAGCAGCGAGAAGAAGCGCGTCGATGACGATGCCGAGAACGACTGTAACCGCGATGACTGCGGCGACGTAGATGGATGCGAAGCGGGAGCCAAACTGGCTGACGATGATGGCGATGGTGCCCGTGTTGGTGGCCGGTCCGGTCATCAGAAAAATCAGCGCCGCGCCGGGACTGACTCCCTTGGCAACGAGCGCGGCGGCGATTGGAGTACTGGCGGATGCGCAGATGTAGAGAGGGATGCCGATCAGCACCATGACCGGATAGGCCAGCCAGCGGGCATACTCGTGCGCCATCAGGTCGCTCGGAAGCGCCAGAAAGAGCACGCCGCCCAGCACGACCCCCACCAGCAGCGCAAAGAGAATGTCGTCGGCTATCTCAATGAAGCCATAGCGAAAGATGTGCTTGACCAGCTTTTTGAAGTCAAACTCTTGATTGTCGGTGAGGACTTCTGCCGCAGAAGAGACACCGGTGGATTGTCGGCCAGCAAGCCCCTTCAACCAGTTGACCAGTAATACCTTCAGTTGCGAAGGGCTGACATAGTAATCATCGTCGGCTATGAGGGATTGGTGATGATAGTGGCTACATTCATGGTAGTGATCGTGGTCGCTTGCCTCGGCTTCATCGCGGTCGTCTCTTATCAGTCTGATGCAAAAGATACCGGCGACGACCGCGGTGATGAAGCTGATGACGGGTCGGACAATGGCAACGATGGGTCCGAAAAAGGCGTTGGTGACCAAAATCGAATCCGCACCCGTCTCCGGCGCGGTAATCAAGAAAGACATGCAGGACGAACGGGACGCCCCCTTGTTACGCATCTCGGCCACCACAGGAACGACCGAACAACTACACAGCGGCACGGGTACGCCAATAGCCGAACTCATGGTGACGGATTTTAGGCTGTCGTCGTGGAGCCAGCGGAGAATGGCCTGACGGGAAATGAATACGTGGATCAGGCCGGACAGAAGGAGCCCCAGCAGAAGCATGGGCGCTAGCAGTAAAAAGGAAGACCAGAGAAAGGCGAAAAAACTGGTTAATATCCCAAGAAAATCAAAGGTCATTCTGTGCAATCCCATAGTCCGGTGAGTGAATCCAGACGAATTCTTAGAAGAATATCTTGTGCAGCAGGCGCAGGTTGCGGCCTGGCTCGGGCAGGATCTCTTTGACGCGGTTGAGGTGGTTGCGGTACACCGCGTCAGTGGCGTTTTCCAAGGTCAAGGAGAAGGTGTGCAGACGGCCCCCCCACTGCACGTAGTACTGGGTCGAAAGATCCAGCACTGCGTAGCCCTCCGTAGGCTCTTCAAACTCGCCGACCTGGTCCTGTTCCGCAGCTAAGCGCACGTCAATAGTCGCACTCAGCGCCTCAGTGGGTTCGCAAGTCAGGCCCAGATGCCCTTGTAGGGGCGGCAGACGCGGCAGGGGGTCGTCGTCTAGATCAATGAGTCGGCCCCGCACATAGCTGAGGGTACCGGCTACTTTCCAAGGCTCCACCAGACGCCAATCGAAGGTAACTTCGGCACCGTACATGAGGACGCGCTCCCCCACGGTTCGGTAGAGAAAAAGATCAGCACGCCGCAGACTGCGCTCGCCAGTGTTCTTGGGGAAAATGTACCCATTGATCGCGTTGCGGAAGACGGCCAAGTGTACATGGCCTTTTTCGCGGTCGTAGTCGGCGAACAGTTCCAAACCTAGGCCGCGTTCACTGTCGAGGGCACCATTGCCCACCTCGTACGAATAGGCGGCCAGATGCGGTCCTTCGGAGAACAGCTCTTCGATGCCGGGAGCGCGAAAGGTGCGCATCAAGGTCGTGCCCAATGTCAAAGTCGAACTGGCGCGATAGTGATTGGACAAACCAGCAGACATACCGGCAAAGTCGCGCGTCTGGATGCTACCGACCCGGCGCGAATAGCGCTCCTCGCGCGGCTCGACGCGGCGGGCATCAACGCGCAAGGCCGCATTGGCTGCCCAAGGCCCATGCTCCCACTCCTGGTACGCGAACAGCGCACCGGCGTATTCCTCGGCCTGCGGCGTATAGTTGAGCCCGGCCGCAGCATAGTTGCGGTACTCGTACCACAAGCCAATCGCGCCGTTTTCAAAAGGCCCCATGCGATCCAAGTGGGCTAGCGCACCGCTGTTGTGCGTGAGCACACCGAACTCCAGCCCCAAGGCACCACTAGCTTCGAATTCGCCGTGCTGATAGCGCGAAAACGAGTGGTGCAATTCTAGGCGCTGGAGCCAGTCCGGTCCGGTGACAATTTCGCCGCGCCCTTCGAGGTGCTGGCGCTGGAGATCAATGGATATGCCGTTCGGGTGGCCGCCCTCCGGATCGGGCGGGATGCCGTAGTCGGAGTTGTACAAGCTCCCGGACGCGCCCACGTGCCCCCAAGGACGCACCAGACTCAGGCCGACCGAAGCATTACCCGTGCGGATATCCGTATTGGTGAGTACCCCACGCGGCGTGGCAATATCGTCGGCATTGCGCAAGCTGCTGTCGAAGCGCAGGGCCAGTGGGCCGAGCGGCTGTTCGAGAGTCAGGCCGCCGGACAAACCGCGATTGACGCTCTCCCCTTGATACGTCACAGATCCCCCCAAACCATCGGGCCGCTCGGAGGGCACGTACCCGCGCACCACGTTGACGACCCCGGCTAAAGCATTGGAGCCGTAGAGCAAGGTGTGGGGGCCGCGCACGACCTCAATGCGCTCGGTGGTCATCGGCTCGATAGCCACGGCATGGTCCGAACAGGTAGCAGACAAATCACCAGTGCGCTCGCCGTCTTCGACCATCAGCAAGCGGTCACCGCCCAGCCCGCGCAGCACCGGACGCGCGGGTGCGGGGCCCATCGAGCGCTGGGCAATGCCCGGCTCGTAGGCGATAGTCTCGGCGATGGTGCGGCTCAAATTCTGCCGCAGCTTGCTACCGCTGAAGACAATTTCGGGTGCTTGGAGTGGAGAAACAGCGCTCCTGTGTTCGCCTTCGATGAGAATCCCCTCTACCTGCAGGGACTCATGGCCGATAACTAGATCGACGTGGGTGGTATCCCCAGCGACGACCTCGACCTTAAAGCGCTCCTCGCGGTAGCCGACGTGTAGGCTTTGCAAGACGTGCGCGCCAGAGGGGACGTTGGCGAAAAAGAAGTACCCCTCGGCGTCGCTCATCCGCGCTCGTTCGAGCCCCTCGATGACGACAGTAGTCCAACCGACGGATTGGCCGCTTTCGGCGTCGATCACGTGACCGGCTAGCGAACCAGTCTGGTCTCCCCAAGCGGAACTTACTGCTAGGCCGATTATGGCTGTGAGCTTCCAAAGTATCCTACGGCCTGTGGCTTTTATCTGTCGGCTATCCAATTGACCTCGACATAAGTGCGCGAGACCGGAGTTTGCCTCCGGTCCCGCGTCGCTTTTACCTATGAAGGCCGCAGCCGATCTAACCGCTTTATCCTTCATCATCGTGATCGTCGTGTTCCTCACCGGGTCCGTCTTCGCTGACGTGAATCTCAATCGGCGGCGAGACGAAATCGGTGTGGTCTCCGTGGTTGATCTTGATGCGGATGGTGGTCTCGCCTTCCTCTAAGCCGAGGATATGAAAAGCCCAAGCTCCGTCCTCGGCATGATGCTCGACTTCGGCGATGCTCTCGTCGGCAATTTCCCAACCGAGGGCATAGTCATCGGCTTCGTCTGGGGTGAAGAGGTCGCCGTCTTCGGCGATAAAGCGCACGGACAGCAGAGCGGTTTCCTTGCCGTGGCCAACCTCAATCTCGCCGGTCACCTCACCGCTTTCAACGCGGACGATTTCAGCACCGCTATCGCGTATAATCAGGCCGATGGCCTCGGCATGGTCATCATGGTCGTCAGGATCGACGGGATTGTCGTCGTCGCCGCAACTCGCAACAAAGAGAGCCAAGGCGAAAATGCTCAACGCAGATATACTTCTTTTAAACATGGGGCTAGTCTCCAATGGTTTGACCGTCCACGCGCACTTCCCTAAGGCGTTGCACGCAGACCGGGAATTTAATGGTACGCGAAATGGATATGGAGAGAGGCACCCACGCGCTAAGGCGATTTACCAGCGTGGATGCACTAGCACCGGGGCGGGCCTCGGTTGAGATGGGTAAAGCGAGGGGTAAAAAGGGGTAACGGTACTGTGCGCGGCGCGGACGGATTTGCCTCAGCGGCATTCAGCGCCACGAGCGCGAGCACCAAGCCCCCAAAAAGGAGCGATAGGCTGCTCTGCAACAGGCAAGCCGGGCAGTTCTCAGGTTCGACGTGACCCTCGTGGCAAAGCTCGTGGCCGAAGGGTAGGCCACAGCTTACAGCCGCAAAGAGCACGGTCAGCACCAGCAGCGCCAGCGAGGACGCCGAGCCTATCGAGAGGTCCGTTTTGCGCGTTAGCATGATCTTTAGATTTTAGTGGTTTGACAAAAAAACGCAACTATCCAATTGAGTTTGACATAAGTACGCGGGACCGGTGCTTGCGTCCGGTCCCGCGTCGCTTTTACCTATGCAGGTCTAACCGCTTTACCCTTCGTCGTCGTGATCGTCGTGTTCCTCACCGGGTCCGTCCTCGCTGACGTGAATCTCAATCTCCGGCGAGACGAAATCGGCGTGGCCTTCGTGGTTGATTTTGATGCGGATGGTAGTCTCACCTTCCTCTAAGCCGAGGATGTGAAAAGCCCAAGCTCCGTCCTCGGCATGATGCTCGACTTCGGCGATGCTCTCGTCGGCAATTTCCCAACCGAGGGCATATTCATCGTCTTCGTCTGGGGTAAAGAGGTCGCCGTCTTCGGCGATAAAGCGCACGGACAGCAGAGCGGTTTCCTTGCCGTGGCCGACCTCGATCTCGCCGGTCACCTGGCCGCTTTCAACGCGGACGATCTCAGCGCCGCTATCGCGCACAATCAGACCGATAGCCTCGGCATGGTCATCATGGTCGTCAGGATCGACGGGATTGTCGTCGTCGCCGCAGCTTGCAACAAAGAGGGCCAAGGCGAAAATGCTCAACGCAGACATACTTCTTTTGAACATGGTGCTAGTCTCCAATGGTTTGACCGTCCATGTACACTCTGGCACACAGAACGGGAGTTTAATGGTATGCGAATTAGCTCTGGAGAAAGGCACCCACGCACTGAGGCGATTTACCAGCGTGGATGCACTAGCACCGGGGCGGGCCTCGGTTGAGATGAGTAAAGCGAGGGGTAAAAAGAGGTAACGGTACTGTGCGCGGAGCAGACGGGCTTGCCCTAGAGGCATTCAACCCCACGAGCACGAGCGCCAAGCCCAAAAAAAGGAGCGATAGGCTGCTCTGCAATAGATACGCTGGGCAGTCCGCAGGCTCGCCGAGGCCCTCGTGGAAAAGCTGGTGGCCGAAGGGTAGGCCGCCGATTACAGCCGCAAAGAGCACGGTCAGCACCAGCAGGACCAGCGCGGACGGCGAGCCTATCGAGATGTCCGCTTTCCGCGTTAGCATAACCTTTGATTGTAGTGGTCTGTCAAAAAAAACGCAACTTTAGGAGGCTTGCCCTTTCTAGGCAATGTTTCCTTCTTATCACAATGACCTTTGAATTTTTTGGGATATCAGCCAGTTTTTTTGCCTTTCTCTGGTCCTTCTTTTTACTGCTAGCCCCCATGCTTCTGTTGGGGCTCCTTCTCTCTGGCCTGATTCGTTACAGGAAGCCGCGATCGTCGGCTACCCAGTTAGCTTCCGGTTATAGCCATCATGGATGCAAACGCTCTACTGGTTTTGTCGGCCTACTCAGCCGCCATCTTTGCCGCTTCTTTTATCGGTGGGAAGCTGGCGGGCTTAGGTACCATGACGCACACGCGCACTCAGATCGTGATGAGTCTGGTGGCCGGCTTCATCCTCGGTGTCGCCATGTTTCACCTGCTACCCCACAGCCTCGAGCGCATTTCCGGGACAGGCATTGTAGAAAGAGCCGTGGGATGGATGGTGCTCGGCATGGTCCTGATGATTTTCTTGCTGCGGATCTTTCACTTTCATCAGCACGATTTCAGCAGTGAGGCGAGCGATCTATACGATGACGATGACCACGATCACGGCCACGGTGGCGTCCATTCGCGGAGTTTGTTCGGCGTTGCCATCGGCCTGGGGGTACACACCGTGACTGAAGGAATCGCGCTGGGTACCATCATGCAGATAGGGCCGTCGCATGAAGACGGAGTCGCATTGGCGGGACTAGGGGTATTTCTCGCCATTCTACTGCACAAGCCGCTCGATGCGTACTCCATTATCAGCATGATGAAGTCCGCCGGTCACAGCCAGCGCGCCCGGACATGGACCAATGTCGGCTTTGCCATCCTGTGCCCGGTGGTGGCTATAGCGAGCTTTGGAGGTGTGGAATTGCTTGGCTTAAAAGGAGGGGCAACAGTTGGCTATGTGCTGGCTTTTGCGGCGGGCGCGTTTTTGTGCATTGCCTTGAGCGACTTGCTACCAGAGATTCATTTCCACAGCCACGATCGCGGCAAGCTCATCGTCTCCCTCCTCGTGGGAATCAGTCTGGCTTATGCCCTGTATTACGTTGAATCCAGCGCCCTCCATGGCATGGAGATGCACGAAGGGCATTAGCTAGATCGCCACCTTCTCCCCCGTCTTCACCGACTCAATTCCCTGCAAACACAACAGTAGCGAGTTCCGCGCGCTCTGACCGCCTATCTCCTGCGACGCCCTGCCCTGCGCGATCGCATCCACTGCTTCTTGCAACTCGCCGACGAAACCGTCCTCGCCCGGCAGTGATGGCGTACTGACCTTGCCGTCCTTGGTCAATAGCTGCGGCGGTTCTCCCCAAGACGAGTTGTACTTGAGCGTGGCCTCCTCAAAGTACACGTCGTACCCGTGCTCAAAGGGACAGCCCTGTTGCGCCAACCAGCCACCTTCGGCGCTGATGGCCATTGGGCCGTCGTATTGGTAGTGGACGTTGATGTACTCGACCGTCTCGCCCCGGCCAATGTATCCTTGCGCGCTGACCGCCGTGGGCATCCCAAACAAAAACTGCACAAAGTCCGCGTCGTGGATGTGCAGATCGATTGCGGGGCCGCCAGTGCGCTCCAAATCTTCCGGTGCCCACCACGCCGGGCGCGAGATGATCCGCTTAAAGTGAGCGGCGAGCACCGGGCCGTGTTCCGCGTCGGCCACGAGCTGTTTGATCAGCCGGAACTCGGGGAAATACCGCAAGACGTGGGCGACCATAAACTGCCGCTGGTGTTCCTCAGCCGCCGCCACGATCTGGTCGGCGTCGTCCAAGGCCAATGCAATGGGCTTTTCCAATAGCACGTGCTTGCCCGCAGATAAAGCGCGGATGCTGGTCTCGACGTGCATGTTCGTCGGCAGACATATATCCACCAAGTCGATCGCCCCATCGGCGAGCAGTTCGTCCAACGTTTCATAGCAGCGTATGCCCGACAAGTCCTGCACGCCCCCGCTATCGCCGAAATTACCCTGAATATCGTTCCAGTCCCCCGCGCGTTTTTTGGGATCGCGGGAGACGATGGCCGCAACTTGGCCCCCTTTGACTTGGGCCATAGCCTTGTAGTGGGTCATGCCCATAAAACCGATGCCGACAATGCCGATATTGACCATTATTTCCTCCTTGTGTGGAACCGCTAGGATAGGCTTGGGGGACGACTGCTGTCAAGCTGTGAAGGCTAGTTGCCGACCCGTGGCCAAGGCAGCAGAACCCGGCCACGCCGAATTCGACGAGAGGCGACGCTACACGTCGCGCAAGTGCTGTGCATAATACAATGGCCAGGTCTCAACTACACCTTCCCCCTCACCGCCAGGACCGCCAATGAGTTTAATGGCACGCTGTGGCTGGTAGCGCTCCACGTAGGACCGCAAGCTGCGAGCACGGGTGCGGGTACCGCTTTTTACCTCGACAGGGATGACCTCTCCATTGCGATCGCGATGGAGAAATTCCACTTGGGCGTTGGCCTGTTCCCAGCCGAACGTGGGGTATGCCACGCGCACACTCAGTTCGTTCTGAACAAAGTTTTCCGCAATGTAGCCCTTGAAGCTGAGGCTCTGTGCCTGCTGGTCAGCATATCTCAGCCCAAGCATGTAGCCAAGCAACCCCACATCAAATAGGTAGAGCTTGAAAATATTCTGCCGCGCCTGCGCCCATAGCGGGACTTGGGGTCTTCCCTTAATGGGATAGCACTTCCGCACCAGCTTGGCTGTCTCCAGCCAGTCAATAGGGCCGCGCAACTCTTGGTAGCGCCGCTTCCGCTCGACTACATCCCTGAACCTAAAACGCTGCACGGAGTCGTCCTGGCAGGCGGCCAATTGACGCGGTACGCTCGCAAACACTTCATCAATGTGTTGCGCGTGGAGCTTGCCAGCATACTTGCCAAAGTCGCGTTGGTAGCCCACGATGAGATCGCGGTGAATTTGCCCGACCCGCTCAACTCGCTCGCGGATACTGCCCTCCACAGCAAACCACTCAGCCACCGCTTCCGGCATACCACCGACGAAGTAGTACGCGAGTAGGAAGAGCCATAGATGTTGGTGAACGACCTGCCCGCGCCGTTGCGCTCGAAATGCCTGCAAAAGTCTCGGCTGCTCGGCGGCCATCAGAAATTCCTCAAAGCACAGCGGGAACAACTCTAACTGCTGGACCTTGCCGACCGGAAACGAGTCGAGCAGACCGATGTTGGAGCCGGAGGCGCAGACAAACGCTTGGGGGAGATCTTCAGCAAAATACTTGAGCGAATCGACCGCGGCTTGACACTCTCCCACCTCGTCGAAGAAAATGAGATCTTGCTCCACATCGATGTCCACATTAAAGCGCAGCTCGATGTTTGATAGCACGACCCGCGGGTCGAGGCTATCGGCGAACAACTCCGCCAGCCCCGGCTCCAGCCGGAAATCGAGTCTATGCACTTGGCGGAACTCCTGCGGCCCGAAAAGCTGTTCGATCAGGTAGGTCTTGCCGACTTGACGTGCGCCGTCGAGCAATACTGGCTTGCGCGCCGGTTGCCGTTTCCATTCTGCCAGATCGTCGATCAATAAGCGTTGCAAAGAATTACTCCTATTCGATGGGGAATCAGCACTTTTATCAAGATAAAAATACAATAAATAGCACTTTTATCTTGATAAAAGTGCGAATTCCGAGCACTTTTTTTAAGAAAAGAAGGTACTTACCCACCAAACTCCACTAACCACTAAGCGTCCTTTTGGCGTTCATCCGCAGGGCTATTATACTATCTCGCGTCCAGTGCGTCTCTATACGCCAACAAGGAACCATCATGCCCGCTGAAACCTACGGTATTCTGCTGGTCAGCTTCAGCAAGCACAGCCACCAGCAGCACTTCATCCCCCTGTATCAGGCCCATCCCCGCCTGCGCATCATCGGCGTCGCCGACTACCCCGACATCGACCCGGACTTGCGCGCCTACAACCAGCAATGGGCTAGCCAACTCGGCGTGCCCTACTCAGAGGACCTCGACGAGTCCATCAACGACCCAGCCGTCGATATCGTCAGCGTCGGCTGCGAGATCGAACGGCGGTCCGCACTCATCGTCCGCGCCGCCGAAGCTGGCAAGCACCTGTGGATCGACAAGTTTCCCGGGGCCACCCTCGCCGAGTCCGAGGCCGCCGCCGCCGCGGTCGAGCGCACTGGCGTCCGGGCGATCATCCCCGGCTACGCCTACGGCACCCTCGCCCAGCACACCCGCCAAGTCCTCGCCAGCGGCGATTTGGGCACTCTGCTCGGCGTCCACGTCGATGTGATGTTCGGCAAGGGCTGGCCGCGCCCTATAACCCAACGCCGCGACTTTGTCGCACCCAACGGCCGGTGGAAATACCCCGACATCAAAAGAGAGTTGCTGACCGTAGGAGCATACGCCGTCGGCCTCATCCAAGAATGCCTCGGCCCCATCCGCCACGTCGTCGGCCACGCCGGGGCCTTCTTCTTTCCCGAACACGGCACCCACGGCTGCGACGACTTTGGCACGCTGACCATGACCGATGCCGACGGCCGCGTAGCCACTTTGTGCGGTGGGCGCATCGGCACGGCCTCCCATCCCCAAGGTGGACCGTCGCGGGCGTACCTAATCGGCACCCGCCAGAGCGCCACCATCGACGCTAAAAGACCGGCGTTGGACGCTTATCTGCGCGACTATAGCACCGGCTACGACTATCAGCCCGATCCCAAGGATCCCATGCAGTGGCACGGAGGACCGCCCGTTCCAACCGTCGCCCTATCCGAGGACACAGCGGGCCTAGCAGCCGGGCTCGACGATTTGGTCGCCGCCATCGACGACGACCGCCCGACCCGCTACGGCGTGCGCCAAGCGCGGGATTTAATGGAAATTATTCTCGCTGGCTACCGCGCCGTCGAGTGCAACGCGACCGTTGACCTGCCGCTGGAGCAAGAGCTATGACTATCGCCCTCAGTGCCCATCCCGCCCTCAACCCACTCGTCGGCCAACTCGCCGCCGCCCTGCCGATCAAGAGTCTGTACTATCCAGCGCGTCGGAACCCCAACACCGACCTGCCTTTTTTCAGCGACTTACCAGCCATGCTCCAAGCAACCAGCCCCCGCGTCTGCGCCTTTCTCTCGCCTTATGCAGACCTTCACAACGATGTCCACACCTGCCTCCAAGCCGGCGTCGCCGTCCTCTGTGCCGGACCTGTGCCCAAGGCCGACCAGCCCATCGCCAGTGGCGGCGTCCATCGCGGGTCGCCCCTGTTTGCCAAGGCGCTCCAGCAGCGGCGCAATCCTTCGTTTGCCGAGCTGGTCTATCTGCGCCTCGTAGCCGGCGTCCAAGAGCCGGGATTACTACCGGCGTGGTGGGCTGCCTGTGGCCAGCTAGCCCTTGCCAGCGACCTGCTGGGCGAAAGCCCTGCCCAGGTACATCTTTGCGCCAACCGCCACGGCCGAGCCTACCAAGTAGTGCTGACCGCCACGGCTCCCAGCGGTGCGTCGATTCAGCTAGTCGTCGCCCCTCAGTCAGCGCTCGCCGAGTTGACCTTGCTGGGCCGGGGCGGCGTAATCTCGTCCAGTGCCGTGCACAGTGGAATTGCCCTAGCCGGCACCAAGGGAACCCACGTCGTACCCGACGCAGCAACTCCACCTGCGGAACTAGCGTGGTTGCGTGATTTCTTGGAAAAAGAGAATTCGCCGAGCGAGCATTCAGGTGATTCTAGCCAAGCCCTGCTCAGCGGCCTACGGCGAGCGCTGAGGACGAGCCAACCGGTTTTGGTCAATCTCTAGTACAGATAGTAACCGATCAGAAATGATCCAAACTAAGGGGTAATCAGCTAGCTAGGGAGACACCGCAACAAGGGAAATCAATTATGAACAACAACTATGAGTATGATTAGAATGCCCCTCACACGGTTGATTGCCCGAGAGCTCATCATAGAGGAATTCTCGGGTAAAATTGCTGAGAGGCAGAAGATCATTGACACCATAGTCAAAATTCACCGCGATCGAGGAGGCTCACCACCGCGAGGCCAAGCTGTTGGCGTTTTCAAGAAGACGCTAGCCGATATGAAGTTAGAAGGAAAAGCTGAAAATCCTTCCATAGGAATATGGCGAATCAGCTCAAACTCCGACTCCCTTGAAACAAGGACTGTCGAAAGCGTCGAACCACCTCAGGTATCCGATGAGGAAGAAATTATCCAAAACGACCAACCCGATTCTCCCGAAGAAAAGACCGTGGGATCTGGAAAAGGTTCGGTTTATCTCTACTACTATCCCGCTTATCGGCAGTTGGCAAAATTGAGAGGAGAATCTTCTTGGCCATGCAAAATTGGCAAAAGTGAGCACGACTCAGCCATCAGAGTTGAATCACAAGCGGCTACAGCGATGCCAGAGAAGCCCAAAATCGCGCTTCGTATCCAAACCGACAAGCCGCTTGAACTGGAGAAGGCAGTACACAAACTTTTGGCCAAGGACGGCAAGCAAATGAAAGGGGCTCCAGGCGCAGAGTGGTTTGTCACTAGCCCAAGCGAAGTAGAAGAAATTCACGCCATTCTTCTACCCCTAACCTCCGGTGACCAACAGGATGATGCAGCAGACGATAATTCCACATAAATTGCGTCGTGCGGACGATAGAAAATAGTCCAGTCAATCGCACTTCGGCTCTTGAGCTACACCGCTGCCCTAATGCCTGTCTGCACGAAATCGTCGCCTTTGAACAGCAGAGGTAGCTGACGAGTCGTAGCCAACCCGTACGAAAAGGTATCGCCGAAGTTTAGACTGGCCGGGTGGCGGCGTTTGCCGAAACCCTGATAAGCTCTAACGGCAGCCCATAGTTGCGTCTCGTCCAGCGGCGTCAGGCGGATAAAAGGCCGCTTTAGAAACTGAACGGCGGATTGGTAGAAGGCATCGCCTTTCCCCATTGCGACGATCATAAGTTCGACGGCGGTAGCCGTAGATACCAGCACCTCCCCGTCGTTTAGCATCGCATCGAGAAATTCCTGATGCTCCTGTTCCTTCAGCAGTATGGCCATTAGCGCAGAGGTATCGGCTACCATCATTTCGGCAGCCCTTGCTCGTCGTATAGCTCCTCTTGCCAAACTTTGGACGGCGGATGGTCGTCATCGTAAGAATATTTCTCACGCAACTGACGACCGACTTCCAGCCAATGCGCCTTCTCCTCGGTGATTTCTTCCGGCGTCATCTTACGCCTCAATGGAGGAACTTTTGCGTCCAAGTCATCCAAGGCCATTTTCAGCACCCGCTCGTGAGCATCGGGGTCAGTAAGAGCCAACCGTTCCGCCAAGGCCTCGATTTGGGCCTCCATTTCTGGTTTCAGAGTCGTAGACATAGAGTACCTCTTCTCCTATTCTAATGAGCGAAACTCCGCTAACAAGCGCTCGGCTCGCTGCTTGGCTTGGGCTGCCGACGCCTCTTTTACGTGCTCGTATCCGCGAATGCCGTCCGGCAATTCGGCGATTTCCACGGCCAGCCCATAGCTTTCTTCGGCCAGCACCGGCAAGACCTCTTCGATCAACCCGCAGTACCAGCCAATCAGTTCGCGTTCCAAGCGCCGCGCCGCCGTGCGTCCGAAGATGTCAAAGGCAGTTCCGCGCAACCCCTTTAGTCGGCTCAGCAACACCAACGCCGGACGCAGGCCCTTGCCAAAGCCGATCTTGCCCTTGAGCAAGCGCCGCATCGTAGGCGGATGCAGTTGCCGAACGATTTCCACCTCCCCGTCGAACAAGGCCCGCATCCGCTCCTCGCTGCCGTTGCGCGTCGCAAGCCGCGCGACCTCGTATTCGTCCTTGTACGCCATCAGCTTGTACAGGCCCCGCACCACGGCCCGCGTGAGCTGCAAGTCGTGCGACAAACCCCGATCAACTTCCCACACTTGGCGCACAAACCCCAAGTAGTGCCAAGCATACGCGACGTCCTGGTACGCGCACAGCTCGGCCAGCCGCACCCCCAACTCCTTCTGCCCCTCTGCATTCAAATCCGCTAACGCAGCCAAACCCTCGTCGAGCAGCGCCCGAGCAGCCGCGTCATGCGCCAGCCGCTCCTGCACCTCGGCCAACGTTTGGTCCGCGGACGCCTGCTGAGTCCCCAACGCCTGCTCCACCCGTGCCGGATCGGCCACAGCCAAGCGCCCCCAACGAAAAGCCTGCACGTTGTTCTCCACGGCTTGCCCGTTTAGGACAATAGCTTGCTCAATAGAGGCCGCTTGTAGGGGCAGCACCCCGGCCTGATACGCAGCCCCCAACAGGAGCATGTTGGCGAAAATTGTATCCGAGAACAGCCGCTCGGCCAGCCAGTAGGTATCGAGATACACATTGTCCTTACTAGTGCAGCGATCAATCAGGGCGCACAGTTGGGCCGCCTCGGGAAAAGGCTGCGTCCGCGGATTGCGATTCATCTCCGCATTGGCGATTTCAGCAGTGCTGACGAAGGCGCGAGTGTGCTCGGGCGCGGCGTATTTGAGGTTGTCCGGCTCGGCCGCCCGCAGCAGATCAAACCCCAAGTACAGATCGACTTCCCCAGGGAAGAGGCGGTTGAACACGGGCTGCTCGGCGGCGCTTATCACAATCGGCGCTTCAACCGGCCCACCCTTTTGCGCCAAGCCAGTGTTGTTGGACAAATACACGTACTTGCCCTCCATCATGGCCGCGTACGCAATGAGATGAGAAATCGTCACCACGCCCGTCCCTCCTCGCCCCATGGCGAAGATCGAGTACGGCCTCTCCAACGGGCACTCCGGCGGCTCTGGCAGCTCGTCCAAAGGCTCCGGCCGGCGGCGGCGCAAGCGCGTGCCCTTGGCCGGCTTAACCACGGCAAAGGACGGGCACTCGCCGTCGATGCACAGCCCGTCTTGGGCACATTGGGCCTGCCGCACCTGCGTCTTGTCGCCGAACTCGGTCGCCACGCTGTAGAGCGCAGCACAGCCTTCGGACTGGGCGTAACAGTCGCCGCAGCCCTCGCAAATATCCTCGTCGATGAGCACGTACTCGTCGGGCGTCAAACCCTGACGGCGACGGCGGCGGCCCTTCTCGGTGGCGCATTCCTTATCGAGGATGATCACCGTGGTCCCGGCAATTTCCTTAAACTGCTCAAGGGCTTCAGCGTGGCGCTCCAAGCCGAACACCTCGATCCGCTCCCCATCCAAGTGGCGATAGCGCGCAGCATCCTCGCTGACGATCCCCACCTTCACGACCCCCAGCCCCAAAAGCTCCTGCACAACATCCGACACCGGCCGCTGCCCACCGGGCGTCTGCCCGCCAGTGAGTGCAACCGCCCCGTTGAAAAGCAGCAGAAAAGTGATGTTCACTTCACCTTGGACGCAGCTTTGAATCGCGCCGCGTCCACTGTGGAAATAGCTTCCGTCGCCCAAGTATTGGTAGATGTGCTGATTGCCGTTGAAGGGTGCCCAACCGCTGTAAATGGACCCACCAGCCCCCATCGTGGGGATGTAGAGAACGCCAGAGTCGTAGGCTTCAATCGCCCGGATGGAGGAGCAGCCAATGGCCCCTCCCGGCTTTTCGTGCAAGTCGCGGAAGGTGTTGTACGGACAGCCGCCGCAGGACATGGGCGTGACGCGGGGCACGGCCGGATAGGTGCGGTCGAGCACGCGTTGCAACTCGGCGAGGCGCTCGGGGGACGCCCCTAGACGCGGCCCGAGCTTGAGCGCCAATTCCTCGGGGTCCACTTCGCCGTGCGCCGGAATCAGCGGCTGCCCGTCCTCGTCCCACTGGCCGTACACGGCCTCCACATCCATTCCCCACAGCGCGGCTTTGACGCCCTCTTCGACAAAAGGGCCAGGCTCCTCGACCACGTAGATGCGCCGCAGTCCACGGGCAAAGGTGCGTACGATTTCGCAGTCGAGCGGGTAACTCACCGCAAGGAACAACACCGGCACGCGCAGCCCCAAATAGTCGAGGGCCTGCCGCACGTCCGCGTAGCTTTTACCCACAGCGACGATGCCGACCCCGCTGCCTACGTCCGCATCCACGATGCGGTTGAGGTCGTTGGCGCGGACATACGCCTCCACCAGTGGCCACTTTTCCTCCACCAGTTGCTGCTGCATGGGCAATGCGCCCGTAGCCATGACGATCTGGTTGAAGCGCTTGGCAAAGGGGCGCTCGGGCAATGAGATATCTGGCCGCACACCGGCCAAGTCAACCGTGCTCGCGCCATCGCACACCGGCGTCGCCAGCTTGAGTGAGGTTACCACGCCAGCGTGGCGCGACAGAGCGACCGCGTGCAGCCCCAAGCGAATGACGTCCTCGACGCTGGCCGGATAGAAAATCGGCACCATGCTGCTGCGCAACACCCAATCGCTGGCCCCGGGCGAGACCGAGCTTTTGGAGCGATGATCTTCTCCCGACAGCAGGACCATCGCACCGCGTGCCCCTGTGCCACTGAGATTGGCCAACCACACCTCGTCGGGAATCCACATCGTGCCGTGTGCCTTGCCATACCAAAAGGCATCTATGTCCCCACTGGCCGCAAACTGGCTGCCCAATACGGCCGAGGCCGCAGTTTTCTCGTTGATGCCGAACTGATGCACCGTGCGCCCCAGCTCGTTGAGCATTTCGAGTTGGGCGACGATCTTCAGATCTAGTCCGCCCAGCGGCGACCCTTCATAGCCGGTGAAATAGGTCTGGTTGACGTGGCCGGTGGCTTGGTCGCGCTCCTGTTTCTCGCGCACGAGGCGCACAATCGCCTCCATGCCCGTGAGAAAGACCCGGCCATCGCGCTGTAGAAATTTGTCCTGAATGTCCAGCTTCATAAGAGGCTCTTGAAAGCTACGCCCTCCTGTAGCTCTTGTCCGTTATCCTATATTATATATAATAGGTAATTCGCCGCAGACGCACGCCAACCTTTAATCCACAACGTAGAGTTTAAAATGGCCGAAACGATTGACGAACTCACCATCCAGTACGAGGAAGACGGCAAAGTCTTGCGCAAGGAAGTGGCCAAGGAAGTGCTTAGCAAGGGGGCTTGGGCGACGATCATGTACCTCTACCAAGACCTCAATCGCACAACCGGCGAATACGGCCCGCGCAAAATATCCATTCGCCGCTACCAGAAGCGCGACGGCACCTTTTCGCAGCGCAGCAAGTTTGAGGTATCAAGCGCCGCGCAGGCGCGCGCCATCTGCAGCAAGATACAGGACTGGTTCCCGCCAGAATAAACGCGCTGCTTACCCTGCTCTGCTAGCGACCTTCACCTTCACGCGGTGCCAGCCTGTGCGGCCATCGTACAAATCGGCTCCAGCGTCGGTCCGCGGCTGGGAGTCCCCCTCGCTATCCGTTGCCCACGCGACGATTTCGTACTCGCCCGACGCGGGCAAGGCCCATTCGTAGGCCCACCTGACCCAAATGTTGGGCAAGCGCTGGGTGGTAATCTGCGCCTCGTGCCAAGCCCGCCCGCCATTGGTGCTGACCCTAACCGATTCGACCGTGCGCTCGCCAGCCATGGCGATCCCGTGGATGATAAACGAGCTGCCTTCGACCCCGCGCAGGGTTTGCAGCACCACTGAAACGCCGCCGTTGGCCGGGTCCTTTACATCGTCCCACACTGACAGGGGCGCGTCAATCCGCGAGTTCACGGTCGCCACGGCCTCGTCCGACCACTTGAAGGGCTTGTTCTCGGGCTTGCTTTCCCAGTAGCCTAAATACTCTTCGTCGATCAGCTCGATGCGGGTGATCCACTTGGGCATCTTCTGGCCGTAGTGCCCAGGATTTATCAAGCGCAGGGGAAACCCGTGCTTGGAGGGCAGCGGCTCGCCATTCATTTCCCAAGCGAGAATCACCTCGTCGCGGAGCGCACGCTCTAGCGGAATCGACGTGGTATAGCCATCAGAGCTGTCGCTGTAAAACTTGACCCGGATCGCCTCGCTCTTGATCCCGGCCATGTCGAGCACATTGGACAGCAGCGTGCCGCCCCACTCGGCATTGCCCACCAACGGTCCGCCAATCCAGTTGCCAATGCACTGCATGGTCAAGACCTGTCGCTGCATGGGCAGCGCCGTAATATCCTCGTACGTCAAGCCCGCCAGAGGCTGGTCCACCAACCCGTCCACCGCCAAGCGCCAACTATTGGCCGCGATCTTCGGGTCGTAATTTTTCCCGTTAATCGACTGGAGATAGTGCCGCGCATTGGAAGTAATCGGCGGCAGCGGTAGCATGTCTGCCATCTCTTCCACGGACATCTCCTCCAGTTCCATGTCCATCACGTCCATGTCCGGCCCGGTGGGCATGCTCTTGAAGCGCACCTCGTTGCCGTCGCAACCCCAAGTGGGGAGGATCGCGGTGGCGATAGCAGCCCCGCTCGACTTGAGAAACTGACGTCTAGTTGATCTGTTCATGACAACTCCTTTAGCGAATGAGGGCCAACCCTAGGCCCAACGACGATCCGGCTCCGATGTTCTCGCCTTTGAAAACCGACTTCCACAACAAGTCGATCCACAGCGGGCCAGCCACCCGCACGGCCACATTGCCACCTACTTCGGTGAAATCCCCCTCCGAAACCTGCACTACTCCGACCACTCCCCCCTCTGAGTCCGCCGCGAGCGTGTACACACTGGCGACAAAGCCCTTGGCGAACAGCCACGGACGCGGCGTGGCCCCCAGCTCGACAAAATAGGACACTTGATTGGAAAACGGGCCGCCGCGCTGCTTGTACCCTACCTCACCACCCGCGTAGAGCGGCAGCGGATAGAGCGACAGCCCCGCCAAGAGCCGCGCCCCCTGTTCGGAATAACCAGTGCCAAGGGCCGGGTCGTACTCTCGGTCGTACCCGCTGGGAAACGCGACATCGACCTGCGGCGACAACACCAACCTGCCTTCGGTAAGCTGATATTTCGCGCCGAGATGCACATCGCCCAGCCCCCAAGTGATGCGCTCGACAAAGCTATCCTCAGCCACCAGCCTTCCCGCACCGACCTGCCCGGTCAGCGTCAATCGATCGAGCAACCCGTACTCGCCGTAGGCGAGGACCTGGCGGGCGCGGAACTGATTGTCGTCCATGCCCATGGCCGCGCGTTGGCCCATGTCGTTAAATACCTCAGTGGTCGAGTAGTGGATCCCCGAGAGCTTGGCGTAGTAGCCTCCCTTGGGCTGACTCCAAGCTCCGGCCCAGCCATCGCCGGCCCAACACAGGGCCAACAAGCCCATTGCTAACCAACGCATTTCTCGATCCCTTTCCGCGGTACAATCCGCTCGTAGAGTGCCAGCAGCTTCTCGCCTTCGGCCTCCCAGTTAAAATGCTCTTCAGCCGCTCGCCGTGCCTGCGTCCCCTTGACCTGCGCTATCGCCGGATCGTCGAGCAAGCACCCGATGGCGCGCGCGTGAGCGACCGGGTCGCTCGGGTCTGCGAGCAAACCCCAATCCGCGACCGCGAGAAATCTGCGAATAGAAGGTAAATCACTGGCGACTACGGGCAAACCGCAGGCGAGGTACTCAAAGAGCTTGGTCGGCACGAAAGAGGCCAAATTCTTGGGCGAGATCTGTCCCGGCACCAAGCCGATCTGGCATGCGGCAATCGCCGCCCCCAATTCGTCGTATGGCACGCGCTTTTCACTGTAGTGTATCTGCTCTTCCAGTCCCCACTCGCGTCGGAGGACCTCAAACCGCTCCCGCAGCTCCTGCGAGTGAAACGCCCCGACGCTCAAGAGGCGGACCTGCGGATGGGTCTTGGCCAACTCGCGCATGATTTCGAGCAAGAACAGCCCGCCTCGATCTTCGGATAGCGAGCCAATGTGGACCAAGGCGCAAGGACCTAACTCGCTGCAGCCGGGGGAATACCACTCCAAGAGCGGAAAGTTTTTTACCACTGCAAAGGGACGGCTGGCAAAGCGGTCGCCTTGTTCCTCGACCACTCCGACCACGGCGGTGACAAAGTAGCGCGCGAGCACGCGTTCTCCCCAATCGACCAATCGCGCAAGGGGCCGCCGCAGCCGTTCAGGCACCCACGGCCGCACCATAGCCACCAGTGGGAAGTGCTCGTGGACGTCGTAGATGACCCGGCGGCCACAGAGCTTGAGCACCGCGCCCACCGGCAACAGCTCGGGATCGTGGAAGTGAAAACAAGCGGCGTTCGCGCCCAGCCCGACCCGCAGCAAGCGCCACAGGTTCAAAATCCGCTGGCCGACCCCTCGCGCCACCGGCACGGTCTGCACGCGCACCCCTGCTCGCTCTCCACACCACTCCTCCGGCCCTGGCCCTACCACCGTCACCGCGTATCCGGCACGCGCCAACGTCTGCGCTTGTTTGTAGAAAATCCGCGCGTCAAACGGACTGTGGACATTCGTCAGGTGGTACACCTCAGGCGCAGCCAAAGAGTACCTCCCGGCTTTGCGGGCCGCAATTGAAAAGCAAATCCAACACCGACATCTCAGCGACAAAACCCGCGTGACACTGGGGGTACTCCGGGTGTTCAAACTCGGTAAAGCGACATTCAAGGCCGGCCGCGACAAATGCCTCAGCGTCCAAATACGTCTTCGAGGCCCCCTCCCCCGTCAGATACACCTGACAGCCGCACGCCTGGGTCATATCCACCAAGCGCAACGTCCGCTCGTCCCGTAGGTCCATCTGCGAGCTAAAGCGAACTTCGACCTCCAAGTCCAAGAGCTGCAACAGGTGGCGCAACAGGGCCACGTTTAAGTCGAGTAACTGAGTCCACTCTCCGGCGTATAAGTCCTCTATCGCCGGGGCATACGCATCGAAAAAGGGCGCGTGGCCGTAGTGCCAGCGCAGGGCTTGGCAGTGTTTGCGCCGCCAATCGCCGTCAGGCGGGATCTGCACATCGCATATCCGCTGCTGGCCTCGGCCCCGCGTCAGCACCGGCACGGTCAGCCATTGCCAGCCATCGGCCGTGCGAATGCGGTTGCGGTTGGTCAAGCTACCACGGCTGTATTGCACATCGTCGGCCAAGACCCACACGTCGGCTTGCCCCACCTTGTGAAACAAGCCCAGCCAAGGCAGGAAGTTGGGCTGGTGCGCCGCCAGCACCCGGCTCATCAGCGCACCCACCTGAGCACGTCAAATGCCTCGGCGTACTCCACCATAATCTGCCCACCCCTAGTCCGCGCCCAGCTCCATATAAACTCCTCTTGGGTGTACGGACGATGCTGTTGCGACTGATAGCAGCGCAGCGCGGCAATTTTGGTCTGAACGTGCTCGCGAGTGAGCACGCAAAAATGTCGATAGTCAAAACTCAAGTTGTTCCACGGCAACTCATAGCCGAGCACGGTGACCGTCTTAAAGGCGCGCAGGCCCTCAATGTGAACAGTCTGGTGATCTTGGTGCAGGTCTTGAGCGCTGGGCAAGAACACGGTCGCTGGATCGATTTCTCTTTTCATCCTCACCAACTCTTCGAGGATTTCTTGGCGCATATGGGGCAGGTGACGCACTTTGTACTTATAGACCAGCAGGTTCGCCGCAGGGATCCCCAGCACCTTCGTGCCCTGTCGCACCTCCTTTTCCAGAATGTCGGGCGGAAAGGGCGGCGGCACCGACTCGGCCGCCGTGGAAAAGGCCGCGTAGTACATCTCGCGCCCCTCTTCTACCATGCGGCTGATCGTCCCTCCACAGCCGAGCTCACCATCGTCCGTGTGCGGCGCGAGCACCAAAACTCGGTTATTTGTCGCCACAACAATCTCCTTCTACCTCTGCCAATACCTCCGCTAAGCCACAGCACACCATTTCCACGGCCTCGTCGCTCAAGCCCGGAAACATCGGCAGGCTCACCACCTGCGCTAGCACTTCCTCGGCCACGGGAAAATCCCCGGGACCATAGCCCAACTCCCGCTGGTAAAACGGCGTCAGATGGCACGGCGGCCAGTACACGCTGCCCGCTTCAATCCCCCAGCGCTCGCGCAACTCGGCGACCACCCACTCGCGTCTTTTCCCGGCGGGCAAGCGCACGGGAAACTTGTAATACGCGTGTAATTGACCCGCGAATTCCGGCAAGAGCACGTAGGCCAGCCCCAGGCGCGTCAACTCGCGGCGGTAGTACGCGGCCAAGCGGTTGCGTTCGGCTGTGTGCTCACCCAACCGCGCCAATTGCCGCAGACCGAGGGCCGCGCTCAGTTCGGGCAAGCGGTAGTTGTTGCCCAAGCGCTCCAACGAGCGGCCCTTTGCACTGACCCCATGCGTGCGGAAGCTCCGCGCAAAGTCGGCCAAATCGCGATCATTGGTGCTCAACATGCCCCCCTCACCCGTCGTCAGCGGCTTGGTCGGGAAAAAAGAAAAGGCCGCGGCATCGCCCAAACTACCAGCCGGTTGGCCGTCGGCGCTAGCCCCGTGAGCGTGGGCCGCGTCTTCGAGCAGCAACAGCCCGCGCGAGCGGCAAAACGAGCGAATGGCCTCAATGTCGGGCGCAATTAGACCGGCTATGTGGACCGCGACTACGGCCCGCGTCTTTTCCCCGACCTGCGCCTCGATCTGCGTCAGACCGCTCGACAGGGTCTGTGGGTCAATGTCGCAGAGGACGGGGCGGCCGCCGGCCAGCAGCGCGGCGTTGGACGAGGCAATAAACGTATTCGTCGGCACCACGACCTCCCCTCCTTCGACCCCCCAATAGCGCAAGGCCACTTCCAGCGGCGCGGTCCCCGAGTGCATGCCCACGGCGTGTTCCGTGCCTACATACGCGGCAAACTCCTGCTCGAACCGCTCCAAGTAAGGCCCCATCGTCAGACGTCCGCTGCGGAGAATAGCGGCAAAATCTTCGAGCAGCGCGGCCACATCCTCCTCGGGGATGCAGGGCCTTGTCTGAGGCACTTTAGGCTGCACGGTCGCGCCCATCTTCCTGGCTTAGCGCGTTTCCCACAAAACCAGCGAATCTTAGTTCCAATACTTTCACTGCAAAAACTCCTTAATCAATTGAATGCACTGCAACATACACAAATAGACAAAGAGGCGCGTTTCCAGCAAGAGAGCGCACCCCACGGCCCCTCCTTACTTTGACAAACAGGACCTCGCGTTTAACTTTTGGAACATGAACCCAACGACTCGGAATCCCACCCGCTCAGTTCAAATCGGCCGCACGACCATTGGCGGTGATCACCCCATTGCCGTGCAAAGCATGGCCGCTACTCGCACCCAAGACACAGAGGCCACCATCCGTCAACTCCGGCTCTTAGCCGAGGCCGGAGCAGACGTCATCCGCGTGGCCGTGGATAGCAAAAAAGACGTAGAAGCCCTCGCCCAAATCGCGCCTACCGTTGACGTGCCGCTATCCGTGGATTTACAAGAAAACTACCGCTTAGTGCGCAGCGTGGCCCCGCACGTGGAGAAAATACGCTACAACCCCGGGCACCTCTACCACCACGAAAAGAACAAGCCAGTCGCCGACAAGGTCGCCTTTATTGCCGACGAGGCCGCCAAGTACGACTGCGCCCTGCGCGTGGGGGTCAACTGCGGCTCGGTCGATCCAGCCCAGGCCGAGCGCTTTCCGGCCGAGGACTCCATCTCGCCCATGATCGCCTCGGCCTTAGAGCACTGCGAATTGCTTGACGGCTTGGGCTTTACGCGCTACTGCGTCTCGCTCAAGGACTCCGATCCCGCCAAGGTCATTGCCGCCAACACCCGCTTTGCCCAAGAGCGGCCCGATGTGCCGCTGCACCTCGGCGTCACCGAGGCCGGGATGCCCCCCGAAGGCGTGATCAAGACCCGCATTGCCTTTGAACAGCTCATCAGCGCCGGCATTGGCGACACTATTCGCGTCTCCCTGACCTTGCCGTTTGACGACAAGGGCGAAGAGGTCAAAGTAGGGCGGCAGATCCTCGACGACATCTACTCGGGCCGCTTCCGCTCAGTCCCCAAGTTGCTCCCAGCCGGGCTGAACATCATCTCCTGCCCCTCCTGCTCGCGGGTGGAAAACGAAGCCTTCATCGACCTAGCGCACCAAGTGCGCGAACTGACCGAGTACGCCCGCGATCACCAGATCACCATCGCCGTCATGGGCTGCCGGGTCAACGGCCCAGGCGAGACCGACGACGCCGACTTAGGACTGTGGTGCGCCCCCAACTTCGTCAACCTCAAGCGAGGCCCCCAGCTCATAGGCCAGTTCCCGTACGACGAAGTGCTCGACGTGCTCAAAGAGCAAGTTGACGAGCTGATTGCCGCCGACTAGCCTTTCATCGCGCTAGTAACTCGTGAAAGGTGGCTGGTGGGGCTAGGGTATGCCAAAAGTTAGGGATGCGATACGGATGGTAGAGCGAGACGGCTGGAGGTTGGACCGTACTCGTGGAAGCCACCGGCAATATCGTCACCCTGAGAAACCGGGAACCGTTACGATAGCAGGCAGGATGAGCAAGGATTTGGCACCTAAAACTTGGAACAGCATTCTGAAACAGGCTGGACTCGGCAGAGGAGAATAACCATGCAATACGGTGTCGTCATCGAAAAAACCGACAACGGCTACTCGGCTTATGCGCCCGATTTGCCGGGCTGCATCGCCGCCGGAGATTCGCAGGTCGAAGTGGAGGAATTGATCCGCGAAGCGATCATCATGCACTTGGAATCACTTCGGGAGCACGGCGACCCAGTACCTGAACCGCAAACTTCCGTCGCCCTAGTCGAGGTATAGACATACCACGCCTTTGGAGATGAGGCTCTCTCTGCCGACTTAGACCTCAAACATAACTACATCCACAGATTAGGTATCCCATGCAAAACCCTATCAAAGAACAACTTGCCGCCGGGCAGCCCTCCATCGGCTCCTGGCTCAACCTAACCTCGCCGCTGGCAGCCGAAGTCATGGCCGCGGCTGGCTTCAAATGGCTGGTAGTTGATGCCGAGCACTCGGCCTTCGACCTCGGACACATCGCCCATACCTTCCGCGCCATCGAGGCGCGGGGTGCCCTGCCCTTGGCCCGGGCTTGGGACCACGACCCCACCACGGCCGCCCGCCTACTCGACGCCGGGGCCTGGGGCTTGGTCTTCCCGCACGTCAGCACCCCAGAGCAGGCCGAGAAGCTAGCCCAAGCCGTGCGCTATCCACCGCGCGGCAACCGGTCGGTGGGTACGGGCCGCTGCGTCACATTGGCCCCGGACTATCGCCAGAGCTTTGACGACGCCGTCCTCTGCATCCCGCAGATCGAGGATATGGAGGGCATTGAAAACGCCGAGGCCATCGCCCGCGTCGAAGGCGTCGATATCGGCTTCCTCGGGCCGGGCGACCTAGCTATGTCCATGGGCGTCGCTGCCGGCCACCCCGACCACGAGGCCGCCTTGCAGGCTTTTCGCGCTGGCTGCGTCAAAGCCGGCAAACCCAGCGGCATCCCAGTCAAGGATTCCGCCGAAGTCAAACAGCGCATCGCCGAGGGCTTCCAGTTTATTGACTTCAGCAACGACATGCGGTTTTTGGAAGCCACGGCACAGGCCGCCTACCGCGAAGCAACGGCTGGATGAACATCCTCAACTTCGGCTCGCTCAACATCGACCTCGTCTATCAAGTCGAACACATCGCCCGCCCGGGCGAAACCATTTCCAGTTTAGCGCACCAAGTCTTTGCCGGCGGCAAGGGTGCGAATCAATCGGCCGCCCTTGCCCGCGCTGGCGCAAGTGTCTTTCACGCTGGCCAAGTCGGGCCGGACGGGCAATGGCTGGTCGATAAACTTGTTGGGCTGGGCGTGGATGTGCAGCACATCCGCATCGGCGACGTATCTACCGGCCACGCCATTATCCAAGTTGACCACCAAGGGCAAAACAGCATCGTCCTCTTTGCCGGGGCCAATGACCAAATAGACAGAGCGGCTATAAATGCCGTGCTATCCCATTTTGACCGTGGAGATATCCTCCTCTTGCAGAATGAGATAAACGATGTTTCTTACATCATCACCGCAGCCTCCGAGCGGGGTCTGACGATATGCTTAAACCCCGCTCCCTTTGGCCCAGAGGTGTGCGCGTATCCTCTCGACTTGGTCGATTTGCTCATCGTCAACGAAACCGAGGCCACCGGCCTTGCTGGCGCATCCGAGCCCGCTGCGCTAGTCTCGCTCTGCCCTCTCGCCCGGATCGTGCTCACACTGGGGGCTGCTGGTGCCCAGTACCATTCCCCAACTGAGGAATTCCACATCCCAGCGCCTCAGGTCGAAGCGGTCGATACGACGGGGGCGGGAGACACCTTTATCGGCTATTTTCTCCAAGGCCTGACCGCCGACATGACGGCGCGAGACGCTATAGCCCGTGCGGTAAAAGCCGCGGCTTTATGCGTCACTCGTCCGGGGGCCATGGATTCAATCCCAGCCGCAGATGAAATAGAGTAGCCAATTTTTTTGGGACTTTTCTGCTAATTTTTCAGCAAACTTTGGCATTTTTCCGGTTTTATATGTGCAAAGTGTTAGGAGACAAAAAGATGACTGCTGAATTTGGCCGCCTCGAAAGCAAAGCCCTGCGCGACGCTTGGCCGCACGAGGCGAATGACTTTACGCCTTGGCTCACAGATAATATAGCTCTGCTCTCAGAAGCCATTGATATTCCGCTCGAATCAGAAGGCACTGAGGTGTCGGTTGAGCAGTTCGCGGCCGACATCCTCGCCCGCAATACGGACGACGGCAGCACCGTGTTAATAGAAAATCAACTGGAATCCTCAGATCATACCCACCTAGGGCAGATTCTCACCTACCTCGCCGGCCTCGAAGCCCAAACCGTGGTCTGGATTGCGCGACACTTTGAGGAAGCGCACCTTTCCGCCGTTCGCTGGCTCAACGAGAACACTGCTGCCCCCTTCGCCTTCTTCGCCGTGCAAGTCAAGGTCGTACAGATCGGCGATTCACCGCTAGCACCGCTCTTTGAAGTACTGGAGAAGCCGAGTGAATGGGACCGTCAGCTTCGCGCTGTTTCAGGGGAAAATCGCGCCGGTCTGACCGAAAGTGGTGAGCTATGCCGAGCGTTTTGGAAACACTATGCCGAGCGTCATCCCAACGATGGGATTCGTCGCGGTTATGCCCAACATCATCTCTGGCATCCGGTTGAGTCGGAAAAACTCATTATTTCGCAATACCTGATGGTAAAAGGAAAGAAAATCGGGATAGTCTTGCGGGGTAATATGGGCGAATCGAATGTAGTGGTCCTTGAACAGGCGAGACCTTACGAGACTGCTTTGAAAAACGAAGCTGGCGTTGGGCCAGACGAAAATTGGTTTGAAATCAACGAGAAGAGAGGGAGGGTTGCAAACAAAAGTTGGGCTATTGACGTTTCTGACAAAGCCAATTGGGACGCGGTGGTCGATTGGCTGCACGAGCATCTACACATCTACCGCCGCATCCTCGCGCAATCACCTTAAATTCAGGGAAACCACCATGCCGAACATCATGCTCACCGCCCAGTTTCAAAACGCCGAATTCGCCTCCAGCGAGCGCGAACAGGGCCTCGAACACCTCCGCTCCCTAGGCACCCTCGTCCCAGAGCCAGCCGTTCTCACCGCCGAACACGCCCCCGACCTCATCGCCTCCATCGCCAGTTCATCGGTCTATACGGACGAATTTTACGCCGCGGCCGAGGATTTGCGCATCGTCGCCCGCTGGGGCGTCGGCTTTGACAAGGTCAATGTCCCAGGAGCTACCCGCTACGGCGTGATTATCACCGTAACGCCGGTTCACATGGACGCGGTCGCCGAATACGCCATCGCCCAGTGGATGGCCACCCTCAAGCGGGTCTATACCCTCAATCACCTCTCCCACCGAGGCGATTTCTCCATCATCCGCACCTATGAGGCCCAATACACCACCCTCGGCCTATACGGCTGCGGCCGCATCGGCCAAGAGGTGGCCAAGCGCGCCGTGCCGCTCTTGGGCGAGGGCGGTCGCCTACTCATCTATGACACCCGCCCCGACATCGCCGACATCGCCGCCCAATACGGGGCCGAAGTCGCCGACTCGCCCGAAGAGCTCTTTCGCGAGTGCGACACGGTTTCGCTCCACGTCTCAGGCGACGAGACCATCGTCCACTACGACCTGCTCAGCCTGATGCAGCCCCACGCCTCGCTGATCAATCCCTCGCGGGGCAACCTCGTCAACGACGAAGACGTCCACCGCGCCATTGAGGAGGAAAAACTCTATTACTACGTGGTTGACGATCCAGTCAACGACACCCGCGCCATCCACAAGGACCACCCGCGCATCATCTGCACCAACCACAACGCCGGCATCACGGTCGAATCCACCATGCGCCTCGACGCCAAAGGCATCGAACAAATCTCAGCCGCCATCGCCGACCGCCAGCCCGAACACATCCTCAATCCAGAGGTCCTCGACCACCCACGGGTCAAAGCGTGGCTCAAGGAGTAAGGCTGTGAAAATAACCCGCTTCGACGTCACGCCGCTCAACAATCGCGGCCTCCTACTCCAAGTCGAAACCGACGCTGGCCTCACGGGCTTGGGCGCGCCCATGAACTACGAACACGGCCGCACAGTGGAGCGAGCCATCCTCGACATGGGCGAGTACCTGATTGGCCGCGACCCCCTGCAAATCGAAGACCACTGGCAAACCCTCTACCGTTCCAGCTATTCCCGCCAAATGCCGATCCTGTTGGCGGCTCTCAGCGGCATAGAAATGGCCTGTCTGGATATTTTAGGTAAAACCGCTAACTTACCCGTGTGGAAGCTATTAGGCGGATCAGTGCGAGAGAGAATTCGGGTTTATGGAGCAGCCGGGGGTCCCACCCCAGAGCAAGCCGCCCAAGCCGCCCACCAGCGCGTCGAACAAGGCTTTACAGCGCTCAAAACCACCCCCTTTCCCAATCCCGTGCGCCCCATCGAGACCCCGGCGGGAATCGAGCGAAGCGTGTCCCTCGTTGCGGCCATGCGCGAAGCCGTCGGCCCGGCCATCGACATCGCCATCGACTTCCACCGCGCCACCAGCCCAGCCTTGGCCAAAGTGCTCTTGCGCGAACTCGAGCCACTCAAGCCGCTCTTCGTCGAGGAGCCGACCCGCTCCACCGACAATATCGGCCCCCTGCTCGAACTGACGCGCTCGACCTCCATCCCCATTGCCACCGGCGAGCGCTGCGCCACCCGCTGGGGCTTCCGCGAATTGTGCGAGCGCAAGGCCGCGGCCATCGTCCAACCCGATATCCGCCACTGCGGCGGCATCTTCGAAATGAAGAAGATCGCCGCCCTAGCCGAAGTCCACGAGATCGCTGTCGCGCCCCACAACGCTGCCGACCCTCTTGGCATCGTCGCCTCTGTACACGCGATGGCCGGTACGCCCAACTTCCTCATCATGGAATACGGCGGAGGCAGCGGCGAAGGGTTTTTCACCAACCCGTTGCAAATGCAGGATGGATTTGTGGAATTGCCCCAAGGGCCGGGGCTAGGCGTGGAGATCGACCCAGACGGTCTAGAGGCGGCTACCCATCGCGGCCCTTGGCGGCAGCGAACGATGCGCCGCCACCCAGAGGACGGCGCATTCGCGGATTTTTAGCCACCAAAAGAAAAACTCCAATAGCCCGCTGAATTTTGACACTCAGCCTTGGCCACGTATACTCTGTACCACACAAACTGTACTAACCAAAAAGGAGGTCAAAATGGAGTCTTCACCCGCTGATACCCGCACCCCTATAGGCACTCAGGTGGGGTTGGGGTGGCTCAATCTAGCTGGTCTATTGGCTATTCTTGCATTTTTGTGGAACCTGAGCTCGGATATTGCAGAACTTGGCGAGCGAGTGGCCCGTATTGAGGGTCTGATCGAGGGATCACGAGGTGCGTTAGTGGCTAAAACTAAGCCGGAGTAAGGGCCTGCCCTCTGTAAGCATATCCTCATACTGCGGACGATGCCGGCTATTCTTCTTCCCCATTGTCGTCATCGTAGTCGAATTCGTCCGGCTCGTCTTCAATACCGTCTGGTTCTGGGTATATGTCGCTAAAGTCAACATGCCATCGTCTTTTTGCCCAGTCGAGCAGTCTGGCGCGGCGCTCGTCTATGGCCTTCGGTGTCCAATCATCTTGGAGTGCTAGTTCGCGCTCTTGGAGCAGAGAGGATGTCGCGTAGCATGGCCACTCAGCGTCAATCGTCCCCTTCTTATCGGGAAACGACTTATTACTAAGGGAAGAGTTGTCCCTAGTCAGCACCAAGTTGCCGATGTCATCCACGTATTCCTTGTATTCCTTGTGCGTGTCTGCATCGAAGTGCTGCTGCCAATAGGGCCGATTCGTGATGGTTTGAGGGAGCACATGTTCGATAGACTCTCCGCTCCCGATCTCCTCCCAACTCATCTTCGGCGATACGCCTTTGTCTGACGCAAGGTGCTGCTCATATTCATACAAGAAGTATCTGAGTCCTGACCACCAGTACCAAGGCTCAGGCTTTTTTATATTCGTAAAGTCGTCGAACCGACTGTTTGCCCGATGAGTCATTTCCTGTTTGACCCTTCGTACTACATCATTGAATTCCATACCATGCCTCACCTCGTGTGCAATCCTGAACAAGGCAGCTTGCCCGTAGTTGGACCTAAAATCTCCCGCCCGGTAGATGCGGAAAGCGAATACCTCACAGAGTTTCACGATTTCAAGGTATTTCTTCGGCTTGGATGGCCATTGCGTTCGTGCTCCCATCAACAGTGGTAGGAAGGTTGCAGTTGTTCTCATCCTAACGAGTTTCTCGTTCCAGCGGATGATGTCACAACGGATATCGCCGTTGAATTTATTGAACGCATTACTTCTGGTTGGATTGAGCGCATCGCAGAAACAGGTGCAGGCGTCGCGAAGTCCGTTTACATATTCATGTAATTCCCTCAGCAATTCGGCGTGGTTTCCTTGATATTTTCGCAGGTCAAACTTACTTCTGATGCTCCCGTGTCCCTCCCAGTTCTTAGGCTGCGGATCGTATTGCATGAGCCAATGTGCACGTAGCATCCGGTTTTCTTCTTCAGGTGAACCTAAATCAGCGGCCATCAATTGCTTCAAGATACACGCCCACGCTTGGTTCACAGATATTGCGAATTTGTCCCTATTATCTGGCGTTACGTCTTCAAAAGACGAGGCCGCATAGAGCAGGTAGTTCTTGACCTTCTCCAATTCAGTCAATGGTTTACCCCGGCTGTTCATCACTTCAAAAATAACCCCAACCTCGGCCTCCTTTTCCACTTCATACGGGTTGAAATGAAG
The DNA here is from genome assembly GCA_022825835.1 of Candidatus Latescibacterota bacterium. Classification (GTDB taxonomy): domain Bacteria; phylum Latescibacterota; class UBA2968; order UBA8231; family UBA8231. Next base: position 30,755 of record JAJDVZ010000100.1, read on the forward strand.
CCGTGTTGTCACCTTGCGATACAACTCCCGCAACGATTGCTCACTTCCTTCCTCCGCACACAGATGCTCGGCAATCTGCTCTTTCGCGTTCAAGAGCCGTTGGGCTGACTCTACTTGTGGCCCCGCGATACTCGGGGACTCCGGTAGGATACTCTTTTTAAAGAAATCGTCCGTGTCTTCGTTAAGCGACAATTTATGGAGCGGTAAGCCGTCAAGGTCCGTAGCCTCAACGTATTTCTTCCTGATTCCTTGGGCGAGACCATGGCTGCTTTCGTATTTGCTCAACGCTCTGCTTATCTCGTTCAGCAACAAAACGATGGTCGTGAACCGCTGTTGTCCGTCCACGATGTGCCACTCAGCGTAACTCGTACCCTCGTTATCCGACTTTTCTATAGTAGCCTCCGGCTGATGGAGGACGATGGTACCCGTGTAATGGCGGCGACCCGGGCTAAGTAGGTCCAGATCGTCCAGAAATTCTTTGACCTGCTGCTGTTCCCATGCGTAACCGCGTTGGTAGTTTGGGACTCGGAAAATCCGGTTATTAAAAAGTTCCTGAAGCGATTTCGTATTGTTCATAAGGCGGCAATTCTAGTTATCGTGGGATAGCCGAGTGATGGGTGCTTTAGAGTGAGATTTCAAACTGAGTCTCTACCCTCGGTTGGGCTAAATCGCTTCTTTGGCCCCGGATTTAGCAGCGGACGATCAGATTCTCGTTCGCGCTTGCGTAGCGATTGAGCAATGCGTCCAAGTTCATTCCCATGCTCAGTAGCATGGGCTTTACGATGCTGGCGAATTTCCTCAACAATAGGATCTTTAATCATCTGAGACTCCTCCGAGTTCTTCGGGCAAACAGATGTGTTGAATGCGTGGCCAACCATATCCACGCTCACAGCGGCATATACTCCAGCCCCAAAACCCGCTCGACAAACCAGCCCAGCCCAAAAAGTCCAATGAATGCCGACACCACCAAGACAACCGTCCGCTGATAGGACTGCCGGCCGAGCCAAGCAATCAAGGGAAAGACGAGCGCGACAATAGCTACTTGGCCGATTTCCACGCCGGCGTTAAACGCAAACAGCGAGGCGACCAGCCCCTTGGTCGGCAACCCCAACTCGCGCAGCACATTGGCGAAACCAAACCCGTGTACCAGCCCAAAGGCAAAGGTGATTATCCAGCGGTAATCCATGCGCTTGAGCCAGAAGTTCTCCACTGCGACGTACACGATGCTCAAGGCGATGCCGGCCTCGATCCACTGGCTCGGCAAGCGGACGATTTCGAGCGCCGCCAAGCAGAGGGTAATGCTGTGGGCAACGGTGAAGGCCGTGACGACCTTGACTAAAGTGAGCAGCCGACCGCCTACCACGATCAGCGCCAGTAGAAACATGACGTGGTCGTAGCCGAGGAAAATGTGCTCCACCCCGAGCACCGTGAACTCGTATAGGTGGTCCCACAGCGACTTCTCTCCGGCAAAGGTCTGCTGCGGAGACGACGCTGAAAACACGGCTTGGACGAGCGGCTGCCCGGGCAACATGATTTTGGCCAAGTTTTTGTGCGCGTCCCCAAAGCGCTCCGGCCAACCGACCCAGACCTCCAACTCGTTGATGGGTTCCTCCACCTCGGCGCTGAAGTACACGTTGGCAAACATATTGCCCTGGTTGTCCGGGGTGATGTCTCCCCGGTCGCGCACGAGGGTGAGCGGCTCGCCGTTGGCCCGCAGGCGCATCTGCTCTTCGACAAAGGCGAATACGTCGTCGAGGCCGGCCTCTATCTCTTCGTAGAACAACAGGCTGTCCCCGTTTTCATCGATGCCGATCTTCATGAGGTCGAAATCGTCCAGGCGCACACGCACTTTGAGCGCAGTCTCTTCCGCGATCAAATTCGTGTAGCTGGTGTTGAGCTTGTGAGCACGGACTGTGTGTGGGGTAGCAAAAAACAGCAGGACGAATGCGAATATGAGCAAAAAGCTAAGGCGTGTCTTCATCTTCTTTTTTTTCTAGCAAAGAGCGAATATAAGCGGCAATCTGCTCGCGTTCCTCCGCCGAGAGATGTGCATAGCCCGGCATGGAAGTACCGGGCATTCCCTTCTGAATCGTGCGGGCGATGGCTGCTTCGCTGTGGCCGTTTTTATAGGCGGCGGGATCGCGGAAATCGCGCGGGGGCGGCTTGAGGGTTGCCGCGATCTGACCATCGCCGCGACCGTCCGGGCCGTGGCACACCGCACACCCATTGCGCGTAAAGAGGGCCTTGCCCTGTGCCACCGCGCCGTCGTCGCTTTCCCCAGCGCAGCCAGCCACCAAAGCAGCCAACGCCCAGCGCAATATCGCGGTTTTAACCGCGGCTTTGCAATTCAAAGCTGAAGGTCGTCCCCGCCCCTAATTTGCTCTGCACGGACACTTGATCGCCGTGAACCTCGGCAATGTGGCGCACGATGGACAATCCCAAGCCCGTGCCGCCGAGATCGCGCGAGCGCCCTTTGTCAACCCGATAGAAGCGCTCAAAAATCCGCCCCAAATCCTCGGAGGGAATGCCAATACCCGTATCTTCGACGTAAATCGTCAGGCGGTCGGCTCCCTCTACAGGTCGCGTGCCAATGAGGACTTTCCCACCGGTGGGCGTGTATTTAACGGCGTTGTCGAGCAAGTTGATTAGGGCCTGTTCGATCAATTTGGGGTCGCAGATCACTTGGACAGACGGCAGAACGTCGCAGTGAATGTCAATCTGTTTTTGCGCGGCAGCTTGGCTAACCGAACCAACGGACGTATCGACCAAGGGCTTTAGCTCACAAGGAATCAGCTCTACTTCCAGTTTATCGGACTCCAGCCGCGACAGGTCGAGCAAATCGCCGAGCAAATGGGTCAGGCGGTCGGCGTGATTCTCAATGATGCCGGTGAAGCGGCGCGCCGTCGCCCGGTCGTCAACCGCGCCGTCGGATAAAATCTCGGCATAGCCCTTGATGGCTGTCAATGGCGTACACAACTCGTGGGACACATTGGCCACAAAATCGCGGCGCATCCGCTCCAGTTGGCGCAGGCGCGTAATATCGTAGAGGACCGCCACCGCGCCAATGCACTCGTTCCCTTCGAAGACGGGCGCGACCTGCATATCCAAATGGCGCTCCGGGGCACCGGTCAGCTCCACTTCCATTGCTCGGCGTCGGCCTTCGGCCAAACACCCGGCCAGCGCATCTTGGATGGCTGCGTAGCGCACGACTTCAGCAGTCAATAGCCCCTCTAGCGGCGGTTCTAAGCCAAACAGGCTAGCCAACGCCTTGTTGGCCAGCACTACCCGGCCATCGCGGTCAACGACCAAGATGGCCTCGGTAATGCTTTCGAGGATGACCTCTAAACGATTATTTTCGCTTTCTAGCTGACCGACGCGCTGTTGAATGCGCTCGGCGAGTTCCTCTAGCGGACGCGCCAACTCGGGATGGAACGCCTCCAGCCAAGTTGAGTCGTCGGGGGCCGTTTCATCGAGCTGGCGCAACCGCTCTCCCTGCCGGCGAGCCGTGCGCCCCCAGAACCAAATTTGGCCGCCCGTCCAAAGCGCGGCCAACAGAAGGGCGAGGGCTATGTGTCCACTCCACCAGACGAGCGAGACCAACAGCGCGTTGCCGAGGAGTAACATCCACCCGAAGTGCACCCTATCGTCCCTCTCGGCGAAAGCGGTAACCCATGCCGCGCACGGTTTCGACCATCTCGGCGGCCGTCCCGAGCTTTTCCCGCAGGCGGCGGATGTGCGTGTCAACCGTGCGGCGATAGCCAACGTATTCGTAGCCCCACACCACCTTGAGCAACTCTTCCCGCGACTGCACCCGCCCGCGCCGCTGCGCGAGGGTCGTCAAGAGCTTGAACTCGGTCGCCGTCAGATCGATGGGATCGCTGTCGATTTGCACCTGACATCCCACCGGATCAATGGCCAAGGGACCGGCTACGATCTGCCCGTCTTCCGCTTCGTCGCTACTTTGCACGCGGCGCAAGATGGCGCGGATGCGCAAGACAAGCTCGCGCGGAGAAAAGGGTTTGACCAAGTAATCATCCGCCCCCAACTCCAAGCCGACGATGCGGTCGATCTCTCCGGCTCGTGCCGTCAGCATCAAGACCGGTATGTCCTTAGTACGGGGATTTTGCTTGAGGAGGCGGCAAACCTCTAAGCCGCCAATGCCCGGCAGCATCAAATCCAAAACCACGAGGCAAACCGGCTCTTGCTCAATCGCGCCTAGGGCCTGCTCTTCGTCCTCGGCTGGCACGACGGCAAAACCGGATTGTTCTAGATGGTACGAGACCAAGGCGAGAATATCGGGCTCGTCCTCGACGACTAGGATTTTGTCGTTCATGCGTCCTTTTCCTCCCACCATTCTTCTTTTTGATGCCGCACGATGCGACCCTCGACGAGGTACACTACATTCTCGGCGATGTTGGAGGCGTGATCGCCGATCCTTTCGAGGTGCCGCGACACCAAGATCAGGTAGATGCCGCGGTCGATAGTGTCCGGCCCAATCGACGGCGCGTGCATGTACGTGAGCAACTCGCGAAAAATCTGGTCGCGCAACAGGTCGAGTTCCTCGTCGCGCTGACCAACGTCGCGCGCCAAGTCCACATCGCGGCGCACAAACGCGTCGAGAGCATCCTTGACCATGCCCTGGGCCAATTCAGACATGCGCGGGATATCGATCAGCGGTTTGAGCAGCGGCAGCTTGTTGAGCACCTCGGCGCGCTGGACGATGTTGACCGCTTCGTCGTTGATCCGCTCTAGGTCTTCGTTGATTTTTAGGATGCAGGCCAACAGCCGCAGGTCGCTAGCCATCGGCCCTTGGGTTGCAAACACCTTCAGACAGGACTCCTCAATGCCGATTTCCCAATCGTCGATCTTCTTCCCCCCCTCAATCACTACCTGCACTAGCTCGTCGTCGCGGTCCACGAGGGCGCGCACAGCCTGCTCAATGGATTCCTCGACGGCCCCGCCCATTTTTAATAAGTCCTGTTTGAGCTCGTCTAATTGCTGGTCGAATCTTCGTTCCATGGTGCCTTTCCGCCTCAGCCGAAGCGGCCGGTTACGTAGTCCTCGGTCTGTTTGTTGCGGGGGTTAGTAAACATGTCTTCGGTCTGGCTGAATTCGATCAAGGAGCCTAGATAGTAGAAGGCCGTATAGGTCGAAATCCGCGCCGCCTGTTGCAGATTGTGCGTGACGACGATGATGGTGTAATCGGACTTCAGTTCGGTGATCGTCTCCTCGACCCGCGCAGTGGCAATCGGGTCCAGCGCCGAGCACGGCTCGTCCATCAGCACCACCTCCGGCTCAACGGCAAGGGTGCGCGCGATGCACAACCGCTGCTGCTGGCCGCCGGACAGGCTCAGCGCGTTGTCCTTGAGCCGGTCCTTGACCTCGTCCCACAGCGCCGCAGCTTTCAAACTCTTCTCCACAGCTTCGTCGAGCACCCGACGGCGGTTTTCCCCGGCGATGCGCAGACCGTAGGCCACGTTTTCGTAGATGGACTTGGGAAAGGGATTGGATTTTTGGAACACCATGCCCACCCGCCGCCGCAAGTCGATCACATCGCAATCGGGCGCGTAAATGTCGCGGCCACTGACCCGCACTGACCCTTCAATGCGCGCGGATTCGATCAGGTCGTTGAGGCGATTGAAGCAACGCAAGAGCGTCGATTTACCGCAGCCCGAAGGGCCGATAAACGCGGTCACCTCGCGCTCGGGAATGCTCAGGTCAATGTCGTGCAAAGCCTGAGTCTCGCCGTAGAACATGTTCAGATTTTCCACCTCGACGATGGAATTTGCCTGGTCCGAGGCTAAAGGCTGGCTCATGGCATCTCCTAAAAGGCCGCGGTGGCGTACTTCCTGCGCAATTTGTTGCGGACGACAATGGCCGTCAAGTTCAGGAGCAGTACAATGGTCAACAGCAGCAGGGCCGTAGTGTACACCATGGGCCGGGCCGCCTCCACGTTGGGCGACTGGAAGCCCACATCGTAGATGTGAAAGCCTAAGTGCATAAACTTTCGCTCCAAGTGAAAAAATGGCGCGAACGCATCGAGCGGTAAATCCGGCGCTAGCTTGACCACGCCGGTAATCATCAGCGGCGCGACCTCGCCGGCCCCGCGCGCCGTGGCCAAGATGACGCCCGTGAGAATGCCCGGCAGCGCGCTGGGCAGTACCACGCTCCAAATCATCTGAAATTTGGTCGCCCCCAAAGCCAGCGCACCTTCGCGCATCTCGCGAGGCACGGCCGCCAAGCTCTCCTCGGTGGCCACGATGACGACCGGTACCGTCAGCAGCGCCAGCGTCAGCGAGGCCCAGAGAATGCCGCCGGTGCCATAGGTGGGTGTCGGCAGGGCATCCGCGTAAAAGAGCTGGTCAATGCTGCCGCCGATGCCGTACACGAAGAAGCCCAAGCCAAACATGCCAAAGACGATGGAAGGCACGCCCGCCAAGTTGTTGACCGCAATCCGCACGAGGCGCACCCAAAAACCCTGCCGGGCGTACTCGCGCAGGTAGAGCGCCGCGAGGACCCCAAAGGGCACGGCCGCCAAGCTCATCAGCATCACCATCATCACCGTGCCAAACAGCGCGGGGAAGATGCCGCCCTCGGTATTGGATTCGCGCGGCTCGCCCGCCACAAATTCCCAGCCCTTGGACAGATAGGTCTGTACCTTGGCCCCGACCCCCATCAAATTGGGGCGATAGACGCGGACGATGGCCGCCACCTTGACGCGGCGCGTCTCACCCCCGGCCAGCGCGACTTCCACCTCCCAGCGCTCCTGCTGCGCCCGCAACTCGTCCAAGCGCCCGGATAGGGCCTCGTGCTCGTCCCATAGGGCCTGGCGACGCACCTCGTTTGCGACCAGTTGTGCGTCATTTTTCTCGCGCTGCAAGCGACGCTCCTGCAGGCGCAAGTCATCTATAGCGCGGTTGAGCTTGTCCAGCTCGCCGCGCTCCAAGGTGTGAATGCGCTCGTCCAGTTCGCCGACCTGGTCCAGCAGTTCCTGTAAGACCTCCCAGACCCCCACCCCTTTTGCCAGCAGCCGCTCCTCCTCGTACAAGGCCGCGATAAAGCCGTGCGTATCGCCCCACTCGACTCGCTCGAAGACCACGGCCTCGGCTGGCCTTTCGCGCTCGGCAATCGCGTCTTCATCCACCCAGCGAAAATCTTGGCCATACGCGTCGCGGTTGCCGACCTTGAGCTGCACCCGATAGTGCCCTACGGCCCCGGGAATGGGCTGGCGATCCATCAGTTTGCCCATGACCGGCGGACCGTCTTTGAGGCGTAACAGGGTCAAATCCTGCGGCCAGAACACGCCCGCGCCATTATAGACAATGATCCCCACCAAACCGGCGATCATCGCCAAACACAGAGCCAACGCCCCGCCCGTAAGCCAGATAAAAGGGTCGCCCCGCTGCCAGAATTTCATCACAGTTGGTTTATTGCTCTCCATTTGGTAACGCCTTATCGAATCAGGGCCATTTTTCCGGTTTGTCTTTGGTTGTTGGTTCGCACTTGATAGACATATACGCCCGAAGTGACGAGGTATCCCTGTTGGTCGCGTCCGCCCCAATGGAAGGTGTGGTAGCCCGCTTGAAGCCTACGCCCTTCCAAGAGCGTATATACGACTTGCCCGGTTATGTTGTAAAGAGTCAGCCAGACGGGGCCGCTAGTCGGCAGGTGGAGTTGTAGGCTGGTGGTTGGATTGAACGGGTTGGGTGCAGCGAGAACGGCCAGCGCCACGTCGGATGGAACGGCCTCGCCGGTGCGCTTGGCCGCCGGTGCTTCTTCGTCTTGAGCGTCCTCGTCCTCGGCTTGGGGTTCCTCGCTAGGTGCTTCCTCGTCGGGAGCTTCTTCGTCTGGCTCTTCTTCGTCGGATGCTTGTCCGTCTTGGGCTTCTTCGGCCTGTGCCCGCACCGTGCCCGTAGTATCCGCGCTCGGGCCAGCCCCCACTGTATTGACCGCCCGCACTTGGAACGCATACGCCGCCCCGCTTTGCAAGCCGGACACCGTGTGGCTGGTTACGACGCCCACGCTCGTCCAACCCGACCAACTACTCGTGCCGCTGCGCCGATAGCGATATTGATAGTCCGTAATCGGTGCGCCGTGGGCTTCCGCCGCCGTCCAACGCAAATCCACCCGCGTGTAGAGGTTGCCGGGGCGTCCCGACAGGTTGCCCGGGGCCCCGGGGCGGTCAATGACCGCATCGGTCTTGCGGCTCTGAGCCTGCTTGTTGGAGCCGTGGCCGTCGTCATACAGGGCCCGGACGCGCAGCCGCAGCCCACGGTGGATCGTCCGAGGCGTGAAGGTCGTCGAGAGGCCGCTGCTGGCGCCCTCGGCGGCTGCTTCCTCGCCGGCTGCTTCCTCGCCGGCTCCTTCGGCTCCGGTCGCCCGAAAGTACGACCACCGCCAGCGCAGATTCTTCACCCCGCCATCAGGATCGGATAGAGTAGCGGTAATGGCTTGCCCCACCTTTGGCTGGCTTGAAGACAGCCTCACGGTGCCCGGATCATCGACATCGGGCTGGACGGGCGTGGCCGGTATGCTGGCGGCGGAGCCATCGCCGGCGGCGTTGACGGCACGCACTGCAAACGTATAGGTGGTGCCGTTGGTCAGGCCAGAGACCGTCTGGCTCCGGGCGTTAGCGCCCCCAGACACCGTAGCCCAACGCCCGCCGCTGCGTCGATACTCATAGCGCAGAATCGGCACACAGCTATCGACGGTCGGCGCGGTCCAAGAAAGGGTCACCTGCCGATCGCCGGCCGACGCCGACAAGCCCGGCGGCGGTGGGGTCGAGCCGGATAGGGTGGCCGAGGCACTGGCGGCTGGGCCGTCCCCTTCGCCGTTGACAGCGCGCACTTCAAACGTGTAGGTGGTGCAATTCGATAGGCCAGTGATCGTCTGGCTCCGGGCGTTAGCCCCCCCAGACACGGTAGCCCAACGCCCGCCGCTGCGCCGATACTCATAGCGCTGGATGGCCGAGCCATGGTCGGCTGCCGCCGTCCACGTCAGCGCGACCTGTCCTGCACCTGCTGCCGCCGACAGCCCCGGCCGCCCCGGCGGCCCGATGACCGGATCGGTCTTGCGGCTGTAGGCTTGCTTGTTGGAGCCGTGGCCGTCGTCATACAGCGCCCGGGCCCGCAGCCGCAGCCCAACATGGAGCGTCCGGGGCGTGAAGGTCGTCGAGAGGCCGCTGCTGGCTCCCTCGGCGGCGGCTTCCTCACCGGCTTCGTCCTCGCTGGCTCCTTCGGCTCCAGCCGCCCGAACGTACGACCACCGCCAGCGCAGATTCCCTACCCCGCCATCCGGGTCGGCCACGGTGGCACGGATGGCCGTGCCAACCCGCGGCGCGGTCGAAGACAGCGATACCGTGCCGGCCTCGTCCACATTGGACACGCTGATGGTCGTTGTAACCGTCGCCGACAACGCGCCATCGTCCACCGACACGGACACCGCATAACTCGCTTGCTGCTCAAAATCGGGCGGCGTCTTGAACGCCAGCGAGCGCGTCGGGCCCGTGCCAGTCCACGTAAAGGCGTCGGCATCCGTGCCGCCCAAGGTCCACGTCAGCGTGTCATCGTCTGGGTCGTCCGCTTCGTAGGGGCCGACCGGGCCGGTGCTCTGTTCGGCTACGGTCGCCGTGGCCGGACCGCTCAACGTCGGGGCCCGATTGGGTTGCACCGGGGTGGCCGTAACCGACAAGGCTTCGCCAGCCCCCACCCGGTTGACCGCCCGCACCTCAAAGGTGTATTGGGTGCCGTTGGTCAAGCCGGTCACGGTCTGCTCGCGGGCATCGGCCCCCCCGGCGACCGTCGTCCACGCCGTCCACGTTTGCCCATCGCTATAGCGATACTCATACCGCCCAATGGCCGCCCCAAAGTCGATGGCCGCACTCCACGTCAGCGTGACCTGCCTATCCCCGGCCGACGGCAACAGCACGCCCACCTTCGACGGCGCATCCACTACCGGATCGGTCTGGACACTTTCGGCGGATTTACCCGTGCCGTGGCCGTCGTCATACAAGGCCTGCGCCTGAATCCGCGTCTCAACGAGCACCCGCGAGGGCGTGAGCGTGGCCGTCCGCCCGTCGGCGGTGCCGGACGCTTCGGGCACCGCCTCGCCTTGGCCGGTCGCCCCCGAGCGGAAATACAACCAACGCAAGCGCACATTGGTTATCCCGCCATCGGGATCGCTCAGCGTCGCGGTGAGGGGCACCCCGACCTGCGGCGTGGTCGAAGACAGCGACACGGTGCCGGCTTCGTCCACATTAGATACGCTGATGGTCGTCGTAACCGTCGCCGACAACGCGCCATCGTCCACCGACACGGACACGGCATAACTCGCCTGCTGCTCAAAATCGGGCGTCTGCTTGAACGCCAACGACCACGTCGGGCCCGTGCCATCCCACGCAAAGGCGTCGGCATCCGTGCCACCCAAAGACCACGTCAGCGTGTCATCGTCTGGGTCATCGGCCTCGTAGGGGCCGACCGTGCCGGTACTCTGTTCGGCTACGGTCGCCGTCGCCGGCCCTTTCAACGTCGGCGGCTGGTTCGGCTGTACCGGCGTGGCCGTCGCCGACCGGGCCGCCCCCGTGCCCACTGCGTTGACCGCTCGCACCTCAAAGGTGTAGGCCGTGCCGTTGGTCAAGCCATCCACCGTGTGGCCGGTCGTCTGGGCATCGCTGTCTTTGACCGGCGTCCAATCCGGCTGCCAACTCGTGCCGCTATCATCGCTCTGGCGATATTCATAGCCGCTAATTGGCGATCCGCCGTCCGACGCCGGAGCCTGCCACGCCAGCACCACCTGCCCATCGCCCGGTGCGGCCGTCAACGACGCCACGGCCGCCGGTGGACCCACCACCCCTTCCGTCGTTGCACTCTGCGCCGTCTTGGGCGCGGTGGGGCTGTGGCCATCGCGATAGCGAACCGTCGCCTGTAACCGCAACCCCACATCGCCGGCTTGCGGCGTGTAGCTGGACAACTCCGCCACCCCCGACGCGCCTTCCGCGCCAGCGGGTGCATCCGCCCAAGCAGCGGTGGCCGACGCCCGGCGCTGCCACTGCCACACCGCGCCGGTGATACTGCCGTCCGGGTCCGACAGCGTCGCCGTCAGGGGGGTGCCCACCTGCGGCTTTGTTGAGGTCAACGCTACCGTGCCGGCCTCGTCCCCATTAGATACGCTGACGGTCGTTATAACCGTCGCCGCCAAAGCGCCATCGTCCACCGACACGGACACGGCATAACTCGCCTGCTGCTCAAAATCGGGCGGCGTCTTGAACGCCAATAAGCGCGTCGGGCCCGTGCTCGCCCACGTAAAGGCCGACGCATCCGCGCCCCCCAGCGACCACGTCAGGTCATCATCGTCTGGGTCGTCGGCCTCGTAGGGGCCAATCGCGTCCGTGCTCTGTTCGGCTACCGTCGCCGCCGCCGGCCCTTTCAACGTCGGCGGCTGGTTAGACCGTTCCGGCGTGGCCATCGCCCTCCGCGCCGCCCCCGTGCCCACCCGGTTGACCGCCCGCACCTCAAAGGTGTAGGCCGTGCCGTTGGTCAAGCCGCTCACCGTGTGGCCGGTCGTCTGGGCGTCGCTGTCGGCTATCAGCGTCCAATCCGGCTGCCAACTCGTGCCGCCGTCATCACGCTGGCGATACTCATAGCCGGTAATCGGCGATCCGCCATCCGCCGGAGCCTGCCACGCCAGCACCACCTGCCCATCGCCCGGTGCGGCCGTCAACGACGCCACGGCCGCCGGTGGACCCACCACCGCCTCGGTCGCCGCACTCTGCGCCGTCTTGGGCGCGGTGGTGCTGTGGCCATCGCGATAGCTCACGGTCGCCTGCAGCATGTACCCCACATCGCCGGCCGGTGGCGTGTAGCTGGATAGCTCCGCTCCCCCCGACGCACCTTCCGCGCCAGCAGGCACATCCGCCCAATCGGCGGTGGCCGACGCCCGGCGCTGCCACTGCCACACCGCGCCGGTGATACTGCCATCTGGGTCTGACAGCGTCGCCGTCAGGGGGGTGCCCACCTGCGGCGGTGTCGAGGTCAGAGCTACCGTGCCCGCTTCGTCCACATTAGATACGCTGACGGTCGTTATAACCGTTGCCGATAGCGGCTCGGCATCGGACACCCCCACCGTTACGGTGTAGCTCGCTTGCTGCTCAAAATCGGGCGGTGTCTTGAACACCAGCGAGCGCGTCGCGCCCGTGCCATCCCATGCAAAGGCATCGGCATCTGTACCACCCAACGACCACGTCAG